>CAZBAM010000007.1:0-62061 GCA_964490215.1 Microcaldota archaeon | reverse complement strand
TCAAGCCGGTCCACCGCCGCATACTCTATACGATGCACGAGCTGGGCAACGTCCACGGCAAGCCGTACAAGAAGAGCGCGCGCGTGGTCGGCGACTGCCTCGGCAAATACCACCCGCACGGCGACATGGCCGTTTACGACGCATTGGTGCGCATGGCGCAGACATTCTCATTGAGATATGTGCTTGTTGACGGCCAGGGAAACATGGGCAGCGTGGACGGGGACAGCCCGGCTGCCATGAGATATACGGAAGTGCGCATGGCACGGCTGGCATCCGAGCTTCTCACGGACCTGGACAAGGAAACAGTCGCGTTCGGCGACAATTTTGACGGCACGCTCAAGGAGCCGCTCGTGCTCCCTTCCAAAGTGCCCAACCTGCTCATAAACGGCTCGTCAGGCATAGCGGTCGGCATGGCGACCAACATCCCGCCGCACAACCTGACCGAGATAGTGGATGGCACCATAGCGGTCATAGACGGCGCCGGCGAGGACGAGGTCCTGAAACTCGTGAGCGGGCCGGATTTCCCGACCGGCGGCACCATAGTAGGCCGTGGCGGCATCTACCAGGCGTACAAGACCGGCCGCGGCATAATAACCGTGCGCGGGAAAACCGAGAAGGACGAAAAAAGGCACGCGCTAATCATCAGCGAGATACCCTACCAGCTCACGAAAACAGCGCTCATAGAGTCCATAGTGGAGGCTGCCAAGCTGAAGAAGATAGAGGGCATAACAGGCGTCCACGACCGCTCGGACAAGCAGGGCATGGAGGTCGTGATAGACGTCAGGAAGGGCTGCGACCTTGACATCGTCCTCAACCAGCTGCACGCGCACACCCAGCTCCAGACCTCGTTCGGCATAATCAACCTGGCGATAGTCGGCAAGGAGCCGAGGACCATGGGCCTCCACGCCATGATAAGCGAGTTCGTGGAGTTCCGCAAGGAAATCGTGCGCAAACGCTGCGTGTTTGAGCTGAAGGAGGCCGAGGCGCGGGCGCACATCCTGGAAGGGCTGCGCAAGGCCCTTGAGCACATAGACCCCATAGTCGCGTTCCTCAAGGCGTCCAGGGACATGGACGAGGCCAGGGCAGGGCTCATGAAGCGCTACGCATTCAGCGAGTTGCAGGCCAACGCCATCCTGGACATGAAGCTATCCAGGCTCATCTCGCTTGAGCGCGAGAAGATAGAGAACGAGTACAAGGAGCTCATGAAGAAGATAACCTGGCTCAAGGGCGTGCTCGCTGACGTCGCCAGGATACTCGCCATAATCAAGGCCGAGCTGAAGGAGATAAGGGAGAAATACGGCGACAAGAGGCGCACGGTGATAACGGACGGCGGCGATGGCGAAGTGGAGATTGAATCGCTCATACCGAACGACGAGGTGGTCGTCGTCATAAGCTCCCGCGGCTACGTGAAGCGCGTCGGGCTGGACGAGTACCGCCTCCAGGGCCGTGGCGGGAAGGGCGTCATAGGCACGGGAAACAAGGAGGAGGACTTCGTGCAGGACGTGATAGTCACGAGGAATCACAATTACCTCCTGCTGTTCACCGACAAGGGCAGGGCGTTCTGGATGAAGGCATACCACGTGCCCGAGGGCTCGCGCTACGCGACCGGCAAGACGCTGGTGAGCCTGCTTGACCTCAAGGACGAGAAGGTCACGTCATGGATAAGCGTGGAGAAATTTGACAGCGGAGAATACCTTTCCATGGTGACGAAGAACGGCATAATCAAGCGCACTGCGCTGGACAACTTCTCAAACGTGCGCAAGGTCGGCATAATAGCGATTACTTTGCGCGAGGGCGACTCGCTCGTGGAGGTCATAAAGACGGACGGCAAGCAGGACCTGGTCATAGCGACAAGGAAGGGCCAGGCAATACGCTTCAGGGAGGAGGACGCCCGCGAGATAGGCCGCACCGGACAGGGCGTCATCGGCATACGCTTCAAGGAGGGCGAGGACCAGGTCGTGGGCATATCGGCCTGCAGGAAGCCCGCGCTGCTGACTGTCACTGAGAACGGCTATGGCAAGCGGACCGCGATTGACGAATACCGCGCCCAGGGCCGTGGCGGCTCAGGTGTCATCAACATCAAGACCGAAGGCAGGAACGGCGACGTGGTCGGCGTCCGCGGCGTTGATGACGGCGACGAGATCATAGTCATGAGCTCCAAGGGCCAGGCCATACGCGTCCCTGTGAGCGACATCTCGGTCATAGGCAGGAACACCCAGGGCGTGCGCATAATCCGCCTGTCGGAAGAGGAAGGCGAGAAGGTCGCGAGCTTCGCTGCCGTGCGCAAGGCCGGGCAGAATGGCGGACAACCGCCGCGTCCGCAGGGCGGGCAGCAGGCCGTTGCACCGCAGGCGCCCGCTCCGGCGCAGAAACCGCCCGGCTGAGCAGGCCGGGGGAACACGTGTTATGGAAATCCAGCCAATCCTCGGCGTGGCTGCGGCAGTGGTAGCGACCGCTGCCTACATCCCGTACATAATCTCCATCCTGAAGGGGAAGACCAAGCCGAACAGGGCGACCTGGTGGATATGGGCCGTGCTGGGCATCATAATATGCGCGAGCTACTGGTCCGTGGGGGCGCGCAGCACGTTCTGGTACACGCTGCCCATAGGCATGATTACGACCGCCCTGCTTTCCCTGAAATACGGCGTGGGCGGCTGGACGCCTTTTGACAGGCTTTGCCTGGCCGGCGCGGCTGCAGGCCTGCTGCTGTGGTGGGTTTCAGGCATACCGTTCACCGCGCTCGCGATCGGCATGTTCATAGACATCATAGGCTACTTTCCGACCATGAGGAAAATCTGGCACGACCCCGGCTCCGAGGACAAGCTCACCTGGGCCATGTTCTTCGTCGCTGCGGTGCTGAACTTCGCCGCCATAGACAGGTGGACCGTGGAGATAGCCGCCTACCCGGCTTACATAATAATTTTCAACTCACTCGTCCTGGCGCTTCTCCTGAGGGGAAGGCCCAGGTAGGCACACGTTTTTATCTGTTTCTGAACACAGTGCGTATGGAGGCAGGATTTGCATGAAACTAACCCACAGAAATACTTTTGCTGAAAATAAGCTCGTTAAGAATAAGTTCGTTAATATGGCAGCAGGCTTTGCAATCGGCATGACCGTCCTGCTTTCCACAGTGCCTGCGATGGCGCAGCGGGCTCATCCTGTTGCAACTACGCCAAGCACTGGCACCATGGACACCGTCCAAACCACCGGGTTTGTAACCCAGCACACAAAACCGACGCTGATGAAGGCCGGTGACGTCATTGCGACAGTAGAGACGATTCACGGGATTCCGTCACATGCGGAATGGCGGATTTCAAAAGTGGACACAGTGGGCATTGAGATATACCCGTTACTTGCCATGCAGGGGGCTGTGACCGACAACAATTGCCCGCTGAGGGTGGACAGCATCCCCTATGGCGAGGCGAAGTACGTAGGGTCCTCGCTATCGTCCCTCCTGCATGTCACTGCAGAGAAGGGTCCGGACAATTCTGCGATGGTAACCGCAGTGTTCCTGCCGCCCTATGTTACAAAAACCCAGGTCGTGACAGCAGGTGAGCTGGTGGCCGGAACGTACATCAGCATCTTGAAGGTGGATAGCACGGGGATCATGCTGGATGACAGCACGACGCTCCGTTATGGGAACACACGCCGGATAGGGGAATATGCAGTGACTGTGACGATAACCGCCGGTAGGCTCCCCGGCACTGCGGACGCGGCCACGCTGAGGGTGAGCGCCCCGGCCACCGGGGAATGGCTGGTGAAGACGAAACAGTAGCCGCAGGCCGGACTGGCCTGCATGCACAAGGCCTAAAAACCACAGTGCCGAAATCCGGGCATGTTCGCGGACCGCTACGACGCCGGGCGCCAGCTCGCAGCTGCGCTCGCGAAATACAAGGGCAAAAAAAGCGTGCTCATTCTAGCCATACCACGCGGTGCGCTGCAGATGGGCGGGGTGCTCCACGACGAATTGAAGGCGCAGCTTGACATAATCGTGACCAAGAAGATAGGCCACCCGATGAGCGAGGAATACGCCATCGGCGCGGTCGGGCCTGACGGCGAGTATGTAATTTCCAAGGGAGCGGCGGACGTTCCGGCTGAATACATACTACGGGAGCGGAAGCGGCTTGAGGCGGTGGTGGAGGAGAAATACAGGCGCTACCGGGGAGACCGGCCGAAACCAGGCATCAGGGGGAAGACGGTCATAATCGTTGATGACGGCATAGCGACAGGCAGCACGCTGATTGCGGCCATCCACGTCATAAGGAAGCAGAAGCCTGCGAAAATCGTCGTCGCAATCCCTGTGGCCCCGGCCGAAGCCCTGGCGAAGGTGAAGGCAGAGGCTGACGAAGTGATTTGCCTGCTCGTACCTGCTGATTTCTATGCCATAGGCCAGTTCTACGAGAAGTTCCCGCAGGTGGAGGACGGGGAAGCGATAGCCATACTCCGCCGCTGCCGATGAGTTTCCTCATCGTATTCTTGAAAATACGATAGTATTTTAAAAAATACGGTCGTATGATATAGTTATGCTTTCAGAATGGCGGAAGTTTGCCGGCTGGCGCGTGCTTGAATATTTCCTTGACAACCCGCGCGGGGAGCGGCACATAAAGGAGCTTGCACGGCTGATGGGGATGAGCCCGAGGAGCGTGCAGCTATACTGCGACGTTTATGAGAAAGACGGCATCTTCGTGACAGAGCGGAAGGCGAATGCGCGGATGGTCCGGCTGGATAACGGGCTTCCGCTGGCGCGGGCGCTGAAGAAGGCGTATTTCCTTGCCAGGCTGAACGAATGCAGGGCTTTGAAGGACGTCATAAAGGAGAATCCAGGGGTTATTTCGCTCGTCCTGTATGGCAGCCATGCCTCAGGCGGCTACGATGAAATAAGCGACGTGGACATCCTGGCCGTATCCAATAAAAAGATGGAGCGTGCGGCATTCCTGAAGCTTGAGAAAGAGCTTGGCAGGGAGGTGCAGCTCACGGAGCTGCCGCTGGCGAAATGGCAGTCCATGAAGGGGCAGAAGGACGCCTTTGCACTTTCGGTGCTGGCGAATAGCGTATTGTTGTGGGGGGTGGAATTATGACCTTTGAAGAGTGCCTCAAGAAAGGGCTTATCAAAAAGGATGGGAATGCATCTGGGCGAGTCGTTGGCTCGCTGAAAATCGCGGAAAGGTTCCTGGCCGAGGCAAAGGGGAATCTCAAAATGGGATACAACGAAGGGGCCGAACTCCTGGCGTATAATGCAGCGTTCCATTGCGGCCGGGCCCTGCTCTTTTCCAAAGGCTTTACCGAGAGAAGCCATACCTGCCTGATTACGGCGCTGGGAGCGCTTTACAGGGACGACCGGGAACTGCTGGAGATGCTTGCCTCATTTGACCAGTTCAGGCTGTCAAGGCACAACGTCCAGTATGGCGGGGAACTCGTTGACCCGGACACTGCGGAAGCGTTTGTAGTATTCGCATCAAAAATGCACGTGCTGGTCAAAAAGCGGCTTGGTTAGGCAGGGCAGCTGGACGGGCAGGCGCAGATTATGGCCGGGTGGCAAGCTCCCCTGCCCGCTTCAGCAGGAATGCAAGGCAGTCGGCCTTCTTCCCTGGCTTCTTGTTCCATTCCTTCACGAGCTTCTTGTGCAGTTCAAGCTCGCGGACGAGCTGCCACATTGGCATGTCAGTGCCTTTCACGCTGAAGATGAGCTGCGGCAGGAGCGGGCAGACCCTGGTGTTGAGCCTGCCGTTAAGCTGGAACGGGAAGCGCCTGCACGACAGGGGTGCGGACGCGTGGATTGTGCAGCGTTCGCCTTTCAGGAACGCGCACGGGTGGGACGTGAAGCCGACCAGGTAGCTCCATCCGTCTCCTTCCATGTCCAAAGTCGTGTCAGGGTCAAAGGCAAGGAGGCGTGCCTGGTGCAGGGTGGCGAATTCCTCTGGCTTCTTCCCGCTTGCCTCAGCAGCGCGGAGGACGTCAAACGCCGTGACCGTTATGGTGTAGCTTTTGCAGCAGTTCGCAGGGCAGAATGAGCAGGGGTTCACGGTCCTCCCTAGTTTTGGCTGGTCTCCTTTGTCTTTTTCTTCAGCGCGAGCAGCAGCGAGACCTCCTGCGGGTCCACCTGCAGCCTGTATTTCTGCATTATGGCCTTCATGTCATGGTTGCACTCTTCGGCCAGCTTCTCCAGCTCCTTGCCCGTTATCCTCTGGAACCGGAAGACCTTCAGGACCGCCTCCACCCTGGCGCCCTTTGCCATGGCTTTCAGGACTTCCGGTATTGCGGCCTTCACGAACGTGCCTTTGTTAAACTCGCTGAAAAGCTCGGCCAGCGCCTTTTCCAGGTCTGCGAACTCCACGCCCTCGCGGCGGAGCGAAACGACGGTGTCCTCAAGTGTGACGGCTGCCAGCATCGGGTCTGCACCGCCGGCAACGAGCCTCTCAAAGAGGTGCAGGTGCCTTGACTTGAGCACGCGGCCGGCCATCTCCCTGTTGAGCAGCTTCTCCAGCTTCTCCATCTTGCGCTCCAGCGATTCGGTCCTTTCCACTGCGTCAAGCACGTCTTTCGTGAGCATTATGGGCGGCACGTCGGTTTCAGGATAGAGCCTCGCCCTTCCGGGCAACGGCCGCATGAACGACGACGTCCCGTCCGGGTTGGCCCTGCGCGTCTCCTGCGGCACGTAGTCCATGTTCGCACGGCCGACCACGTGGCCCATCGCCCGTTCTGCCTGGGCCTTCGGCGCGACGATGAGGACGAACGCGTCGCCCACGGCCGCGCCAGGCTCTTTGCCGTGCTCCATGCAGTTCGCCATGCTGAGCGCGTTTGCGAGCTTTGCCAGCTCGTCTTTCGTCATGCCGTATTTCTCCAGGGCCTCGTCGCTGTGGATTATTCCTTTCACGCCTGCGAGCTTGGCGTAGTCGCTCAATTCAGTCCCGTACCGCTTGCCGTGCTGCAATTCCCTGCCGAGCAGCCCCTCGTGGGCCGTGAGTTTCTGGGCGAGCACCACTGAGCCGGCCTTCATGCCGGCCGCGATAAGGGGTGCCCTGGTGTCGCGGAATATTTCCGTCACGTCCACCCCGTGCTTCTTCACGGGCAGGGCCTTGCGCGAGCGCAGCTCGGCCAGCAGCTTCACGAGCTCCAGCTGGCGCTGCTCCTCGTTATCCACGTATTTCGGAAGCATCTTCAGGTCCTGCGCGCCCTTTATCTCCACGCGGGCGCCGCCTTCGGTGGATATGTTGACGTCCTGGCGTATGGTGCCGAGGCCACGGGCCACGCCCGGAAGGGTGCGCAGCATCATGCCGAGCTTCTGCGCCACTTCTGCGAGGTGCGCGCCGTCCTTTATGTCCGGGGTGGTGGAAATCTCTATGAGCGGTATGCCGAGCCGGTCCAGCCTGTAGGCTGCCCGGCCCTCGCCGGCTGACAGGATGCCCGCGCTCTCCTCCTCTATGGCTATGAGCGGTATGGCGACCGAACCCCTGGACGTGCCCACCTGGCCGTTCATTGCGATTATCGCTGTCCGCTGGAAGCCGGCGGTGTTGCTGCCGTCTATGACTGTCTTGCGCATGACGTGCACCTCGTTCAGAGGGGTGGCGTGCAGCTGGAGCGCTGCCTGCAGGGCGATTTTCAGCGCCTCGGGGTTGAGCGGTGCGGGCGGCTCCTCGTCCGTCTCCACCAGGCAGTTGTTGTGGAATACGTGGTATTCAAACACGCGCTCCTTGGACGATTCCGCCTGGGACGCCCGGTCGGCCTCGCCAAGCTCGCTCAGGACAGGATGGAGGCGCCGTTCAATCACGTGGCAGGCTGCCGCATCCTCGCTGATTTCAGAGCTGCAGCCGCAGAACAGCTTCTTCGTGGCGAGCCGCTGGTGTATCTCTATGCCTATTTTCACTTGCCGCACACCTCCGAGCGCGGGGTTATCTCGCCGGCGTAATCGGTCAGCATCATCTCCCTTATCTTTCCCATGTCCTTCGTCTGCCCGAGCACCCAGCAGAGCTTTGAGTATGCGGTTTCCGGCGTCCAGTCCGCGCCGTCGCCGATTGCACCGGCGTCCATGAGTAGCCTGCCGTTTGAATACACGCGCATGCACAACCGCCCGTAAATCGTCTGGGGTGCGATTACCACCGGGATGCCGGATGAGATGAGGCCCTTTATCTGGGGAAGGATGCCGTGCACGCTCTTGTCGTTCATGGAGTTGGTGGGGACGTGGCCGAGGCCCGTGGCCATGAGCACGACGCCGTCATAAACATCCAGTTTCGCTATGAACTCAGGCTTGATGTTGGGATGCGTATAAACGAGCCCGACGTTGGAATTGAGGTTCTTGCGGGCGAGCAACGGCCCTTTTGAGCGCTTTTTGTATTCCGCAGGCGGCGTAAGAAGGCAGTCAAACCGCTTCGTCCTGTAATCCACCGCGAAAAGAGGCGGTGAGTTGATGGAGCGGAACGCGTCCCGGCGCGAGGTGTGCATCTTCCTCACCCGCGTGCCGCGGTGCAGGTGGCAGTAATCATCGTTCGTGTCAGCGTGCATGCACAGGCCGACCTCGCCGAAATCATGCGTTGCCGCGAACACGGCGTTGAGCAGGTTCATCTCGTTGTCGCTGGACGGACGGTCCGAGCTGCGCTGTGAGCCGACGAACACGACCGGCACCGGGAGGTTCTGGAGCATGAAGCTGAGCGCTGCGCTTGTATATGACATCGTGTCGGTGCCGTGCATCACCACGACGCCGCCGCTCCCTGCCTTTATCTCCTTCTCAACCTCGTCCGCGAGCAGGCGCCAGTGGTGCGCGTTGAGGTCCTCGGAAAACAGCGCGAAAAGCTGGCGCGCGTGTATGGGCCAGCGCTCCAGCTCAGGGAATGCGGCCCGCAGGTCCTGCGGGCTTATGGACGGATAGACGGCTCCGGTCTCGTATTCTATCCGCGAAGCGATTGTGCCGCCGCAGCCGAGAATTGATATGTCGCCTTCGGCGCTCCGAAGGCGAGCATGCTCGTTGCCCGCAGGCAACGACATGTCGCCCTCCTTCGCCTTCTCCTCATGCTCCGTGCCAGCGGCCGCCCGCCGCGGTTTGGATACGAGTTCCACGGAAACCGGCCGCACGCCTGTGTTGTAGCCGTTGTCCAGCTTGAGGACGATTATGCCTGCGTCGCCGTGATGCGGCCTGGGCATCAGCCTCCCTTCAAACACGCCTGCGTCCGAGGCCACCCTTATCCTGTCGCCCTCGGCTATGCCTTTTTTCCTGAATTCCGATTCCAGCTCCGCGGAGTACAATGCCATCCCCCTCATCCGCTTATTTCGTATATCTTGACCATGCCGTCCGGCGTGGTGTAATCAAGCCTGAAACCTGGTATGTCGTTGAGGAACATCGCCCGGTAGAGGTTGGACGAGTAGAACCTGCCTTTCCGGTCCTCGTAGCCTGACTTGACCTCGCCGTTCTCCAGCCATATCGCGTCCTCGGTGTAGAAGAGCGTGAATGCCGTTGCAGGGCCGAAATGGTAGGTGTTCTGGAGCTGGTAGGGCATCTGCAGGAGGGCCTTGTTGAGCCTGAGGTCGCCGTTGGGGTATGTCTGGTTGAGGTAGTAGGTGCCGTACGTCTGCTGGCCGCTGGCGAGCGTGACCTCGCCCACGCAGTAGGTGGGCACGGCCCTTACGAGATTCTTGCAGTATGCGACGACGTTCGGGTCTGTGGGGCTCGCGCAGTCCGACGGGTAGTATGGCACGTAGAAGGTGCCGGCGAAAACAGGCCTGCCGTCCGCGCCGGCCTTGTATACGTCCTGGTACATCTCGTAGGCTGTGAAGCCGGTCTTGTTGGAGAGCGAAGATATCGTGCAGGGGTTGTTGGAGACGAATACCGACTCCCAGAGGTGGTCGGACTCGCACTTGGACGCGCCGGTCGGGTTGGCCACAGTGGTGTCGTTGTCCCTGGCGCACGAAAGGTAGTTCAGGGCGCCGAACTTTCCGCCGAGCTGCCCGCCGCCGTATATGAGTTCCATGTCAAACAGGGCGTATTTTATGTCGTGGGACTTCATATAGCTGCTGAGCACGTCGGGCCCGCCGTCAACGTAGGCGTGGGCGACGTCGCCTATCATCTGGTGCGAGAGGTGCTCGTTCCTTATGACAGCGTTCCTCTGGCCGAAGTAGTTTATCCAGTGGCCGTAGTCCCACCACGACACTATGCGCGAGCCGTTCGGAGTGCTGTCCCTCAGCCATTCCATGGAGTTTATCCAGTAGTCCGCAACCCTCTGGCAGCGGAAGTAGGCAGCCTGGCTCTCGTAAGGCGCGGCGCCCGGGTTGCTGACGTATGAGACGTTGGAATACACGGACGCCACGCACAGCTTGTAGCTGTACTGGTAGTTGGTCCCCCTGGACGCGTAGCCCATCGGGTCCGCGGCTGCGGCGCACAGGTCCGAATCGTTGGTGGCTGCGCAGAACTGCGTGAACTTCGGCGCGAGCGCGGCCGGGTCGTTCTGGTAGAGCGGCTGGAGCGAGTGGAGCGCGAGCGCCGGTGCGAAATTGGCGTATGTGAATTGCAGTATGATGAGCACTCCGGCAACGAGGAGCATCGTGTAGTAGCCCATGGACTTCGCAGCTTCCCTGTCGGCCGCGTCTCCCCCGCCGGCCTGGCCCTCAATGCCTGCGTGGCCACCGGTACCGGCCAGCCCTTTCCTCTCAGCGGCGGCCCTGGACGCTGCGCCCTTGCCAGTGCCGGACGCTGACTGTGACCCCACGCCCTGGCTGCCGAGCCATTCCAGGAGCATGGCTACGAACCTGGAGAGGGGCTCCAGTGAGAACCCTATGGCGACCGCCAGCAGCACCGCGGCGTAAATGGTGTATTTGGCCTTTATTATGCCGATTATGAAGGGTGGCAGGACTATGGCGAGGAAAAGCAGGAACGGGGTGTCCTCCTTCCTGGTGAATTTCCACAGGCCCCAGGCCAGCGAACCGATGAACGCGATTATCCAGAAGAACATCACGCTGTTTGCCTTCGCGTCAATGGCCACGTCGGTGCCGAGCAGCAGGTTGAGGGACGACACCGAGAGTATCAGGAGGCCGTTCGCCAGCAGGGTGAAGGGCGCCACGAGCACCCAGAAAAGGTATGCGGAAAGCTTCGTGATTGGGTTCTGCACGCCCGCGGCCGGCGGCTCAAACACCGACGCTATCACGCCCATCTGGCCGTCAAATGTGGTGGATGCGCCGCCCTGCTCGGCTATGGTCCGGTCAAGCGGCGCGTTGTAATTGGCTATCTCAAAGCCCCCACGGGCAACCCCTTTTATTGGGTCCGCGAGGGGCGTGAACGCGAACAGGATGATTCCAAGCACCGCGATGGCTGCCAGGGCCATGATGCACTCGCCCTTTCCAGGAAGCTTCCTCTTCAGCACGTAGAGGACTGCGGCGAAGGCGAGGCACATCAGGAACGCGCCTGACACCGTGAAGGTGGGCGCGCCGTTGGAGAACACGTCCCGCAGGATGGCGCTGCCGAGGAGCGGGCCGATGGCGAATACTATGCCGTTTGTCACGAGGAGCTGCCTGAGGCCGGAAGCGTCGTCGTCGCGGATGTAGAGCAGGATCGCCTGGACGGCCACGAATACCATGACCGCGGAAAGCGCGAGCGACTGTGACGAACTGCCAAGCGCCACGGCTGCGAACGACAGGCCTGCGAGGACGGCGAAGCGCGCGTCCTTCCTGCTGACGGCCAGCGCGTACATGGCGTAGAAGAATAACAGGGCGAAGAACGCGTATGGCTGGACCTCCTGCTCGCCTGCTGCGAGCTTGTAGATGAAAACCGGTATGAATGTGGCTATGCCTGCCGCTGCCACGCCCCACTCGCGCCTTGACGCGACCGAGACGAGCAGGTATATGAAGAACACCGCGAGCACCGCGGCTATGGGCGGGTACATGGACGCCACGAGCGCCATGAGCATGTTGTCGTAGGGCGCTCCGCCCGTGTAAAGGGCGTACCACACGGACTCCAGGTAGGATATCTCCGGTATTTCCCTGTGGTCAACCACCAGGTCCGGGTACCAGGACGTCTGGTCGTTCTCAGGGTTGTATCCGAACGTAAGTATCTGCGAGGCGACGTATGTGTAGTAGTAGGGGTCAAGCTCCTGGAATACCGGGCTGTAGGAGCCCACGCGCACCAGGTAGGTGAGGGCGAGGATGATCAGCAGCGCGGCGCTTGTGAGCGTAGCTGGTTTTACTTTGCGCGCCAGGTATGTGGATATGTCCACTATGAACGCATTGACACCTACGAGTGCGGCTGGCTTTATGTAATCCACTGCCTCTCTAAGGTCCTGCCTGCCAGGGAGCTTGAAGCTCAGGCCTTCGGCAGGGATCTTGATTTCCTCGTATGCCCTATTCTTCACGAACAGCGCGATGGCGATGGCGTATAGGACCGTGACAGAGAGCAGGGCTATAGCAAAACTGAACTTTATCCCCAGTACCAGGTAGAGCACGAACGGTATGAGCGGCAGGGAAACCATGCCTATTGCAAAGCCGATGAACAGCTTCTCAAGCAGGTTGAACGCGTCTTTCCTGAAGAGCGCGAACGATATCACTGCGCCGGGCAGGAATGAGGCTATGAATGCCCAGAATAGGAATGCCGCAACGCTGAATGAAACAAACAATCAGACACCGTTTCAGAGGTATTCAAGCTCGCCGGACGCCGCGGCCTGCTGCTCCTGGGAGCCACCGCCGCCACCCTTGCCGAACATGTATGGGGACTTGACACCGGTTATTATGGCGGTTATCCTTATGCCGTCCTGCAGGGTGGGGTTTATCCTCGCGCCCATCTTGACCGACGCGCCCTCGTCAAAGCTCTGCGTGAGCAGTTCGCCTGCCTTGATGGCGTCGCCGAGGGTGAGGTCCGGGCCGCCTTCCATGTGTATGAGGCAACCCCTGGCGCCCTCGTAATCCACGTCCAGCAGCGGGTGCTCCAGCGTGTCCTTGACCACGTCCTCAACCTTGTCATGGCCTGAGCCCTGGCCGAGGGATATCATGGCCAGCCCGCCGTTCTGCATCACGGTCTGGACGTCTGCGTAATCCACGTTTATGAGGCTCGGGAACATTATGGTGTCGGATATCCCGACCACGGCCCGGGTGGTGATGGAATCAGCAAGCTCAAACGCCTTGGTTATCGGCAGGTTGGGCGCGTATGCAGCGAGGCGGTTGTTGTCTATGACGACCACCGTGTCGCATACCCTGACCAGCTCCTGGAGGGACTGCTGGGCCTTCTTTATCCTCACCCTTTCCAGTGCGAACGGATACGTCACCATTGCCACGACTATGGCGCCCTGCTCCTTGGCTATCTTGGCAACCACGGGCGCTGCACCGCCTCCGGTGCCGCCGCCCATGCCCGCGCACAGGAACACGAGCTCGTTGTCGCCTATCTCGCGCTTGAGCAGCGCGTGGTCAACCTCTGCGCATTTTTTCGCTATGACGATGTCGCCGCCTGCGCCCAATCCCTTCGTGATCGTCCTTCCGATGAGCACTTTCTTGTGCGCGCCTATCATGTTCAGGTGCTTGCCGTCGGTGTTGACTGCGATTGTCGTGGCGCTCTTTATGCCGCTGGCGTATATCCTGTTGACGCAGTTGCAGCCCGCGCCGCCCACGCCTATGACGGATATGCGCACCTGGCCGTTCTCCTCGCCCGGCTTGTCATCCTTCTCCGCCTGCTTCGGCGATTCGTCTTGCTGTGCTTTTGAAGAGTCTTCCCTGGCTGACCTGATTATGTCGTCGAACATCGGATCACCTTTTGCCCTGTAAGCACGTCATATGCGCTCTGTCCGGAATGGAACGAAAGAGTATAAAATATAATCGGCAGACGGCAAACCGCCTCCGGAGCGCATAAACCGCGAAAAACCAGCCCGGCTACGGCTTGACCCCGGCCACAACCCCCACCCGCTTACGGCCTGGCTACGGCCTGAAGCGCTCCCTGAGCAGGAAAACGCAGTCCTTGACGCCGTCCATGAGCTGGACCTTTGACGCCCCGCCCCTGCGCGCGTAATCTATCGGCACCTCCAGCAGCCTGAACCCTTTCTTCACGGACTGGGCGAAAAGGTTGCATTCAAGCTCAAACGTGTGCGAGCTTATCTCAATCGCCTTGTATGCGCTTTTCCTGAACGCCCACATGCCGGTGCACACGTCGCTCACCGGCTTCAGGTAAAGCACGGCAGCTACGAGGGATATCACATGGTTGCCGACGCCGTTTATGAAAGGCATTGAGCCATCCTCAAGGCGGCCCATGAAGCGGGAGCCCATGACCACGTCCGAGTCCTTCAGGAGGGAGAGGAACTTGGGTATGTCCTTCACCGGATACGTAAGGTCCGCGTCAATCATGAGCGCGTAATCGGAATCTATTTCCCTGAACGCGGTCTTTATGGCGAAGGCCTTGCCCCTGCGCTTCTCAATCACTATGCGTGCGCCGAGTGATTCTGCTATCTCCACTGTCCGGTCAGTGCTCAGGCCGTCTATCACTACTATTTCAGCCCGTGGCACGACCGCCCTGACCTCTTTTATGGTCCGGCCTATGCTCTCCTCCTCGTTAAGGGTTGGGAGCAGCACGGAAACAGACGCTGACGCAGAGGGGGGGGCAGACACTGAAGCACGCGGTGAAACAGATAGTGAAGCAGAAGGCATAGTGGAATGGTTGGGCGGAAAACATTATTATAGCTTTCCGGCTCTAAATACTCAAAGAGTGCCGGTGGGAGAAGGAATGTTGGAACAGCTGCTATATCTTGTTTTCATAAGCCTGGGACTGGGATTCGCAGCCTGGAGGCTGCTCGGCATCAAGGAGGAAGACGAAATGTCCGCGCTCTTCCTCATGGCAGGCACAGGAATCGCCGCCTTCGTCCTATTGGCCGCCGTGCTCGGCTTACTCTCGCTTTCTTCGTGGTACGTCTATGGGGCCGTAACTGCAGGCCTGGTGGCGCTGGCGGCGCGGAAAGGGGGCATCACGTTCAGGCTGCCGAGGATGGACAGGAACTGGGCGCTGGTGGTGGTGCTTTTCTTCATACACTCCTACGCGTATGTTTCCGGGGCGTTCAGCTACCCGTGGCTGGAGGACGACGACTCCTGGGTTCACGCTGCAGCCGTCAGGTACGCAGCCACATACGGCACGTTCATCCAGCCGAACCCCGAGCTCATACATTACCTGGCGCCCTACCCGCCGTTCTTTGACGCCCTGTTCGGGGTGCTTTTCCAGCTGGACATGAGTTCGCTCCAGTTCACGCTCAAGTTCTTCAACGCACTCCTGGTCAGCCTCACGATACCACTGTTCTATTGCTGGGTCAGGGCGAGACTGGATGGACGGACCGCGCTCTGGGCCACGTTCATACTTGCCATTTTGCCGTCTTTCATGAGCCATTTCATATGGTCCCAGACGCTGGCTATGGTGCTGGTCTTTCCGGCGTTTTATTTCCTTGACAGGGTCCTGCGTGGTGGCGAGAATAAGATGGCGCTCGTGGCTGTTTCGGTGCTCTCACTGGGCGCGGTGTTGATGTCCCAGCCTTCGGTGGCCGGCATAATATTCATCATGGCGCTGCTCTACGCAGGGGCGGCAGGAATGATGGAACCGGCGGTGCCAGGGCCGCAAAGCGGGCGCGGTGGGCACGCAGGCGGGTGGACTGCCTGCTGCGGCAGGGTGGCAACCCTGATGGATCGTACCGCCGTGCCATTTCTGGCGCTCGCGCTCGCCTTGCTGCTGTTCTGGGGACCTATGTTCGTGATGTACGGCATGAACGGCGTCTTGGGCCAGTTGGGCCTGAACCCGACGTTTATTACCGACAAGAACTCGGACACGAGCCAGGGAGTCATATACAGTCCGGACGACTTCTTCCAGGCTTCACTCATCACGAGGATGGACCAGCCGACCGGCTGGGGGGCCATGGTGAGCGCATTGCTGCTGCTGGGCATACAGATTGCCGTAATTAAAGCGATGGCCGGCGACGGCACCGCCCGAGTCGCGCCTGGCAGCGCGCCGGGCACGCTGGGTGCGAAAACGCCTGCTGACGCATGGCGGGCGCTGCAGGACCGCTGGTTCGGAGTCGTGCTCCTGCTTTGGTTCGTCTTCGGCATAGCCGGGGTGGAAGGCAACGCCCTGCCGTTGAAGATGATGCCGCACAGGTTCTGGGTGTTCCTTGCCATACCAGTCGCCATCCTTGCCGGACAGGGCGCTGTGAAAGTCCTGGAATACGTTGAGAAGAACCGGAAGGTGCTGGGCTCCATAGCCAGGGTGGCGAAGGTGGCCATGGTGATTTCGCTCCTGACCACTTCGGCCTATCCGAAGGCCGCTGTTGAGATGTCCGAATGGGCTGCCGGCATACACTGGGCGTCAGACGAACAGCTTGCAGGCTACGTGAGGCTCAAGGAGCTTCCGGCGAACACGAAGGTGTTCGGCTTCTGCATGGGCGAGGAGTTCGCAGACGGGGTTGACAAGGCAGGATACGCGTGGGTCAAGGAAGTGAATGTTTACAAGACGCACGCCATAGGCGACAGCGTGGACGACAACTACGCGTTCCTGAAGAAATACGGCTACGAATACGCGGTCATTGACCAGAGCTGCCTGAGAAGGTTCACCGGCTACAGGGTGGACGCCAAGCTCGCCGAGCTCGGCAGTGACCGCAGGTTCACGCTGGAACCGCAACTCACGAATCTCTCAAATGGGACTTTCGCGGTGCTAAGGGTCAATTAATTCCAAGCTCTCACGGCCTCAGCCTCTCCTCCAGCAGGAACAGGCAGATTTTCGCGCCGTCCAATAACCGGACTTTGGACCTGCCGCCCCTCCGCGTATAGGTTATGGGCACCTCCAGCAGCCTGAACCCTTTCTTCACGGACTGGGCGAAAAGGTTGCATTCAAGCTCAAACGTGTATGCACTTATCACAAACGCCTTATATGCGCTTTTCCTGAACGCCCAGATGCCGGTGCACACGTCGCTCACCGGCCTGAGGAAGAGGACCGATGCGAAAAGCGAGATTACGCGGTCGCCCAGCACGTGCAGGAGCGACATCGCACCTGGCTCTATCCGGCTCCGGTCAATGAAGCGGGAGCCCATGACCACGTCCGAGTCCTTCAACAGGGAGAGGAACTTAGGTATGTCCTTCACCGGATACGTATTGTCCGCGTCAATCATGAGCGCGTAATCGGAATCTATTTCCCTGAACGCGGTCTTTATGGCGAAGGCCTTGCCCCTGCGCTTCTCAATCACTATGCGTGCGCCGAGTGATTCTGCTATCTCCACTGTCCGGTCAGTGCTCAGGCCGTCTATCACTACTATTTCAGCCCGTGGCACGACCGCCCTGACCTCTTTTATGGTCCGGCCTATGCTCTCCTCCTCGTTAAGGGTTGGGAGCAATATAGAAACTGAAGGCGTGGGCAAATGCAGGGGCATGGGCAAAGGCATAGGCAGGGAGTTGGAAGAAAGCATTAATAATTCAGCGCTTGCGCGCCACGCAGAGGATGTCGTTGTTGAGGTTGTGGAACAGGATTTTCTCCCCGATGCCGTCCAGCCGCAGGGCGACCAGGAGCGACATGGGATAGCGTATGAGCGGGCTGCGCGTGGTGCTGCTGCTGACGAGGTGCCTGAACCGCACGAAGCGCGTGGTATTGCCCAGGTGGAGCACCTCATACCCTGCCATCTCCAGCAGCTGCCTGAGCGTTTCCTTGGTGAAATAGAACAGGTGCTCCTCGGGCTTGATGTTCACCAGCCGGGTAATCCAGCGCTCAAAATCAGGTGTGGTGATAAGAAGGATGCCGTCGTCCCGCATGTATGCCCGCAGGCCCTTCAGGTAGGCCAGGGGGTCTTCCAGGTGCTCTATGAGGTCGCTCATGTTGGCCAGGTCGGCCTTTACACCGGCTGGCAGGTCGTTTGTGAGCGTAAGCGAGAAAAGCGCCTTTGCCTGGGCGCGCGAGCCTGGATTCAGTTCCACGCCATGCAGGCCGGTGAAGCCGCTTTCCCTGCACACCGCGAGGAACGTGCCGACCGACGCGCCGATGTCCAGGACGGTTTTTTTGTTTTTGAGGAACGCACCGGCTAACGCGAGGCGCTGGCGGAATGTGTCTTTGTCGTCTTCAATGCTCTCCGCGTAGTATATTGAGTTCTTAATCGCGTCCGACTCGTAGACCTCGCGCACGGACGCGAGCCGCGGGCTGAGGAAAACGAGGCTGCATGCCTTGCAGCGGACGAGCCCCAGCCTGGCACCGCGGGCTGACAGGGCACTGATGACCTCATGCGTCCCTGGCCCGCTGCCGCACATCACGCACCCGACTTCAACTGTCTTGGCTCCGTCCACCATTGGCATGCAGAATGGAGTGCGGCGCATGTTTAATAACCCGTTCCACCCAACAACGTTCCGGGGGGAGTATATGCTTGGATGGCGCATTCTTAGCGAGGGGGACTACCGCCTGGACCTGCCACGGCTCAGCCCTGAGGAAGAGGGGCTTGTTTCTTCTGCAGAGGCCAGGCTGAGGGAAGCTGCGCGCTCGCAGCACGCACGCACCGGGGAAGACGCGGAGGCGCCCATACTGGACGCGCTGCACCGGGCAGCGGACGCGGCTGGCATTTACCTTGAGCGGGGGCAGGCGGACTACCTCTGCAAAATCACTGCCATGCACGTCTATGGCTTCGCGTTCCTTGACATGCTCACACGCGACGCTGCGATAGAGGAGATAAGCGTGATAGGCGCCGGGAAGCCGGCCTACGTTTACCTGCGCGGGGAGGGGTGGAAGTCAGTCAACGCCTGCTTTGACGACGAGAAGACCATGGCGGACGTGATAAACAAGATGGCGCGCGGGCTTGGAAGGCACATAACCATCCAGAACCCGCGGCTGGACGCGGTGCTGCCGGACGGCTCGCGGCTGCACGCGTCGCTCTCGCCTGTTTCACGCGGTGAGATAACCATAAGGAAGTTCAGGGAGCGGCCGTTCTCGCCCCGCGAGCTCGCGGAAAACGGCACCGTGGCCGCCGAGGCGCTCGCGTTCCTCTCGCTGCTGATGCAGTGCGACTGCTCGCTGCTCATCGCCGGCAACACCGCAAGCGGCAAGACGAGCACCATGAACTCGCTCTTCTCCTTCGCGCCAGGAAACGAAAGGGTGCTGATAACCGAGGAGACGCCGGAGATAAACATCCCGCACATGCACCAGCTCAGGCTCGTGGCGAACCGTGACATGGGCATCACGCTCAGGGACCTGGTGTACGACTCGCTGCGCATGAGGCCTGACCGGATGATAGTGGGCGAGGTGCGCAACCGCGAGGAGGCCGGGGCGCTTTTTGACGTCCTTCTCGCCGGCCAGGCGCGTGGGAGCTACGCCACCATGCACGCGCAGAGCGTGGGCGAGGCGCTCTCGCGGCTCAGGGCGTTCGGCATCGCGGACATGGACCTGCGCAGCGCCGGCTGCATCGTGGTCCAGAGGCGCATGCTGCTCTACGACCCGCGGAAACGGGCTGCACGGGAGGGAAGGAGGGTGGTGGAAATCGCGGAAATCGGGGAGCGGGACGGGAAGCCGCGCACGCTTTACAAAAACGGCAGATTGTCACTGGGTGGAAGCGCGCTGCTGGAAAAGGCAGCTGAAAGCTTCGGGCTCGGCAGGAAGGGGATGGACGCGGAGCTGAAGCGGAGGGTGCGGCTCGTCCGGAGGGCAGGGCCGGCCTACCGTGATTTCTACGTGGCGGCGCAGAAGGACCTCTACGGCCTTGATTACGGCGCCGAAGACGGGGAAAACGCAGCTGATTTGCCTGGGTAATCTGCAGGTGGCGATTGGTTTGTATGGGATGGGATAGTTTGAATGGGCATCCTTGACGCGCTTGTCGGAATCTCCTGGTATTTCCCGCCGCTCGGGCCTGGCAGCAGCTCCCTCGCCTGCCTTGCGAAGCTCCGGACTGGCGCGGAACCGGCGAGATATTCCGCAATGGCACTCGCCCTGGCGGCAGGATTCGGTTTTTCCGGGCTGTTGTGCGCGGCAGTGATGGGCGTGGCGCTGGCAGTGCCTGCCGGCCTGCTCGCGTTCGCGCTCTCGTTCGCGTTCCTGCTGAGGCTGCCTGCGCTGGAACTTGCCGGGAGGACCGCTGAAATGGAAACCGACCTGCCGTTCTTCCTGCGCACGGCAGGCATGCTCGTGGAGATGGGCGTGCCGTTCCAGCGCGCCCTGGAGCTCGCAGCGGACGGCGACGGGGCGCTCGCGCAGGAGATACGGCACGTGGGCAGCGAGGTGCGCGACGGCGCCGGCCTGCCCAGGGCGCTTTCCTCGCTTGCCGTGGCGTACGGCTCGCTTCCTCTGAAGCGCGCCCTGTCCCAGCTCCTTTCAGCCTACGAAACCGGCGGGGGTGGAAGGGAGCTAAGGAAGATAGGCGACGAGCTGCTGGCAGTGGAAAGGCACGGGCTCAGGGAATATTCCGCGAGGAGCGCCATGTTCGGGCTTTTCTTCATGATGACGAGCGCCATATTGCCCACGTTCTTCCTCGTTTATGCCGTGCTCGGCGGGTTCGCTTTCGGAAGCTCGCTGGGCAGGCCTGAAATCGCGCTCGGCCTGCTGGTCGCGTTCCCTGCCATGAGCGTGCTCATCGCGCTCGTGTCCAGGGCGAGCATGCCCCGCTCGGCGTTCTCCGGGAGCGGCGGGTTTGACGCGCGCATGCTCCTTCCGGGAGGTGTGTTCCTGGCCGGCTTCCTGCTCCTGCCAGGGTTCCAGCTGCCTGTGCTCGCTGCCGGCGTGCTCCTTGCGGCGTGGTTCGCCTACTCAGGCCACGCCAGGGACATGCGCGTGGAAGAGGTGGAAGCGCAGCTTCCGGACGCGCTGTTCTCGGTGAGCGGGCTGCCGAAATCAACCAGGGTGGAGCGCATATTTGAGCTCATGGAATCCGGCGGGCACGGCGCGATGTCCGAGGAGGCTGCGAAGTCCAGGAGGCAGCTCGCCATGAACCTGAAGTCCGACGCTGTCCTGGACGACTTCGGCGCGCGCACGCGGTCTGCCATGGTGCGGCGGGCAGCGCTCATGATGAAGCAGATGGTGGCGACCAACTCGCTGGACAGGCTGAGCGCCCTTGCGGACGACATGCTCGCTGCGTTCCAGGTGAAGCGCGAGCGGGCGCAGATGTTCGCCATGCAGAAATACACGCTGATGGCAGGCGCCCTGCTCATCCCGCTCATACTGAAGACCGCGCTGGCGCTGCTGGGGAGCATGGGCGGGCTTTTCGACGGCGCACCTGCCACGGGCGTTGAGGGAATTGGGCTGGGTGCTGGCGCTGATGGAGCTGGGGTGCCGGGCACTGCCACGGTCGCAGCGACAGTGGCGTTCGCCTCGTCAATGGTGCCGCCCTACCTCGTCATCTACGCCCTGGTATGCTCGGCTGTGATAGCGGACGCCGAGGGGAAGCGCTCTTCGGCGGCATTCTACTTTGCCGTGCTGGCCGCCATCGGGCTGCTTGCGTTCCATTTTATAAACTTGTGAAATGAAAAACCAGGTGATGGACACCATAACGTCGCTTGCGCTTTCGGTTGACAATCAGCTAATCAGGAGCGTGGGCGAGTTGCTGGCCAGCGACCTGGCATATGGAGCGCTGACACTGGTGCTGGTGTTCGCCGGCGAGGCCAGGAACGACAAGAGGCTGAAGACAGTGCTGTCGCTGGCGCTCGTCCTGCTGCTCTGCACGGCTGTGAAGCAGCTGACCGCGCACCCACGGCCGTGCGCCGGCCTTGACTGGTGCCCGGCTGATTATTCGTTCCCCAGCCTGCACGCTGCGGTGGCGTTCACACTGGCCATCGCGTTCCTGGACAAGCGCGGCTACCCGCTTTACCTGCTTTTCGCGCTGTTCGTGTCGTTCACGCGGCTGAACCTGGGCGTGCATGTTTTCATGGACGTGGCGGCCGCGCTCCCGCTCGCGATGCTGTCGTGCTACGCCGTCAGCCTTGCCTGGCGGGCGAAAGGCATGGATGGCAGGTGGAAAATGGCTGAAGGCGGCCGTAAAACCGGGGGATATGGATGGAAAAAGGGGATGGTGGCCTGAACAGAGGGAAACAAGAGGGAAAACATGGAACGCGAGGATGAACGGCAAATTTTCCATTTCCTGCTGGGCGCCGCTGCCCTGCTCCTGCTGCTCGGCTTCGGCAGGGGGCTCATGACAGCGCTCGTGTTCCTAATCATAATACTCGGCAGCCTGCTCATGAACATCAGGCTTCGTGGCGGCAGGCTGTTCCTTGTCCAGCGGCTTGAGGAAAGGCTGGAGCGGCCGGACGCACGGCTGCCGGGCTGGGGTTCAGCATGTTATGCCGCCGGCGTACTCGTACTTCTCGCGTTCCTCACGGACACCGGCCAGATAGCCGCATCCATCGTGGTGCTCGGCCTTGCCGACGCGATTTCCACGCTCGTCGGCCGCAGGGGGAGGGTGGTGCTGCCGTACAACAGGGGCAAGACGCTGGAGGGCTCGGCCGCGTTCTTCCTGTCCTCGCTTTCTGCGTGGTATTTCATCGGCCCGGCCGCGCTCCCGCTCGCGCTCGCGGCGGCTGCCGCGGAAAGCCTGCCGGTGCTTGAGGACAACCTTACGATACCCGTGGCGTGCGTGCTGTTCTTCGCGGCCGCCGGGGTGGTGGCATGAGGGCGGCGGCATGGGCATGATAGTGCTTTTCACTTCGCAAAACACGGCCAGTGCGAACATAGCCGGAAAGCTGATAGAGAGGCACGGGTTCGCGGCGCGGAGGAATGGCACAGGGGGCGAATGGGTGCGCGGGGACACGAGGCTGATTGACACGCACGCGCCCACGGTGCTTGACGTGCCAACGGATTTTGAGGCAGACTGCCTCCTGGTGCTAAGCACGCACCGCAGTAAAGTGCCTGGCAAAATGCTCACCGCGCACGTGCCTGGCAACTGGGCGGATGCCGGGATGGGCGGGACGCCCAGGACGCTGAACGTCGCGCCGGCCGGCATGCTGAAAATCCTCCTCCAGGAACTGAAGAGGGAGGGCGACGGGATAGGCTGGCCGGTCTCGCTTGAAGCAGACCACCACGGCCCGACGTGCGAGGTGCCGATTCTATTCGTGGAGATAGGGAACGGCGAGGCTGAGTGGAAGGACGAAAGGGCCGCGGAAGCGGTGGCGAACGCTGTTGCAACGAGCCTGGACCGTGACGCAAGGCATGAAACGTTTGAAACAGTCTTCGGCGTTGGCGGCGGCCATTATTCCAAAACGTTCACGAAGCTCGTCCTTGAAACGCCGCTGGCCGTGGGGCACATCCTGCCGAAATACGCCATAGAAGCGCTTGACGAGGGCACGTTCAGGCAGGCGTTGGAAAGGAACGTGGAAAAGGTGGCGAAGGTGCTGGTTTCCAGGGACGAGACGAACGCTGCGCAACGGGAGAAAATCAGCGCCCTGGCTGAAAAATACGGCGTTGTCGTGGAAAAAATCTAGGCCGTAAAGGACCTAGGCGAGCTTTTCCAGGTACTTGTTTATTGATCTTTTTCCTATAAAGGCTCCAGGAACCTCGGGACTGAGAGCTACGACCGCGCTCGGTGTAATCATCGGATCCTGCGTAGTTTTACGGGCATTTGTTATGGCTGTTTGGAGAGTCTGGAATTTGTCACTGGCCGGATTTTCTGTCCTGAGCCTCGCGTATTCCTTCGCCAGATCACTCATGAACGTGGTGAGATAAGCCGACGGAGCTGGTAATTTGAGGAACCCTTCGTTAACCAGCGTAACCAATGCATCCTGGATCTCTTTGTTTTTTGGTTTTGTAATCCCGTTAGCCATGCAATCAACCGTGAGTATTGATGTTGCAGGGGGGATTTATTCCTTTCGCAAGGGCCGGAAATGGCGGGCGCCGGGACAGGATTTAGATGCGGCCTGCCGGGCTTCAGGAAGCTTCATGGAAGCAGCAGCTTCCGCAGCTTCAGTATGTTGCCCGGGTCGGCATGCCTCACGTGGAAATGGAGGACGCCCGCGGCTTTCGCTGCTGCCGTGTCGTTTATGGAATCGCCTGCGAATATCGCGTCCTTCGCATCCATGCCGCTCCTCCGGAGTATGAGCGTTATCTGGTCCGGCGCAGGCTTGTTGTGCCCCACCGCGTCCCTTCCGCAGACGAAATCAAACAGTTTGGTTTCGCCTATTTCCGAAAGGATGCGGCTGATGCTCAGCGTGTGGTTGCCGCTGGCGATGGCCAGCGTCCTGCCCCTGGCCTTCAGCTCCTTCGCAAGCTCCAGCATCTTCGGGAACACGACGTAGTCCTTTTTGCCGATGCATTCCATCTCATGCTTCAGGTATATGCCGTCAATGGCCTTCTTGCGGGCCGGCGTGCCTGAAAGCGCGTTGCCCATGGGCACGAGGTGCTGGCCGGGGCCCACTGCCACGCCTTCCTTCCGCGCCAGGGCGAGAACGTCGTTGCGGACAGCGCCCCAGTCCACGCCCAGATGGAGGAGCGTGTCGTCAAAATCAAAAATCACCAGCCGGTGCATGGAAGCAGTTCGCTGCGCTATCTTTTTAATCAGGTGAGGGGTTATCCTTCCATGGAAGAAATCATGAGGACTCCGGAGATACTCGGCATAGTGCTTGCCAGGGGGCAGCTCGTGCCTGACGAAACCCAATAACCCCGACAGGTCAACAACCCAGGGCTAAAGGTGGGAAAAATGGAAGCGGACAAGGGCGGGATGGAAAAGTCCAGGCATTTTGAGGTGCCCAAGCCGGTCGCGGCTGGCGACGTCGTGGACCTGGTCATTGAAAGCCAGGGCGGGCAGGGAGACGGCATAGCCAAGGTCAGCGGCTTCGTGGTGTTCGTCAAGGGCGCCAGGAAAGGGGACAACTGCAAGGTCAGGATAAGCGACGTGAAAAGGACCTACGCAGTGGGCGAAGTCGTCAGGCAGTAAATAGCAGCGAACGCAGTAGAGAACATCTCGACGCGGCTGCGGGCGGGGAGGGCCAATCTGCTTCGGGACAAACCACTTCGCTTCATAATCTACTTCAGGAGCCAGAAATTTACGAATGACAACAGGACGAGCAGCGCCAGCAGCCCGAGGACCAGCTCCATGGAAACCAGGTATTCAGGCGGCTGGGAATACGCAGGCCGGGCGTATGCGGTCTGGTTGGCCGGCTCGCCGGTCTCGGTGTAGGCACCGTAGGAAAGCATCCTGCTGGTTATGCGCTCGTCGTATCTCCCTGAGCCGAGGAAGGAATCGTTCACCACCAGCGAGAGGGCGTTTTCCCCGACGCCGGTGTAGCTGTAGTTGAACTCGTATACGTAGGCGAACGAATGGTTCTCTGCTTCCAGCGACGTGGGGGTGGCAGGTGAGCCGGCCGGGGCGAGCGACTCTGACCAGCCGCCGGCCGCGGGCTGCGAAAGGTTGGACCGGATTTCCCGGATGCCGCAGGCTCCTGTTGATACGCTGAACGTGCGGATGGTGAGGTTGCGCGTGCGGTTGCCGTTGAGGAACACGTCGGCGTGGGATAGCGGGGCCTGTGAAAGCACGATGACGTCAAACCTGTTGTCCCTGAACCACTGCTCGCGCAGCACCGGTGCGCGCAGGAAGAAGAGCCTGTCCGTACCGTAGACCGTGAAGTTGCGGCTGGTGGAAAACAAGGCGGTCCTAGAGAATGGCACGAAGTTGTCGCAGCAGGCGTCGAAGCAGCCGCTTGCGCCCCGGTCGTCGATGATATAAACGAACGTGATCGTCCCGTCCACGGCCACTTCCAGCTGGTCAGCGCCTGACGAGTCGGCCATGGCGTCCAGCACGCCCTGCGGAACCGCAATCACGGTATTGCTGGCCCTCACCTCCGGGAAGGTCGTATTGCCGAAGCTGAACGTCACGGCGAGGTCGTAGTCGGCGAAGGAATTGTTCTCGTATTCCATGCAGTTATCGCGGTCCAAGTCGCAGGCTGCGGCAATCTCGTCGGTTATGCGGGAAAACGCCTCGGCGTCGCAGGGGGAGGGGATATATTCTCCCAACGGTACGGACATCAGGTGCCCCATCTGCGCGCCCCTTGCCACGAGCACCGAGAGGCCGTCCGCAGGATAAGTGCCATTGTCCAGCAGGAGCGACATGCCGGCGATGTCCACGCTGCCGCTTACGGGAATGGATTGGCTGAAGATTCTCACCGTGCCGTTGACGGCAGTGGCGCTGTCGTATTCGTCCGCGAGGGCAGGGCCAAGCGCCGCGTTGTAGGCCATCACTTCCGCCACCGGCGGGTCGTAGAGCTGCGCGTGGGCGGCTGCCGCGAGAAGGAGGAAGAGCGCCAGTGCTGCCGGCACACTCATTCCCGAATTGGGTTTGATACCCCGTAACTTGCTATGGCCCAATTCGGGAATTGGCGGCCCTAAACTCGGCGTTCCGAGTTTGGGGCACCGTGTCCGGCGCTCCGGACACGATTGCCGAATGAGCCGAACGCCCCCTGCTTGCAGTGGGGGCTCTTCGGCCGACTTCATAATGCACCGCCGAGCCGGTCAATCGGGACGAACGAGAGCATGTCGTTGGCCTGCCTTATCCTCAGCAGGGCCTTTTCGGAATCGCCCATGCGCCTCAGGATGGAAACGATTTCGCTCTCGTTGTCCACGACTATTATCGCCTTCCTTGTGAATGTGTCGCCGAAGAACCCTATCTCGTAATCCTTCGTTATGAACTTGCGGCCGGCTTCCCTGAACTGGACGCCGTTCTCTATCAGCCTCTCCCTCACCATGCGCCTGAGCGAATTCATCCTCACGTCGCCCTCGCCCTTGAGCTGGTAGTACTCGCGGTGGTTTTCCAGGAGGCCGGCCTTCACAAGGCTCTTCAGGATGCCCTCCACGTTTCCCTCCGTGACGTCGGCGCCGCCTGTGATGCGCCGCTTGAGTTCCACTCCGAACTCGTGCGCGGTGATTGGGGCGGCGTGGAGGTGGAGGTCGGTCCTGACGCTCTTGAACGTTTCCACGGCCTCTCGGCTGGTGAACCGGGTTTCCTGGCGTATGTAAGTGGTGCTGTCGCCGACGCGGAGGGTGTAGACCGGCTTCCGGGAGACACGGGCGCTGAAATACACGAGGAGGATTATGCCCAGGCCTGGAACCCCGAACTTCAGGTAAAAGTCAAGGAGGGGGTCGGAGGTGTTATCTACGGGAATCCTGAGCGTGTTGCCGAAGATTTCCACGTTGAAGACGTTGGTGCCGCGGTCCAGCCTGGCGTTCACGGTCAGTTCGCCGTCGCTTATGTAAAACTTCCGGCGGGTGGACGAGTTGCCGAGCCAGACGAGGGCGGAGGAATCGGTCAGTGGCTCGCCGTCCACCAGGAACGAGAAGACGTAGGTCATGCCCCTGCGCTCCTTGAGCGCGACCTGCAGGTCCTTGACGTGGAGCATGCCGCTCGCGATGACGCCGGCGTTGTCAGTGACTTCAATGACGTATTCGCCCGGCTCGGAAAACTGGAGTTTCTGCAGGAAGACGTTCTCGTCGGTCACCCTCCGCAGCATGTCGTGGCGCACCTCTTTGCCGTCCTTGCTTATGGACAGGAACGCGGTCCCGTTGGTGCGGCCGAGTGAGAATTCCAGGCTGGCCTTCTCCCAGGGGAAGAGCGAGGGCGGCGCTGGTGTGAGGACCGTAGCGTCCTTCCGGATTTCCAGCGGCGGCGAGTCGTAGACGCCCTGCAGGCCCTCAAGCTCGTACACGATGCGTATGCGCGTGGCGTTGCCCAGGCCTATGGCCGTGGTCTTCAGGCCGGCGCCTGAGACGTGGAGGGTGAAGTTATCCCGTCGGGTGGCTGAATTGAGCAGGATTCCCTGCACCACTGAGTCGTTCCCTGAGTCCATGTAGTCGTCCAGCGTCGTGTTGTAGATGAGGATGCGCCTGCGCTGGGAGGACGACAGGGAGCCGTACCAGTCGTGCTTCTTCATGCCGCTGCTGAGGAGCAGGTCCGTGGCCCCCAGATAGATGAAAATTGTGTTGGAGTTGTTCTGGTAGAGGCTGAAAAGGACGTAGGACGGTATGGCGCCTGAAGGCACGACGTATATGCCGTCGCCCATCCTCTTGTCGTCGTCCATGGACACGGTATAGCCGTATTTCTCCAGCACACGGAGCTGTTCCACCAGGTCGGCCAGGCGGGTGGCCTGCAGCGCCTGGGTGTCGTTTATCACGTATATGTTCCTGGACGGCTCTGAATCGTGGCTCAGGACCGTGAGGTTGCCGTCGCCGCGGTAGTTGAATATCGCGTAGCCGCTGCTGCCTGCGGTTCCGGTGCCAAGGACCTGGAACAGCGGCTGCACGCGCTCCTTCTGCGCAGCCGGGACTGCGGCGAAGAGCACGAATATCGCCGTGGCCAGGCCCAGTGCCAGCAGTGCAGCAAGCACGCCGAGCAGGATATATCTCATTCTCATGCCAGAACCCCATGCAGGAATTTCGTACCTGAATCCCTTACCCGAATCTGCCGGATCTCATTTCGGAATCGCATTTCTTAATCTCATGCCGTAATCGCGCATTGTAATCGCATACCTGAACATTGTACCCAATCCCGTACCGGAATATCGTATCCGAATCTCATATCTGAACACGTGCGGACCTGAGGAACTCAACGTCGTTCCTGTAGGGTGTGCGGATGTCCTCTATGCCCATGTTGAGCATGAGTGGCCGCTCAAGGCTGAGGCCCCACGCCAGCACAGGATAGACTCCTGCCAGGGGAATGCTGACCTCAGGCCTGAATATGCCGCCGCCGCCGAGTTCCATCCACTGCTTCCTTTTCTCAAAATAAACCTCAATCTCAAGGCTCGGCTCCGTGTATGGGAAGAAGCTGGGGCGGAAACGTATCTTCCCGAACCCGAGCTTGCTGTAGAACTCCCTCAGTATGCCGAGCAAATCCGTGAATTTGGCGTCCTCCCACACGATTATTCCCTCAACCTGGTGGAACTCCGCCAGGTGCTTGTAATCCGTGGCCTCGTTGCGGAACACGCGCCCGACAGCGAAGTATTTCCTCGGCCGCTTGTCACCTATGCCGGCCACGTAGCGCGCCGACAGGGCGGTGGTGTGCGTGCGCAGGACGCGCCTTGCGGCCTCCTTCGGGTCCCAGGAATACTTCCAGCCGTCCTCGTGCGCCTTCTTCACCCGTTCCACGAGTTTCCCGTCCTTCGGGAGCGGCGCTTCCCCTTTGAGGTAGAACGTGTCCGCGAGTTCCCGCGCCGGGTGGTCCTGTGGCTGGAAAAGGGCGTCAAAATTCCAGAACGAGCTCTCCACGATGCTGCCGTCCATCTCCTCAAAGCCGAGCTCGGTCATGATCGCCTTCATGCGGTTCGTAATCCTGGTTATAGGGTGGCTCTTGCCCAGGGGCGCGTTGGCCGAGGGAGCGCTCACGTCAAAGCCCCCCTGTGCGGCCCCGGAAGGCGGCTTCTTCCCGGTGTATCTGACTACCGCGCTGCGCGCGGTTTTTTTCTCAAGAAGCTTGCGCTCGTAGAATTCCTCTGCGAGGACCAGGTCGCGGACCGCGGCGGTCTTCCCGTCGTGGGCCTTGATGTCCAGGTAACAGTCCCTCAGCCGCACCGCTTCCTTGTTCACGTCAGCGGCCTGCTTGGCTGGCACGAGTTTCCCGCCCTCTATGTTCACGAAGCCCTTGACCTTCGCCCACCTCAGGCCGATTGACTTCTCTTCCGGCGAAAGGTCTGCCACGGACGCGCCAGTCAGCGCCTTCCTGAAGACCGCTACCTCGGGGAAAGCCGATCCGGCGTAGCGCTCAAGTTCCGCGGTCGGCTTGCCCACGGCCCATTCGGTCACGAGCGTCTCTGCGTAGCCGCCTGCCTTGAGTGATTCCAGGATGCGGCGGAGGCTGTCCTCGTTCATGCCGGATTCCCTGGCGAGCTCGGCGAAAGGAACCTGGCCTTTTTCCGCGATTACGGCCAGCACCTTGTCCTCTCCCTTGTACATCACTCCTCACCCTTGCGCCTTGCGGTGGCTATGTAAAGGTACGAACCGGCAAGGATTATGACTATGGCCACCAGGGCCGGCCCGTAAGGGCTGCTCAGCATCCGCGTGATTGAGACCAGTATGCCTGAAAGGAAGTCGGCCACCTCCTTGTCTATGCTGTCCTCCACCGAGAATATCAGCGAGAACTTCACCAGGACGATGTCGTTCCATGAAAGAGAATCAATGTGGGCCGGCAGCTGTGTGCTGAAGTCCGGTGCCTGGGGGTTGACGTCGGTGACCACGCTGTCGGCCGGCGGCTTTACGACCAGGTAGACCATCTGGTCAAGTATGATGTTGCCCTCCGGCGTGGTGGTGAAGGACAGCGACTGGGGGTTGAGCGTGTAGCGCCGCGTGCGGGGCTTGTACTTCTCCACGGTGAACAGCCCGGTGCCGGGCACTGCCTCCAGGGTGACGTTGTCGGAATACGCCGGGTATGCAATATAGTCCAGTATGATTTCGCCGTGACAGACGCCCTGGATGGGGTTGCACTTCGTCCTGGGCTGGGGCCGGACGCGCAGGTCGCGTATGCCCACCTTCGCCGGGTTGACGTGGAGTTTCATGTCCTTGAGGCCGATGTTTGTGGACCAGAACGAAAGGTCGTTGGCCGAAAGGCCGCTGTCATACACCGACTGGGAGTAATTGCCGAACATGAGGAACTTTATGGTTTCGTGCACCCTGGCGCTGCCGTCCGGTGTTATGTCCCCTATGGTGACCTCTACCTTCTCAGTCAGGAAGTCGGCACGTGCGATGGCCACGAGTAGGAGCAGCGCCAGCAGACGTCTCATGGGTTCCTCTCTCCGTAAATATATATAAACTATGGGGGGCGCGGGGAGAGTGGCGCCCGTCCGCGGGCTCGGGTGCAGGGTGCAATGGGTGCAGGGGCGCATGGGAAGCGCAGGGGGAGTGGCGCCGTTGCAATGGGTGTGACGCGGCTCGCGCAATCTATTTAATGGCAGGGGCGGTAAGACACCCATGGACCCGGCCACCATAATCGCCCCTCTCATAACCCTTTTCGCCATCATGGACCCGTTCGCCAGCCTTCCGGTCTTCCTCGCCTCCACCAGAGGGTGCAGGCCGGAAGAGGTAACCGGCGTGGCAAGCAGGGCGGTGGCCATAGCAGGCATCATAGCCGTGGTTTTCGTGCTGGCAGGGCCGCCGCTGCTGGCTACGCTGTCCATAACGCTCTCCGACTTCAAGATCGCAGGCGGCATAGTACTGGTGCTTCTCGGCCTTGAGAACGCGCTGAACTTCTCGCTCTCGCCTTCCGGGAAAAAGAAGGAGGGGCTGGAATCCGCCGCCGTGCTCATAGGCACACCGCTGCTGACCGGGCCCGGGCTGATGACGAGCCTCGTAGTGACTGGCGGGGAATACGGCCTGGCGACCGCGATAATGGCGCTGGGGGGCGCGCTGCTGCTTTCGTGGGCTGTGCTCGTCAAGGCGTCTGACCTGCAGAAGGTCGTCGGCGGCCGGCTGGTGACTGTCATCTCCCGCGTCATCGGGCTCGTTCTGATAGGCATGGGCGTCTCACTGATACGGGCTGGCTTCGCGGGTTAAGGAATAAAGATTGTTGCGCTCAACTCTTTCCCATGCACACGATATCCACGTTGGGAAGCCATTCTGCCCTTGACGTCTGCGAAGGCGCGAAAAGCGAGGGGTACAAAACGCTCGTGGTAGCGCAGAAGGGCAGGGAAAAGACCTACCTCGGCCCGTACAAGACGAGGATGCGCGCCGGCAGGGAGGTCGGCGTCGTTGACGAGCTGCTTCTCCTGAACAGTTTCAGGGACATCGCGAGGACGGAGAGCCAGGACTTCCTCACGAAGCGCGACTGCGTCTTCATCCCGAACCGCTCCTTCGCGGTCTATGTGGGCTACGACGCCATAGAGAAGGAATTCAAAGTCCCTGTGTTCGGCAACAAGTTCCTGCTCAGGGCAGAGGAGCGCGACGAGCAGAAAAGCCAGTACCACCTGATGAAGAAGGCCGGCATCCGCATGCCGAAGCAGTTCCGCTCGCCGAAAGACATAGACCGGCTCGCCATAGTGAAGGTCAGCGAGGCTGAGCGCATCTACGAGAGGGCGTTTTTCCTCGCCCGGAGCTACGACGACTATGTGCAGCACAGCAGGGAGCTGATAAGGACCGGCAAGATAACCAGCATGCAGCTGGAGAAGGCAAAGATAGAGGAATACGTGGTCGGCGCGCAGTTCAACCTCAACTTCTTCTACTCGCCCATACACGGCGAGCTGGAACTCATCGGCATAGACATGAGGCGGCAGACCAACATGGACGGCTACCTCAGGATGCCTGCGGACGTGCAGCTGGAGCTGCTCAAGGTCAGGCAGCCGTCCACCATAGAAATCGGCCATGTTGCATGCACCCTGCGCGAGTCGCTGCTGGAGCAGGCGTTTGAGCTGGGCGAGCGGTTCGTCCGTGCCACGCAGGGCGAGTATAAGAAGGGCCTCATCGGGCCGTTCGCGCTCCAGGGCGCGTTCGTTGAGGAGGGGAAGGAGGAGTTCGTGTGCTTTGACGTGTCGCTCAGGATGCCAGGCTCGCCAGGCGCCAGGTTCACGCCCTATTCCGGCTACCTTTTCAGGGAAAGCGTCAGCTTCGGCAGGCGCATAGCCATGGAGATAAAAGAGGCGGAAAAACAGAAGAGGATGGACGAGATAACGACGTGATTTTCACTCTTTGGAAGTTGGCTGTGCATTCACGCCCAGCAGGTCAACCAGCCGCTGGATAAATGCTACGCCGCGCCCTGGCGTCATGGAGAAATCATGGCGCCAATCACTCTGCAGCCATTTCAGGTTCGCAGCCGCGTCATCGGCCAATCCCATGAATTCGCTGAAAGGAATGCCTTCAATCCTGACGCCGCCGCCTTCGGTTTTTGTCACCCGGACCGCATCCGGCAGCGTGATTTCCTCGGCGCCCACGTATGCGACAGAGGCTGCATGCCCTGGTCCGTCGGTTGCATAGACGTCATACAGCTGTTCGTAGCCGACGACGTGGCGGGTGATGGGCTCCACGCCTGCACCTGCGGAGCGGAACAGCTTTGCCTTCAGCGTCCATGAGCCATTCGGCGCCTCGGCAAGCGGCACGCCTGTTTTTTCGTTCACAAACCCATCCGTGCCATATTTGGATGCCGCCTGTATGAACTGGCTCAGGACGATTACAGATTCCGGCTTGGCTTGAATCACCACCCGCTTGTCTTCCACCGAAACCTCTTCGGGATTGACGAACAGGGCTGCATTTTCCACATCAAATGCCTCCGGGGGGGATGCACGACGCAGGGAATACCCACCGGCCTCCCTTCAGGTTATCTGAATTGGCCGGGCCGACCAGCCCGAAACCGCCAACCACGTCGCTTCCTCTCTTGAATTTCTCTCCGCTTGCAGGATAAACAAGGACGTCTCTTGTCCAGATAACATGGCATTGACCCAGTACCTTCCAGTCCCTGGGCCGCATGAAGACCTTGCTGAGCAGGGCGTTCGGTGGCAGGCCGCCCTTGTCCCTGGTCTCTTTCCTCGCATCCACCCACCCGCTGAGTTCGCCTGTCGGGAATATCACCTGAAGCTGCCGCGTATTTTGAAGTTGATGTACGGCCATCAGCCCGCCTCCATTCTGTTAATCCCTGGAGGCATTTGCACATTAAACACTAAAAACCTACTGTTTGGCACAAATAGGGTTCTGGCAGGCAAGACCATTCCGGACGTAATCCACAACACAGCGGAGCCGCTTCTCAGCGCTGAATATTCTGCAGGCAATTTTGTTTTTGGCCGCTCTCGGTTATCTTATCGCAGTACGTCGTATCCCGGAAACGCATTGCCATGTTAAAGTAGCAGCTGTTTTTCTGGCCAGCCGATTTTATTTTATCGCATAGCGTCGCATCCCCGGACTTGGATGCGATGTTTGCGTAGCAGCCGTCCTTGTTATCAACGTTTGTTATCTTGTCGCAGACTGAAGCATCATTGGCGTTCGTCGCATACTGCTGGTAGCAGTTATCCTTGTCTGCCCCTGCGTTGGCGCACACGTCAGCATCATTCATTACCGTTGCAAGCAGCAGGTAACAGGTTCTTCGGCCGTCATAACTGAGTTTTTTGCACAGGGAAACATTCTCGTGCTTTGCAGCCAGTCCTGAAATACACAGCTCTTCCAGCGATGCCCCCTGCAATTCAGGCATCCCACTGCATGCTTCCAGTTCTGTGTCAAGTGTAATCGGTGCCGATGTTGCGGCTGGCGTTACAGGTGCTGAAGGCGCTGCTGCGGCAGTGCAAAGTGAGGCGTTCGTAACAACAGTCCCGTCCAGGCACACATACTGAGTCTGCGGCAGCGTGGTGGTGCAGCCAAACAGGAACAAGCCGAGCACAAATAACAGCATCACGAGCATTTTTTTCATTTTTTCCCTCATACTGCCGAAAATACCTTCCTTGAAAGGCTTAAAAACCCACCTGGCTGCTTTCCTCGCATTCGCCCATCCCAGATAAGCCGAAGCGGAAAAACAAAAGAGGATGGACGAGATAACGTCCTGACGCGGCAGTTCATTTTGCGGGCTTCGCGTTCTTTTGCGACAGGGCAGTAGCGGCGCTGGCAAGGAGCACCAGCATATCGCGGGCCCGTTTTGGCAGGGCGACTTCGATGTGTACGTACGCGAGAATCGCTGCGGCGTCAGCGGCAATTCCTTGCAGGTTAAGCGACGAACTTACGCTTTTAACCAATGCGACAGATGCCGCATGGCTGGGGTTGTCAACCGCATGAACATCGCCGAAACCGTCAGACTCGCCAAAGCCGGTCACCTGGCACGCAATCGGCTCCACCCCGGCGTCCTTGGAGCGGAACAACCGTGCCCGCATTGACGTCCTGCCAGGCGCTTCAGTAGCCAGCGGCACTCCTGTCCGGGGGTCCGGCCACCCCAATGTTCCATATTTGGAGAAATTATTCCATTCGTCTATGAAATTGCTCAGGACGGCTATGTTAGAAGGGGCTGCATGAATCACAATTTTATCCGCCTGGACCTCAACGTCGTCAGGGGTCATGAACAGCGCCGTTGCCTTTTTCCCTATGGCCTCTTCGGGGATGCACAGGCCAGGAAAAATCCAGCGCCCGCCTTTCTGCTCTTCGGGCCGGTTCACAGGCCCTACCCTGCTGAAGCCGCCGACAACGTCAGTATCCTTCCTGAATACTTCGCCTACTGCCGGATAGACAAGGATGTTCCTGGTCCAGATGAGCTTGCATCGCATCTTCGCCCAGTCTCTCGGCCGCATGAATATTGTGCTGACGAGCGGGCACACAGGCAGGAAGGTGTTCTGCTTCTTTGCGTATTCCCTTGATCCTATCCAGCTATCCAGTCTGCCTGTCGGAACCAGAATCTGCCTTCTCTGAACCTGAGCTGCCATCATCCCGCCTCATTCCGCACATGCGCGGATTACACTCCAATAGGATATATGCAACATAATAAAAAGACGGAAGTGGGCATGCGCAGGCAGCGCCGGAAAAACAGGCTGGCGCCCATAGCAGAGGACCCCCGGCCACCGACAGCAAATCCTTCGGCCGGATTGCCGCCGCTAATAGTAGCTAGGGGTCTCGGAGTTTCCCAGCAGGAACGCGCTGAGCATCCTCGCGGCCTTCCGCGGCTTGTCCACGCTCAGCGCGTATATGGCGTCCACTGCGTCGCTGGACAGCGGGTTGAGTTCCTTAACCTGCACCTTCTCGCCTTCCAGCATCTCGGTTATCTCCTCAACCGAGTCGTTGGCCACTTTTATGATTATGGAATCCAGGCCGGCGGTGGTGAAACCGTTGGATTGCAGCACGCCAGCTGCGCGCTTCGGGTCCTTCACTTCCATGGATATGACTGCCTTGCCGCCGACTACATCCACGGAAAGGGCGTCAATATTTATGGCTGACTTGCCCAGGATATATGATATGTCGGCAAGAAGACCGACCCGATCGTCTGACACAATAGTTACTGATTTCATTTTACCACCTTGATTATAACATCCTTACCAGGTCGCTGCCCATCGTTTCCAGCGTCCTGAACGTCCTGTAGCTGTCCGCAGTCCCGGCCATGAAAACCCTGACCTTGGCCCGGGTGAACGTCTTGAGCAGCCTGACCTTGTCGGCGCTGCTCAGTGAAACTGCCTCGTCTGCGACCATGTCCTTCAGCCGGGCTGCGGCGTCAAGCACAAGCTCCAGGCCGGTGGGGTCCACGGATGCCACTGCGCCATCCAGTGCAGAGGCGAGTGCCAGGAATTTTTTCTTTGACGAATGTTTTTTTGCCGTGGACATGTTCACTACTCTCCCACGGATAACATATGCAGCATGATATATTTATGCATTTCGCGGGATTTTGTGTGGAAAGGTTAGTTTGTTTATAAATATTGTGTATTAAAACACTAAATTCCTGTTACAATAGTGAAAACCCCCGTTCGTGCAAGCTGCACGAGCCCGGAAGAGCGTATCCTCCCCTAAGCGGAGAGGGAAGATAAACGCGCGGGAAGACGATATAAAGCTTGGTAACAAAAATACCGCCATGCGGTTTGTTGCAATGTTGTTGGCAGCCCTAGTCCTGCTGGCCGGGTGCATCCAGAACGGAGGCGCACGACAGGCGGAAACGGCTGCTGTGGGGCCGGCAGGGTCTGCAGGGGACGGGGCACCCACTGGATTGCAAAAAACCCCTGATAACGGAACCACTGATAACGGCACGAACACAGGAACCGTCCGGCCGCCGGTGCTCAATACGAAGGACGTGATGATGGCCGACTACGTGCCGCCGGAGATTGTGCATTACGACTTTTCAAACGTGACAGATGCGGACGGAAGCCTCATCGTCTATTATTTCCACTTGCCCGGCTGCACGGCGTGCATGTCCATCCAGCCCGAAGTGGAACGCCTCGGGGTCGCCTACCCTGGCGTGGCGTGGATGGATTACGACCTTGCCACGCAGAACGGCTCTGCGGCCTACAGGGATTTCGCAGCCCAGCGCAACCTTAGCACCGTGGAGCGGCTGGTGCCCCAGGTGCTCGTGAACGGCACCGTGATAACCGGCAGGTTCGCAATCAACGCGACGCTGGAGAACATAATAAAGAACTTCCCTGACATCGGATGACTGCATGAGAATCGTCCATTTTGAACGCAAGACCGGCGAGATGAAAGTCCAGCCGGATACGCTTGACGACCTCTGGCACCTGGAGAAGGTCATCGCCCCGGGTGACGTGGTTGAGGCGCACAGCCTCCGCACTTACAGGGTAGGCACGAAAGAGGAGAAAAAGTCCGTCACCATACGCGTGAAGGCTGAGCGGGTGGAATTCGCAAAGGACGCGAACCGCCTGCGCATACTCGGGCCCATAACCTGGGGCGAGCCCGAGGAATACATCCAGCTGGGCAAGTACCATACCGTGGAGATTGAGCCTGGCGAGCGGCTGAAGATAACCAAGCAGTGGAAGAACCACGAGGTGAAGCGGCTGCAGGACGCGGAAAAGGAAAGCAAGAAGCCGCGCATCCGCATAATCGTGCTTGACGATGAGAAGGCGCTTACGGGCTTCCTCAGGGCGTCGGGCGTGGACTACGGCCCTGAGTTCTACAGCTCAGGCAGCAAGAGGGACGAGAAGTACGAAACAAAAAAACTGGAATACTTCGGGACCATCATGGCTGAGGTGGAGCGGCATCCGGAGAAATACGTGATTGCCGGGCCTGGGTTCGCGAAGGACAACCTGAAGGACTTCATCGCGAAAAGGAAGCCTGAGCTGCTGAAGCGCATCGTGTTTGAAAGCGTGAGTTATGCAGAGCGGAGCGGCGTGAATGAATTGTTCGCCAATGGCATAATAGAGCGCATCATGGGCGAGGAGCGGTCGGCGAACGAGATGAAGCTTGTGGAGGAACTGCTCACCCAGGTGTACAAGGATACGGGCAAGGCGGTCTACGGGCTCGCGGAAGTGAGGAAGGCCGCGGCCGCGTTCGCCATTGAGAGGCTCCTGGTGCTGGACGAATACCTCCGCAAGGACAAGGACGCCGAAGCTGTCGTGGACCAGGCGGACGGGAACAGGGCTGAAATCGTCGTCGTATCATCAGAAGGCGACGCTGGCGCGAAGCTGAAGGGCTTCGGGAAAATAGCCGCGTTCTTGAAATTCAGGATGAGGGGGTAGGTTCCTGCGGCGGAAGACCTGCGGGGACGCCGGTGCAAGCCTGCGGCGGGCAGCCGTAAATCAGCACGTTGACGTAGAGCAGCACCTTGCGGTAGAAAGCCACGTAGGCCCGCCGCGTATATACCTCGTAGCCGTTCTCCTCTATGACCTTGAGTATCTCACGGTAGAGCGTGAAGGACATCAGTATGACCGTGCGCGCCTCCTTGTGTATCGTGCGCAGCCCTTCCAGCGCCTCCTCGTAGTATCTCCTGGCGCGTGCCACCTGGAATTTCAGGAATTCTATGAGCCGCTCGGTCTTGCGGAGCGACAGTATGTCGTTTATGGCCAGGCCGAACCTCGCGAGCTCGTCCTCAGGGAAATAAACCCTGCCAATGCGCGCGTCCTCGCCCACGTCGCGCAGGATGTTCGTCAGCTGCATGGCGATGCCAAGCTTCACGGCGCAGCGCTTCATCCTGCGCAGGTTGCCGGCACCGAATATGTGCATGAGCATGATGCCGACGACCGACGCCACCCTGAAGCAGTAGCGGCGGAGCTCGGCGAAGGTGCCGTACGCCTTCTTGTGGATGTCCATGCTGACGCCCCTGATGAGTTCAAGCGGGTAGCGGGGCGGGATGGAATATTTTTTCATGACGAAGACGAACGGCGCGAGCACCGGGTCGTCGGACGCGCCGGCGCGCCACGCCTGCAGGAAGCGCTTCTTCCAGTTGCGGATGAGCATCCGCTGCAGCTTGGGGTTGCCCTCGTTGTCGTCAACCAGGTCGTCGGTCTGGCGGCAGAACGCGTAAATGGCATGGAAGGCGTTGCGGCGCTCGCGGCTCATGAAGCGCGACGCGAAATGGAAAGTTTTGGAGCCTTTACTGATGCTTTCCTCGGCATAGCTGAAATCTACCGGCGTTTTCCCACCTGTTGTTTTTTCCCAGGAAAGGTTTATATCGCCATCTGCCGTTAGTGGAGCATGGCCCAGCCAGCTGTCCAGGTCAGCGAGCTTACGAAGATAATAGACGAGCGGATAGTGGTGGACCGCATATCTTTTTCTGTAGGCGAGGGCGAGCTGTTCGGCCTGCTGGGCGCCAACGGCAGCGGCAAAACTACTACTTTCAACATGCTCGCGGGCCTGCTGGCGCCGTCTTCGGGCACTGTGACGCTCCTCGGAAAAAGCATAAAGGAGATGCAGAAAAGCAAGAGGCCGGAAATCGGCTTCGTCACCCAGGACGACTCGTTTTACGAGACGCTCACTGTCGGGGAGAACCTGAGGTTCTTCGCGGACATGTACGGCATGCCGGCCAGGGAGGGCGACGCGGCGGTACGCAGGCTCCTGAAGCAGATGAAGCTCACGGAGAAGGCCGACACCATGGCCTCGCGCCTGTCAGGCGGCATGAAGAAGCGGCTGAACATCGCGTGCGCCATAATCCACGACCCGAGGATAATATTCCTGGACGAGCCCACGGTCGGCCTGGACCCTGTCGTGCGCAAGGAGGTGTGGGCGCTCATAGAGGCGCTCCATTCCGAAGGCAAGACCATAATCATAACGTCGCACTACATGGACGAGGTGGAGCGGCTGTGCCACCGCGTCGCGATAATGTACTCGGCGAGGCTGGTGGCCAGCGGGACGCCGGCCGAGCTGAAGGCGAAGTACAAGCTCAAGCAGATGGAGGACGTTTTCGCCGAAGTGGCGAAGCAGGTGCAATGATGAAATTCCTTTCCGCCATGCGCAAGGAGCTGCTGGAGATCACGCACGACCGCACCATGCTGGCAGTGCTCGTCGTATTCCCTATTTTCATAATGATTTTCATGGGGAGCTCGTTCCGCTCAATGGAAATCGTGGGCCTTCCCATCGGCGTGGCAGGGGCCGCCAACACCACGCTCGCGGCCGCGCTTTTCAGCAGCATAAACCAGTCGCACGCCTTCAACCTCCAGGACTTCCGGTCGGAAGCGGAGGCACTGGACGCGTTCAGGAACGGCCGGCTGAGGGCGGTCATAGTGGTCCCGCCGGATTTTGACGAGAACATCAGGCGGGGCCGCGGCTCCGAGGTGCGCGTGCTGGTGGACAATTCCGACCTGGCGCTGGAGCAGGCGATGCTTGCCGCCATGTCCTCGGTCATCCAGGCCTCGTCAGTGAACATAACCAGGGGCTACGTCTATTCCGCGTGGGAAGACCTGAAGGGCCTCAACGCCTCTGCGGCTTCGCTCAGCGGGCAGATAACAGCCACAAAAAGCCGGATGGAAGAGACGAAAACGAGCCTTGCGGCGGTGCGTGGAAGGATAAGTGATATGAGCGCTTCAACGCTGGAGGAGACGCTGGGCAATGCGTCCAGCGGCGTATCAGGCATGCGCCAGGTGCTCCTGCAGCAGAAGGGGGCGCTGGCCGGCATGTCCGCAAGCAGCGGCACGCTTTTCAACCAGAGCGATGCGTTCCTGGCTAACGCCACCGGCGCGGTCGGCCAGTCCATAGCGAGCGTGGACGACACGCACGCAAAACTGGCATCCCAGGTGGCCGGCCTGAACAACAGCCTGCACACGCTTGACGCGTCAATAGCCGGACTTGAAGCCATAAGGGACGCCACGGGGGACAACCTGGCGAAGGCAGCCCTGAACCTCAACATAGCCGGCCTGCGCAGCCTCAGGAACGACACCGCAACGCAGATGGCGAACGCCCAGGACGAGATGGCGTCGCTTCGCGGGCTGAACGCCACGCTGCAGAACACGTCCCTGGCCCTTGCAGATTATGCGGCCGCAATATCTGCCGCGAAAAACGACTCTGCTGCGCTGGGCGGAATGGAAACGGAGCTGAACAACGCCGCAGGCGCCCTTGACAGCCTGAACGCCTCGCTCGGCGGCGCGCGGACGCAGGTAAGCGAGCTGAAGGCCCTGCTGGCTGACATAAGCTCCACCAGCGCGCAGATTGAGGGGACGCTGGACGCAGCGCTGGCGCAGGCGTCTTCGGTTGAAACGCTCATAGCCTCGCTGGAGGGCACGGTCGCGACCCAGACCGGCAAGGACCCTGCGCTGATAGCGTCGCCGCTTTCCGTGAAGGTGGAGGGCCAATACGGGCGGCAGAGCTTCGTGGACTTCATAATGCCGCAGGTAATCTCTGTCTCGCTGCTGCTCTCCTGCTTCCTGCTCGGCTCCGTGAGCCTGGTGCGGGAAAGGACGAGAAAGACCATAATACGCGCGCTGCTGGCGCCCGGTGGGTTCGCCAACCTCGTGGCCGGGAAGATCGCGACGCTCATGCTCCTTTCGTTCGTGCAGATAGCCATGATACTGGTGGTGGCATCGCTGGCGTTCGGGGTGCGGGTGCCGGACGACTGGACGCTGCTCATGTGGGGAACCGCCATATCGTCGCTGGTCCTTTCCTCAATCGGCGTGCTCGTAGGGTTTTATGCGAGAAGCGAGTCGTCCGCCATCCAGGGCTGCCTCATCATCGCGATACCGATGCTTTTCCTCGGCAACATCGTGTTCTCCCCGGACCTGCTCCCCGCGTATACGCAGGTGCTGCAGCAGCTCCTCCCGCTCGCGCACGTGACCAGCATATTCAAGGTTGTGCTCGTCACAGGCGGGGATCCGGCAGCGGACGTGATGGCGCTCCTTTCCTATTTCGTCCTGCTGATGGCGTTGCTCGCCTACGTCGTGGTGAAAAGGCGGGACCTGAGCCACTACATGTGAGGGCGCGGGAACGCGAGAGCCGGCAAGGGCAAGGGTTTTATCCTTTTCACAGCCTTATCCCGCCATGCAGGACTTCACGGTCACCCCATGGGAAGTGAGCGGCGCCATAGACTACGAGAAGCTCGCGAGGCAGTTCGGCACGAGCAGGATTGACGGGGCGCTGAAGGAGAGGCTGGCGAAGGCGTGCGGCGGGCTCCACACGATGCTCAGGCGCGACTTCGTGTTCTCGCACCGCGACCTCGGCCCGGTGCTGGACGACTACGAGAAGGGGAAGGGCTTCTTCCTCTACACGGGCCGCGGGCCGAGCAAAGCAATGCACATAGGCCACCTGGTTCCGCTCATCTTCACGAAATGGCTGCAGGAGAAATTCAAGGTCAACCTTTACATAGAAATAACAGACGACGAGAAGTTCCTCTACAGGCGCGAGTATTCCTGGAAGGACATAGGGGAGAGCGCGCACGCCAACATGCTGGACATCGCGGCGGTCGGGTTTGACCAGGAGCGGACGTTCATCTTCAGGGACAGCGAATACGTGAAGAACGTATATCCGCTCCTGCTGCGGACCGCCCGCAAAATAACAGGCTCCACGGTGAAGGCCGTGTTCGGCTTTGACGACTCCACCAACGTCGGCCTCTCGTTCTACCCTGCGTACCAGGCCGTGCCGTCCTTCTTCGAGAAAAGGCGCTGCCTCATCCCCTGCGCCATAGACCAGGACCCGTACTGGCGGGTGCAGCGGGACATCGCTGAGGGGCTGGGTTTCCAGAAGACCGGTGCCATACACACAAAGTTCCTGCCGCCGCTCCAGGGCGTGAGCGGCAAGATGAGCTCGTCGGCTGGCCAGGAAACCGCGATACTGCTGACTGACGACGAGAAAACCGTGAGGAACAAGATAAACAGGTACGCGTTCTCGGGCGGGCAGGCGACCACGGAGGAGCACAGGAGGCTCGGCGGCAACCCTGACATAGACGTGTCCTACCAGTGGATGAAGATACTTTTTGAGCCGGACGACGCGAAACTCAAGGCTATCCACGACGACTATGTCGCGGGCAGGCTGCTGACCGGCGAGCTGAAGGCGATGCTGATTGAGCGCATCAACGCGTTCCTGAAGGCGCACGGTGAGAAAAGGAAGAAGGCTGAGGCGCAGCTGGACTCGTTCATGTACAAGGGCAAGCTCGCGAAGGAGATGTGGGGACGGAGCTACGAGTGAATCCGGATTAGCTGCGCTGGGTTCGCATACTTCTGGGTTGATGTGAGCAGATGGGACGGAGAAGGGTGCTGACCGGGACGCCGATGCCGAAAGCGCTGGCGTGCGGCATGCTTGAGGACGAAGGGCGGGTGCTGTTCCTGGTGCGCAGGGACGAGCGCGGAATGGAACGCATCGAGATGCCATGCGTGCTCGTTCCGTCAGGCCGCAGCCCGTTCGCGGAGATAAAAGCCGAATTCGCCAGGCAGACCGGCATAGACGGGCAGGTTCACGAGATTGTGCTGGAGGGGAGGCACAACGCAGGAACGAGGAAAAGGAAGTCATGGGTTCCGTGCATCGTGTTCAAGGTCACTGCCCGCGAGCGGCGTGCGAAGCCATCCGGCGAATTTTCCGGATTCCGATGGCTTTCGCTCGACGAGGCGAAGAAACAAAGATTGGGGCGGAACGCTGAATGGCTACTGAGGACAAGACGGAGCGGGGAAGAGGAAGGCGGGCGCGGGGTTACGCAAGCCTGAATTCGCTGAAACTACACAAGCCTGAACTTGAACCCGTAGTGGATGAGGCCCTCAGGGTCGTCCTTCTGAATCATCCTGAAGACGTGCTCCACGTGCGAGCCGATTTTCACGTCCTTCTTGTGCGCGTCCACTATCTGTGCGGTGAGCTTCGCACCCTCGTCCAGCTCAACTATGGCCAGGAGATAGGGCACCTGGTCCTCAAAACCCTCGGGCGGCGCTGTCACTTCGGTGAAGGAGTAAATCTTTCCTTTGCCTGAATATTTGAACTCCACGAGCTTGCCCTTGCGCCTGCATTTCGGGCAGAGCGAGCGCTTCGGGAAGTAGTGCTTGCCGCACGTTTCGCACTTCACGCCGAGCAGGCGGTATCTCTCAGGTATCCTTCTCCACGTGAGCGGTATTGATTCCTTCATGAAAATCACTTCCGTGGCAACGGGCGGGCGTTATTTCCAGCTGCCGCCATTGCCTTGTTGTAATCCTCCTTGAACTGCGCTATCCCCTTGTCAGTGAGCTGGTGCCTGAACATGCTGTCAAACACCAGGGCCGGGATTGTGGCGATGTGCGCGCCGAGCTTTGCCGCGTCAACGACGTGCTTGACAGAGCGGACCGAGGCGACTATCACCTCTGTCTTGTACCCGTAAGCGCAGAATATCTGCATTATCTCGCCTACCAGCTTCATGCCGTCCTCTGAGATGTCGTCAAGCCTGCCCACGAACGGGGAAACGTACGTCGCGCCGGCCTTTGCCGCGAGCAGCGCCTGCGACGGGGAGAAAACGAGCGTCACGTTCGTCTTTATGCCCTTCGCGCTGAGCGTGCGGACAGCCTTCAGGCCTTCCTTTGTCATCGGTATCTTCACGACGACGTTGGGCGCCCATTTCGCGAATTCCAGCGCTTCGCTCACCATGCCGTCGGCTGAGTCTGCTATGCCTTCCACTGAAATCGGGCCCTTCACGACGCGGGCGATGTCGGTTATGACAGTCTTGTGGTCGCGACCCTCCTTCATCATGAGCGTCGGGTTCGTAGTGACGCCGTCGCACATGCCAAGTTCCACGGCCTTCTTTATCTGCTCCACGTTGGCAGTGTCCATGAAGAATTTCATAAGGAGATATCTATCCTGAAGGTTTTAAGCGACTACTTTTTTGCCTTCAATGCATTATGCAGGTGCAGTTCGCCGCGTCAGCATAACCATTGGCCTGGCAGTATTCCTGCCCGCAATAGGGCGGGTAGGAGGGATTGCAGTCAATCTGCCGGCCGTCAACTGCCAGCAGCGCCTGAATCGCATGCGGCGTAAGCCAGTACATGACCATGCCTAAAACTGCGCCGAGAAGCGCCAGGGCCCCCAATGCAAGCAGCAGGAGGCCGGCAAACCGGATTGTTTTGTTCTCGGTTTTCACAAACTTGTAAAGCACCAGGCCGGCGGCGAGGACAACGAACGCCAGCAGGAAAAGCAGCATCACCGCCCCTCCGACAAAAGTTTGTGATGTTTGGCAGAGGTCAGTTAGCGCGGCGCTCAGTTTTCCGGATGGCTGGGCAAAAGCCACGGAAACCAAAACCAACACCACGAGCAATCTTCTCATCTTATCACCTCTTCGCCGAATTCAGCGCTTCCTTCGTCGCCTTCGCGATTCCTGCGGCATCCAAGCCGTATTTTTTGTAAAGCTCTGAGCAGCTGCCGGTCTCGCCGAACGAATCCATCATCCCGACGCGCTTCAACAGCGCCGGGCAACCGGATTCTGCCAGCACCTCGGCAATCGCGCTTCCGAGCCCGCCGGTTATCTGGTGGTCCTCGACGCTGACGAGGGTGCCGCATTTTTTGGCGTACGCGAGTATGGCAGCGCGGTCGATTGGCTTGATTGTGTGCATGTCGACCACCGCCACGTCAATCCCGTCCTTCTTCAGCTCTTCCGCGGCCTTCAGCGACTCGTAGACCTGCAGGCCGCACGCGAATATGGCAACGTCCTTCCCGTCACGGCAGACATTCGCCTTCCCTATCGAGAACGGCGTTTCCGGGGTGGTGAACACAGCTGAGTTCTCGCGCGACGTGCGCAGGTAAACCGGCGTCCTGATTGCGGCCGCTGCGAGCGTGGCCTTCCTCGCCTGCTCCAGGTCCGCCGGCACGATGACTATCATGTTCGGAAGCGCACGCATCATCGCGATGTCCTCGAGCATCTGGTGGGACGCGCCGTCAGGGCCTACCGAAAGGCCTGTGTGCGACGCATGGACTTTCACGTTGACGCCGTTGTAGCATACCGAGACGCGTATCTGGTCAAAATTCCTGCCTGGCGAGAACGCCCCGAACGCCGAGATGAATACCGTCTTGCCGCAGGACGCGATTCCAGCGGCCACGCCTGCCATGTTCTGCTCTGCAACGCCGACCTGCACGAAGCGGTCCGGGAACTTTTCAGCGAACCAGTGGGTGCGGCTGGATTCAGAAACGTCTGCAGAAACAGCCCAGACGTTCCTGTCCTTTTCGCCCAGCTCCGCAAGCGCCCTGCCGAAGCCGTCGCGGCTGCTCTTCTTCGTGATGGCTGGCGAGAACAAATCCGGGACGAGCTTCATGCCGGGTGCGACTGTAATGCCACCAGCGCCAGTAATGCCGCTCATCCAACCGCCTCCAGTTTCCTGCGCGTTTCCTCAAGCTCCTTGAGGGCCTGCGCGACCTGGCCTGCATCCGGCACCTTGCCGTGCCACCCGAACTTCCCTTCCATGAACGAGACGCCCTTACCTGGGATTGTCTTCGCGATTATGGCTGTGGGCTTGTCCATGTTTTTCTTAGCAGCATCAAGCGCGCCCAGGACTGCCGCCACATCGTTGCCGTCTATCTCCAGCGCGTTCCAGCCGAACGACCTGAGCTTTGCTGCGAGCGGCTCCAGCGGGAGAACGTCGTCGCTGGTGCCGTCTATCTGGATGTTATTGCGGTCTATTATCGCGGTGAGGTTGCCGAGCCTGTATTTAGCAGCGAGCAGGAGCGCCTCCCAGACCTGCCCTTCGTCCATCTCGCCGTCGCCCATCACGCTGTACACGCGCCAGGACTGGGATTCGCGTTTCGCAACGATGGCCATGCCGACCGCCGTTGAAATGCCCTGGCCGAGCGGGCCTGAGGAATTCTCTATGCCGGGCAGCGCGCCGCGGTGCGGGTGGCCCTGGAGCGGCGAGCCGAGCTTCCTCAGCGTCAGGAGCTTCTCCTTTGGGAAGTAGCCGGCGTTAGCGAGCGCCGCGTAAAGGACCGGGCACACGTGGCCGTTGGAAAGCACGAACCTGTCGCGCTCAGGCCAGTCAGGCTTTTTCGGGTCGTGGCGCAGGGCGCCGAAGTAGAGCGCTGCGAAAACGTCCGCGAGCCCGAGCGGGCCGGCCGGGTGGCCGCTGCCTGCTGCCGCGAGCATGCGGACTACGTCCTGGCGGAGCGTGTTGGCCATGAGTGCGATGCGCCTTGCGTCGTTCATACGTTGCCGCCTCCGAGCGCGCACCGCTTCAGGGTCTCTATTGCGCTCCGCACGTCGCTGGTTGTGAATATGGCACTCGCTGCCGCGAACACGTTCGCGCCTGCGGCATAGGCGCCGCGGACGGTCACGGCATTCAGGCCGCCGTCCACCTCTATGTCCATGGACGGGAATTGTTTGCGGAGGCTGCGTATCCTGTCTTCCATTTCAGGGATGTAATTCTGGCCTGAGAAGCCCGGGCGAACGGTCATGACGAGTATGCGCCGGGCCTTTGGCACCAGCGGAATGAGCCTTTCAAGCGGCGTGTCCGGGTTTATGGCGAACCCGAGCCGCCCGCCGGCCTTCTTGACCGCGTTTTCAATAACCTCAATCGAGCGTATGGTCTCCACGTGCACGAGATGGAGGTGCGGGCCCCTCATCTTCTCTATCCATTTCTCCGGCTCCATCACCATCCAGTGGAACTCGTATTTCCCGCCCCGAAGCGCAGGCACTGCCAGCAGGTCCTCCAGGCCGACCGTCCTGTTTGGCACGAACACGCCGTCCATGATGTCCAGCTGGACCTCCTGCGCCAGGCCGTTGACCTGAGCGATGCGGCGGAGGAGTTCCTCCCTGCTCTTTGCGAGGATGGCTGGTATGACCACTGGCTCCATGATTTTGCCTCCAGAAAAAACGGGCGCCGCGCCCGTACACCTGATTTGTCGCCAGATTATATAAAGTTTGCGAAGGGCTGGCGTGCGGATGTATTTGAAACGGCACAGGCGCAGGAAACGCGTAGGTGCGCGGGAATACCTTTTTAAAGATATAGTGGAAAAAGCATTTCCGAGATGCAAAATGGCGAAACTTGAACACGTACACATGACTGTGAACGCCAAGATTGATCCGAATTTTAAGGTACTTACCAAGGACGACGCCGGGCGTTTCGTGGGCAGGCTGCTCAAGAAGATAAACATGAGGCCGCTGGGGCCGCTCAACTGGGCTGACGCCGAGGACCTGGACTTCCCGGGGCAGAGCTTCGTGCAGATGATAAGCACCAGCCACTGCTCGCTGCACTTCTTCGCGCACACCAACGGCGAGAACGAGATATACTTTGACCTCTACTCGTGCAAGGTGTTTGACCCGGAGGACGTCGTGAAGCTGCTGAACGAGAAGTTCGGGCTGAAGGAGTGGCACGGCACGCTTTACACCCGGGCGATGGACAACGCGCCGGAAGTCCGCATGATAGGGAGCCGGGCCAGGGAAGTCGTAGTTGTGCGGAACTGAATTGTTAGTTTTTAATTCTTCCATTCCCAGTGTAACCCATGTCCAAGATGTTCGCTTTGGTCCTGGTTTTGGCGTTTGCGTCGCTCGCGTTCTCGGCGAGCTGCGCAGCGGACGCATACAGAAAAGCGTGCTCGTCCTGCCCGTTTGACGAGAATGGCAAGACCGACCAGTCGTGCTCCAACGGCTACAAGGCGTCCGGAACCGCGTGCCTCAGCACGTCCTACCCGATAATGGCCGCGAAATATGCCGAGGGTAAATGCCCGGACGTGGATACGTGCGCCAGCGAATTGTCTTCGTGCGTTGCCCAATACGCCAGCGGCAATGACAAGGCTGACTGCCAGGAAGGCTCTGTGGCGGTGTGCTATGCGGCCGCGGACGAATGCACGAGGCAGGCAGCGATCAAATGTGGCGAGATACAGAACCCGTGCAGCGCCCCGTCGTTCATAATGCTGCTGCTACTGGCAGGAACCGCGTTCTACAGCAGGAAAAAATAAGGAATGAGATGCAGGATGCAGCTGGAAGACAGCTAGAGATTGCGGTAGATGTGGATTACAGAGGTGGCGCCGCTTCCACCAACGTTCTGCGTAAGGCCTATGTGCGCGTCCTTCACCTGCCGCCCCACTGCCTCGCCGCGGAGCTGCCAGACTGCTTCCACGGCCTGCTTTACGCCGGTGGCACCCACCGGGTGACCGCACGCCTTAAGGCCGCCTGAGGTGTTTATGGGAATCGCGCTGCCGAGCGCGGTCCTGCCCTCCAGGGTGGCCTTCCCGCCCTCGCCCTTCTTGAAAAATCCGAGGTCCTCTATGGCCATTATTTCCGCTATCGTGAAGCAGTCGTGCACCTCTGCGAAATCAATGTCCTTGGGTGAGAGCTGTGCGCGTTCGTATGCCTTTTTCGCCGCGACCTGCGTTGCCCTGAGGCCGGTCATGCTTTCGCGCGAATGGAGCGCGATGGCGTCGCTGGCCTGCGCGCTCGAGAGTATCTCCACCGGCTTTTTCACATAGCTGGCCGCCGCGTCAAGGGGTGCGAGCACCAGCGCGGCCGCGCCGTCGGTTATCGGCGAGCAGTCAAAAACCTTGAGCGGGTCCGCTATCATCTTGGAGTCCATGACGGTTTCAAGCGAGATTTCCTTCTGGAATTGCGCGTACTTGTTCTTCGCGCCGTGCTTGTGGTTCTTGACAGCCACGCCGGCCATCATCTCCTCGGTCGTGCCGTATTCGTGCATGTGCCTGCGGGCCATGAGCGCGTAAATCGCCGGGAAGGTGGCGCCCATGAAAAGCTCCCACTCCTGGTCCCCGGCACCTCCGAGGATGTCGCTGACAGTGTTGACGCCGAGGTCGGTCATCTTCTCCACGCCGCCGACGACTACCAGGTCGTGCATGCCGCTGGCTATCGCCATCACGCCCTGCCTGAGTGCGAGGCCGCCGGACGCGCACGCGCCTTCCACGCGGGTTATCGGGATGGGGTTCAGGCCCATGTAGTCCGCGAGCAGGCCGCCGATGTGCTCCTGGCCGATGAGCCGCCCGGAAGCCATGGTGCCGACGAAGCCGCCGTCTATCCGGTCCCCTGATATCCCTGCGTCGGCGATTGCCCTGACGCCTGCCTCAACCACCAGGTCCCTGAAGCCTGTTTCCCAGTGCTCGCCGAAGGCGGTCATGCCAGCGCCTATGATTGCCACTTTTCTCATGAAAATTACCGGCGCTTCTATTGTCGGGGACTGTTTAAAAGAGTTGGTGGCTGCGGCACGGCAATCAACGTTTCTGCTACGGGTATCTCCGCTTCAGCCACCAGGCCTTCAGCGGCGGGAGCGAGAGGGTGGAGAATACGAATGCAGCAGCTGGAACGAGCGCGGACAGGAGTGGGTTCGGGGCGTTTATGGTCACCAGGAACAGCGCGGAGAACAGGTAGGTGCCCAATGTAATCAGGGCACGACGGGAGAAACTCGTCTCCCATGCCTTGTCAGCTTCCACGCGGGCGTTACGCGCCTCTATCCGGGCCACACGCTCGCTTGGATTATCTGCTTTTTCCATGCGTTGTTCTTGGCCTGCAAAAAAATTAAAAACAGTCCATTCATAGTATTCGTATGGTAACCAAAATCACCAGCCGCTACTTTGACGAGAAGCACGAGGAGTGCGGCGTCGTCGGCATCTGGTCCAAGACCGGAAAGGACGTCGCGCCGCTGCTTTACAGGGCGCTCATAGCGCTGCAGCACCGCGGCCAGGACGCTGCCGGATTCGCGGTCTCTGACGGCAGGAACATGGAGGCCCGCAGGGGCATCGGGCTGGTGGACCAGATTTTCAAGCCAGACGACCTGGAGCTCCACGGCCGCATGGGCATAGGACACACGCGCTACCCTACCATAGGCGAGTGCAGGATGTGCGACGTCCAGCCGTCGGTCTTCGGCGACATAGCCACCGCGCACAACGGCCACATGGCCAACTACGACGACCTGAAGAAGGAGCTTGAGGCCGAGGGATACAGGTACACGAGCACGGTGGACTCAGAGACGCTGGCGTTCATGCTCCACCGCAACAAGGACATAACAGGGAGCGTCGGGGACATCATGAAACGGGTGGAAGGCTCCTATTCCGACACCGCAATCATGGAGGGGAAGCTCGTCGTCTTCCGCGACCCGTTCGCCATCAGGCCGCTGGTGTGGGGCGAGAACAAGGACTTCGTCTGCTTCTGCTCGGAAACGGTCGCACTGGACATAAACGGCATACCGTACAAGGGCGAGGTGAAGGGCGGCGAGCTCATAATAATCGGCAAGGGCATGACGAGGACGCAGCTCGTAGACGCGCAGCCGAAGCATTGCATGTTTGAATACGTGTATTTCGCGAGGCCGGACTCGTCCATGAACGGGCGCAGCGTTTATGACGCGAGGCGGAAGCTGGGCGAAGTGCTGGCGGCCGAGGCGCCGGTGAGGGCGGACGTGGTCGTTCCCGTGCCTGACACGGCGAGAATCGCGGCAGAAAGCTACGCCAGGGCGCTCGGCCTGCCCTGCGAGGAGGGGCTGATAAAAAACAGGTACATAGGCAGGACGTTCATCATGCCGGACCAGGAGAAGCGCATAGGCGCGGTCAAGCTCAAGCTCAACCCTGTGCGCGAGATAATGCACGGAAGGTCGGTAGTGCTGGTGGACGACAGCATCGTGCGCGGCACTACGCTCAGGGAGATAGTGTCCATGGCCCGCGGCGCCGGCGCACGGGAGGTGCACCTGCGCATAACCTGCCCGCCGGTGCGGGCGCCGTGCTTTTACGGCGTGGACATGTCAACCTACGGCGAGCTGATAGCCAACAGGAAGAGCGTGGAGGAGATAGGGAAATTCCTGGGCGTGGAAAGCCTGGCTTACATATCGCTGGACGGCCTGAAAAAGGCGCTGGGCCTGCCTGTCTGCACCGCGTGCATTAATGAAGAGTATCATACTGATTACGTAAGGAACCTGGCCGGTATGGCGAAGGCCAGGGAGGAGTGAGCGCGCATGGTCGTCGTTGAATACCTTTATGAGGACATGAAGCGCCTGACCGGCCTGCCTCTGGACAAGGTGGTGAACGGCCTCAGCGAGCTTGGCGCGCCGTCTGAATACGAAGAGGAAACAAAGAAGGTCATAACCGAGCTGACGCCGAACAGGCCGGACTGGTATTCCATGGAAGGCCTGGCCAGGGCGTTGAAAGCCTATTATGGCAGGGGGCACCCTGCGTACGCGGCCAGGAAGTCAGATTACGAGGTCGTCGTTGACCCTTCGGTAGCCGGCATACGGCCGCACACTGCCTGCGCGGTCGTAAGGGGCCTGGAACTGAACGACCAGCGCATAATAGACATTATCCTCCTCCAGGAGAAGCTGCACGCCACGCTCGGCAGGAAGCGCAAGAAGCTGGCCCTTGGAATTTACCCCATCGCGGCCATAAGATTCCCGCTCAACTATACGACGATGAAGCCGGCCGACATAAGGTTCGTGCCCCTCGGCCATGAAAAGGAAATGGGCGCGGCTGAGATACTCGCACAGCACGAGAAGGGGCAGGATTACGGCCGGGTAATAACGCACTTCAGCCGCTATCCGGTCTATAGGGACTCAGCTGGAAGGGTAATGTCGCTCATACCAATCATCAATTCAGCGGAAACCGGCAAGGTGGATGTCGGGACCAAGGACGTTTTCATAGAAGTGACAGGGACTGACGCGCACGTGTGCAGGGCGGCCCTGAACATAATCGTGTGCACGCTCGCGGACATGGGCGGCACGATATACGAGGTCACTGTGAAATACGCCAGGGAGACAGTGCACCTCCCGGACCTCAGGCCGAAAAAGGTCGGGCTGGACCTCGCGAAGGCCGGCAAGCTGCTCGGCATAGAGCTGAAGGAGAAGGACGCAGCGGCCCTTCTTGCAAAAATGGGCTACGGATACGAGGCTGGCAGCGCCCTGGCCCCACCCTACCGCGCTGACATCCTGGGCCAGATTGACGTCATAGAGGACCTTGCAATCGCCTACGGCTACAATAATTTCAGGCCCACGGTGCCGGATTTCTTCCACGCCGGAAAGCTGATTGACTGCCACGGGGACGTGGACGCTGCCATGCGGGGGCTCGGCTTCATGGAGATAAAGACGTTCATCCTGACGAACCGGGGGAAACCCGGCCGGGCAGGCTACGCTGGCAAGGTCGTGGAGATAGCGAACCCCTCAAACGAGGAATTCACCATAATAAGGCCTGAGCTGCTGGCCGACATGCTGGACACGTTCGCCATAAACAAGATGAAGGGCCTCCCCCAGAGGTTCTACGAAATCGGCATCGTGCACCCGCCTGAGGGCGAGGGCAAGCGGCTCGTCTTCGGCATAATGGACAAGAAACTGGAGTTCTCTGACGCACGGGGCTGCCTGCAGACCCTTGCTGCTGAAGCCGGGTTTGAGCTTGCCCTGAAGAAAAAGGAGCTGCCTGCGTTCACGCCTGAAACGTCCTGCGCCGTGGTTGCCGGGGGCAGGAAAAAGGGGGTTTTCGGCAAGGTGCGGCCGGAAATCATGGGAAAGTTCGGCCTGGATTTTGAGGCGTACGTCTGCGAGCTTGAATTGTAAGCTGCCTGCTTAAGCGGCCAACAAGCGCAAGCGACCCACCCCAAACTTCCACTAATCAAATCGCTTATTTTTTCAGAGCCGCTCTATCCTCTCCGAATAGGATTTGAACACTACGACCGCCTTTCCAAACCGCTTGAAAAAGGAATCCATGGCCCTTTCCATCTTGGGCTGGACCGCCAGCGCGGATTTCGTCTTCCACACCCCCTTCCTGAGCAGCAGCCTGCCCAGGTGGTAGTAGAAAAGCCTCTTGGTCCTGTTGAAGCTTTTTTTGTCCCTGGCCTTTACGTCGTAAATGTAAAGAATTATCATAAAAAACACTTTCTTTCGCGTTTGTGTGTCCTCGCTTTTCTTTTCTATCTATGTATCTATAGTTACATAAAAATTAAAAACAAACAGCCTTCTTTATTAGTGGAACTACACCCCCACCCCCCTTCTCCTGCCCCATCCTCTCACTATTCCACTCCCTGCCCTTCCCCTTCCTCAACCAGCCCTGCGCCCCTTTGTTTTCCTTCTCCTATTTTTTCTTCAATTGGACTGAATACCTGGAATAGGTCATGAACCGTTCCATTGCCTTCACCGCGGCCAGCGGCGAATTGTAGCTCGGCACGCCCTTGCCTTCCAGTACCTTCCTGTAGGCCTCGGTGTAGGTGCCGCCGACAGACACGGTGGCGATGGGCTTTATTTTCGCGTCTGACGCGCGTGACAGCACGTGTATTATCCTTTCGTCTATGGGCGGCGTCTGCATGAGCACCACTATGACGAACGCGTCAACCCCAGGGTCCTTCATGAGGGCGTCAATGGCCTTCTCGTAAGCCTCCACCCCTGCGTCAGCGATCAGGTCAAGCGGGTTGGCGACGTTGCCGTATGCCGGCAGGATTTTGCGCAGCTCTGCCTCGGTCTCCCTACCGAACCTGGCCAGGGCTAGCCCCTCGCTTTCTATGGCGTCGGCGGTCAGCACCCCCATGCCGCCGCCGTTGGTTACCACCGCGACGCGGTTGCCCTTCGGTTTCGCCTGGTCAAATATCTTGACTATGTCAAACACTTCGCTTATGCCCTCGGCTTCGGTCACCCTGGCCTGCCTGAAAGCAGCCTGGTAGGCGAGGTAGCTGCCTGCTATGTTGCCTGTGTGCGAGCGGGCGGCCGCCTGCCCCCCTGCGCCCCTGCCGGCCTTGAGCGCTATTATCGGCTTGGTCCTGTTGACCTTTTTCATGGCCGCCAGCAGCTTCCGGCCGTCCTTGGCACCTTCCAGGTAGAGGATTATTATCTTCGTGTCCTTGTCGTGCATGAGGAATTCCAGGCAGTCGCTTTCGTCAAGCACAGTGCCGTTGCCGTAGGATATGAACTTGGACAGGCCGAGGCCGTAGTAGGCGGCCAGGTCCATGACCGTGGAACCCACGGCGCCGCTCTGCGTCACGAAGGCGATGTTGCCGGCCTTCGGCCGCTCCAGCTTGTACGCCGGCAGGAAGACGCTGTCCAGCTTGCTGTACGGGTTGTATATGCCGAGGCAGTTCGGGCCTATCACCGGCATGCCGCTCGCCACCGCAGTCTTCCTTATGCTGTCCGCGAGGTCGTTCCTGCCGACTTCCTCAAACCCGCCGCTGAGTATTATCACGCCGCCGGCCTTTTTGGCTGCGCAGTCCTGCACTATGGCAGGCACTGTTTCCGCGGGCGTGGCCACTATGACGCAGTCCACCCTGCCGGGTATGTCGCTCACCCTGGCGTGGCATTTCAGGCCGAGTATCTCCTCGTATTTCGGATTTACCGGGTAAACGTCTCCCGGGTATCTGGAATCTATGAAATTCCTCAGGACCACGTTGCCTATCTTGTTCGGTGTCGGCGAGGCGCCCACCACAGCCACCGATCCGGGATTGGAAAGCCTCTTCAGCCCCTGCAGCATCTTGTTCATGTGATTACCTGCTGAACCTCGCGTCAATGATGTCGCAGCCGTTTTCGTCGCACACGACCGGATTCAGGTCCATCTCCTTTATATCCTCCTTCTGCAGCAGGGCGCAGGCCTTGATGACCAGCCTTTCAAGCTCCTTCTTGTTTATGGGCTTCTTGCCGCGGGCGCCTTCAAGGAGCGGGTGGGACTTGAGCTCAGACACCATCTCCTCCACGTCCGAACCGACCAGCGGGCATATGCGCGCGCTTATGTCACGGAATATCTCCACGTATATGCCGCCCAGCCCCAGGACCATCATGTGCCCGAACTGCGGGTCCTTCTTCCCGCCGATTATGAGTTCCACACCCTTGCGGGCCATCTTCTGGACGAGCACGCCGTCCATCCGCACGCCCCTGGCGCTCTGCGCGACGTCCCTGAAGGCGAGCGCAAGGGCCTCGCCGCTCTTTATGCCGGTCTTAACCCCGCCGACGTCGGTCTTGTGCTCTATGTCCGGCGACACGATTTTCAGCGCCACCGGGTAGCCGATCCTTTTCGCAGCCTCAAGCGCCTCCTTCTCACTCTTCGCGAGCCTGTAGGGCAGGAGGGTGAAGCCGTGCCTCTCAAGCAGGGCGAAGTCTTCAATCAGTGTCATGGGCTAGATAAACAGGCGCTGCTATTTATTTTTTTGCCCGCCCCTGTTTTTGCCTGCCGCCCGGAAGCGCAGCCTGAAAGCGCGGTCCGGAAGCCAACCAGGAATCGCAACCCAGGCGCCCAGCCGGTGCCTGGCCTATCCCGTAGCGTCATTCAGGGAACCGCGCGCGTATGTGGCGTTTGCCGCCAAAGCCCAACCCGGCAATTTCCCCGGTGTATTTATTCATCTTACCGTGCGCTTTTTCCAGCGTTGCGAATTCTCCATCTGCCAGAACCCACTGCTGGACGTAGCTGCGCATGATGGGCGAGTCGGCAATGTCCTTTTCTTCCCCGTTATACCTGAGTCTGCCTACCATCCGGTCGGCTGCATCAGGCTTTATGTCATACATCCCCGTAATCAGGCAGCTCACAGTAAGCGGGTCAAGTTCCCTGCCTGCCACAGCGATGGCGTACGCCACTGCGTGACGGAGCGAATGCACCCATTCCGTCTGGTAGTGCGGCCTGTAGTGCCTGGGCCGTGCCGCGGATATGAAATCCGCGGTCTTGGCTATCCTGCAATAGAGTTCCAGGTCCGCCCCTTTCACTCCGGCAGGGTAGCTCAGGTAGGCCGTGTCCTGGCCATTGTAAGCTACGTGGTGCAGGCCTATCATCCTTATGGCCACGGCAAGATCCTGGTCATCGCTGCCGTACTTGAATAATTCCGCGTGGGCGCTTCCGAACGCCAGGTGGCAATAGCGCAGCGCGCTCCTTTCCACGTCAGTCAGTTTAATCCCCCTGAGTATGCGCAGGTGACCGATTTTCACGCCGCGCTCCTTTGCCAGCAGGGCGTGTGGCAGGAACGTCTTGCCGTCGTCATGCACGTACCCGCCCCCGAAAACCGCCCTTGCGCTGGTGCCGGCGGTGCCAGGAAGCCTGCGCTCCACGGCTTCCCTGAACATGACATAGCAGAGCGTCGCGACCTCGGGCGAGTGGCAGTACGTATAGCTCTTGCCGGTCCCGTCCAGGTCATAAAGGCGCTGGCTGACTACTTCCACGAGCGCGTCCAGGCCTCGCCTCCTGTGCGCGCCCTGCTTAATCAGGCCTGCCTCCTCCCGTTTGAGCGCACCCATCCCCCAGGTCCTCAGCACCCCATCGTAAAGCGGCGCAGAGCAGCTCGCAGGCCAGAAGATTGCAGCCTCCAGGGGGCGCACGCCTGCGGCTCCCTTCCCTGTCACAGCCACAAACCTCCGCGTTTTGGTGGAAATTTGCATGTTTATATGTTATCATAGAACACCTTTAAATACCCCAATCCAGCCGCAAAAACCGATTTAAACATCAGTGCAAAAGCAATCCATGGTGTTTTATACGAAGCTTTACACGAAATTCGGCGACCAGGGGAACACGTCCCTTGCCGGTGGCTCCGTCGTGCCCAAGGACCACCCGAGGGTGGAGGCATGCGGCAGCGTGGACGAACTCAACGCCCTCCTGGGCCTTGCCATAGCGTTCAGCGACATGGACTGGGTTGCAGCGTCCCTTTCACGGATGCAGAAGGACCTCTTCGCGGTCGGCGCAGAGCTCGCGGGCGGGAAAAAGCGCATTTCGCCTGTGCGCGCAGGCGAGCTTGAGAAGGAGATAGACGCCCTGTGGGTGCAGCTCCCCCCGCTCAGGCACTTCCTCATACCGGGCGGCAGCAGGACCGCCTCGCTGCTTCACCTCGCCCGGACCGTGTGCAGGCGGGCTGAGCGGCAGGTGGTGCGCCTTTCCAACAGCGAGAAGAAGAAGGTGAACCAGGACGTAATCGCCTACCTCAACCGCCTCGGCGACCTGCTTTTCGCACAGGCGAGATACGTGAACTACAGGAAGAAAAACGAAGAGGCCATCTGGAAGGGCTGAGCTTCAGCTTCCGGCGCTATCCTAATCCGTCGTTTATATAGCGTCTACAATCCTCTTGTCAAGGCCCTTGAACTGCGAGAGATAGGCGCGCCGTTCCTGCCGCAGCTCTTCGGTCAGCCTTCCGTATTCCTCTTTGCTGTAATAGGCCAGCGGGTCAAAGCGCTTCATATCCACGTCTCCGGACGACGCAGCGGTTTCGTAACCCCAGTCCGGGTCCTTTTTCCACGCTATGGCGCCCCTGGCCGCGTCCGCGAGAAGGCGCGCTGAATCATAGACGGTTATCTTGATGCCTTCGTCAGCGCCTGTGTGCGCGCCGAACCTGCCGGTGTCAATCAGGTAGGACTCTATGTGCGGGTTGGCCCTGAGCATCTCAAGGAAGCGGTTCCCCTCCTCGGCGTAGGGCCCGATTATGAACGGGTTCGTCCCCACCACACGCAGGGGCTTCCCGGCCTGTGTAGGGTCGCCTGCCGACGATTCCACGGATTCGCCGAGCATGAAGAACGCGGCTGCCTGCGCCTGTGTGAGGCGCGCTATGGGCGGCACTATGGTCTTCCTTCTCGTTATGAAGACCACCATGTCCGTCTTCTCAAGGTCTATGGAGGCGTCGGTAAAGTCCAGCTCCCGCCTTATCACCACGCCGCGGCCGTTTGACGTTATGGACGAATCAAAAAAATCCACCCTGCCGCCGTGCGCGGTGTCCACCTTCACGTTTTCCAGCATCGCGTTCGGCGACGTGGCGCCCTTGTGCAGCAGCGGCTGCGAATCCGGCTCCAGCCCGTCGGTCTTTATGTAGAAGTTATCCTCGGTCCCGATGGCCGAGCTGTCCCTGTTAAGCAGGACCACGTCGTCCTGCCTGATGCGGACCAACTCCCCGGCCTTCGCGTCAAGCCAGTGGTGGTGGCAGGTGAGCGTGGTCTTGCCGGTCGCGCTCAGGCCGAACAGCAGCATGCCCCTCTCAACCAGTTTCCCGCTCGCTGCATCCAGCACTCGCAGCACCTTGGAGCCGGCGTGCAGCCCGAGGCCGCCCCGTTTCGTCTTGTGGGCGTACATCATCATGCGCAGCCCGGCCTTCTTTATCTCGCCGCAGTAGTCCGAGCCAAGTATGAACGTCGTGAAGGACCGCGGGTCCACGAGCACCTTCCGCTCTGGCCATTCAGGCACGTCCACGATGTGGAAGTCCGGCCGCGTGACCGGTTTTTCCGGGAGGAACAGCATCTTCCCCCACATGTACGCGAGCCTCGCGTAGCGTTCCGTGACGAGCAGCCTGACCGCGGTGCGGTAGCCAGGCTTCATGCACATCACCCTGTCCACCCCTACCAGGCCCTTGCCCTGCAGGTATCCGCTGACGTCGGCGAGCGTCTTGCGCTGCGCCTCGTCCGGCTCAAACACTATCTCGGTGAATTTGGCGCTTCTTGAGCGGACCTGCGTTATGTAGTTCGGGCTGCCGAACTCGGTAGTCTGCTCGTCAGGCCTGGCCATCTCCCTGAGTTCGTCAGCAGGCGGGTTCCACATCACCCGGCCCTTTACAATCAGCCCTACCGCTTCCATGAACGACGTATCCATAGTGGTCTCCTCCCGGCTCACAACAATTTCAGCCCAAATCCCAGCACAATGCCCGGCCTGTCCTTTTCTAGCTTTCTCCATAATCAGTCCGAGTGGTTTATATTGCTTTTTCCCTTGTTTGCCGCTAGCCAGAGGCAATGAGCGGGCCCAATATGGAATCAAGGCCGCTCCTGATGCCGAAAAGTATGCCCAGGGCAATGCCCAGAAGCAGCGGTAAGTATTTCAGGCCGTCCTCCTTCTTGCCGCTGGACATCACGCCCACTGCCATGCAGCCGAAAAACACAGTGATGGTCACGCCTATCATCGCAAAGAGCGATATGGCCTCAGGCGTCACGGCCAGGTTGCCCCTGAACATGCTAACCCCCCCAATGGCAGCGAGCGCCTCCCCTCCGCCCATCGTCTGCTTCTTTATCTCCACCATTATCTCCACCAGGAACGTCGCCACGCCGTAAAGGAGCGGCGCGCCGAAGGAGACGGCTGCCATGATGAACAGCTCGTAGTTCAGTATGATGGAATTCACTTCCCTGCGCACCGAGCGGAACTTGCGCAGGTCGTACGCGGTCTTGTCCAGCAGCTCGGCCATGTCGCCGCCTGAGTGTATGCCTTCAACCACCAGCCGGATGGTCTTTTCAAGGACTTCGGATTTTATGCGGTCGCACATGCCCATCAGCACCTGGTCAAAGGGCATGCCGGTTATGCTGTTCTTGCCGGCGTTGGTCACTGCCTTGGCTAGAGAACCGAACTCCGGCCTGGCCGATATCAGCAGCGCCTTGTCCGGCGTGAGGCCCGACTTGATGTTGCTCGCCACGAGCGACAGGAAGTCCGGCAGCACCTCCTCCAGCTTGGTGGCCCGCGCATTCACGCCGAGCAGGAGGTAGGTGTATACGGCGGCGTGGTCTATGAGCACTATGACGGCCATCATGGTCAGCATGTACGCCAGGTCCAGCCGTATCAGCAGGCCGAGCAGGCCTCCCATGATGATGGTGCCGAGCAGGAGGGTGATGGCAAACTCCCGGCCGTTGACCTCGTAATCGTTGTACCGCAGCAGGTCACTCCATATCCCGACGTAGCTTTCAAGCGGCCCTTTCATATGGCCACCACCGGGCGCCGGCTCTGTATGAGGCCCACGAACATGTATTGCACGAATACGAGCGCGCCGAGTATCAGCCAGAAGACCGTCTCGGTGATTGGGAGGTCCACGAAAGACGAGATGACCATTATGAATATGAGGAGGATGGTTGGCGCTATGATGCACGACATCAGGTACATTATGGCCAGCGTGTTGAGCTGGGCCCCGTAGTTGCGCATCTCCACCCTCTGCTCCTCGGCGAGGAAGTCCACTATGTCCGCGAGCACCGGCGCCACGTCCGTGCCAGCCTTCACGGCGTTGGACATCTGCCACAATATGCGGTTGTAGTAATACGACGGGTTCTTGACCGCGGTGTCCTCCAGCGCGTCAGCCATGTTCACGCCGGCCTGTATGTTCTTCACCACACGGGCGAACTCCTCGGAAACCTCGCCGTAGCCGTGGGAGACTGAAACGAACGCCTCAAACAGCGGCACGCCTGCGCTGGTCTGTATCCTGAGGTGCCTGGCCGCGAACAGCAGGTTCCGGTCTATCTGCATGACCTTCTTCCTCGCCAGCCAGCGTGGGTACATCAGGCCGAGCATGAAGACCACCACACCACACATGAGGCCGCAGGCCAGGGCGTATAACAGGGCGTTGGGGTTCTTGAGCCGGTAGAGCACGGTAAACGCCAGGACCGAGGTGAAGGCGAAGTACATGAGCGAGTTGAGTATGAAGAGCGCCAGGTATTCCGTGACGCTCACTTCGTTGTCCAGCTTGGAGAGGTCCCGCTGGATGAACGCAAACGCGGGCTGGATGCGGGACGCTACGCCGAGAAAGTAGTGGGAGACCCGCTTCGCCTGGGTTTCCGGCATGAGCAGCAGCGGTATCCTCATATATCCACCGTAAGGAAACCCGCATCTTCAGATGTGGGAGGAATTACGGACCGTTTAAGGACTGAGAAGCCTGCCATCCGGTCTGGGTCGGATACGCCGATACTGCCGCGGAAGTGAGGTCTGGCAACGGATATAAAGGCCGTTTTCAGCAATAACGTAATGAAATCACAACGGGCCATCTGCCTGCAAACTGATGAACCTACCAAGGTCAAACTGTTTATACTCAGGAACTTCCAGAGGAGGGCAGTAGTCCTGGCAAATTCCCTTCTGAAGCAACGGAAATCCAAACGTCTTATGGAATTGCACAACGCAACATACCTAGCCAGCAAGCAAACCACCAAGTTCAATTCCCAGGTCATTTGTGATATTGAAAGAAACGTAGTTAAGACCAAGGGTAAGTCCATCAAAAAGATGACCGTCAAATTCAACATTCCCAGAAACTGCAAATATTTCAGGACCAACTCCAGAAGTTTTGTCGAGTTTGGTCTGCGGCCCCGGCAGAGGATTGCCGTCCCAATCAGGGAAAACAGATCTTATCAGCGTTATTCCATGCTCCTTGCATCTGGTTGGACATGCAGGACCTATGGCCTTACCTCTGACTTGCAAATTGTAGCCTATCTCAGCAAGGAAGGCGACCCTGAACCGAAGGATAACGTCGTAGGAGTGGATGTGAACAGCAAGTGCTTCGCGGTTACCGTTCTGTCCGGCAACGGAAAAATCCTGAAGCAGCTCTATTTCGGAAAAGACATCTGGGCCAGACGGAAGAAAATCATGGAGCGAAGAACCAGGTTGCAGTCTCTTGCCGACCGTGGAAGCAGCAGAGCCAGGAGAAGCCTTCTGCGTCTCAAGTACAAAGAAACGAATTTCGTCAGGAACCGGATTGGCGAAGTCGTCAAGGAGGTTATCTCCGTCGCCAGGAAGCACAATGCCAGAATCGCAATTGAGGAACTCAGGAGATTCGGCCGCAAAGGCAGGAATTTCAACAAGGAAGTTTTCAGGATGCCCTTCCACAAATT
>CAZBAM010000006.1:0-62139 GCA_964490215.1 Microcaldota archaeon | reverse complement strand
ACCTTCAATTTACACACAGATAATTATTAAACTTATTTGTCGGACATCCTACTAGTCTTATTTTTAACTCCTAGACGCCCTTTGGGCACAGGACCCCCGTGCCGGTTCTTTGAGGCACTTCTTATGGGATTCCTGCAAAGCCAATGGTTCAAAAAACTGAACCATAAGGTTTAAAAAATAATACCATAGTATAAATATTTGAACTATATGGTAGATATTTTTGAACTAATAGGGAGCAAGAGCGCATCGCGCATGCTGGTATATTTTCTGGAGATGCCAAGGGGCAGGTTTTATCTTGCGCAGCTCATCAAAAATACAGGCCTGTCCAAAAACAGCGCAATCAAAGCCCTGAAAGAACTGGAAAAAACGGGCATCCTGGCAAGGGAGGAACTGGGAAAAACGGTATTGTACGGCCTGGAACGGGACGACCCGGTCGTAAAGGAGCTGAAAAAGCTTCTTGCGATTTCGGTGGCGTCAAAGGCCATGAAGGATTTTGCCGCGGCTGGATGCGAAGCTTACCTCTACGGCTCTGCGGCCCGGGGCGAGAGCGACGAAAAAAGCGATATTGACGTGCTCCTGATATGCGACAGGAAAGAGAAGGCGGTTTCCCGCCTCAGCAGCATAAAGGACGAAAGGGTAAAACCGCTCATCATGACGCAGATGGACTATGCGGCATTATACCGGAAGGACAAGCCGCTGTATGAACGCATTGAAAAGGACAGGGTGAGGCTGATTTGATGGATGCTGACGACCTCGTCTCCAAAGGCCAGCTCACCCGCATGGCACCGGCACCGGACATGGCAGAGAAAGAATGGAAGGAAAGCGACAGCGACCTGGAGGAGGCCGAAAAGGAGCTTGGCTCCAAAGGATGCAAATGGGCCATCATAAAGGCATACTACGCCATGTTCCATTCGGCGAAGGCGCTGCTGCTCCTGCTCGGGCTCAGGGAGCGCTCGCATTTTGCCGTAGGGGAAATGCTGGGCATACTTTCGCGGGAAGGAAAGCTGGAGGCCAGTTATGTCAATGACTTCAGGGCGGCCATGAGCGCCCGCGAAGGCGCGGATTACCATTATGCGCACGATCAGAAGACGGCAGAAGAGATGGTGGCCATGGCTGACGGATTCACGAAAAGGATGAAGAAGCTGGCCGACCGGTTGAAAAAAGAAAAAACGCGCTAAAGCACTTTGTACATATACGGCCCGCGCAGTGAGTATCCCTGCTTCCTGTAGTATTCCCTCGCACCAACGCCGCTGATTACCCTCATGCGCTCTTTTCCCGCCCCGCCTGCAACCGCTTCGGCTTCCTCAAGCAGCTTTGAGCCGATGCCGCGGTGCTGGACTGCTGCGCCTGCGTGCCTGTCGATGTGCCTGCCTCCTGCAGTTCCGAGCGGGACTTCAGGGCCATAGACGTGCAGCTCGCGGACGAGCGCGCACCCGGAGCGCGGCACGAGCCTGAGGCGGATGAAGCCGGCCAGCAGCCCGGCGTCGGTTTCAAACGATATGAACTCCTCCTTCCCGCCGCTCGCCGCGTAAGCGAGGCGCTTAAGGGCGAACCCTTCCCGGGCGAAGCGCCCCTGCCGGAGCCTTCCCTGCAGCCCGATTTCCCGCGAGCGTATCTCCTTCGCCGCAATCCCCTTTTCACTGAGCCTGGCTTCCACCAGCTCCCGCAGGTTGCTCTTCTTCACGCCAGAGATTATCCTCTGGGCCGGGATGTCCCTCTGAATCCGCATCACACGCACGTAGGGCGGTATGTAGCGGTAGAATTCGGATATCACGTCCGCGGCTTCCTCAGCGCCGTAGGGCCTGAACTCCCCGCGCGCGGCCATGTCAGCCAGTTCCGTTCCTGGTACCACGAGCGTGGGATATATCTTCAGCATGTCCGGGCGGAAGCGCGCATCGGAGAAAAGGCGCCGGACGAATGACACGTCCTTTTTCCGGTCCGAACCTGGCATGCCTGGCATTATGTGATAGAGGACCTTGAAAGCCGCGTTTTTCAGCGCGAGCGTGGCGTCTGTGACGTCCTTCACCGTGTGGCCGCGCCCCACCAGCCCGTAAATCCGGTCGTCGGGGTGCTGGACGCCAAGCTCGCAGCGGGTGGCGCCGTAGGAGAGTAGCTCGGTTATGTACTGGATGCACGCGTCAGGCCGCGTCTCCACTGTCAGGCCGACTGCGCGGTGCCCGGCCGTCTCGTTCGCCTTCATTGCCGCGGCAAGCGTTTTCGCCTTCCTCCCGTTCAGGCCGTCGTATATCCCCTTGATGAACGAACGTCGGTAATGGCGGGGCGTCTCCAGGAACGTGCCGCCCATGACTATCATCTCGCACTTGTCCGCCGGGTGGCCGCCGCCCTCAAACTGGGCCACCCTGTCGCGCACCTGCAGGAACGGGTCAAAGGAGAACTGCCTGCCGCGCATGGCCGCAGGCTCAAAGCCTGTGTAGCTCTTGGCGGCCAGGCCGGCCGCAGGGCAGTAGATGCAGCCGTGCCTGCAGGAGCCTTCCGGCCGTATCATGACTGCGACGGGTGTCACACCGGACAGCGTGCGGGCCGGCTTTTTGAGAAGGAGGCGCCGGATGCGCGATGCGGAGACGCCATGCACGGCGCGCCTAGATACGGTGCGCCCGGACAATGTGCGTCCGGTCAAGCCGCGCCAGGTCATGGCCGCGAGGACTTCCGGATTCGTTATCATGGAGTCCGGCCTGAACCTCCGGCAGGCCTCGCGCTTGAGCTGTTCCACGTCACTCCGCCCGGCGAGGATGCCACTGGCGATAAAACGTATGGCTGCATACCGGCGCCGCTGCACCACGTCCTCATTCAGCATCAGAACCAGAAATGGCGGCTTCTGTTTAAAACCAATATTCATCCGAAGAAATTGGATATCAGGCCCGCGAGGGCATACACAGGAGCCTCAAAAACCGGGAATAGCAGGGCGCCGTGGTTGGCGGCCTTCCAGTCGCCGAAAAGGTCCGAGCGCACCGTAATCGTCACGTTCTTCTCAGCTGCTATGTTGTCGCTGGCCATGGAGACGACCTTTATCGTGGGCGAATACGCATCCTCTTCCTGGCCCACGACCTCGTAGTATATCGTTTTCATGCTCCGGGCCGACACGAACACCGGCTTGCGGAAGTCCCAGTTCCTCGAGCCCGTGGCGCTGACCTGGAACGCGTCGCTGGCCGAGCCCTTGTTGGAAACAGTTATGGCAAACCGCGCAGGCTGGCCCGGACCGACCGCGAGCCGCTCCGGTGAAACGCTGAAGTCCATCACGTCCCAGGTGACGCGCACCCTGCAGGTGAACGTAACGTTGCCAAGCTGCTCGCCGTTGTTCTCGTCTATGACTGTGACCGTGAACGCGTAGTCGCCCGGCGGGGTGTCAGGGCCTGCGGTGACCGTCATGTGGAGCGGCTGCTGGTAGAGTTCGCTGGGCTGGGACGCCCACCCGGGCGGGAGGTTGTCCGCGACGGCGAGGTCCATCCTGCCGCCGGCGCCGTGGATGCCGCCTGCAATCACCTCGCGGTCCACCTGTATGGACAGCGTCTGGCCAGGCCCGATGGCGCCTGCGTCCACGATGTCGCCGTTCCTCACCTCGCCGGCCTGCGGCGAAACGACAGTGACTACCGTGGCTGAAAAGGACAGCGTCGCCAGCGCGAGAAACAGGAATAACGGCCTTGCGAACATGCGCCTATATCCTGATTAAGGATTAAAAACGTGCTGAATTCCAGGCCCCGTGCAAAGGCCCGGTTCAGCAGAGCTGCTGACTGCACAGGCCAAAGCAGCTCAATGCACGGGTTATTCAGGCATTGCGTCAGCTGCCTGGACGACCTTTGGCATGAATCCCCTTTTCTGGCTGTCTGCATGGCCAACCTGCAGCCCAGTGCCGCCTGACATCGTTCCTGCGACTGCCGCTTCAACGGCCATTCCCCACTGCAAGGCGCTCATGCCCGCTGCCGCGAGAATCTGCGCAGGAGCACCTGCGGAATCAATGCCCACCTGGTATGTGGGCATATAGGACAATTGCGATAGCGGATTATATGATATTGCCAGGGTAACGTCCATCACAGGGAGCTGCGACACCAGCGCAGGACCGGAAACCCCTGTCCACGTTTCAATGGCAGCAGCGCTTACTCCGCCCCCAGAGCCAGATGTCGCATGTCCGTTGCCCTGGTGCCCGCTGCCATGATGCCAGCTTCCGTGCTGCACGTGCGTGCTGCTCATGCTGCTTGAAGAGAAAACTGCCTGCGCCGGCACTCCTGCCTGCACCGTAACGTCCCATGTGCCCGCACCTGCGGTTTCCACATCATGCGGCACTGCCCGGGCGCATGCACCAGTTGCCGTGGCCGGCACAGGACTTTCAACTGCCCCTGCCTTCCGGCCCCCTGCGCCTGCCTGTGGCGTGGACGCGCTTCCGCTCCAGGACGTTTGGCTGCCGCCATATTGCCAACTGTCATGATGCCAGCTTCCGTGCTGCACGTGTGGCATGTGTGTGCTGCCTAAAATTGAACTTGAAGTTAAGGCTGAGGAGAAACTCCCTGCCGTGCTGGCCCCAGCCTGCGCCTGAACGCCTCCTGTGCCAGCGGTTTCCGTTTCATGCCGCGTTGCCTGCGGGTAAGCGGCGCCTCCGTTCATTGCCGTGGCCTGCGCATGGGCGGTTTGCGTTGGAACTGCAATCGTAATTGCAGAAGCCAATATCACTTCCGTGGCTGCATGCTGGTGAGCTGCGCTTCCGTCCGTGGTCTGCACCGCGTAGTTTCCTGCAGGCACGTAAGCCGCGGCAGCCCACTGCCCGGTTGGCTGGAAGCAGCTCCAGTAATCCTGCCCTGCCTGGGCTGCCACTGGTGCGTGTGAGTGGTACCCGACTGCATGTGAGTCAAGTGAAAAATAAATCTGCCGGCCGACACCGCAGGCATTTGGTTCGCCGGACGTTTCCGCACCGTTGTGCGAGTTATTCAGCATGCCGGTCGTTACAGGAACCACGAGATGTTCCAAATGGCTGTGATCCGGTATGGTCTTTCCGTACGAGAGATAGTAATTCCAGCGCGAGCCGCATATGGCCGCTTCTGCGCTCCTTGCGCTGTATCCCCTGGGCGTCCTGTTCTTGCAGTAATAACACCTGAGGTGCGGCGAATGCGAGTTCAGGAAGCCCTTGCGTTTCGGGCGCAGCGGCGCTGAATGGAAATGCAGTGCTGGATGGAGGCGCGGTGCCGGGTAGATGTGCTGCACCGGATGGACGCGCTGCGCTGGCAGTTGTGGCGAGTGCTGCAACTGCGGCAGCTGCGACCGCTGCAGCAGTTGCAGTGGTTCAACTAAGCAGGGTATTTTGCACGGACGGGTGTCCTCCCTCCGTATCTCCTTCCTGATAGTAAGGGCTCTCATCCATTCCTGACAGTAGGACAGAGGTATTTAAACCTTTCCCGGCGGCCTACGTCATTAGTCCCCGCTGCCTGCCTGGGCCATGAAGCGCCTGATATAATCCCCTGCGGAAAGCAGGAAGCGGTTGAGGCCGGCTGCAGGTATGGAAGCGCCTGCAGCCATCCTGTGGCCGCCGCCGACTCCGCCGGCTTCTGCAGTGGCCTTCTTCATCAGCTCGCCGAGATTGACGCCCTTTTCCACCAGCGCGCGCGGCGCCCTTCCGGAGATTTTCAGCGTGCCTTCCCCGCCAGTGGAGACGCCGATTACCGCCTTGCCGGGCCTCACCATGCCGCACACGATGCCGATTATGCTCTCGTCTATCGCATCCCTCGCGTCAATGAGCCTGAACGGGCCGAGGTCCTGGACGTGCGCGCCTGCGAATGCTATCCCTTCCCTGAGCATCTTCCTGTGGAGCTGGAGCAGCGACCTCGCCTCGGCGTACGCGCTTTCGTCCCCGAGGCACACCCGCACCCCGACGTCCGGCCTGTCGTGCCTGCCGCAGGCGTTGAGCAGGGTGCCGAACTCGTTCGCCTCGTAGGTCTCGTTGCGCGGCCTTTGCGGGAACACGCAGCTTTCCTCAATGATGCCGGTCTTCCCGCTTGCGATGAGCACCTTCACCAGCGCGCTCACAAGCGCCCGCTTCTCGCCTTCGTCCAGGTCGGCATACACGCGCTTTTTCCCGCCCTGGCCGTCGGTCGGTATCCTGAGCTCAGCGAGCAGCTCAGCGGCCTTGTCCTCCCTGAAGCTCAGCCCCGGGAGGTACGGGTCGTCGCTGTATGCTATGAACTGCACCAGCGGCCTGCAATACCTCCCGTAGAAAGAGATGTCCTCCTCTGCGGCAACCCTGCCGGACTTCACGCCCTCGGCGAGCACCCAGCGGTTCATGCCCCTGAGCGGCTTCTGCATGTCGCCCACAGCGCCCACGATGGCCAGCTCAGGGTATTCCCTGAACACGCAGTAGGCTGTGCCTGCGGCGCTGAGCTCGTCCCCGCCGTCTATGCCGAAAAGGAGCGGGTTCGCCTGTGGCTTTTCTATGCCATCTGTCTGGTGGTGGTCTATTATAACCACGTCATGAAGCTCGTTCACCCGCCTGTTCCCGCCGCCGAGGTCCGCGAATATCAGCTCCTTCTCGTTCGCGTAGCGCTCTATGGCCCCGTCGTCAAGCTTCCTTATGCACTCGCGCCTGAACGGCCTGCCTGCCGCGAGGAACGCGCCGGCCACGATTGCGCCTGAGCTTACGCCGTCCGCGTCGTAATGATGGACCACGAGCGGGTCGCTGAACGAGAACGCCAGCCTGCGCATCTCTTCGCAGCGCTCAAGGAATGCCTGTTCGTCTGCCATATCGTTAGCCTCTCAGATGTTCAATCTGCCGCTTAGAAGAACATTTTAAACCGAATTCGTTTAAATGCAATGCTGGCGGGAATCCGCGGTAATTTTTATGCAGCTGAAAAAATCCGATTTTTCCGACTGGTACAATACCATAACACAGGAGGCGAAGCTCTGCGACCTGCGCTACGGCATAAAGGGGTTCGTCGTCTTCATGCCCTGGGCGGTCATGAGCATGAACCGCATGTACGCCATGTACGAGGAGGCCCTGGAGTGCAGGGGGCACCTGCCCGCCCTTTTCCCGGCGCTCATCCCGGAAAACTACCTCATGCGCGAGAGCGAGCACGTCAAGGGCTTCGTGCCGGAGGTGTTCTGGGTGACGCACGCCGGGGACGCGAAACTGGAAACCCGCTGCGCCATGAGGCCGACCAGCGAGACCGCCATGTACCCGATGTACGCATTGTGGATACACGGCACCCGCGACCTCCCGCTCAAGATATACCAGCGCTGCCAGGTGTGGCGCCACGAGACGAAGGCGACGAAGCCGCTCATACGCAGCAGGGAATTCCACTGGATAGAGTCGCACAACTGCTTCGCCACCCGCGAGGGCGCGATGGGGCAGGTGCGCGAGGACATGGAGATGGCCGAGGAGGTGATCCACGGCCGGTTCGGCGTGCCGTTCCTCTTCTTCAAGAGGCCGCAGTGGGACAAGTTCGCAGGCGCCGAGGACACATACGCCGCGGACACGCTGATGCCGGACCGCCGCGCGCTGCAGCTGCCGTCCACGCACATGCTCGGCCAGCACTTCTCAAAGGCGTTCGGCATAAAATACACTGACGACAAGGGCGCTGAGCAATACGTCTGGCAGACGTGCTACGGCCCGTGCATCTCGCGGATTTACGCCGCGGTCATAGCGACGCACGGCGACGACCGCGGGCTGGTGCTGCCCGTCCGCCTCGCGCCGGTGCAGGTGGTCATCGTCCCGATAGTGAAGGAGGACACGAAGGAAAAGGTCATGCAGGCCTGCAGGGAGGTCGCCAACGCAGTCGGCTGCTGCTTCGTCGTGAAGATAGACGACTCTGACAGGACGCCAGGCTTCAAGTTCAACGAGTGGGAGATGAAAGGCGTGCCGCTGCGGATTGAAATCGGCATGCGCGACCTGGAAAGCGGCTCGGTGGTCGTCGTCCGCCGCGACACCGGCGAGAAGATGAAGGTGAAGACGGCAGAGCTGGACGCGAAGCTGGACGAGCTTGCGCAGGCGATAGACAAGACGCTCAAGGAACGCGCGGACATATGGTTCGCGGACAAGCTGTCCTTCGCTGACACGATGGACGCGCTTGGTAAGGAGCTGGACCTGCGCGGCTTCGTGCGCGTGCCGTTCTGCACCGACGGGATGGAAGGCGAGAAATGCGCGGACATGGTGAAGGAGAAGCACCAGGCCAACATCCGCGGCTCGCTGTTCGGCTCGCACGACCGGCCAGAGGGGAAGAAGTGCGTGGCGTGCGGCAATCCGGCGACTGTTTATCTTTACGCGGCGAGGCAATATTAAGAAGAAACGCGGGGAGGGAGCGCCCCTCCCTTCACCTTAAAGTGCGCAGCACTTTGAGGGACAGCGACCGCAGTTCCCTGGATTTCTTTCTAATTTTCTGACCCCCTCCCCGATTCTCTCTACATTTCTGATTCCCTCCCCCGCCATACTTTCCAGCGATTGAAGAGAACCCTCTTTCCCGATGAGCGCCCTAAACGGATAAAAATCGTCAGTGTTTCCCACGAGGCCCGGAGGGCCGAGTGCAGGAAACAAAAATAGCCCCGGGCAGATTCGAACTGCCGTCTACGGGTCCAAAGCCCGCTATCCTTGACCGTTGCCAGCGCCATGACGGCCTGGTTTTGGGCCGCCGAAAGGCGCACTAGACGACGGGGCTGTATTATGGGTTGATGGAGTGGAAGAATATAAAACCGTTAAGCATCGAGCTCCTTTTTCATGTTTGCCAGTATCTCCATTCCGCAGTCTTTCCAGAAGTCAAGCATCTCCTGTGCTACAGTTTTCGGAATGTCATAGCCCATGTAATTGGCGTTATTCCGTATGGAACGGAAACGGTCAGCTTTGACGAGTTTAGCGGATTGGCTGATTTTTTCCTCCTTCAGTACTTCCATGCTTACCCCATGGTCCCTCGGTTCATAGCCCCTCAGCCACCATCTCGCATCTCCCAATTGGCGTAATGCTTCGTAAGTTTCCCTGAATACGATTGTAGCCGTTGCTTCGCTTAGCGGTATTTTTGCCAGCGCCGCCATTGTTTTCCCTGCCGCTTCAACCAGGGACCGTGCCCGTGGCTTGTCCGGCGTCCGCTTCCGTATCTTGGACATGGATTCAAGGAACTTCAGGTCAATCATTTTGACACCTCCAGAAAACCGTATAACACTATTCCATTGGCTATATTAAGGAACAAATTGTCGTTTACGTCTTTCCGGTTGAAGACCTGGACCGTGACCCGCCTTTCCATAATTTTTTCAAACTCTTTCAGCTCTTCAAAATTGAAAATTCCGGTTTTCATTCCCTCAGGAACTTCAACCGCTATGTCTATGTCCGAGCCCTTGTCGTCCTCGCCCTTGCGGTAGCTCCCGAATAGCACGATGCACTTCGGGTTGTTGAATTTTTGGGCAAGAAATTCTACGACGTTATTGCGGATAAGCATATGCAAGTTATAGATGGCCTTTTCCCTTCTATAGAACAAGTTGTCGCCATTTGCCTTTATTCGGTAGATAACTCCGAGGTCCTTGACAGTGACAAATCCGATGGTCTTGAGTTCCCTGATTATCTTACTGACTGTCGCCTTGGAGAGGTTTGTGTTTTTTGCAGTCTCTGACAAGGTAAAGTCAAGCGAGGGGTATTTGAAAAACTGCATCATTACCAAATACGTCTTGGTAAAAATATCGAACGCTTGTTCAATTTTTTGAACACTTGTTTTTTTCATTGAACAATACGGGGTAGCTACTTATTTTAACCCTTTCGCAGGATTAACTGTCCACACGGGCCCGTAGTCGAATGGTTAAGACGCCACTCTCACAGAAACTTTTTGGGAAAAAGTTTCATCAAAAACTGCCTGAAAAGCCTTGAGCGCAGTGGAGATTCGCGGTTCGATCCCGCGCGGGCCCAATTTTCCCTTTGTTTGCATCCTCACTTCTTTTCAAGCACGATATTCTTGGAACCTACTCCAAAGCTTTTCATAAGCTCTATTTTTAGCTCTGAATCTGGTGGTGGCAATGGCACCATCACTGGTTTATTTTTTTCATCTGACATAAACTCAACTCCCACCCCATGCAATAGCTAGGGTGCTTATCAATAAGATGCCTGCGGCTACGATGATGCACCACATGGCAAATTGAAGCGTTCTTGCCTTGTTTTCATTTCTGGCCTTATTGCTGTTAAAAGCATCTGTGAACTGGCTAATGAGTTGGGCTTTCACTTTGCTGTTTTCGACTTTGAGATATTTTTCATAGAGTTTTTTTGGATTTGGCAGGGAGACATATTTCGCAAGGAACAAAACCCTCAGCGAGGCTATGATGCTTACCAGAAGGCAAAGCGCAGTTATGAACCCCATCACGCTCAGACCTTGCTGCAATTGTGATGGTATCCCTGAGAAGTTTTGAAATGAGAAATAGAGCACGCCGCCAAGCACACTGGAAAATCCGATAGACATCGAAGCTTTACTATCAATCAGTTCCCGACGCTTCTCTTCTTCGACATACAAGCTCTGCGCAAGACTAAGGAACAGATCTAAATTCTTTTCTTCATCCATAATCGTACACTTCTCTTTTTTCCATTCCGCCATTTTAATACCTTTTGGAGGGTCATTTCCGCAGTCCACTCCCCACCTGGCATGTCATTGCACCCGCAACGCGGGTAGTTGCGACCGAAGAAGTCGCAGCGAGCTACATCTTCAATATACTTCCTTCTCCCGATAACCGTTAGCTTTAAAATAACAACTGTTCTATCAAAACCAACATGTTGGAACGGCTTTTCCGCTCCAAGGCCGAGGTATCCGTCCTTGGCGTCGTCCTTTTCTCTGAATCCCTCCACCTCAGGGAAATTGCAAGGCGCGCCGGAATATCCTCCTCTGAAGCGAAAAAAGAACTGGACAATCTGGTGGACCTCGGCCTTCTGTTCACCGAGCACAAGGGCAACCTCGTGCTCTTCTACACCGACAGGCGGTGCGGGTTCCTTGAGGATTTGAGGAACATCTTCGTCAAGGCAGGGAAAAGGAAACGCCTCCCGTCCTCACCATAATGGTTTTATCCTTTCCCTGCCTTTCCATTTCATGGGAATCATATCGGAATTCAAGGAATTTCTGGAAGAGTACAAGGTTGTCGGCGTGGCCGTGGCATTCATCATGGCCGCAGCGGCGACGTCGCTTGTCAAGTCGCTGGTGGACAACGTCATAATGCCGCTCATCGCGCCGGTCCTTCCGGGCGGCGACTGGCAGACTGCAATCCTGATTGCCGGGCCGTTCAAGTTCGGCTCAGGCGCGTTCCTCGCGGCGCTCATCAACTTCGTGGTCATCGCCTTCGTGGTGTTCCTGATTGCGAAGATGGTGCTGAAAGAGGAGAAGGTCGCCAAGAAGTAGCCTTTAATTACTTGACTTTGTTTTCTACCCATGGCTAAAGCCGGGAAAGTTTCTCATAAGAAGGCTGCGAAGAAGCCAGCGAAGAGCCCAGCGAAGAAAATGCCGAAGAGGCCCGCCGGGAAGCCGGCGAAAAAACCGCTGAGGGCGCCGAAGAGGGCAAAGCCGCTTAAGGCCAGGAAAGCGCCGAAACCTAAGCTGAAACCAAAGCTGAAGCAGAAGCTGGGGCCGAAGCTGAAAACGAGGCGGGCCGCGAAACAGCCGCACGTCCGGGCTTTGAAAGCCCTCGGCAGGATGCCGAAGGCCGTGCACAAGCGCCACCTGGCAGCACCGCATGCGGCGCCACCAGTTTCCATTCCACCAGCCGCCCGCAGCCCGATCGCAGTCCCCCCGATCCAGCCGATAATCGCCGAGGAATACAATGCGCCGAAGATGCGCGCAAAGCCTGGCGAGCTTGCACCGGCGCTTGACCTCCTGCCTGAATGGGTGGACCGGAGCCATCTCCACGACGTCGTCCAGGAGGACGGGCTGTCGTTCGCCCGGCCCGGGACAGGCTCGGCTGATTACACCGGGGCCCAGGCGATGCTTTCCAAATGCAGGACGGTGGACGCCTCGCTGCCAGGCTATTTCGTCATATGCGCAAGGGGCGGCGGGAAGCTCACGGGCGCCATGGACGCGTGCGTGGCCGGTGGCATCCTCGTGATTTTGCGCTCGTTCGCTGTTTCGGACAAGAAGCGCGACATCCACCTGCTCATGCACTCCTGCGCCCTCGGGGTCGTCAGGCCGGCATACGTGGCCTGCTCCATAGAACGGCCGGACTTCTCGGACGCCGAGTCGGCTGGCCGGATGCTGTTCATAGGGCGGGGGCTTGGCATGGCCGCCCTGCCGTTCGCGCACCAGAAGATGCTCTTCTTCCTGAGGCGGATGGGGAAGGAATACGACCCGCTCAGCTCAGGCGAGGAGCTTGGCCGCATAGCCGCAGCGCTCAAGCCGCTCTGCCCTGAAATGGAAGCCGCCGCGGCGGAAGTAGCGTCAAAGGGCGTCGTGCCGCTGGTGCTGATGCCCACCTCGCCGGACCGGCTGGAGCGGCTGCGCGAGCTGAAGGACGCGGCCATAATGCTTGACCTTCCGGCAGACAAGCTGGACGCGATACTGGAGTCGCTCAAGATTGAATACGTCCTGTCCAGGGTGGACATAACGCCTCCTGGGATTTGAACATATTGTTATATAAATTTAAACACACATAGCCATGTCCATGCCTGGCCTGACTGTGACAGTGGATGCAAACCTGAAGAAGGCCATGTGCATCGCTGATGCTGATTTGCGGCGCATGTTAGGCAAGGCGAAGACTCTCGCAGAAGCATACACCCTCTTCAACCGGCCCGTGAACGGCGCGAGAAACGGTTCTCTGGATGCATACTTCGCATGGCACAGGAAAAAGGTCGGCGATGCGGCCGGGCCGGCTAAAAACGGGAGGGCATGCGTCATAGGGCCTGGCAGGTGCAACGATTTCGCGCTTGCACCGCTGGCGGAGCGTTTCTCCGAGGTGGTCCTTGCCGACGTTGATGGAGAGGCGCCGGAGCTTGCGCGGCAGGGGCTTCCGGGCGGGCTGCAGGGCAAGGTCCGGGTGTCGGTGTGCGACGCATCGCTTTATGTCGGCAGCCTCGCCTCCAGGGCCGAAGATGCAATCAGGCGTTCCTCTTCCGGCCCGAAAGCTTTGGCAGCTGTCCGCCGCATCCTTTTCAGCCGGCCTTTGAAGAAAGACATAAAGCCGATGCCCTTTGGTAGCGGGAGCTTTGATTTCGTGCTGTCCGACGATGCCATCCCCAATTTCTTCCAAATCCCCCGCGACTGGCTGGACCACCTGCTGGCTGAGAAGTTCGGCCCTGGCTTCAGCATTTCCGGAGGCATCGGGCCTCCCATAACGTTCGGCATTGCCGTCGTCCACATCATAGAGGTGTCCCGCCTCCTGGCAAGCGACGGAGTCCTGGCCGCTTCAGCATGTACGGCATACGCCACCATGGAGGCCATGCCTGGCAATCCGCAGGAAAAACGCATCGTCTACACCCGCGAAACAGACGGCACTACTGTGCTGGTTTCCATGCCGCGGCTGGGATTCACGGGCGAACGCCACCTGGGCCTCTCCGACCTCCTTGGCGTGCCGCTCTTCTCAGGCTGGTTCAGGCTTCTCTCATCGGAGACATACGAGCTCCCGGTCCTGGAAAAGCCCCCTGAAGCGGTGCCCGTCGGCGAAGCGAAAACCTTTTATGCAGCGCTCAATGAATTCGCATGCCTGAAGAAAAACGGTTGATGCAATGCTGATGCGGCTTTACAGGGGCATGCTGCGGGAATACGGCGGGCAGCACTGGTGGCCGGCTGAGACGCAGTACGAGGTCGTGGTTGGCGCGCTGCTCACCCAGAACACTGCCTGGGGGAACGTGGAAATGGCGCTCGCGAACCTCAAAAAGGCCGGAGCGCTCTCGCCGGAAAAAATAATGCGCATGCGCACGGCGAGGCTGGAATCGCTCATCAGGCCGAGCGGCTTTTACAGGCAGAAGGCTGAAGCTGCTCACGAAGAGATACCTTGAGATGGCCGCGCGTGGCGCGCCGCCCTCGCGGGAGGAGCTGCTCGCAGTGGATGGCGTTGGTAAAGAGACCGCTGATTCCATACTGCTCTACGCATTCGGCCTGCCGCATTTCGTGATTGACGCCTACACGAGGCGGTTCTGCGCGCACCACCGGCTGTTCCGGGGAAAGGAATACGACGGCTACAAGCGGTTCTTTGAATCCTCGCTGCCGCGTTCCGTGCCGCTTTACAAGGAGTTCCACGCGCTGATTGTCCGGTGGGGCAAGGACGTCAGAAACCGAGAAGCTCCTTGATTTGCCCCATCAGTCCCTTCTCCCCGCCGCGCTTCGGTTTTTTCAGCTTCTTTTCCAACTTCCCCTTTTTCTCCGGCATCCGCACCGCCTCTTCTTTCCGGCCAGGTTTTGCCTTTGCAGGCTTCGCCTTCTTTACAGGCGCCGGCCCCCCTTTCCTTTCCTGGACCAGGGCCTTTTTCCGGGCCGGCATTGCCCCTGCCTTCCTGCCGGCAACGGCTTCCCTGCGGGCAGCCTTCTCTTTCTTCACTGCCTTTTTCTGCACCTTCCTGCCTATGGCCTTTATCCTCTGCGCCAGGTCGGCATATGCAGCCTCACGGTTGCTTTCCTCCAGGAATATGACTTCGCCTGACTGCGCATACCTCTCAACGAAGTCGTTGTGCAGCGAGGCTATGAGCGGGGTGGGCGAGTCAAGGATGATGTCAAGCATGTCAGAGAATTTCCTGCTTTTCAGCTCCATCCTGCCTATCTCGTCTATGACGACCACGTCGTACCTTTCGTATTTCTTCAGGCTGGGCAGCGCGATGCCCTCAAACGACTTTATGTCCACGTGGTATTTGCTTACCATCGGGCCGTCAGCGTTCACGTCCGCGAGCAGGCCGATGGCGCCGCTTTCCACGTCCATGACGTAGAATCCCGTGCGCGTCCCGTGCGTCTTCTCCTCAGGCGAGATGAATCCCCCGACGCGGAGGCCGTGGGCCTTCAGCTCGTCCACGAGCCTGGTCAGTAGCGTGGTCTTGCCCGATTTCGGCATTCCGGTGATGAAAAAGTTCTGCGGCATGCAGCCTACCAGTTCGGACAAATATTAAAAAGGTTCGCCGTTTCCAATCAAAGCCGGAGGTTATGCACCGGCCCGGATTTTATCCCAGTAGGACAACGCCTCGTCTATCTCCGCATCAGAGAACCGCGGCTTTCGTACTTTTAGCTCTTCTTTCAGTTTTTCACCTTCAAGTTCCAGCCTCTTCGAAAGATATAACAAGGATGCCAGCAACTCGCTGTGTTCTTCCGTCTCTAGATACTCCGAAATGCCCTGCACCCTGGCAATTATGCGTTTCTCTCCCTCGCCAAATGCGTATGAAAACGCCATTTTTCCTTTATTTTCCTTATATGCATAACCGTCGTCTGCAAGATGCGGTGAATACGGTCCTCTGATGTGCCATCCAAAAGAGTAACCCAGCCGGATTCCTGCCCGTTCAAGTATGTACAAGATTTTCTGCAGACGGATTCTATCCTCAAAAGAATCCATGTCGAGGTCTTTGCCTAAAATCGCTTTGAAGCAGGCGGTAATTTTCCCAATTGCTTTTTGTTTGTCCTCTCCAATCTCCATCCAAATCACCACTCCAAGCAGATTTATAGCTTTTGCCCTCTCGTCTCAAGTTCCGTATTGATCATGGCCTCGAATCTTTCCAGGCCCTTATTTATGGAAGCCCTTTCTCCCTCTCCGATTGACATCCCTATCCGTTGATACACACCCAGTCTGTGAAATACCTCCGCCATCTGATATACGAATTCTGGCGTTGTTATGGGAGGCGCGATTATTGCCTGTTGCAATGCTATTAGCGAAACTGCCCCAGGGACCTTTCCCGACACCGCTTCAATGTTCAAACGAATCTCAAATTTCATAGAATAAAGGAGGCCGATTATCTTTTTCTCATCCCTCTCTTTCAACTGCTTGCTTACTTTCTGCTGAATTCCTGCGGATACCTTGAATAGTTTGCCTGCACCCTGGAGGGCCAGCATCATCTCTTTCTGCTCCCCATCCCGCTTCACCGTGAAGTCCTCAAAGTCTTTTTGCGAAAAAAACTTTTCTGGGGGGTATATCCTATGAAGTTCTGGCCCATCAGCGTAGCTTATTATCCCAAGCGACTTGTCGCTTTTTGGAATTTTTCTGATGGCCTCCAGAAGTACATTCGCTTGTTTTTCGGTTGCCCTTACGATTACTTCAACATGCTCGTCATAGTTCCGTGCAAATCCCTTGATGCCTTCCAAGTCTGAGGCAAGCTTCATGCCCTCCTCATCCTTGTCTTCGTCCTTATCTTTCAAACCCACTATCGCCTCCCGTAGCATAACCCCCTGTATGGACGGTCCGCGAACAGTGATTTTCCAGTATTTTATCTCGTCAGCCATTGCAGCTATTCTGCCTTCTCTTCTTTATAATAATTGCCCCGGTTCATTTCCGCACCCTGCCCTCCGTATTATTCGTCCCTCCGGATTCCTCCCCTGCGCAAAAGCCCGCCGGAGGACGGAGGCGGCAGGAGTAGCTGGCAGGAGACTGGTGGCATGAGGTAGCTCTAAAATACGTATCCTACGTTATCCCCTGCATGTTCCAGCTCACGTTTCTCGGCACGTCCGGCAGCATACCCACGGTGGAGCGGGGCATGCCTGCCATCGCGGTCAAATACGGGAGCGAGCTGCTGCTCTGGGACTGCGGCGAAGGGACGCAGAGGCAGCTGATGAGGTACAAGGTCGGCTACGGCAGCATAAGCGCAATCTTCATATCGCACCCGCACCTTGACCATTTCCTGGGGATGTTCGGCCTGCTTGAGACGCTCAAGCTCTCCTCGGCGTCGCCGAAAAAGCTGCCGGTGTTCTTCCCGGGCACGTCCGAATGGCTGGAGAGGTACCAGTTCGCTGCGCCCGGGAAGCCCAGGGCCGGCGAGCTTTACCGCACCGCGGAATTCAGCGTGGAGGCGTTCCGGGTGAAGCACTGCCGGGACGCGTTCGGCTTCGCATTCCACGAAAAGGAGAAGATAAAGTTCCACGAGGAAAAGGCCCATTCGCTCGGCCTGACCGGGCGGCTCTTCAGGGACATCCAGCAGAAAGGCTCGGTAAAGACCGCGAAAGGCACTGTGAAGCTCGGGGACGTGAGCTGGGTGAAGCCGGGCCGGAAGGTCGTCTATGGCGGGGACTGCGTGCCGGACGATAATACTATAGAAGCTGCGAGGGGTGCCGACCTGCTCATCCACGAGGCGACTTTTGACGCGTCCAGGAAGGAGGAAGCCGCGGAGCGGCTCCACAGCACCGCAGCTGACGCCGCGTCGGTGGCCAAGCGGGCAGGGGTGAAAAGGCTCGTCCTCACCCACGTCAGCCCGAGGTACGCCGACGTGAAGGAGCTCCTGGGGCAGGCAACGTCGGTCTTCCCTGCCACAGAGATAGCTTACGACGGCATGAAGTTGGATGTAAAATGAACGTTATCTGCCGTAATACGTCAATCCCCAGGCCCATATTACGTTTATTGTCTTAATTAAAACGGCAATTTATAAACTGGAGTTTATACTTGTGCATAACCTTTTTAAACATTTTGGGGAAGACTTGGTCAAGAACGAGAGAGCGGATAGGGTTCTCCCTATCCGGACCCGGTGGGCGGTTTGCCTGTCGGGTATTTGGGCCAAAAAAAGCAAACACCGCCGATAACATTTTTCAGACGGCCCATACAGGCGGTGAAAAACTCTGAGGTGAAAGAATGAAAGTGAACCTGAGAAAACTCGGCGCTATCGTCGCAGGTGCGACGGTACTCGCCAGCTCAGCGGCGTTCGCCGGACTTATGTTCGGTTCAACGACGCTGGTAGACGACAACGGCGCCCCAGTGGCGAAGGTTGTCGTGGGAAGCGCTGCGCACCCGAGCGACGGTGTTGCTGCGGCTTTAATCGCAGGCAAGATGGTCAGCGAGACCTACAAGAGCTCAACATTGACTGCTCAGGTCTCGGGAACAGCTACCTGCGGTGCGGCCAACGCGAGCGCATCTGGAGGAACCTGTGCGATAAGCAACGAGAAGGCAAGGCTGGAAATAACCGTGCCTGGCTCGGTTGCGTCAGGAACCTGGACAGGGAACAACCTGATAGGCGACTGGCTTGACAGGACTCTGCAGGACAGGAAACCGGACGACCTCCCGCTGACAAACACGGACAGTGGGTACCCGCAAGGGGGCGCTGACACGTCCGACAATGCCAATCCGTTCACGGATGGCGGGACCAGCAACATCGGCCTGTCACAGGTCTTCATGTACAGGATAAGCGGCAACCAGCTATCTACGTTTGCCGCCAGGACCCTGACCGACACGGACTCGGGCAAGAGCTTCGTTGAGAAGCAGGACATGTGGATAAGCGGGGACAACAAGTACTCCAAGGACGACAAGGCAGTCGTGGGAGATTTGAAGTTCATCGCCTACACCCTGAAGTTTGACGGCCCGGGCGGAAAGGAAATCGGCATACCGGAGTGTTCCAAGGCAGTGGACTCGGACTACACCGCGTGTAAGTACTCCACGTTACCGGCTGGTACGAGCGTGGACGACGCGACCGAGACGCACAAGCTCAAGCTTGGCTTCCTTGGCGAGGACTGGATAATCAGCGACATGGAAGCGCCGACCGGCATTCTCACAAGCGAGAATACGCTCGTGGCCGGCGGAACAGTGAAGCTGGCTAAAGAGTCTGTCGCAGGCATCCTGAACCAGGGCGAATCGCTCCCGGTGGACAACCTGAAATTCCAGCTGGACGACCTTGAGGCCCACGGTGACACCACATCTGCCATTCTGTCCATAGTGGACGCGAACGGCAACGTCCTGAAAAAGGACAAGGTGAACCCGTCGGAAACCAAGGAGTATTCCATTGCCGGCAAGCAATACAGGTTCCACGTGTACAAGGTGGCACCTGGTTATACCTTCGGTGCGAAGTGGGCTGATGTCGCCATCTTCTCCAAGGAATTGGAGCTGAAGGACGGACAGAAGCTTGACCAGGGCCAGGGAACCAACGAAGGCTACAGGGTAGCACTCGGATGGAAGAACCTTGACGCAGCCTCGGGCACGACCGCGCAGAAGAACCCGGACACTCTGAGAACGATTGTCGTATATTCCGACAGCGTTGATCAGATATCGTCCAGTGGTGACGACGTCCTGAACACCGGCGACTATGTGCCGCTGGTACAGGACCCGGCTGTGTGGAGACTGACCTACAAGGGCTTGGATTTGGACTCCAGCAACAAGCTGAAGCTGAAGTTTGACCTCAAGACCGACGACAAGACCATATCGGCAACCAGTGGTCCGTTGAACTCGACACCTACTCGGGTAAACTGCACCATATACGGGCCGTACATGGAAGTCAGCTCTTCGGACAGCGGTGGAGTCTTCACCATCGCGAGGACGGACAGTTCGGGCGAAATCTCGGACAACCGGTTCATCGTAGCCCTGGACACGTCAGTCAGCGTGAACCAGTCTGCCGTCTGTGGTGCAGACGCACTCGTGGCTGCCAACCTGACCGCAGGTTCCGTATTCATGAAGGAGTCAGCCTCCAGCACGAACTACGGATACTCGGCCATGTCAGCCACCACTGGTATTAAAGAAGTAAAATACCAGGCGATTGGCGATGGCGACACTGCGTTCGCTCCTCCGAAAGGTGGTGCGATCCTGATTGAGTGGGGCAACAAAACCCTCTCTACGGACGGCTACATCGGCGGTCTGTTGCAGGGCGCAGGCTACGTGACGAACACCACAGCCACCAGCCTCGGCAGCAACCCTGCCGCGGCAGCGGTTTCACTCCGCCCGCAGGTATGGTTCGCAGTTGCTGAGAAGGCCGGAACCGGCACCTCAAGCAGCTTCGTGGACTACTACATGTTCGGTGTAACGGGCATAGAGTCTGGTACCGCTGGAGACGCCACAATGGACGTCACCTCGGATGATGGCGCATCACACACCTTGACGTCAGACAACGACAAGATGCTGTATGGCCACGCTGTTGCGAATACGAACTATTACAACGGCACACTTCCGAGCGGCCCAGTAAGCCAGAGGACCGAGATGGTGGACACAGGCTACGTATCAGAGCGCGGCTCGAAGTATGACAGCCAGTCGTCAACCTCTACGACCTTTACAATGGCGCACAAGCTGGCCCAGGCCCAGTGGTTCCTTGCCCCGTCCGCGGCGAACGCAACTTCGTCAAGCACGAGCGTAGTGACCCTTGGGGAGGGAGAGTCCACCACCATCAGCGGCGTAACCGTGAAGGTGCTGGAAATCACCGAAGACGTGGGTGCATGCAGCGCGGCAGGCGGCTCGTCCGCATGCACGCCGAGCATGGCAGGCGTATCGGCTGTAATCATGCCGAATAACGCCGCGACCGTGGACGTAGCGATGCCGTATGCATACAGCAGCTATGGCAACCTGGTCATCCTTGACCAGGACGCGGTAGGCGTCAACACCCTTGTCAGCGTCGGCGGCGATGCAGTCAACACCGTGACCGCAAACCTCTTGCAGGGCTCGGCGGTTGACTGGACAGCGGAGACCAAGGTTGTGAGAGAGGTCGTGCAGGGCTCCAAGATAGTGGTTGCCGGCAAGACCAAGGAAGACACTCTCGCAGCTGCACAGGACTTCGTTTCCCAGCTGAAAAAGGTCTGAGTGGCTCAAAAGAAGGCTAAAACCTTCTTTTTTCTTTCTTTTTATTTTCCTTTCTTTTTATCAAATGCCCGTTACCTACCTCTGGTTATGAATGATGAGCCGTTATTTTTCCCTGTTTTATTCCTCGCCTGACTTGTATTACCCCGTATCCTGACGCAGGAATAGCCCCAAGCCAGACGGCCAATCTCATTTAAAACGTTTTGAGCCTCAATATGTCCATGGCAGGATATGTGCAGGCAGCCCCGGTCCAGGCGCAGACTGGTGAAGCGCAGATAATCGGGCTTACGCCCGCGGCCGCTAAGCAGCTCATGGCCAGCCGGATAGAGCGGAGCGGCACTGAAATAACAGGCATAACCCTCGCCGTTCCAGTGAGCCCTGTCCTCTGGCTGAGGACGAAGCTGCCGGCCAGCACGCTCCAGGCATTCAAGCAGAAGGTGGCTGCGCTTCCTCAGGCCGAGCGGGCCACATTCTCAAACCTCTGGCTGGAGAGTGTGGAGGGGGCGCTGTATGGCGAGTATCTGCGCGTCAGGAGCGCAAACCCGCGGCAGGCGTTCTTCAAATATCCGCTCCCGCCGCTTGAAGTGCAGGCCGCAGGCACGACAACAGAGACAGGCAGGCAGTCCGCAGTCCCGAAGAGAACCACTGCCCTGCCTGACACCCTGTCCAGGGCCAAAACGCCGCGCACCGGGACGGAGATTCAGCCCGAGGAGCGGACTCAGGCTGCGGAGCTGAACCTGCCGCCACTTCCAAAGGGCGTAACCGGCAAGGGTACCAAGGAGGACCCCTACACCATAGACATCTCGATGAAAAGTGGAATTCCAGGTCCCGGAGCAACCCAACTCGTAATGCCTTTGTTCTTTGATATTGGGCTTGAGAACTCAATACTGTGCAAGTATACCCTCAGTGCGGTGCAGCTCAAGGCTATAGAGTCCCAGCCCGTGACCGGCTCCCTTGTGAAACAGCTGAGGGGCCTGACCGAAGTGGCGTTGAAGCGTTCCTGCACAGAGCGCGGGGTGCCGTATGAAGACGACGTCCTTTTCAAGGCCGAAGACGCCCTCAGGCGGCTGGGCAGGAACCTGGTTTCGTTCATCGCACAGATAAAGGAACCCGAGCTCCAAAACTACTTCAACAAGTAAGCCTGGCTCTGCAGAAATACCCCGGTGCCTTGCCGGGCTAATCTTAGTTCTGAAGTAGGGACGCCCTTTGGGCACAGGACCGGATGAACGACGCTTCGTTCATTGGTCCACAGAACGGTGCGCCGTTCTGCCGGACCCACCGTCTGCGGACGGTTCCCCCGTGCCGGTTCCAGAAGGTATCTATTAAGGGATTTCTAATTCCTATGGAGTCCCTATTTTTAATCTTCGCCACCCAGTTCCATCCATGGCCCAGGCATGCTCGCGGTGCGGCCGCGTCTCCGAAGTGGAATACGGCACCGACGGCCTTGCCTATTGCTCGTCCTGCGTGTTCTACGGCACCAACAAGCAGTGCTTCAGGTGCATGATGTACCTTCCGGCTGCCGAGCTGCAGCAATACAAGGGCGTGTGGGCGTGCCCCTACTGCATCAGGGACATGCGCGACGACGACCGGAAGAAGGGCGAAGGCACGGCACCAGAGAAGCCGCACATGACCGCGCTCGCCTCCCCGGAAATATGCGAGCGGTGCGGCAGGAACCTTGACGAGCGCATCTACATCTGGAACGGCAGGCGCCTGTGCAAGAAATGCCTTGACGACGAGCAGGGCACGTGGGGTGTTGTCGGCGGCCCGCCCTCGCATGGCGGCGCCCGCGTTTCCTTCGTGCCGATAAGGAAGGCAAGGCAGCGGTCGCTGTTTGAGGCGCTGATAGGGGACCTGCTCGCCATGCTCGGCATAAGGAGGAAAGAGCCAGAAGTGGTGCTTGTGGAGCCGCGCCCGCTCATCGGGCAGGCAAAGCCCCTGGCCGAGAAGCGCATGAGAGAGGGCGGTGCCGGCCCCCAGTCCGAGGGCATAATGACGCCGAAGCAAAAGCGCGGCGGGGGCGGCAGGCCAGGCTCCGCGGCCAAGGGCGGCAGCGCTGATGCAAACAAAAAATCTTAGGGATTCCTACAAAGCCATAAAAACCCGACCGCGCATCTTATCATGGGAGCAGATGAGATGGTCAATTATTCGGATTTACGGGACATTCAGAAAAAGGAGATGGATTCCTCGGCCATAGTGGCCCTTCCGGACGACTTCTACGAGTCGGTTTCGGTCCTCCTCTCCGCCAGGAAGCGTGATGCCCTGGCGTCGCAGTCCATGCTGGCCATAAAGGAATACGAGAACATAAAGAGGATACTGCTCGCCATCCAGGCCAAGCGCGAGGAGAAAATCGTCCTCATGGCCGTCCGCGGCGTGAACGGCGGGGCAGGCCTGACGGCCAAGGAAAGGGACATGCTCAGGGAGCTGGTGGCGACGGTGTCGCGCTCGCGGGATGCCATAGCGAAGGTGTGGGGCAACGACGAGGCTGCCGCAGGCGGCGCACGCCGCATCAGGCTCCTCCAGGACGTCACCCCGTACAAGGGCCTGGACAACGCGGTCTATGGCCCGTTCAGGAAGGGTGACGAATGCACCCTGCCGCCGCCGGAAGCAGAGTGGCTGCTCAAGGCACGCATGGCCGAACTTTTGTAGCCGGGGTTCCCGGTTTTACGTTTCCGGCTTACCGCAAAAGCCCCGCAAAAACCGGGACGCTGAACCGAAAACCGGCGCTTGCAGAGCCGCGTAATTTCCACGAAACCTATATAATCATATCGGGGTTAAATCAGTATCCTGTCCAATTTGGTGAAACCATGAAATTCCCAAAAGAAATAAACACCTACTGTCCATTTTGCAAGCTCCACCAGGTCCACAAGGCCAAGGCAGTCAGCAAGGGCAGGCCCAGGGCCATGGCAATAGGCAACAGGGCGCACGAGCGCCAGCTTACCGGCCACGGCAGCAAGCGCGCCGGTGAGAAGAGCGTGAAGAAGCAGGGCAAGAGGCAGAAGGTCATCCTCCAGTGCCCGAAGTGCAACAAGAAGCACGAGCGCGTGGTCGGCGGAAGGACGACCAAGAAGCTTGAGTTCAAGGCGTGATTCTTATGTCAGGGAAATACCTAAGGGTGCAATGCAAGTGCGGCAATGAGCAGGTAGTGTTCAACCGCTCCACTTCCGTGGTGAACTGCAGCTCGTGCAAGGAGCCGCTGGCCCACCCGTCCGGGGGCGAGGCGATAATACACGGCAAGGTAGTCAAGGAGCTCGGGTGATTGGGATAGCCGAGTTGCCGGACGAGGACGAGCTCGTAATCGCGGTCATAAAGAAGATAATGCCCTACGGCGCGTTCTGCATCCTCCCGGAATACAAGGACCTGGAGGCCTTCCTCCACGTGTCCGAGGTCGCGTCGCGCTGGATAAAGAACATCCACGAGTTCATCTCCGAGGGCCAGCGCTACGTCGTGAAGGTCCACCGCGTGGACAGGCAGAAGAACCAGGTGGACGTCTCCATAAAGCGCGTGAGCGAAGAGGAGAAGAAGAGCAAGCTGGAACTCATAAAGAGCGAGAAAAGGGGCGAGAAGCTCCTTGACATCGCCGTCAGGGCCGCTGGCGTGAAGGTGGACGCGAAGGCCGTGCGGGAGGCGCTGGAGTCGGAATTCGGCGACGTGTTCAGCGCCTTCAGGGAGGCCAGCTTCACCGGCGAGAAGGCGCTCCAGAAGGTTGACATCCCGAAGGAACTGAAGGCGGCCATGCTTGACCTGGCGAAAAAGAACATAAAGAAGCCGGTGGTGGAGGTAAACTCCATAGTCACGCTTACATGCTACGGGCCCAACGGCACCGAGGACATCAAGAAGGCCCTCCAGGTGGAGGACGCAGCCCTGCACTACCTTGGCGCGCCCCGCTACAAGATGTCCATAACCGCGCCTGATTACAAGAGCGGCGAGAAGAAGCTGGTGGCGGCGCTGGAGCATATAAAAGCCTTCGCCCAGAAGAACAACTGCGACTTCAAGTCCGAGCGCGAGGAGTGAGGTGGTCCGGTGAAGAAGATGCGCTTCTGCAACGTCTGCCAGAGCTATACGCTGGACGGATCCCACTGCGGCATGGGGACCCTGTCCGCGCACCCGGCGCGCTTCAACCCCAACGACTGGTACGGGGGATACCGCCGCAGGGCGAGGTTCGGCGCATAGGTGCAGGCGTTCCGCCCGCTGCCCGGAAGGTGCATATCCATGGAAAAGACGTTCATCATAGAAAAGAAGAAACCCAGGAAGCTCCGCAGGGGCGTCCTGCTCACCGGCCTGCCTGGGATAGGCCTCATAGGCCAGGTGGTGGGCCGCTACCTGGTGGAGGAGCTGAAGGCAGAGAAGGTCGCCACGCTCATATCGCCGTATTTCCCGCACCAGGTGTTCATGACCAAGAAGGGGGGCATACGGCTCATAAGGAACAGCTTCTACGTCCACCGCGGCAGGAAGCACGACCTTGTCATCCTCGTCGGCGACATCCAGGCGATGAGCTCGGTCGGCCAGTACGAGGTGGCCGGCGCTGTGCTGGACTACTGCCAGAAGCTCGGCGTGAGGGAAATAATCACCGTGGGCGGCTACAGCACCGGCAAGATAGCCGACGCCCGCAGGATATTCGCAGTCTGCACGTCAGACGCCCTCCGCAGCCGCCTGAGGAAATACGGGATAATATTCGGCGAGGCCAGGGGCTCCATAGTGGGCGCCGCGGGCCTGCTGCCCGCGCTCGGGAGGCTGAGGGCGATGGACGGCTCGTGCGTGATGGGCGAGACCCACGGAGGCTACGTGGACACGTCTTCCGCCCGTCAGATAGTCATGTTCCTGTCCAAATACCTGGACATGCACATTGACGTCAAGAAGCTGGACGCCCAGGCTAAGGAAAGCGAGAAGCTCATGAAGAAGGTTGAGGACGACATAAAGAGGAACATAGAGTCCCAGGTCGTCAGCGGCCAGAAAGTCTCGTATATACGGTGAGTATGCCGGTGTATGCCGGAGGGCATGCCCTGTGACGCCAGGTGTGTCCTGCGGCGCCAGGTGCGGGCGCTTTCTGAAGCCGCACCCGGCAGGGAGAAGGCGTCGCAGCGGGCTATTGCCGCGCGGGCGGGGAGAAGGGGGATGCGATGGGATGGGCCAAGGGCCAGGTCAGCCTGGAATACCTGGTTATTTCACTCGTGGCAGTTGCCCTGATATCTGTTTCGGTTTTCGCGCTCGTGGGCATCCGGGGCTATGCGGATAAGACGTCCGGCCTTTTCTCGTTCCGCGCGTCGGCCCTTTCGCTCGCCAACGCCGTCGCAGAGGTGTGCGCGCTCGGAAGCGGCAACGGCAGGTCAGTGGTGCTGGAGTCGCCCCTTTCTGTGGAATGCGAAGGCCCTGTGATGCGCATAGTCGGCCGGGATTCCTCGCTCGTGCGGCCCGCAAGGTGCGCCGTGGAGCCGGCAAGCGGCCTGTCAGGCGCGGTTTACGTTAAGAACGAAGGCGGGACGGTCACCATCACAAGACGCTGAAAAACCGCGAATTACAAAACCGTCAGTTTCCCGAATTTTCCCAGGGTGAGCTGTGGCGTGCTCTGCCATTCATTGACGTAGCCGTTCTCCACCTTCACCTTGTCGCCTGCCTTGACCTTGTCTATCTGCTCGTTCCACAGGACGAGGCTGATGGAGCCGCTGTCGTCCTTTATGGTGGCGTTGGCCACGTGGAGCTTCCTCCCGTACTTGTTTATCTCCCTCGTGGCTTCTATTGAGACGACCTCCGCCTCTATGTTCACGCTGCCGGTGCCCGGCCTGAGTTCGCTTATGTTCATTGTGAAAACCTCTTGAATTAGTTAATAGTAGTAAAACCTACGCCTATTTTAATGTTTTGAACAGGACTGCCAGTCCGGAACCGGAAACCCTGGACAGGAAACCGGAAACAAAGTAAAAAAGCCCCCGAAGAAACCAGAGGGGATGCCCGAGGTTCCCTAAAGGGTAACGAAAGCAGGGTGCAGCGGCTATTTCCCAACCAGCTTCAAAAATTCTTTCGGAGAGATTATCTTTATGCCCTCAAACTCCTTCATTTTCAGCAGGTGATTGTCATACGAAATGATGTAGTCAGCCCGGGCTTCGTCCGCGCATTCCAGAATCTTATTGTCGCCGGCGTCTTCGGGCACGGCATCAATTTGGCGGCTGGGGTCTACGATAACACACATCTCCATGACCTTTATTAGGGCGGATTTGACTGAAAGGTGTTTTCTGTCTATCTTCTCTATTATTTCCTCGCTGTGAATCACGCGCGAATACTCCTGAAGTATGGGCTCGGACAGGTAGCAGGAGACTTTCTTCTGCTCGATAAGACGCAGGATATCATAGGCTTCACCGTCCCAGAACGTGGCTGATACGAGCACATTGGTATCCAGTGTGATTCTCATACCTTTCGCATCCTGTGGATAAGTTCGCTGACGTTCTCCTGTTTTATCTTCTTTTTCTGCGCCCGCAGGGGAGCTGTAATCTGGTCCCAGGTCTGGGACGTGACCTTTTTCATCAGCAGAACGTCGTCCTCAAGAAGGAACAGTACCTTGGACCCCTCTTCCAGGCCCATCTCATTACGGATATCCACTGGTATGGCTATCTGGCCTCTGGAACTGACCTTTCCCATCTCCACTACTTCGTTCAAACGCAACACCTCCAAATCTTATATGTAAGATTGGTATTATTAATCTTACTATTGCTTTGGACCGTGATTCCCTCGTGCGTCCTCAGACTGGTCTATAAGCCCCCGGAGGGATTTGAACCCCCGACCTGCTCCTTCCGCCTTTTGGGAAAAGGCGGCCCAAAACCGTCTTTCCAAAAAGTTTACAAGAGAGCCGCTCTACCACTGAGCTACGGAGGCGGGCGCTGGTTTCCTATTGTATTCTGATAACTTTTAAATTATCCCGCTTATAACGCTATATCTTCTTTCTGGTGGAAGCATGGATATTGAGACAAAAATTGATCTCGTGAAACGGAAGCCCACAGAGGAAATCGTCACCGAGGCGGATTTGCGCGGCATATTCCAGAACTACTCGTCGCCGAAGCACTACATCGGGTTTGAAATCTCAGGGAAAGTCCACCTCGGCACCGGGCTTTGCACCGCGCTGAAGCTGCGCGACTTCATGGATGCGGGCATAAAGCCGTCAATCTGGCTCGCGGACTACCATTCCTACATAAACGGCAAGCTCGGCGGCGACATGGAGAAGATACGGGCGGTGGCAAAGGGATACTTCAAGCACGCCTTCGTCTCGCTCGGCCTTGACGAGGACCGGGTGCAATACCTCCTGGCAAGCGAGACCTACGACAACGACTACTGGAAAGAAGTCCTGCGGATAGCAAAGGACACGACGATAAACCGCATGCTCAGGTGCATCACTATCATGGGGCGGAAGGAGACCGAGGCCACGTCCTCAGCGGTCGTGTTCTACCCTGCCATGCAGGCTGCCGACATCTTCCTGCTTGACGTGCAGATTGCGCACGCCGGCATGGACCAGCGGAAGGTGCACATGCTGGCGAAGGAACTGTCACACACCTACAAGAAGCAGTTCGTGGCCGTGCACGGCCACCTGCTCCCTGGCCTGCAGGGCGTGCAGCGCATGGACGCCGCCCGGACAGGCGTGCCAGTCGCTAAGGAAGGCAGGCAACCCGAAACAGGAGGCGAGGTGCAGGAGCAGAGGCTCATAGACGCCAAGATGAGCAAGAGCGTGCCGTCCAGCGCGATATTCATCCACGACAGCGAGGAGGAGATACGGGACAAGATAAAGAAGGCCTACTGCCCGGAAAAGACAGTAGACGGCAATCCCATCGTGGAATACGCCGAATACCTGGTTCTCAGGGACAGGAAGATGAAAATTGAACGGCCTGCGAAGTTCGGCGGCGACATTGAAATCACGGACGGGGACGAACTGAAGCGGATTTACGCCGACGGCAAACTCCATCCGGTGGACCTCAAGAACGCGGTGTCGCGCGAGCTGTGCGAAATCCTGAAGCCCAGCCGGGAGTATTTCGCGAAGAACAGGCAGTATCTTGAGCACATGAGCGCCAAAGACGTGACGCGCTAGACCTCTAGCGCGTGCATGCCCGTGCTCGGTTCGCCGGGCGCGACATGACGAGGTAAATCGCGCACGCGAACTGCCTACACTATCTCTTGGGCGAAGTTGCCGATAAGCGCCATCAGCTTCCCATAGGCCGTGTGCATCCTCGCCAGCGTCTCCTCGGTGCTGAGCGGCTTCTTTGAAATCCCTGCGGCATAATTGGTCCCCACGGCCACCGCAGCGAAGTCCATCTCCACCTCGCCCAGCAGGGCCATCTCGTAGCCAGCCGTCATATTGACCAGGTTCGCGCCGGCTTTCCTGAGCAGCCGGATTTCCGCTTTCGTCTCAAACCTCGGCCCGGGCGTGCATGCGATTATGCCGCCGGTTTTCAGGGCGATTTTGCTGACGTCCGCTATCTCCCGCAGCTTCCCGCGCATCTCCCTGTCGCACGGCTCGGTGAAGTCCTTGTGCTTTATGCCGGCAGAGAAGTCGTCGTAGAACGTCGCAGGGCTCCAGAGCCCGATGAAATCGTCCACGAGCACCAGGTCGCCGGGCTTGTATTGCGATATCACGCCAGACGCGTAAACGGCTATCACGCCCGTGACGCCGGCCTTCTTCATGGCCGCTATGTTGGCGCGGTAGTTGATTTTGTGCGGCGGAAGCGTGTGCTTCACGCCGTGCCTGGGTATGAAGACCATCTTCTCGCCGAGGAGGGACACCATCTGCAGCCTTGCGGTGCCGTAGGGTGTGAGAATGTCATTCTCTGCCAGTTTCTTCCCAAGGGAATAAAATCCGCTCCCGCCAATCACGCCTATCATGATTGCACTACCCCGCGAAGAATTATAAATCTCAATTCCCCGAACGGTTTTCATGGAAGAAGCGAAGAAAAGCGGGCCCGGGCCGGCCGTTCAGAAGCCCGCGGATGCCAGGACCGTAAGCGACGTGCTCCAGACCGCGCAGATAGCCCTTGACGGCTATGACGACATATTCTCCGACTTTGACCCGTCGCCCTACGAGCGCCGGCTGCTTTCCGACGACTTCCTGCGGGAGTTGCGCAGGCGCCACGCGGAAAAGCGCAAAGGCGAGTTCGTCGTCAACTTCACGCTGCCCGGGTCGCTCCGCTCGGAAAAGACTGAAGCGCTCGTGAGGAAAAGGATAAAGGACTATTTCAAGGCCAGGCTCAGGGAAACCGCCAAGGAGAGGAAGGACAAGCTGAAGGAAGGCGTGCTGCGGCTCGTCGTGGGCGTGATGCTCTCTATTCTGCTCATCGTTTTCCCGCAGCTGGACGTGGTCCCCCTGCTCACCATCCTCTCAGTGCTCATCTGGTACGTGCTCTGGTCAGGTTTCGAGGAGCTCTTCGACGTGTCCCGCAGGCTGAAACGGAAGGAGGCGTTCTACGACAAGTTCCTGCGGGCGGAATACAATTTCATGGACCAGGAAGAGGTCGTCCGCTCAATAAACATCGGCTCAAGCTACCGGTAATCTTACCGCTTCGCTTCAAGGAAATTCCTCAGTATCGTCTCGCCGTGCTCGGTGTGCCACACTTCCGGGTGGAACTGCACGCCGTACACCGGCAGCTTTTCGTGCCTCATGGCCTCCACGGCGCACGCGTCCGAGTGCGCGAGCCCCGCGAAGCCCGCAGGCACCTCCGCCGCCTGGTCAAAGTGCGACACCCACGCGCGGAACCTCTTCGGCACGCCCCTGAAAAGCACGTCTTCGTCCTGCACCTCTATGTCGCACATGCCGTATTCGGCGCTCGCGCCCTTCCCCACCTTCGCGCCCCAGGCGTGCGCTATCATCTGGTGGCCGTAGCAGATTCCAAGGAGCGGCAACCTGAGCCTGCCGTCGCGTATCCTCGCGCATATCTCCGAACTGAGGTTGGGCGGGTCGGTATAAACTGAACTCGGGCCGCCTGAAAGGATTATGCGCGACACGCCCCCGTGGAGCATCTCCTCCACCTTGCCGTAGTCGGCCTTGCCGTAGAGCGTTTCGGCGTCGTAGCCCAGCTCCCTGCAGCCACGCTTGATGAGGTGGGTGTATTGCGAGCCGTTGTCTATGATGAGGAACATGAATCCCATTTCCGGCGGGGAGATTTTAAAACCAGCGCCGGTTGCCGGCATGCCAAAAGAAGTCAGGCCAGAACGGGCGAAGCTTCCATTTTTAAACATTTCTATTGATACTCCTCATACCTGGAATGCCAGTATTATTGCTGGCTTATCCCTTTTCTCCGAAGGTGGTCCTGCTTGAAGAAGCAAACCGTGCCAACAGTAGATGTATTGTCCCATCATCTTATCCCTGAAATGAAGGTGCTTGGCGAGGCCGAGAAGACGAAAGTGCTGAAGAAATACGGCATCAGCGAAAGCCAGCTGCCGAAGATGCTCCTCAAGGACCCCGCAGCCCAGGCCCTCAAGGCCGTGGCCGGGGACGTCATCCGCATAGAGAGGAACGACGGCACGGTCAAATACACCGGCTATCGCATCGTCATAGAGTGATGATTTTCCGTGATGAATGTTTCGTGGGTTCCGGCTGCGGCCGGCAGACGCCCGCAGGCGTCGCTTGATATTCCGAAATGGTCCGAGGTGTCCCTATGGTTGAAGGTCTGATGGAATCCTATTTCAAGGTCAATACGCTGGTGAACCAGCAGCTCCAGTCCTACAACAAGTTCGTGGAGGGCGGCATCCAGCAGGTCATAGACAGGATAGGCAAGATAACGACGAACGTGGAGGGCTTTGAGCTCAAGCTCGGCAAGGTGCGCATAGAGCAGCCCCGCTATTACGAGGTCAAGGGAGGGTACAGGCAGATACTGCCGAACGAGTGCCGCCTGCGCAACCTCGGTTATTCCGCGCCCATATTCCTTGAGATAATCCCGGTGTTCAACGGCGTTGAGAGGCCGGTCTATTCCGACGTTTTCATCGGAGAGCTGCCGGTCATGCTCAAGTCCAGGCTCTGCTACCTTTCCAACATGCGTAAGGAGGAGCTGATGGAGAACGGGGAAGACCCCGACGACCCCGGAGGCTATTTCATAATCAACGGGAGCGAGAGGGTGCTGACGTCCATAGAGGACCTCGTGCCCAACAAGCTCATGGTGACGCGGGAGCGCGGCGGCATCGTGTCCAAGATATTCTCCACCCACTTCGGCTTCAGGGCCCGCTGCGTGGTTGAGCGCAACAACGACGGCATATACGTGGTGGAGTTCCCGTCCACGCCATCAGGCATACCACTCGTGCAGCTCCTGCGGGTGCTGGGCATGGAGAAGAACGGCGAGATACTCGCCACGTTCCCACAGGAGCGCCACATGAAGAACGACGTCATACTCAACCTGGAGAACGAGCAGTCGCGCAACAGGGAAGAGGCAGTTGACGTGCTCAGCAGGAAGCTCTCGCCCGGCCAGCCGCCGGAATTTCGGCTCAGCAGGATGGAAAACCTGCTGGACAACTACCTGCTTCCGCATCTTGGCGTGTCCCAGTCAGCCAGGCAGGACAAGGCCAGGTACCTCGTGAAGATGGCCGAGCGCGCCACCCGCGTGGCCTACAGGGAGGTGACGCCCGACGACAAGGACCACTACGCCAACAAGCGCGTGAAGCTCGCCGGCGACCTCATGGAAGAGCTGTTCCGCTACGCATTCCAGTTCCTCATAAAGGACCTGGTGTACCAGGCTTCGCGCGCGGACGCCAGGGGCCGCAGGCTCCAGGTGCACACGCTCATAAGGCAGGACGCGATGGGCGACAGGATAAAATACGCCATGGCGACCGGCAACTGGGTGGCAGGCCAGACCGGCGTGTCCCAGCTGCTTGACCGCGTGAGCTACCTCTCCACGATATCCCACCTCAGGAGGATAATCTCCCCCCTGAGCAAGAAGCACCCGCACTTCAAGGCCAGGGACCTCCACGGCACCCACGTAGGGAAACTGTGCTTGGATAAGAATACGGACGTTTCTCTCTACGATGGGATAAACACCAGGACGCTTGATGAGCTCTCCCGCTGCTGGAAGCACAACGTCGTGCTCACCTACGATACGGAAAAAGACGATTTCATCCCGTCTACGATTTCGGATTACCAGAAGCACGATGCGCGGCTGCTGGGGAAAACGGTCTACCGCCTGCGTTCCGAGAGCGGGCGGGAGGTCGTAGCCACGGAGGACCACCGCTTTTTCACTCCGGATGGCTGGAAAGAGACAGGTTCCATCGGACTTGGAACCGAGCTTTTGGTGAAACCCACCCTCTCCCGGTCAAAAGAACCAATTTCCGATTATGATGGGATTGATGACATACTGGCTAAATATTTCAGGAAAGAGGACTTCGAACCAGCCCAGGTGAAACTGGAGAAAATTTCCATAATCGCCAGATTAATCGGATTTGTGATTACCGACGGGCACATCGGAAACACCGTTGAGTTTTACTGCGGTTCCAGAGAGGACGCAGAAGACGTGAACCGGGATCTGGAACGGCTGGGTTTCTGCGCCAATCCGATCGATATCAAGAGAAGCAGGCTGGTGAAGGAGGGCAGGGAGACAAATTATACCACCTACAGGACGACGAAAGGCGGTGAATTCAAAAAACTGCTCCTTGAGCTGGGTGCGGTTCCAGGAAGGCGGGTGGATATCGCCTACCGGGTGCCCGCGTGGATCCTGGACGCTCCCCTGAATGTGAAAAGAGAATTTTTGGCAGGCTACATGGGTGGCGATGGTTCAAAGATAATCGTCATTGCCAATGGCAAAACTGAGAAGTTCAGGCTGGTGGATACCGTCCTGCATAAAAATTCCCATCTCATAAAAGAAGCCGGGTTATTCATAGCTGATCTGGCAACGCTGTTCGCCCAGTTCGGTGTCCGGGTGAAAACCGTCAAATTGAAGAAGGATATGTATACTAGGAAAGATGGCACGGCGATATCGCAGTTCGTCATAAAATTTGATAACAGCAATGCCAATATCGCCGCCTTCGCCCAGAAAGTTTCCTACCGCTATTGCAGGCAGAAGCAGTCACCGTGCGATCTTATCGCGGAATACCTGAGAATCTCATGCAGGGCGATAGAAGGAAGGAAAGCGCTCAAAAAACAGGTGGCCCAGTTGCATGCTTCCGGGAAAGGCCCTGCCGAAATTGCAAGGAGCACAGGCATGGCGAGGAGATACGTCAAAGCCTGGCTTTACGACTCTGAGCGCTATGCCAGGACAAACCGGGCAAAGACGTTCATCAAATTCAATCGCTGGCTGGAGCAGAGCCTCTGCGGTAGCGGGCTGGTGAAGGAGAGAATAGTGGCAAAGGAAGAAGTCGATTCGTGCGATGTACGGGACTTCACCACATCGGCGGAAACGCATACGTTCATCGCGAACGGTTTCATAACGCATAATTGCCCGAACGAGACGCCGGAAGGCCCGAGCTGTTCGCTGGTCAAGAACCTGGCCGTGATGGCAGAGGTTTCCATCGGCATGGACGAGGCGGAGCTGGAGCGGGTACTGAAATCATACGACGTCAAAATGTAGGTGATTGTCATGGTCAAGCGCAGGAGGCGGATGGCAGGCGAGAAGACGGCGATATTCCTCAACGGCAGGCTCGTGGGCTACCACGCCGACGGCCGGAGCCTCGCGAACCGCCTGCGCGAGAGAAGGCGCATGAACGAGCTGAGCAACCAGGTTAACGTGTATTACAGCGCCAGGCTCAACGAGCTCCACATACTCACGGACAAGGGCCGCGTGAGGCGGCCGTACATCGTAGTGGAGAACGGCAAGTCCCGGCTCACTCCCGAGGTGCTGTCCAGGATAAAGAACAACGAGCTGAACTGGCACCACCTGGTGAAGATGGGCATAATAGAATACCTTGACGCCCAGGAAGAGGAGAACACGCTCATAGCAGTTAACGAGAATGTACTCACGTCCGAGCATACCCACCTTGAGGTGGATTCGTCCAACATGTTCGGCGTGGTTGCCGGCGTGCTCCCGTACCCGGAGCACAACTCCGGCCCCAGGATCACCATGGCCTGCGCCATGGCCAAGCAGTCGCTGGGAATCTACGCCACGAACTTCGGCCACCGCTACGACACGAGGGGCTACATAATGTACTACCCGCAGGAGCCCCTGGTGCAGACGAGCATCTACCGGGCCCTTAGGCTGCGCGAGAAATCCGCTGGACAGAACTGCGTCGTGGCGCTCACCAGCTACCACGGCTACAACATGGCCGATGCCATAGTGGTCAACCGTTCGTCCATAGACCGCGGCCTGCACCGCATCTGCATGTTCAAGACCTACGAGACCGAGGAGAGGCTCTATCCCGGAGGGCAGAAGGACAGGATAGAGCTGCCCACGCCCGACGTCGTCGGCTACCGCGGCGAGGAGTCATACAAGCACCTGGCCGAGGACGGCATAGTGCTCCCTGAGAGCGACGTGGAAGGCAAATACGTGCTGGTGGGAAAGACCTCGCCGCCGAGGTTCCTTGAGGAGATTTCGGTCTTCGGCGCGGTTGAGGAAAAGAAGCGCGAGAGCTCGCTCTCGCTCAAGTCCGGCGAGAGGGGCAAGGTGGACTCGGTGCTCATAACCGAGGGCCCGAGCGGGAACCGCATGGTCAAGGTCCGCGTGCGCTCCATCAAGACGCCGGAAATCGGCGACAAGCTCGCGTCAAGGCACGGCCAGAAGGGAGTCATAGGGCTGCTCGTCCCGCACGAGGACATGCCATTCACGGCTTCGGGCATCGTCCCGGACCTCATAGTAAACCCGCACGCCATACCCTCGCGTATGACCGCGGGCCACCTGCTGGAGACGCTTGGAGGCAAGGCCGGCGCGCTCGCAGGGACGCTCATGGACGCCAGCGGCTTCAGCGGCACCACCGAGGACGAGTTGCGCACGGTGCTGAAGAAGGCCGGCTTTGACGAATACGGCGAGGAGGTAATGTACGACGGCCTCACCGGCAAGGAAATCAAGACCAAGCTGTTCATAGGCAACGTCTATTACCAGAGGCTCCACCACCTGGTGTCCAACAAGATGCACGTCCGCTCCCGCGGACCGGTGCAGCTGCTCACCCACCAGCCCACCGAAGGCCGCGCCCGCGAGGGAGGCCTCAGGTTCGGTGAGATGGAACGCGACTGCCTCATAGGCTACGGCGCGAGCATGCTCATCAAGGAGCGGCTTCTGGAGGAGAGCGACAAGACCATACAGCTGGTGTGCACCGAGTGCGGCTCCATCGCCACCCACGACTACGCCCGCAACAAGGACGTCTGCCCCATATGCGAGAACGAGAACGTGGAGCCGGTGGAGATGAGCTACGCGTTCAAGCTCCTGCTGGACGAGATAAAGTCGCTCTACATATTCCCGAGGATGGTGCTCAAGGAGAAGGGCTGAGATGCCCGGTATGAAGGTAACCGTGCCGGTGCGCTTGCAAAGCCGGTGTAATGCATGTAACGCCGATGAGCGGATGCCGCTGAACGGTCGTTTGGAAAGCTGGAGTTGGTCATGATGATGGAAGTCAAGAAGGTCCTGGATAAGCTGAAGTTCTCGCTTTTCTCGCCGGAGATGATACGCAAGATGTCCGCGACCAAGATAACAGTCCCGGACACCTACGACGACGACGGCTACCCGATTGACGGCGGTCTGGTGGACACCCGCCTGGGCGTCGTGGACCCAGGCCTGCGCTGCAAGACGTGCGGCGGCCGTGTCAAGGAATGCCCCGGCCACTTCGGCCACATAGACCTCGTCAGGCCAATCATGCACGTGGAGTTCGCAAAGCACATATACTACGTCCTGAAATCAACGTGTCCCTCGTGCTACAAGCTGCTCGGCAGGAAGCCCGTGCCGGAGAAGGCCATAGAAGAGCTGGAGAAGAGCGAGGAGGAGAAGAAGGCGCCGCCCGTCCCTGCGGCTGCAGCCGGCAAGGATATACTCAGTTCCGAGGTGCCGGTGCTGGAACCGACCACCGCGGCAGCGGAAGTGGAGGTCAAAGCCAAGAAGGCCTCCCGGAAGGAGAAGAGCGCAGCGAAGAAATGCCCGCACTGTGCAGCTGAGCTGCCTGAGATAAAGCTGCTCAAGCCGACCACCATCTTCAGGGACAAGGACATGCTGCTTCCAACAGACATACGCGACTGGCTCGCCTCCATCAACGACAACGACCTGCGCGAGCTGGGATTTGACCCGGTGTATTCCAGGCCGGAATGGATGGTCATCACGGCCCTGCCGGTGCCGCCGGTGAACGTCCGCCCCTCAATCACGCTGGAAACCGGCGAGAGGAGCGAGGACGACCTCACCCACAAGCTGGTGGACATAATCAGGATAAACCAGAAGCTTGAGGCCAACATAAACGCTGGCGCGCCACAGCTCATCATAGAAGACCTGTGGGAGCTGCTCCAATACCACGTGACCACTTACTTTGACAACGAGACCGCGAACATACCGCCGGCAAGGCACCGCAGCGGCAGGCCGCTCAAGACGCTCGCCCAGAGGCTCAAGGGGAAGGAGGGCCGCTTCAGGTACAACCTCTCAGGCAAGCGCGTTAATTTCTCCGCGAGAACCGTCATTTCGCCGGACCCGCGCATAGGCCTTGACCAGGTCGGCGTACCCCTGACCATAGCCGAGGAACTCACCGTGCCGGTGCACGTCACCGAATGGAACCTGGAATTCTGCAGGAAGCTGGTGCTCTCGGACGCATACCCCAAGGCTACCTACATCATAAGGCCCGACAGCAAGAGGATAAAGGTCGGCGACACCCCTGAGATGAAGAAGGAGCAGGTTGAAAACCTCAAGGTAGGCTCTGTGCTGGAAAGGCAGATAATGGACGGCGACATATCCATATTCAACAGGCAGCCCTCGCTCCACCGCATCTCCATGATGGCCCACGAGGTCAAGGTGCTGCCGGGCAAGACGTTCAGGCTCAATCCGGTCGTGGTCAGCCCCTACAATGCAGACTTTGACGGAGACGAGATGAACCTCCACATAATGCAGACCGAGGAGGCGCAGGCCGAGGCCCGCTACCTGATGAAGGTTGAGAAGCAGCTCCTCTCGCCACGCCACGGCCACGCCGTAATCAAGCCACAGGAGGACCACGTGTCCGGCCTGTATTTCCTCACCCAGGAAGATGCCGAATACACCAAGAGCGAGGCGGCGAGCCTGCTCTACCTCATCGGGATAACCGAGCTGCCCGCGTCCGACGTGGCCGGCGGGAAGTATTCAGGCAAGCTGCTATTCTCCCTGCTGCTGCCGGAGTCGTCCAACCTCCGGACCATCTCCAAGCTCGGCCAGGAGATAGTGATAAAGAACGGCAAGCTCCTGAAAGGCGCCGTGGAGAGCAAGGTCATGGAGGGCGAGCTGCTGGAGCGCATGTTCATAACAGAGGGCCCGGAATTCACCAAGCACTTCATAGACCAGGCGACCCGCATCGCGCTGGAAGCCCTCTCCATGCACGGCCTCAGCGTGTCGCTGAAGGACTACACTGTTTCCGAGAACGGCATGGGCAAGATAAAGGAGATAACCGACAAGATGAACCGCGAGGTGGACAACCTCGTCATGCAATACCGCAGCCGCTCGCTGGAGCGCGCGCCGGGCATGAGCCTGAAGGAGACGCTGGAGGGCCTCATCGTTGAGATAACCAGCAAGACGCGCGAGGACGTCGGCAAGGTTGTGGAGCACGACCTGGGCATAGACAACCCCTCCATCATCATGGCCAAGATAGGCGCCCGCGGCAGCCTGCTCAACGCGATCCAGATGTCCGCGCTGGTGGCCCAGCAGACCGTGCGCAACCGGCGCCTGGCCAGGGGCTACAAGGGGAGGATACTGCCCTATTTCAAGCCCGGCGTCCTGACCGCGCTTGAACGCGGGTTCGTGTATTCCTCGTTCCACAAGGGCCTTGCGCCCTACGAGTTCATGTACCACGCCATGGGCGGCCGCGAGGCCCTGGTCAACACCGCCATCCGCACGGCGCGCTCGGGCTACATGCAGCGCAGGCTCATCAACGCGCTCCAGGACCTGGTGGTGTTTGACGACATGACGGTGCGCAACGCCGACATGAGCATAGTCCAGTTCGTATACGGCGGCGACGCCAAGGACCCTATGTATTCGTCCAAGGCCGAGCTGGTTGACGTGACCAAGCAGGACGACGTTGATACCGCATGAGGCGATTATGATGACAACCAGGAAACAGCCCAGCGTCATGATTCCGCCCTACGAGGCGGTTGGCGTGATATGCGCCCAGAGCATAGGCGAGCCAGGCACGCAGATGACCATGCGTACCTTCCACTACGCCGGCGTCGCCGAGCACGTGCCCACGGGCCTGCCCAGGCTCATTGAGATAGTGGACGCCAAGAAGGAGCCCAAGAAGGCCATCATAGACGTGCACCTCAAGAGCGCCTACGCCCGCAGCCCCGGCGAGGCCGAGAAGGTCGCCAAGGACCTGGCCAGCATCTTCGTGTCAGACGTGGCGCTGGTGGAGGACGACCTGGAGACCCTCACCATAGACGTGACGTTCAGCGAGAAGGACGGCAAGGCGCAGGGCGTGACTTTAAACATGCTCAAAAAGGCGCTGGAGCCGTTCTGCACCGAGATCAGGACCAGCGACAACAAGCTCGTGCTCCAGCCGCTCAAGGAGAAGCCCAAGGAGACCAAGGCTGGCGAGAAGAAGGAGAGGAAAGTGACCGCCAAGTACGTCCGCAGACTCGCCCAGAAGCTCAAGGACGCCATAGTCCGTGGCGTGCGGGGCATATCCAGGGCCGTGGTGGTCAAGGGCGAGGATGGCTACTTCGTCCGTGCCGGCGGCTTCAACATCATAGGCGCCAGCATGCACGAGGCCGTGGACGCCAAGCGCATCTACACCAACAACATAAAGGAGATTGAGCGCGTGTACGGCATAGAGGCGGCGCGCAAGGCCATAATAAAGGAGACGAGGGACGTCCTGGAGATGCAGAAGCTCTCAGTGGACATACGCCACATCATGCTCATCGCCGATGCCATGACCTATTCCGGCATGGTGAAGTCAATCGGCAGGCACGGCCTGTCCGGCGAGAAGGTCGGCGTGCTCGGGCGTGCTGCGTTTGAGGAGACAATAAAGCACCTCATCAACGCAAGCGCGTTCGCAGAGGAGGAGAAGCTCATCGGGGTGACCGAAAACATAATCGTGGGCCAGACCGTTCCGGTCGGCACAGGCAAGATCAGGCTCGTCATGAAGCCGCCGAGGAAGAAAGGGTGAAGCGAGGAAGAAAGGGCGAAAGAAGAACGGGTGAAAGCAATGACTGATGATAAACAGCAGGAGTCCCCTGATGAGGAATCAGTGGAAAGCGCGCTCCAGGAAGAATCAGGCGAGGAAACCGCAGGGGAGGAAACCAGCGGCAGTGAAATCACAGGCGGGGAAGTGACCGAAGGGGAAGTCGGTGAAGAGCCGAAGAAGAAAAAGATCCGGTCAAAGAAGACCCGCGTGGTCCGCAGGCGCAAGAGCAAGAAGGAGAAGGAAAGGCCGCTCACGGGCGCATTACGCCTCGCCGTGGAAAGCGGCAAGGTTGATTTCGGTTCCAGGACCGCCATGGCAGGCGCCAAGGCCAGGGTGTTCGTGCTCGCGGGCAACGCGCAGCCTGACGTCAGGGAGAAGGTGCTGTCCGTGGCGAAGGCGGCCGGCATACCTGTCATTGAGTTTGAAGGCAGCTCAGTGGAGCTCGGCTCGGTCTGCGGCAAGCCGTTCCCGGTCTCGGTATTGTCAGTGTACGACGAGGGCTCGTCCAACCTCTCGGAACTCGCCAGGAAGAAATAAGGCGTCACCATGGCTGCGGAGATTGAGCTGAGCGGCGACGACCTTAACATATTCGCCAATTTTGACAAGATAACCCACATCATGCCGTCCGACTACCTCTCCACGGCCGGCTCCATGATATTCCTCGTCCCGCACGAATCGCTCGGCCGCGCCATAGGCAAGGGCGGCTCCAACATCGAGAAGCTCAAGCGCATATTCCGCAAGCGCGTGATAATCGTCGGCGACAGCGACGACGCGGAGGGATTCGTGCGCAGCTTCTTCAACAACATAAAGATATACGACATAGAAATCCGCGACGTGATGGGCGAGAAGGCGATGCTGCTCACAATAGACGAGAAGGACCGTGGAATCGCAATCGGCCGCGACGGCGAGCGCATCAAGGCCGCGAAATCCTTCCTGAAGAAGAAGTTCAACGCCACCGTGCACCTCCGGACGCGGAGGAGCCCGCTCGTGCCGGAGATGGCAAGCCCGCCGTAGCCGCTCCGCCGCAGCCGGTTTCGGGTTTCACGGCGTTGTTTGTTTTTGATTTCGCGCTCTGTTTTTATTTCCCTCCGTCGGGCTTGTGAACGGCTGCCATCCAGACCCCGGATACCCGCAGCACCTCCTTCTTTTCGAGCGTTTACGCCCTGATGGCGGACTTCGCATCCTCAAGGAACTCCCTCGCCCATCCGAGCGCCGCCTTGGCCGAGCTCTCGGAATATATCAGGCCGTAATCCGCGTCTTCCCTCAGGCCCATACAATCCCTGAAGCGGGTGAGATGCCTGCTCTCCAGGACCCCGCTGTCCATGAAAAGCGCCTTCAGGGCGATTGAAAGGCAGATGTGGCTCTTCTCGCGGTATCCCCTGCTCAGGACGAGCGCTTTTGCCGTATGGAACATGGAATAATACGCCTGGACTGTCACCCATTTGAAATTGCCTTCGGAAGCAGAGTTCCCTGCGCTCTCCAGGTCGGCTTCGGCGGCCTCCAGCTCCTTTTTCACCAGGTCCGGCTGCAGTCCTTCCTTCACCAGTTTTCCCTCGCGTATGCACCTATCGAACCGTTCATCCATCCTCTTCACCCCTGAGTTCTATCCCCCGCTGTATGCGGTCATAAAGCGGCTTGTCCTTCTGCTGGAGGTTCGCATATTCGCTTGAATCCAGGACAATCGCCTGGATTCCCGGGTAGGCGTCCAGGGCCCGCCTTATGGCCTCCTTCTCCCTTGAGAGGATGAACAGGTCGATGTCGCTCTTCTCCCCGTTCCTCCCTTCTGCGCAGCTGCCGAAAAGGATTATCCGCCTGCTAAGCGGAACTATTTTTTCCATGACCGCCCTGAGGTTGTTCAGTGTCATGAATATCTTGAACTGCCGCAGGAGCGCGCTCCGGTCATTCCTGGCGTAAAAGAGCATGCGCCCCTTTTTCGTTCTAATCACCAGCCCCAGCCTGCCGAAGTCCTTCATTATGCTGTTCACGGAGCCGGTGCTCACTTTCGCTTCCTTTGCGATCTGGCGCTCGTAAAGCTCGCCGTCCCTGGTGGACATGAATACGAGGAGCTTCATTTCAGTTTTTGAAAACAAGTTCAATTTTTTGAACATGTGTTCATTATTTTGAGCAACAAATATAAATGTTTCCCTCCCCCTCTTTTCCAGTGCCGCACCGTTGGAACCTGGGTGCCGGGTTTAGCTGACCCAGCCTACCAGTTGTTTTTTAACTGTTTTTGTATATATACATCTGTGGAGGGATAAAGGATGAAAGCGTTGAATTTCGCGAATCAACCGGTCCGGCGTACGCCACTGGGCGCTTTCAGAACTGGCCTTACCGTGCTGGCAGCGGGCATGGCCCTGACATTCGCGTGCAATAATGCCGACAAGCCTGCTTTAAGCAATCAGAAAAGCGCGCCTGTCGTGTCTGTGGATTCCCTGACCGTCAGCGGGTTCACTGAAGCAGTATTGAATGGCCGGATTGATGTGAATGCAAAGGACAAAGACGGCTGTACCGCGCTCATGATGGCTGCATCGAATGGGGACACAAAAATCGTCAGTCTGCTCCTGGAAAAGGGAGCTGACCCCAACAAACGCGGCAACCTCAAATTACTCAATCTCAAATACCCAACCCCGCTTATGGTGGCCGTCAGGGGGGGAAACGCCGAAATAGCCGCACTGCTACTGAAGCACGGCGCCGACATCGAGGCAGTAGCCGAGGAGATAATCGGCATCGATGCAATAGGCCTGGAGGAGACAAGTTGGGAGGACATAACTCCGCTGATGCGGGCCATCATAGAAGGTCAGAACGAAGTCGCTATACTTCTTATCAGAAACAAGGCTAATGTAAATGCGATGGACTTCATCGACAGGACACCGCTCATGTATGCCGCAAGGGAAGGCCAACCAGGGATAGTGTCGTTGCTGCTTGAGAAGGGAGCAGACCCAAATGCAAAGGACCAGGTCGGCAGGACTGCGCTTACGTATGCCATAAAAAATGGCAACACGGAAACCGCCGCTCTTCTGCGTGCGAAGATGGCCAAGTGAGTTTTTATTTCCCTTCAGGCATACCAGTTACGCCGCATGCGCTAATGGCCCCCTGAACCAGAGTGATGACGGAGTGGCTGAACACGCATGCGGTTTTTGTTTTGCTGAACCTGTCACGCGCGGGCACGTCATTCCCCCTTGAAGAACCCCAGGCTTATCTCGCTCACGGTTATGGAGCCGTTATGCAGCACCTCGTAGGTGTCCGTCCCCTTGTCGCCCTTCCTTGAGCAGCCGCTTATCCAGTAGTATGGCATGCCGTTCGGGTCCGTGCGCCTGGTGACGCGGGTTATGAACTTGTTCTTCTGGAACTCGTTGGTATATACCACCCTGGCCCCTTCAGGCTTGTCCGGGAGGTTTACGGAGAAGAACGTTTCCCTGCCCATCATGGGCATCAGCTCCTTCACCAGTTCCGCGACCCTGCGCGCCAGAGTGTCCCGGTTGGCCCACCGTTTCTCGTGCCATTCCTTCTTCACCTTCTTCACAGAAAACGCGATGGCAGGCGTCCCGCCGAGCACCGCCTGCCAGCACGCGCCCAGCGTGCCTGAGCCGAACAGCGCTTCAAGGCCTGTGTTGTCCCCCGGATTTATGCCTGCCAGCACCAGGTCCGGCTTCGGGAACTCGCCGGAATACATGGCGAAAAGCACGCAATCAGAGGGCGTGCCGTTTATGCTGGAGACGCCATCGCCGGCATCGTGCAGCCTGATGGGCTTGTGGAGCGTGAGCGCGCCGGATATCGCACTCCTCTGCCTGTTGGGCACTATGGCATAGGCGTTGCCGAACCTGCGGGCCACCGAGAGCAGTATCCGCATGCCGTCGCCCTCCCCGTCGTCGTTGGTGACGAGTATGTTCAGTTTCTTCGGTGCTGCCATTTCCATCCCTGCGGCCTTGCCATCACGGCATCAGCCTCGTCCTGTCCCGGGGGAACATCATGCACTCGCGTATGTTCTCCTGCTTGCACAGCTTCATCACGAACCGCTCCAGGCCGATGCTCCAGCCCGCGTGCGGCGGCGCGCCCATCCTGAACGCGCTGATATAAAATTCGAAATCATGCGGGTCCAGCCCGCGCTTCCGCAGCTGGTCCTCGAGAACGGCAGGCAGGTGGATGCGCTTCGCGCCGCTGGATATCTCCAGCCCGCGGTACATGAGGTCGAACGCGTGGCAAAGCTCCGGATTGTTCGCATTGGGCATGGAATAGAACGCGCGCACCTCGGTCGGCCAGTCGTATATGAAATACAGCTCGTCGCCGAGCAGCCCGTGCAGCTTCTTCTCGGCCTCCCTTGTGAAGTCCCAGCCGTGCTTCATCTCCATGCCGCTGGCATTGAGCCTGTCAACGAGCTCGCCATAGGCGTAGCGCGGGATTTTCTCCGGCACCACGATTTCTCCCCAGAGCGGCTCTATCTCGCTGCCCAGCTCCTTCTTCACGGTCGCGAGCATGTGCAATATGGTCGCCTCCAGCACGTCCATGGCGTCGTTGTGGTCAGCGAACCCCATCTCTATGTCCATCTGCGTTATCTCGTTGAGATGCGTCGTCGTATTGTGCTTCTCGGCGCGGAAAACCGGCACTGTCATCATCACGCGGTCGAACCCGCCTATGACTGCCATCTGCTTGTAGAGCTGTGGCGACTGCACCAGGTATGCCTTGTTCTCGAAATACTGCAATTGGAACACGTCAGCGCCGCCTTCTGTGGCCGCGCCGGTTATGGCCGAGGTCTGTATCTCCGTGAAGCCCAGCTGGGTGAGCTTCTCGCGGAACGCGTGCACCGCGGCGGACTTCGTCCTGAATATGAGCGAAGGCTCCTTCCTGCGCAGGTCTATGTACCTGTGGTCGAGGCGGACGTCAATTTCCGAAGGCACCACGCCCGTGGGGTCGACGGGAAGCTTCCGTTCCACCTGGTTGAGCAGCTCGAAGGACTCAGGCACCAGTTCCACGCCGTCCGGCGCCACCTTGTTCTCCTTTACGATGCCAGAAAATGCCACGACGTCCTCCTTGTTGAGCTTCACCGCGGCGAGCAGGGCGTCGTCAACGACTCCCTTCTTCATCGTAACCTGGAGTATGCCGGTGACGTCGCGCACCAGCACGAACTTGAGCTTGCCCAAGTCGCGGAAGTCGTGCACCCATCCCCCGACCTGCACCTTCTGCCCGGCCGCCTTCTTCGCGTCCCTCACATAGTGCGTCCTGTATTTCGTCATAAGGCTATCAGTTTCCGGAGTCCGAATTAGCGTCCGGTTGATAGTTTGTGCCTACTCTTTAAAATTATGTAGGCCTGGAAAACCGCCAGCCGGCAGCCCGTAACCAGCAACCGGAAATCCGGTGAAACCACCATCTCCCCACGCTTCCGAACCATGAAACCCGAACCACGCGTCTCCGAACCACGAGCCCCCGAACCACCGAACCCCGAAACCCATAAATTATAAATTCGTAAGGGGCATAGTAGGGCCATGGAGATGCTGCTGCCGTTATTGCTATATATAACGCTACCGCTCTCGGCCTATGGCATGATAGCAGTCTCCCTGACGATGGGCGTTTTCATCGCCGGTGGCATGTACGCCATAGCATACGCCCTGCAGAACCCGCAGCTCCACGCGGTGGCAAAGGAGGAGCTGGCAGCGCTGCTGTTCAGCGTCTTCATCATCCTGTTCTGGCTCGGCTCGGACGCGGTTTTCAACGGCGTATCCTCAGGGCTGCTGTCGGCTTCGCTGGACCAGCAGTTCCAGGGCATGATCCATCCAGCCTCCGGCCAGAACGCCGTAGCCGGCCTCACGAACAACCACCTGCAACTCGCCCTGGCTTCGCTTGACATAATCTACCAGAAGCTGAAGTCGCAGTACATGGACCTCTACCTTTTTGAGGCGCTCATAGGGTTCCTTTCCACACTCAGCTTCCCGCTGGGCACGCCCATCCCGGCGATAAACGCTGTCACGTTCACGTTCGCGCCCTTCACGGGCCTGGTCGTGCTCAGCAACATCCACACCCAGATAGTGGAGAGCATAAGCTACCTCATAACCGTCATCTGGGCCAAGCAGTTCATCGTCCTGTTCGCCAAGGACGTGGTGCCGCTGCTGCTGCTTCCGCTCGGGCTCGTCATGCGCGCATTCCCCTTCACGAGGACCACGGGCTCCAGCATAATCGCCCTGTCGTTCGCCCTCTATTTCGTCCTGCCGTTCTCCATAATCCTCTCCAACTACCTCATATTTGACGTCTTCAAGCCCGCTGACTTCTCATACACGCCGTCCCAGTCCAGCTTCTTCTCCACTGAAAGGAGCCATGACGACTGGCTCTCCAAACTTATGGAGGGCCGGTCTGCTGGCGAGCGGACCACCGAGCAGTTTGCCAGCGAGAGCACCCTCCAGACCGCTTCCAAGGCCGGCGAATGCGGCTACAACACGATTACGCGGATAGGGTGCGGCATTGACAAAATAAGCAAGGGCATCTTTTCAGCAGCCAAGAGCTTTGTCAGGACCATGTTCAACATGTGGAAGTTCATGCTTGGCATGAGCGGAGATTTCTTCTATACCTTCTTCAACAACCCTGCGATGCCAGTCGGCACTTCCGCAGGCCTTTTCTACTTCATCCTCCGCGAGGTGCTGATAGTCAGCCCGTTCATCATCCTCGTCACCGTGGCAACCGTCTTTGAGGTAATATTCACGGTCACGATGTACAGGGACATATCACTGCTAATCGGCGGCGAAGCCGAGCTGATAGGCCTCACCAAGGTGGTATGACTTGAAACGCGCCCGCCTCCTGCTCCTGCTCATGCTCCTGCTGGTTTCGCTGGCCTGGCTCTCCTCGGCCCAGGCCCCGTTCTCCGCCGAGGCCAATCCACCGGCGCCGAAAGAGGCCGTGCTGGAGCAGGTCAGCATATTCCTGTCCATCATCGTGCCGCTGATGATGTTCATGCTGGTGCTCGCCGCCGCCGTATATGTCGGCGGCCAGGTGCTCGGCGCGGAGACGCGGGCGAGGGCGACGGTGTGGGCCCAGGGCATGCTGGTGGCGGTCGGCCTGTCCGCGGTCATACTCGCCGTAATATACTTCATTCTGCCTGGCATAATGCAGGGGCAGGTCACCAATGCAGACATAACCTCGGTGATAAAGCAGCTGGCCGGCCTTGCGCAGATGTCGCTGGTCACCCTCATGGTGATGTGCCTGGTGCTGGCTGGCGCCGCCTATGCCCTCGGGCAGGTTTTCGGCGCAGAGACGCGGGCGCATGCCTCTGTCTGGGCCACGGCCCTGCTCAGCGGCGCCATCGTCTCCGCGGTCGTATACGTGCTCCTCTTCCAGGTGCTCACGCAGTTTGAGTCCACGCTTTTCGGCACCGAGGGCGGCCTGTACATCTACCGGCAGGTGATAACATACTTCGCCTTCTTCGTCGCATTCGTCATACTCATAACCTACCTGCTGTCCCGGGTCTTCAAGGTGCCCGAGTGGGAGGCCTATCTCAACATTGAGCTCTCCAGCCTCATGGCGTCGTTCCTGCTGGTGGTGTTCGTCATCGCGCTCTTCAACGTGGGCGACGCCGTCGCCTCGGCATACACCGGCAGCACCTCTGTCAGCCCGCCCCAGGCCGCCATCACCTTCATGCAGAACGTGGTACAGACCAGCGTCTTCCAGGGCATGTACGACATCTACCAGGTGCAGGCATGCACGTCCGTGCTCAGCACATTCACCCGGAGGATAGGAGAATACGTGCTCACGCAGACCTACAAGGTGTTCCCCGGCCTTGACACATTCGTGTCCATCAGCAACGTGGTGGCGCTCGGCCTCGTGTCAGTCTATGGCAGCCTCTCGGCGCAGATAACCCTCCTCTACCTGGTGGACGGCACGATGCGGACGTTCATCCTTCCCGCAGGCCTGATATTGCGCTTCTTCCCGCCCACCCGGGACGCCGGGGCGTTCCTCATAGCCCTTGCCTTCGGCTTCCAGATAATCTTCCCCACGACCTACCTCATAAACAAGCAGATATTCACGGACATCGGAGGCCAGGCATACCCGTCGCAGACGTTCGCGGTCGGTTACATGTGCGGCGGCAGCTACATCGTCTGGGGCATCGTAGGCACCCAGACCAGCAACCTCCTGTTCAGCAACATCCCAGGCGGCCAGACGTTCGGGTTCCTCCTCCAGAGGCTCCTGTCCGAGGCCAGCATCCAGGCGAGTTACATGTCATACTTCCTGCCCATAATGCAGAACCTGGCCGCGCTTTCACTGCTGGCGCTTTTCATGCCAGCCCTTTCCATGGTGATAACCCTGGCGTTCATAAACGCGATGACGAAGTTCATAGTATCCAAGGTGTAACATGCCGTCTATCATAAGTTCCATCTGGGGCGATTGGCTGTGGTTCGCGGCCGCCGCATTCGGCATAGTGACCACGCTGGTCGCCCTGGTGTACGTCATTTCAGGCTTTCTCATGAACGAGAAGATGAAGACCTGGGCCAAGATGGAGCTGGCCGAGATATTCTACTCCGCGGTCATAATCGCGGTTGCCATCGGCGGCATAACCACGATGGACAACGTGGTGCAGGGTGCGCTTGGCGTGTCCAACCTCGGCGGGACCACCGCCACGACCGGCTCATTCGGTTCGGCAGGCCAGTTCCAGTGCCTCGGCACCGCCACCAGCGCCTTCGTGCCGGTGAGCATCGGCGGCGTCAAGACCTACAAATGCATGGACATATGCGGCGAGGAAATCGCGCGCGACCAGAACTCCATATACAACGGCGTGCCGTCCTGCCACATGCGGCTCGGCATGTGGTATCTCAGCGAGACCTTTGAGGAGGCAAAGAATTTCGCGTTTGACATCTACGTCAGCTACATCAAGACCTCCTTCGTCGGCGAGCTCACCATAAACATAGAATATTTCACCGAATACGCCGGCTTCTTCACCTTCAACCCCTGGAGGGGCTTCGTGTCAATGCCCAACAAGGTGAAGGAGCTGTGCTTTGACTGGGCCATGAAGCTCATGATGCTGTGCAAGTTCCAGGAGGTCCTGCTGAGATACGTGGCTGTCGCCCTGTTCCCGGCCCTCTTCGTGATTGGCGCGCTGCTGCGCACATTCACCTTCACCCGCAGGCTTGGCGGCCTGCTGCTGGCCATGGCAATCGCCCTGTATTTCTTCTTCCCGGCCTTCTACGCGTTCGGCGCACTGGTGATGTTTGACCTCAAGAGCAAGGCGTACGACAGCTGGATGCACAACGACAAGGCAAACCCGGTCCGTCTCTCAGGCCCGCTCGCTGGCAGCCGCGTCCCGGACCCGCCAATATCCAACACGATGTACATCAACGGCAACGTGCCGACGCTTGGCGGAGGCAGCACGACCGAGGACCTCAAGAACGCGCTGATGGTGAACGAAGGCAATGGCCTGACAAGCCCGGAGTTCCTGCGGGAGATAGAGAATGGCCAGAAGACCGGCATCCTTCCAAGCTTTGACCTGAACAGCAACACCCAGCGCAGCGACGACGAGGTGCGCAAGGCCATGGAGGATTCCAGAAGGAAGGGCGACAACTTCATTGACACAGTCTCAAAGGAGGGCAAGTACGACGACTTCATAACCAGCGTCTGGACGCAAAACGGCCCGCTGGACGTGCTGGCGAGGATAACATTCTGGTCGCTGTTCTTCGGCCTGTTCAGCATCATAGGCACAATAGGCATCATACGCTCGCTTTCAATAACGTTCGGCGGCGACATAGAGATAGCAGGTCTCACGAGGCTGATATGAGATGAAAGGCGAACTGAAGCTGGAAAGCGCCCGACCGCAAGGTTCAGCTGCGCTTCCAGCCAGCAGCGTCCAACCCGCCGGCGTCCAGCCCGCCAGCGCCTTGCCAGCCGGCGTCCCACCCACTAGCGTCCAATCAGGCGGCGCTCCAGCTTACGTGTTGCTGGCCGCCCTGCTGCTCGCGCTCGTCATCATCCCGTTCGCGTCCGCGCAGCAAACCCAGCCCCCCGGGCAGGGCGGCTTCGGCGATACCTTCAGCCAGACCGTGCAGTCGCTTCAGACCCAGGGCCGTGACTTCGTGTACGGGGCAGGCAGCTTCGCAGGCACCATCCCCAAGACCTTCACGAGCGTCTATGACGCATTCAGCCCGGCCACCTGCGAGGACCCGATGGCCGCAGTCATCGGCGGCCAGTCACCCGCAGCCGGCCTGTGGCTTGCGCCCGTGGCAGTCGTGGCATTAATCGTGATGATGGGCGTGGCCATAATCTACATGCTCGGGCAGTTCTTCGGCATGCCCAACCTCATCGCCCTGGCCAAGGACGAGGCCTTCCAGACCGGCCTCACTGTGCTGAGGCTGGTATTCATCCTTGGCGCCCTGATGGCCGCGGACACCTGGTACGGCCTGAGCCGGCCGGCCACCGACCCGATATACTCGCACTATCCGGTGATGATAGACGCTTCCATGGCGTTCGCCAGGCAGATGGTCAGCGACATGACCACGCAATACAGCATGCTCGTCATATACAACACGGTGATACACACAATCTACTCGTCCACGATGTGGTTCGGCATAACCTGGCGCGCCATGTATTCGTTCAACCTCGGGCCTGTCCTGAAGCCGATAATAGACCTCATCGGCACTTCCCTGCAGTTCCTGTCCCTGGGCATGACCGAGTGGCTGCTCCACGTCATCATCCTGTGCATGATAAAGAAATACATGTGGGGCTTCTTCATACCCGTGGGCATGCTGCTCCGGGCCTTCCCGTTCACCCGCAATGCCGGCGAGGCGCTCCTGTCGCTGTCATTCGCCCTCGTGATATTCTACCCGTTCATGTTCCTGTTCACCTACGAGACGAACAAGATAATGTCCCCCAACCTCGTGGACGCCCAGAGTGCGATGGGCGCGTTCCTGAACCAGAGCGGCATCCTCGGCGTAGCAGGCATAGTGCTCGCCATCTCGTTCCTCACCGCGGGCGTGTTCATGCCGTTCTTCCTGGGCGGCGCCCTCAACCTCCTCTTTGAGCTTATAAAAAGCGTCGTATATTACATAGTGATAATAAGCGTCCTGATGCCGTTCATAAACCTCTTCGTGACGCTCACCGCGGCCAAGGAATGCGCGAAGTTCTTCAACGTGGACGTTAATTTCATGTCGTTCCTGAAAATCATATGAGTTGATCTGAGTTGAAAGGGCATGGGCATATGAGCCGGATAAGGATGGATACTGATATTGTGATGGCATGGCATACGGACTGATAGACCCGCAACTGATAGTTACCGGCGCTGTTTCCGGCGGCCTGTGGGACGTGGCCGCCCTGTCAGGCGCAGCCCTGGCGGTATCAGGCGTGCTGCTTGGATTCATGTATGCCTGGGCCACGCTCTTCCGCAACCCGTCCCTGGAGGGCTATGTGCGGCAGGAGTTCTACGAGTTGCTGGTAACCGGCGTGCTCGTGGTCTTCCTGTTCGGGCTGGTGGGCGCCATGGGCGAGCTCACGGTCGGCAGCTTCCTGCCGGCAGGCCTCCTGCCCGACGGCGTCTCAGCGGACACCGGCGTCTATTCGGCCACGGCCGGCTACTACGAGCGCGTCACGGCGGACATGGAGGGCTGGCTGAACCTCAACTACCTGATGAACATAGTCATAGACCAGATGGCGTCCGTGACTCCCTACGCCAGGCCGCTGGGCGTCGGCCTCGTCGCCTCGCCCATGGCCGGCTTCGCCTCGCCCATAAAGCAGATCCTGTACAACATGACCGTGGCGCTTTCCGTCGCGTACATAATAAACGTGGCCCAGCTCTACGTTTTCGTGTTCGCGCTCCAGGCGTTCATGAACTACTACCTTCCGCTCGGCATCTTCTTCCGCTGCTTCATGCCCACCCGGAGGCTGGGCGGCACACTCATAGGCGTGGCCATCGCCTTCCTGTTCGTCTTCCCTGCGCTGAGCATCATCACCTACGCCATGTTCTACAACCCCCTCGGCGGCCCGCTCCTGACCTTCAACAACATGGTGGCATACTACGTCACGGACCAGGGCGACTTCACGACGTTCCTTGGCAATTTCTTCGGAAGCCACTTCACCACCACCGGAGGGTCGGGCATCGGCCTGACCGACCTCGTGACAGGCACTTTCGGGATGATAGGCGGCGCCCTCCAGGGCCTCACGGGCACGGTGTTCCTGGTGTTCCTCGTGCTGCCGGTGTCCGTGGTCAGCCTGGCGTTCGCGCTGGGCTTCGTCGTGCCGGCCTTCAACGTCATAGTCTTCACAGAGGCCGCAAAGGGCCTTGCCAAGAGCTTCGGGGAAGAAGTGGACATAAGCGCGCTGACGAGGCTGATATGAATGGCATTCACGGTATTCTACGGTGACTGGGAGGCCATCTCCATAGCTGCAGCGGCGCTGTCGGTCATCGGCTCCATCATGCTCCTCATGCTCTCGCGGCTGTTCGGGCTGCGAAACCTGGAGCAGACCGCCAAGGCCGAGTTCATCTTTGCCGCATCCACGGTCCTGATAGTCATGATGGTGCTGGGCCTGGTGAAGTTCGGGGAAGCATACCTGGCGTCCGACGTGGTCAGGTGCATGTACCTTTCGTCGTTCGGCTGCGACTGCACCCAGACGGCAGTGTTCCAGCAGCAGACCCTCATAGACTGGATGAAGCTCTACATGGACACCTCCACCGCGTGCGTGCAGGGGTTCATGAACGTCCTCTACTGGCTGTCCGTGCCCATTGAGGGCTGCAGTTCCATCTACATGGAGATATTCATGTCGGAGCACGCATCCGGCTTCATGTGCAAGCCGATAGCCGAGCGCATCTCCAACACGACGCAGTCCCTGACCTTCTACATGTACGCCTATTTCCTCATAGAGCACATCCTCAACTTCATCAAGTACTACGGAGGCTTCTTCTTCTCCATAGGCGTCGCGCTCAGGGCGTTCCCGCCCACGCGCGGCGGAGGCGCCTACCTCATGGCAATCTCCTTCGGCCTGTATTTCGTTCTGCCCTTCAGCTACATCCTTGTCGCCACCACCTCGCTGCCCGCGGTCCAGTCCGGGGTGCTCCAGCCCGAGTGCAGCTCCCTCGGCACGGCCCCGGTCTCCACGATGTGCTCCCTGCCCAGGGTGACCGACGTCAAGACCTACCAGTGCGAGGGCGCCGCGGTCAGCAACGCATTCAAAATCCCTGGCAGGATACGCGCCAACCTCGGGGCCATAAACGACCTGCTCAGCGGCTCCAGGCCGAGGGCCTTCAGCTTCGGCCAGCACCTCGTGTCGGCCATATGCGTGCTGCCTCTGGTGGCATTCGTCATACTTATGACCTTCGTGCTCAACGCGACCAACCTCTTCGGCGGCAACATCCCTGAGATCGGCCGCGGGCTCGTGAAGCTGATTTAGTTTATAAATATTGTCTGCAGGAAAGAAGGAACGAGAAAGAAGGAACGGAGAACTGAGGAACTGAATGTGATGGTATGCCGGACCGCCGCTATGTAGTGGACACGTCGCTTTTCGTCAATCCGCACGCACGGAAGGATTTCGGGAAGGACCCCACGGCCGCGGTGCGCGGCTTCATCAAGAAGCTCAACGGCCTTGACATTGAGATTTACATGCCGCCATCCATTTTCGGCGAGCTGAAGAACTTCGTGGAGCCGAAGGCCATGGACGAGCTGGAGCTGGTGCTCAGGAAGCGTGCTCCCAACACCTACGGCATCTACCTGCCAGCGGCGCTGCTCTACGACTTCATAGAGGACGTGCGCACGCGCATAAACAAGGGCCTCAGGCTGGCCGAGGAGTTCGCCAAGGACAACCGGCCGGACAACGACGAAAAGCTGCGCAGGCTCAGGGACAAGTACCGCGAGGCCATGCGCACCGGCATAATAGACAGCAAGGAGGATTTTGAACTAGTCCTGCTCGCCAAGGAGCTCGAGGCGACCATGGTCTCGTCCGATGAGGGCGTGATAAAGTTCGCAGACCAGATAGGGTGCACCTGGCTGCCCGCCGACAAGTTCCATGCGGTGCTCAAGAAGATAAAGGGCTAATCGGTCACGCCTTTGCCGCGGGCGTAGGATGCGAGCGCCTTCGTCGTCTTCTTGTAGATTTTCCTGAAGCGTATCCTCGTCCTGCCCCCATTCTCCTCACGCCTCCACAGCTCCTCCAGCTTCACCTCGCGGCTCATGTGCCTGTGGATGTCGTCCCATATGCCCGGGTTGCGGATGGAAATCTCAAATTCGTCGTTGACGTCGCCGCCCTCCTGCACCCGCTTCAGCGCGGCCTCAAGGCCCTCGTAGAACGCCATGCCGAGCTTCCGCGCGTACTCGTCCCTCCCAAGCCCGAAGTCCCTTATGAAGAACGCCGAGCGCAGCACGCGCTGGTAGAAGAATCCCATGGGCATGTCAAACAGCATGCCTGAGGCGTTGGCGATGTCCTCTATGTCCGACCAGGGCGTGACGTACTTGACGCTGCTTTTCCCTTCCGCGCCCTTGAGCACCATGCCCTCCTTCCTCCCCCTGTTGAGCGCGAGGATGGTCCTGCGCAGGCCGGCATAGTCGTCGCTCCTGAACCTGCCGAGCAGCGGCACTGACCGCAGGCCGTATTTCTTCACGAGCGCGTACCTTTCCTGGCACGGGAGGTAGGCGCCTGGCCCCCTGCCGATGTCAAACACGAAAAGCACGACGTCAAAATCCTTCGCGGGCGCGGTGTACGGGGTATTGCCGAGCATCTCGCAGCAAAGGACCGAATCGGGATTGTCCCTGAAAAACGCTGCAACGCCCTTCTCATCGCGCGCCTTCTCGGTGACGAACGCGTCAAGGAACCCGCCGCGTGAGAACGCGAATATCCTCCCGCCGACGGACGCGATGCGCACGTTGAAGCCGTCTATCTTCTCCTCCGCGTACAGTTCCGCGTCCTTCATGTTCATTTTCAGGCCGTTCTCAAGCGTGAATATCCTCTTTATGTGCGGGTAGCCGCGGACGGCCTTTTTCCCCACGATGACCGTGCCCCGCTCCACGCCCGCATGCGAGTCGCGGAACCGTATGTATTCCATATCGCCGCTGAGCCTCTCTGCCCTTCCGGCCTTCAGCGCCCCAGCCACGAGCGATGCTGTTATCACCACGAAATCACCAAATCACCACGGCACGTTCTTCAGCCCCGCCCTGTTCGCCAGGAAGTTGGTCAGCGGGTGGAGTATGAGCGTTAGTATCGCGAAGAACAGCAGGTTCAGGGGCTCAAAGAGCGAGGTGGAGGCGAACGGTGCCGCGAACGCGAGGGCCACGACGAGGAACAGTATGGTGTCAGGCACGAACGGCCTGCCAGAGCCCACGTGCATGCGCCTTTTCACGAAGCTGCCGAGCGCGTCCCCGCACATGGTTCCGAGCGACATGGCGAACCCGGCCGCGAACTGCGTGAGCGGGTTCGGGAAAAACGGGAGCAGGTAGAAAAGCGAAACCAGCCCTCCTGCGAACGTGCCCGCGAGCGTCCCCGCGATGAAGCCGCGCATGGTCTTTCCATCGCCCAAAACCCTCTCCCCGTCCTGCAGCGTCCGTCCGAAATCAAGCGGCGCACCGCCGCCAAGCACCACAGGCGAGGAATTAGCGACGTAGATTGGCACGAGGAATGCGAGCAGGTCAAGCAGCTGTATCATGGACGGCCTCCCTCCTCCATCTCAACATTTTCCGTTTCTTCCTTTCCTTCCATTCCACTTTCCTTCTTCTTTTTTCTTCCCAGTTTTCCTTTTTCCCATTCCCCTTTTTTCCTTTCTCTTCTATGAACATTTATATTCATATCAGCAGAAAGCCGGCTATGGAACCTTTCAGAGAACCAGCCAAAAGGCACCCAAGCCTGCCCTGGCTGCTGGGGACTGCCCTCGTGCTCGTATTTGCCTTCATCGCCATCATCTTCCTGTTCTTCGGCTTCTCGGCGCTCGCGCCCAGCTTCATGGGCAGCTGCGTCGCAGTGGTTAACATAGACAACGAGCTCACGGTGCAGGGCACCCCCCAGACGCTGTTTGATTCCGGCATGCCCGGCTCCGAGGACATCGCCCGGAGCATACGCGAACTCAACAAGCGCGACGACGTGGGCGCCGTGCTCCTGGTCATAGACTCGCCCGGCGGCTCGGTGGTGGCCACCCGCGAGATATACGACGCGGTCAAGAGCCTGGACAAGCCCAAGGTGGCATACTTCAGGGAGGTCGCCGCGTCCGGCGCATATTACGTGGGCAGCGGGACGGATTACATAATATCCGACCCTGACGCCCTCACCGGCAGCATAGGGGTCATCGCCACCGTCACCGACATGAGCGGGCTGCTGGACAAGCTCGGCGTCAACGTCACCGCAATAACATCCGGCCCGCACAAGGACATCGGCTCCTCCTTCAGGGACATGACGCCTGAGGAGCGGCAGATAATGCAGGCTGTCGTGGACGAGATATACGGAGAGTTCCGTGGCGTGGTGCTGGAGAACAGGAAAGGGAAGCTGGACCTGGACAAGTTCAACAACGTCAGCGACGGCAGGATACTCAGCGGAAGGCAGGCCGCAGCAGTCGGGCTGGTGGACAAGGTCGGCTCCAAGAGGGACGCAATCATGAAGGCCGCGGCCCTGGCCGGCATCCAGGCCGGGTCGCCCGACGACGTCAAGCTCTGCGAGGTTTCGCCCATGGTCCAGGAAGGCGGCCTTTTCAGTGCCGCATCGGTCCTCAGGCAGTTTGAGGCAAAGACAGGCGTGTTCATCGGCTACAGGTGACGTGACGTGATGGCAAAAAGGAAGAGCGCCCGGGCATCCACGGCTGCATCCAATGCCGCCCCCAAAGCCAGCCCCCAAGCCGCCCCCAGAGGCGCTCCTTCAACCCCCCCTTCAGCCACTTCCTCAACCACCCCCCAGCGGTCAAGGATGCCCCAGCTGCCATCTGTCGTGCGCTTCATTCCGCTCGGTCTCCTAGCCCTCCTCGTGCTGACAGTCGCCGTGGTTATGGCGGTTTTCTTCGGTTCGCCGGGACCCGGCGTGGCGCACTACCCCTCCTCAGGCCAGCAGCAGGCCGCCTGCCAGCCAGGCCAGGCGCGGTCCTGCGCCGTGGGCAATTGCAGCGGCACGTCAGCCTGCCTCGGCGATGGGATCTGGGGCGGCTGCACCTGGGCGCACTCCTGCGAGGCTGGCTCGCGCATCCCCTGCCTCAGGGACGGCTGCTCCTACGCCTACCGCGAATGCAACCCCTGCGGCTCCGGCTACGGCGAATGCGTGCCCCTCTCCAAGTAATTCGTGTTTGAATCTGTGTTTGCCTAAATTGTGTTTAAAAACATAAAATTGAGCGCTGACATATGGTTTTTAAATAATGCCCCCACATATCTCCTACCATGCGGGCATTCATATTCTCCTTAGATGCTTTTGTAGCATTTACCCTTGCCCTGATCGCCATATATTCCCTGATTTTCTTCTCAAGCATCCCGTCTTCCTACTACTACCTTCTTACCCAGGGCCACTACCTTTCAAGGGACGTGCTGATGTCGCTTTCAACCACGCCCTGCGATGCGCCATACGACTGCAGGAGCGCCGGTGCGTCCCTCCTGGACAACATCGCTTCGCAGCAGGACCCCGACCTCCGCAAGAACCTCGTCCAGAGCACGGTCGGCAGGATGGTTCCTGTCCAGTTCGGCTACGTGCTTGAGGCCATAAGCCCGGACGGCAGCACGCAGCCTATATACGACACGTCCTCTGAAGCTGCCGACCTCCACGCCAAGGCCGCAAGGAAGCTGAGCATATCGTCCCAGGTGATGACCTTCGGGTATTCCGCCACCTACAGCAAGCCCTCGGCTTCCATCTACAACTACCTGACCTGCAACCCAGGCGGGAACGGCATAGGCGGCCTGGTGACCTGCGGCGACGCGGCCAATCCAAATTCCGGAATCAGCCAGGGAAGGGACCTCGTCCCCTCTGCCACGGTGAAGATACTGAAGCTCACGATATTCATATAGCATGGGTGATATGGTTGGGTCTGCCGCTGAACAAAAAGGGTTTCCTGTTTACCGTCACCATATTCCTCATACTCACATACATCCTGCTTTCCATATCCGTGTGGGTGAAGGGCGTGGAAGCTTCAGAGCGCGCCTACTCCGAGTTCTACAAGGAGTCCACGGTGGAGCTGGCCATAGAGCAGATAACGCCTGCCAAGGTGGACAACGTGACAAACATGATAATGGACCGCGCGCTGTTCAGGCTCAACAACAACGCCATTGACCATCCGCTCAGCGAAGGGCCGCAAGGCGACGAGAACGCCAACATCCGTGCCGCGCTCTACGACCTGCTCCTCAACGGCACCGCGCCGCCGTCCGCATTCCAGGATTCCGTCGGCATGGACATGGAGAACTCGTCGCTCACATCCTGGGTGTCCACCCTCAACGCGTCCCTCATGGCGATAGGAGTATACGTCAGCGACTTCCAGGTGTCCGATTTCAACGCCTGGCAGGGCGACGTGGGCACGGTCAACTACAGCTTTGACGTGCAGCTAAGCCTCAGGGACTATTCCAGGACTTCCAGCGTGACGAGGACGTACCACCTGAGCAACGCGGTCGGCATAAGCGGCCTCATTGACCCTGCGCTCGCCAGGAGCAGCCGGAAACTCATAGACGACCAGCACACGGCCTACAGGCAGTTCTTCTTCAACAGGGACGCATACGGTTCGCCCGGCAGCATAAGCGTCCAGCGCCTTGACGGCGGGCGGGCAGGCCAGGGCTGGGTGTATGGCCCGCTGGTGACCGCTGGAGGGGCGATGCCAGGCGTCCCGGCAGCCTCGTCGCTGGACATGGCGCAGAGGCGCAACTACATACTCACAGGCAGCTTTGACGAGATAACTGCGCTCGGCGCCGGCGTCTACCATGCATTCGCGGGCTACATAGTAACCAGTGCGCCCGGCAGCCCTGGAAGCTGCACACCACGAGCGGGGACGGCGTACTACGACGAAATAGGGACATTCAACCCGCTGAAATACTCCGGTGACCGGTGTGATGTTTCCATAGACCCAGGCGCAGGCGCGGCGACTTCGCTGCCATTCATCGTGTCCCCCGACTTCAACCCTGTCTCGGCGCCGGAATGCCCGCTGTTCAACGGCACCGCAGGCGCGCGCGGCAGATGCGTGCTACTGGTGAATGCGCACATGCCGTATGAGATAAGCGCCGACCCATCAAAGAAGCTTGACAGTTCCGGGAGCGCCATATACGGCGTGGAGAAAATAAGGGATTTCGTGATGTGCGGCTACTACGTTCCCAACCCCGCGGCGCCCTCGTATTTCCAGCGCCTGCTTCCAGACTCATATTCACGCAGCGGCACAGGACTCGGCATAGAGACCTTAGTCATAGGCCAGTATGCCAACTCCGCTGCCTACGACCTCAACAGCAGGCTTGACCGGGAGCTGTTCAACTCCGGCATAGATGGCGTAAAGATAATGGGGCTCCCCGGGTGCAGGAACTACGAGAGCTGCGCAGACACGCCGAGCACCGGCATATTCGCCCTGAGCTCAGGCGCCATCTCGGCCTACAACCTTGACCCCCTGGCATGCAGCGGAACGAGGTGCGGATGATGAAAGGACAGAGCTCGCTGGAGGTCCTCGTGACGTTCGGCATAATCCTGGCATTCACGGTTCCGGTGCTTTTCCTGCTGCTTTCGCTCACTTCCGTGGGCTACGAGAAGACAGCCACGGCCCAGGCAGACGCCTCGGCGCGCTCGCTCGCGGACACCATGAACTTCGTCTATTCCCAGGGGCCAGGTGCCAAGAAGGCGCTCCTGCTCAATGTGCCGGCATCCACCCTTGAGGTCTATGCCGCCGGCGGCGAAGCGGTCGTGAGCATAAAATCCGCGTCCGGCACGCAGGACCTGGTGTCGCCTACGTTCGCGAAAATAGCCGGCGGCAGGCAGACCACGCGCGACCCTATCAAAGGCCAGGCTGCCGGGCTTTTCGTGGTCCTGGTGGAGAACGATGGCGGCGAGGTGAAGCTCAGTGTGCCGTCCTGAGCGCGGCCAGGTGGCTGCGGAATTCATGCTCTACACCACGGTGTTCATGTTCGTCGTTGTCGCAGCCTTCATAGTCATAAACCAGATTCAGGGCAGCGAGATTCCGATGAGGCAGAATTCCGTGGCAAAGGAGGCCGGCCAGGGTTTCGCTGACATAATAACCCTGTCCGTGAAGGGCGGGGAGGGCTTCGGCTACGCCTATACGTTCCCCAGGACCATCTTCGGCGTGCCGTACGTCATAGACCTGTCGCGGCTCACGGAACGGAACGTCATATTCCTGGAATGGCCCGGCCCCTACGGAAACTTCAGTTTTTCCTATTCCGTGCCGGCCTATACTTACGCCGTGGCGGGCGACTGCCTGCAAGGCGGGCGCCTGGAGAGCGGCAAGTGTTCCAACAGGCTGATATTAAACAATAACGCTGGTATTCTTACCATAGAACAGGGTGCTTGAGATGAAGGGACAGTATTTCAGCTTTGACGCGATAATCGCCGCGGTCATCTTCGTGATGGCCCTGGTGGCGCTGCTTTCCTACTGGCACAGCGTGAAGTCCTACCTTGATTACCAGACCGACCCGCTGTCGCGGGACGCGGTCCGCGTCTCGGACCTGCTGTTCACCCCGCCTTCGCCCTCGGCGGACTGCGGTTCCATGGCAAGGCTGGGCCTGTCGTTTTCCTGGGACGACCGGAGGGTGGACCAGGCGGTCATTGACTGCGCGGCAGCCACGTCGGCCGGGGATGCCGCATGGCTCAGGCAGAAGCTTGGCACCTCCTACGACCTGTCAATAACTGTCACCCGGCTCTCGGAGCCCGAGGTGGTCGTCGCGGTCATAGGCCCGGACGTGCCTTCCGATGCCAACCAGGTGGTGAGGATGCGCAGGCTCGGCACCGTGGTGAAGCCCGACGGCACGAGCTACCCTGCCGCGTTTGATTTGAGCATGTACACGCCAAAAACCGGCTGACATCCAATTGACAACCGGCTTTATGCGTGGATATACACTTCAACGCACTCCTTTTTCTCTCTCGTTGCTCACGTCTGTCCAGAAAGTCTGATTTAAAAGCATTATCTGTGTTCTATTCCCATGAGGTTCAGGGCGGGAAAACCAGTGCAACAGCTGTTGCTCATCCTTCTTCTCGCCTCCGTTGTTTCCGCCGGTTTTGACAGGTGCGCGAACATAACCATAATCAACGCCACCACCTCCAGCCTTGCGAACTTCCCGGTCTACATAAACCTGCCCTACGACTCGGACATGCAGCCGGATTACATTGATCTGAGGTTTTACAACGCTTCGTGCGACAACGGCGGAACGTTATTGCCCTACGAGATAGAGAATTACACCGCATCGCTCGCCCACATCTGGGTGGGTGTAACCCTGCCAGCAGGCAATGCGACAATCTCGGTCCAGTACAAGAACAACACCCCGGTAAGTTCCGGCCAGAACGCCACTGGCGTATGGAACTCTAACTACTCCAGCGTTTGGCATTTGCCTAATGGCGCCACATTGACGGCTTTGGACTCTACTGTCAATGGTAAAAACGGCACGATTGTCAATGCCGTTGCCGGGACCGGTCAGATTGACGGTTGCGCAAGGTTTGACGGAGCTGGAGATTATGTAAATCTTACCCTGTCTCACGTGCTGAGAAATGGAAGTGCCGAGGTCTGGGTGAAATTCAATCGTAGCGGGGTTGAGGAATATATAATGAGCAAAGTCATAAGTGGTGACGGCCAGGGTGAATGGCGATTAGTTAAAAACGCCAGCGATAAAATAAACTTTACAATAGAAGCATCAGGCACACCCTACGCAAGTATAGCTTCCGATGTTACTATAGCTAACAATACGTGGTATTATATCGTAGCAACCTGGAACACCACGCTTGCCTTATACATAAATGGCACCAAACAAACCGCGACCGGATCGGTAGCAGCCGGAATGGAATTAGCCACAACGAACCTCTCAATTGGCCAAAATAACGCTTTAGCTAACGGTTATCTGAACGGAAGTATTGACGAAGTCCGTCTGTCCAGTGTAAATCTTTCAGCCGACTGGATAAACCAGAGTTACCAGTTAATGTTCAACAACAGCAAATGGGTCAAGTTCGGGGCAGAGCAGAACCAGTCGCCGGTTGCGTTCAATTGCTCGGTGATAACGAGCAGCGGCACCACCACCATGACCGGCAGCTCCACCGGCGCGCCCAACAGCGTAACACCGCTGGGCGGCACGGCCTGCGTGGTCATCGCAGCCTCCAACGTAATCTTTGACTGTGGCGGCTACACCATAACCAACAACGGCACCGAAGGCACCACCTACGGCATCATTCTCAACGGCTCGCTTACCAACGTCACGGTGAAGAACTGCCCTGGCATATCCAACTATACCAATGGCATTG
>CAZBAM010000005.1:0-69502 GCA_964490215.1 Microcaldota archaeon | reverse complement strand
TTCCCGGCACGTGCCGGGAGAGATCTGGAGACTGCCGCGCTACCGGGCTGCGCGTTGGCATTCCAACATTACGCCATGACCCCGAAGGGGTCAGACTTGACCGAAAAGGTCAAGCGATGACCCCATGAGCGATAGCGAATGGGGTCAGATTTGGCCGAAATGGCCAAACTGATGACCTCGCATTAAACTAAACTCTGGCCACTCGGCCGGAGTGATAGTTGGTTTTGCCCACCCATCTTTAAAAGCATAGTCAGACGCTGCAGTTTCCGCGGCAAATGTGGTTCGTCAGCCATCAGTCAATGCAGAGGATGCCGCTGACTACGCCGTTTTCAACATAGGCATTGCAGCCGACGCCGGCGTTGGATGCTGTGCAGGTGCCTGCCGTGAATATGGGCACGTGGGTTGTCACCAGCCGTTCATACGCGTCTTGCGACAGGGTGGCCACGCAGGCGCCCTCGCACTGGCTGGAATCCCAGCATATTTTCCCTGCATCCTTTGTGGGGAGGACGCACACCTCGGCCGGGGAGAGCCCTATGGGCCCCCAACGCCCTCCATGTGCCTCGCACGATTCCTTGTCCTTGGGGTAGACAATCACGCTGCCGCTGCTGCAGTAGACACCCTGCCAGGTTCCGTTTATCTCCTTCCTGCATCCGGACACGCACGACACCGGGATTCCGTAACAGTCCACGTACTGCGCGCAGGACCTGCAGTTCATCTGCGGCACTGTGAAGCCGACGCAGGTGCAGCCGAAATTTTCGTAGTAGGACTTGCCGGCTGAGGATGCGGTGAAGTCGTCGTCCACCCGGCTGTTCGCCTTTGGCCAGAAGAACATCACGAGCAGCAGCACAACGGCAAACACGACGAGCAAAATGGCTTTCTTCATGCACTCCACCTCTATTTCCCGAAGCGCCGCCTGCGCCTCGCGTATTCCTTCAGCGCGGCCTCAAAATCCTTTTTTGAGAAGTCCGGCCAGAGGTGCCTGCAGAAATAGAACTCGCTGTAGCAGGACTGCCACGGCATCAGGCCCGAAAGCCGCTGCTCTCCGGACGTCCGTATTATAAGGTCGGGGTCTGGAAGCCCGTGCGTGTAGAGGTGGCGGCTTATCGCGTCCTCGTCCACCTCCCGCATGCCCTCGGCTATGATGCGATTCACCGCATCCACTATTTCCTCCCTGCCGCCGTAGGAAAGCAGGAGGTTGAGCTGGTATTTCCTGTTCTTCCCGCTGACCGCCTCTGCCTTGCGTATCATCTGCTGTATTTCCTTCGGGAACATGTTCAGCCTGCCGAAAAAGCGGACGCGCAGCTCGTCCTTGTTGCGGTCGTCGCTCTCTATCGCCTTTTTCAGGTTCTCCTTGAAGAGCCCGAACAGCCCCTCCACTTCCCTGGGGTCGCGCCTGAAATTGTCAGTGGAGAAGCCCCACATGGTGAGCATGTGGACGCCGTGCGCCTTGCACCACTTCAGCACGTCGCCTATCTTGCGGATGCCTATGGCGTAGCCTTCCTGCCTGCCGATGCCATTCTTCTTCGCCCATCGCCGGTTTATGGTTTACCGTTCCGGATTTCAATCGGAACGGTCATATTCCATCCGGGATGATGGCGATGTGCTTCGGCACGTGGTCCTTTTCCAAATTTTTCACCATTAGTATACTATGTCCCTGAGCTTGCCCAGCTTGGCAGCGTGCTTCAGCTCCCTGGCTATGCGCCTGCCGGTGCTCATTGGCTCGTTATAGTAATATACCGAGTAGGGCGAGCCTTCCGGATAGATGTTGGTGCCGGCGACTATGCGCGCGCTGACCTCAAAGGCGTATATCTCCAGCTCCTCGGTTATTATGGTCTCCACGCAGAACGGGCCGAGCAGGCCGCCGAAAAGGTCAAACGAGGTCTCGCTTATCTTCCTGCCGATCTCCATGTAATCGTACAACAGCGATTCACGCAGCACCAGGGGCTCGTTGCCGATGACCGTGAAGGCCAGCTGCGGAGCCATGCCCAGCGACACCGCACGGGCGATCTCGTCCGCACTGCTTTCCACGCGCCTGTCCACGCCTAGCAGCTGCAGTTCGCCCTGCTTCGTCCCGTAGCCCCTGCCCCTGAACGGGCTGAAAAAGTAGTGGGGATATGCGCGCACGCCGATGATGAACTCCTGTATGACGCACTCCCGCTCCCTGACCTTCTCACGGAACTCCTTTTCCGAGCGGACGATGATGTAGCCGCGGCCGCCCTTGGCGCCGGGGAACTTCACCATCACTGGCCCGTCTATGTCCTCGGGCTTGTACATCTTGGGCATCTTGATGCCCGCCTTCCTTATCCAGGAGAGCATCCTGTCCCGCTCGCGTTCCCAGAGTATGCTCCTGCGGTTGCCATAGACCGGGACTGGGAGGTCGTCAAACTTTTCGCCGACGTATTCCACGAAGGAGCCGTGGGGGATTATTATGGCATTCTTCGCCACGAGATCCTTCCAGGGCACGTCGGCGTAGCTGTCAACTTCTATGAATTCGTTCGGGCAGCCGAGGGGGAACGACTCGTATAATTTGCGCTTGTCCTTCTGCACTATGCCAATCGTCTTTATTCCCTCTTCGCGCGCGCCCTTGAATATCTGGAGCGAGGAATGGGAGCAGATGGTGGCTATTTTGAATCCTTTGTAGTCCGATAACAAGCCGTCTATCTTTTTTTTGTCAAGCATATAATATATGATAAGGAGCCTGTTAAAAAAGGTTAGCGTCGGGGAGGCGCTGTAGAAAAACGCGGGTGCCTTGCCGGGCTAATCTTATTTTTGGCATATGGACGCCCTTTGGGCACAGGACCCACCATCTGCGGATGGTTCCCCCGTGCCGGTTCTTGCAGGCATTTCTTGTGGGATTTCTACAACGCCCGCCTGGGAGTACGCGCAGGGGATGGCTGCTGTCCCGTTGCGTTGGAGAAAAAGAGCCTCTTTTTTATTTCAGGCCTTCCGGCGGCGCCGTTCCTGCGCGCCAATATTTTCGTGTAGAGCATAATGGTAAGATATGTATGTTATAGTTTATAAACAGCTATGATTATTCAACAGAAAGCGCTTGGAGGGCGGCCCGTACGTTCCGGCTCGTAAGGTCCCGCGAGAGCGTGGAATAGACGTACCTTTCTGTTTTTTGCGCGAGGCGCTTCGCGATGGCCCTCAGACCATCGAAAAAGGCGCCGCTGGCATCAGGCGGCAGTATGCTTTCCAGCATCTTGCCATAGCCCTGCGGCTCCCATTCAGGCACTTTGTCCAATTCCCGAGGACGGCCGGCGTACAACTCATCTGCTACTATGGATGGGAAAACAGCCAAGCCGCAGAAATCGATTGTCGGGGGACGGTCCTGAACATCATCCCAGAGGTGAAAATCAATAAGAGAAACCTGCTGGCCGTCAACTAGAACGTGCGGTGCCTTTACATCCTGATGCACGACGCCCCTCGAATGTACATAATCAAGCAAATCCACCACGCCGGTGAGAATGATCACGGCCTGTTTTCTTCCAGCTGCGGAAGAGAAGTCCAACGCCAGGTTCAGCGGCAGTCCGGGCAAATGCCGAAGGAGCAGATACCCGAACTCGTCGTTCTGGGCGAAATTGATATGATTTGCGCCCGTTCTACGTTGCAGTGTGATTTGAAAATTACCTGTGCCATAGCATTCGGGTATGCCTGGATTGCATAGTTTCGCCAGTCCTTTTACTTCATGCTCATAAATCCAGGCCTGCCTTCCAAACAGGACTCCGGTCGGCTTGCCCTGATAGGTGCCAGTGAGATAATTAGACCAATGAACTCCGGATGAAGAGCGAACTCCGGATAATGAGAGCTGATCAAAATTGAAACCTGTCAGACCTTTCTGCTCGAAAAGCGGCCTGATTGAGCTGAATGGAACAGGATAATCGTGTATAAGGACTGTCCTGTCCGAAGCAGGATTAGCATGCCGGATTGGGATGGCATAACGAGTCATAAGGTCTTTTTTAGATGTTATAATTTATAAAGGGTTATGGTTTTGACAGGGTTTAAAAACGGAAACGGGGAAAGATAGCTCATGAAGGCGGTGATTCTCGCGGCAGGGGACGGCAAGCGGCTCAGGCCGCTGACCGAGACGAGGCCGAAGGCGATGCTGCCCGTGGCAGGCCGGCCCATACTGCACCACCTGATTGACGAGGCAGGGAAGGCAGGCATCACCGAGGCGGTGGTAGTCGTCCGCCACATGAAGGAAAGGATAATAGAGTATTTCACGAAGAACGACTGCGGCATGAAGCTGAAGTTCGTGGAGCAGGGCGCTGAGAACGGCACTGGCGCAGCGCTGCTCGCGGCCAGGGACGGGATAGACGACACGTTCGTGGCGCTCGCGGGCGACATAGTCACCGAGGCGTCGGTCATAAGGGACGTCGTGGCCGCGCACGACGGAGGCATCACGCTCGCGCTGAAGAAGGTTCCCAACCCGCACGAATACGGCGTGGTGGAGCTGTCGGGCGGCAGGGTGAGCCTGTTTGAGGAGAAGCCGAAGCATCCGAAGAGCGATTTGGCGAACCTTTCGGTCTATTGCATGGAGCCAACGGTATTCGGCGAGCTGAAATCGCTCGGGAAGTCAGAGCGCGGCGAGTACGAGCTCGTGGGCCTTTTCATGGGAGCGAAGGGCGTGGTTGCCGGCGGGTATTGGCGCGACGTGGCATACCCCTGGGACCTGCTGGAGGCGAACGCCCACGTGCTTTCCGCCATGGAGGCGCGCACCGGCGTGATAGAGAACTCCACCATAAACGGCAAGGTCATCATGGAAGACGGCGCCAGGATAATCAACAGCTGCGTGGAAGGGTGCGCGTACATCGGCGCTGGCACGGTCATCGGCCCGAACGCCTACCTCCGTGGCCACAACTCAATCGGGAAAAACTGCTCAATCGGGAGCGGCAGCACGGTGAAGGGCAGCATACTGCTGGACGGCGTCAATGCCAAGCACCTCACCTACATAGGCGACAGCGTCATAGGCGAGGGCGTGAATTTCGGCGCCGGGACGCAGGTGGCGAACTACCGCTTTGACGGGAACAACGTCCTCGTGCTGACAGAAAAGGGGTGGGTGAACTCAGGCAGGAGCAAGCTGGGCGTGTTCGTTGGCGACGGCACGAAATTCGGCGTGCTCTCGTGCACCATGCCGGGCAAGAGCATCGGCGCGAACTGCCAGGTCCATTCGGGCGTCGTCGTGAACCGCAACGTCCCTTCAGGCACCAGCGTCTTCACCAGGCAGCCCATAGAATTCGGGAAAGCCGAGGAATAGTAATTTAAGAACTACCTCATGAGAGTTGATAGAAATTCTTCCATGGGCAGAAGTCTGTCTCATGAAGTTTTTAGAGCCTGCGGGCTCTAATCTAGAGAGCTTTGCTCTCTGGATTCCAGCGACCGGTGCGCCGGTCGCTAGAAACCCCAAACAGCTTTCGCTGTTTAGGGTGATGAAAATTTACCTGGTCAAACTATAGGAAATTTTCATGCAGAGGTTGCCGAGTGGTCAATGCGCCTTTTAGTAAAAGGCGCCCCAAAACGGGGTTGCTAAAGGGTGCGACTTCAGGCGCCAGATTCAGGGTCTGGTCGGTTAGTCCGTTCGAGAGTTCGAATCTCTTCCTCTGCATTATTCGCACATAAGTCAGAGGAAGCATTTGGACGGAACACCGTCCAAAAACGCTTCCTCTGCATTTTGTTCACTTGACTTCCTGCTCAAAAGCACCTGCCACGGCCGGAAAGAGCCTTCCAGGCAGGTTTTGGCCATGAAAACCAGGTTTTACGTCGTAAAAAGGCCTAAAGGACAGGAACGCAGCCAAACCACAACGACGGTGTTTAGGCAACACTTTATAAACTATTTGTTTTAAATGGTATATTGTAATGTTAGTATGAGGAGGGAGGGCATGGCGGGACCAAGACATCTTATTAATACGACCGATGCCAATTCTAGAATGATTCATGGGATACGCAGCACCGGCAGGACAATGTTGACTGCCGCAGTGCTCCTGTCCCAGATTACAGGTGCAGGTGGTGTTATCATGGCTGGACAGACTGTGAGCGAAAGAAAGGGGAAGGAAACGGCGCTGACCGCGACTGAACTGGAGACGCTGCAGACCACCATAAAGGGGCAGATTGAACTGGCAAGGAAGTTCGCCAAGCAGAAGGCCCTGGGCATGCCCACCGGCACCATGACCGTAGAGAGAATCAACATCATGCTTATCACATCCATCATGAAGCTCAACGATGGCGTGAGGGCGTACAATCCACGCACCGACCCCTCAGGGAGGCACATGGACTACGTCGAGGCCCCCAAACCCAACGTCCTGCTTGACAGTGCAGCGCTGAACGCGCTGGAAATCCAGGTGGCTCTGGCTACCAGTGCGCCGAACAGGGCATCGCTGGGGACTGAGATTGCGACGACCATGCCTGGTCAGAAATCCACGATTACGTCAACGCCCGCGCCTACGAAGAGCGACACGATGCCGGCAACCACTGCAACAGTGATAACCCAGCCTAAGGCCCGCACGCTGGATACAATTCCGACTCCGATTGTGCAGCAGCTCACTGCAGAGGAGCGCAGCCGCTACCAGACGATACTGGAGAATCTTGACCTCATACTCAGGACTGAGAAGCTCCTAACCAGGACGAGGAGCGAGGCAGGGAAACTTCTCGGCGAGATGAAGCCCTGCATGGAATACGCAATGACGCAGGAGGCCGCGAACAGGAACAGGGCGAAGCTGGAGAGTCTGGCCACGACCTACACGCAGAGCAGGACACTGGCGAATGCGCTCAAGGTCGCGCAGGAGACCGCGCTCACAAAAGCTGCCACGGATGCAGGGATCCAGCAGAAGGACCTGACCAAAAACCCGTTCCAGAAGCATCTCTTGGAAATGCAGGGGCTGCTGCAGAAGATTCCCCAGTCTGACCAAAGGAGGCAGCTGGCTGACAACATAATAAACCAGCTGCCCAACGTCTGGCTGCTTGACGAGGAAACGCCGGCAACGAGCGCAGGAAGCATAGGCACCGGGCCGAGATGGGAGATGTACGAGATGCTCAGGGGCGCGATGACGACGCTGACCAAAGGGGGCGCCAGCGAGGAGAAGGTTGCAAAGGCGTCGTACGACGGCGCAGCCGCACTGTTCAGGCAGGAGCAGGCATCGCTCATGCAGCGGGTAACAACCACCCTGGAGATCGCTGAGGCCGGCATCGCCGCAATAAGGGCGGGCGGGGCTCCGACGCAGGCGGAAATCCTGGCCCAGGAGCAGAAGGACGGCGTGAGGACCGCACCCAACCTGAGGCTCAGGGGCACACTGCTGCAGGTGGACAAGGACAAGGTAGAGCGTGAGAGGTATTATCACACTTCGCCAAGGGGACTACACAACGGCAGGGAAGACCTGGAAGCCGCGATGGTGAACCGCGCTGACCAGCTGAGGAAGCTCGCAGCTTCAGGCGGGCTTTCATCCAGGCAGGTTTCCGACCTTGAGGCTGCAGTGGCCGCTGAGAGCTATGCGGCCACGTCGCTGGCGGCCCTGTGGGGCTATTGCACGTCGCACGGCATTGAAAAGAAAGCCGACGAGAGCAAGGAAGCGTGGAAGCACTACAGCATTGCCGCGGCCACCCTTGCGGACGCGACCGTGAACCCCTACCAGTACTATTCCGATGACATGAAGAGCCTGCTCCTGGAGCAGTACAGGAACGCGACCGGGGACAGGAAAAGTTCTGACGACAAGATAATCGCGGCACTCATGCGCTCGCCGCAGTGGAAATACGACGACGTGCTCTACGGCGTCTATCAGCACGCCTACAGGCTCGCCCCGGCTCCAGCTGACGCAGCGGCGCAGGCGACCGTGACGGCCATAGGCAACCTCAGGGGCGCGAGGATATTCTACGACGACTGGAACAGGCAGTACGTGGAAAAGGCCAACAGGAATGCCGACCAGAGGATTGAGGATGCGCGATTCGTCCTCACTGACGCAGCCGGGGCCGTGAAGGCGTCCGGGGCCAAGGACAGCGACGTCCTACTGGCATCTGCGGCGAAATGGCTCGCAGTGGAAGTTCCAAAGGAGAATGACGCAAAGGAGCGCATGGCAGACTACATTTACAACATGGCCATTGACATGCTCGCGATAAGGGAAGCCGAGGTGTGGCTGGCAGACGCGAACGCTGCGGGCCGCAACGTGAACAGGACCGACCTCGGCAACGCCAGCAGGATAGTTGACGAGGCGAAGCGGGAGTTCCAGTGGTATTTCTCCGTTACGCAGGTGAACGACGCATATTATCCGAACCTCCCGAGAAACGTAGCCAACGAGGCAGTGAAGCTCATTGCGCCAGCTGCGCTCGCGGTCACGGAAAAGCACGCGGGTTATGCCGCGCTGGCCGAGGCCGAAAGGAGGAAGCTTGAGGAAATAGCGCTGGGAACTGACGCCAAAGACGCTGCGCTCAGGAAGGCGAGGCTGACCGACAGGCCAATGGCGCTGGAGTCGGCCCAGGGCACCGAGGCGGCCCACGTCAGGATGCTTTTCAGCCTGATGAGGGCCACGCCTGACTTCGGCATCGCTGCAATACCAGCATCGGACGGGGCTGCCCTGGCTGCATATTCCATGGTCAGCCCGAACCTCAGCAGGAGGCAGGTTCCCGTGGAAAGCGGGAGAGGGAGGCTCACTACGGAAAGGGCTGACCTGCACTTCGACTACAGCAACATACCCCATGAATTCAACGCCTATCCATATGGGGCGGTGTGGGGCGAAATCAACTACAGGCAGACGGGACTTCAGGGCGACGAGAACGCGCCGGTGCTGCTGAGGAAGCTTAACCTCAAGCCGCTCACTGGCCTGACCGACACTATAACCAGGAGATACGGGAATAGCGAGGCGACGCCGGTGTTCCAGCTCAACGCAGCCAACGAGGCTTTCATACGGCTGCTTGACGCGAGAATCGCGGAACTGGACGCCAGGCTCAACGCCATGGTGAAATACGAGGACAAGATGGTGCCGGTAAAGCTGTTCGGCAGGTCCGACGATCCGAGGGCCTACTTCGTCATCGGCGCGCAGGAGGCGCTGGCAGAGGCCAAAAAACTCCGCCCGGTGTACGCAGCGAATTCCGCCCGGAACCTTTTCAATGGCTCCATGCCCCAGACGCCCAAGCAGGCCATAATGATGACCGAGATAGCCATCGCAATGCTCTCGGACGCGAACCTGAACTTCAGGCCAGGGAAGGCGCTTGAGGCAACGCTCACGCCGTTCGTGAACCGCACCGCGGTCCGGCCGATAAACGTCCCGGCCTACGGCAACGTGAGCCACGCATTCTTCAATGCGGACGTCACTGTCGCCAGCGGCGAGGCCAAGCAGAGGCGCGGCGAAACGCCTGCCGAATACGCGGCACGCACCGGCGCAGAGCTCAACCTCACCTACGACTGGATGTTCTTCGCAGAGGTGAGGCAGGATTACTTCCTCGTGGTGAACCCTAACCTTTACCAGAAAGGGCACGAGAACGAGCCCGAATGCGTGGCACGCATTATGAGGAACATGGCCACGAAGCTGCCGGACGGCAGGACCGCATACCCGGTAATAGCCGCGCGGCCGCCGGGCAAGGCAGCCGGGGAAACCACGCTGTCAAGGACGCTTGACTACGAGCTTGAGGTAAATCAGGACGGCAGCTACAACATACTGCTCTACGTCACCGAGAAGCGCGGCGCTGACGGCAGGCCGATTTTCGTGCCTGCGAGCGCAGAGGTTTCCGACGAGGCAAGGCAGCGCCTGTTCAGGGAAGGCGGCGCAGTGATTGCCCAGCCGATGGTGGGGGACGTGCAGGCATCGGTCATCGTAAGGCAGAAATGACATTCAATGGGTGGATTAAAATCGGGAGGTGAAGATGATGAGGGGATTCTCTATACGGAAAAGGCAGGCGCCTGTGAGCTGCATGGCAAGAGCTGCTGCCACAATTATTGTCGGCACGCTTCCACTGGTCTCGCAGGGGCAACAGATTATTAACACTCCTGCCCCAGTAGAAATCGCAGCATGATGCAATCCTGTATGGATATCATGAGGTGACTAAAAATGGCAGGTGGTATGATGGTGGCTCCGGGAACGAAGGTGGATGTTACTAGTACTCAACTCAATGTCATACGTGATTTTGACAAGATAGGCGCGGGCAGCGCGAGCGAAGTCGCAGGGAAAGTGGTTTCTGCATACGAAGTGCTGCAACTCGTGCGCTCAGGAAGGCCTGCGGAAACGGACACTACACGCAAGGTCTATGACGCTGCAGTGCTCACGCTCGGGAACAACAACGCTGGCAAGGCTGAGGAAGCGCTCATGGGGGGCATCATGAAAGCCATTTCAGGGCCGCTTGCAGGCGTGAAAAACAAGGCCGACCTCGGCGACAACGCCGCAAGGACCGCCACGGTCGCTGACTCGGTCAATACAGAGCTGAACAATCCCAATTACATGGAAACGTATGCGAGGCTCGGCTACTACGGAAGCAACGCTGCGTCCACCCTCGCCGCGAACGCAAGGACTGCACGCACGTTCAAGGATGAATACCAGGCGCACGCGACGTACGGCCTCACTAACGCAAGGACTACCGGGACTGTTGATTTGACGCCTGGCCTGGGAACCAGCGACCAGACGCGCATAACATACCAGAACGACTTTGACTTCGGACCCCTGTTCTACGCCCAGTTCAAGGACAACAGGGAGGTTTTCGCAGTCGGCGGCACCCCAAGCGACGAGCAGCTCGCGCTTTTCGGGGGCAATGACGCCAGTGCAAGCGCGTTCATCGCGTCAGTTGCCAACGGCATCGCGCTCAGCTACGGCGACCACGACATAAGCAGCGCATTCCTCACCGGGCTGGCCACGAACCTGAACGCGGTCACCAACACGCAGGTAAGGGCCAACGAGCACTTCAGGGAAGCCCTGGAGCTCATCCAGCTGGCAGGAACCAAGAACGACATGAAGGAGAGGAGGGGACTGCTCACCCAGGCAATGATGGAGCTGAAGAACCAGGACATCGGCACCCTCTTCAACGGCCTGTACCGGGTTGCGAACAACCAGCTCGTGGTCGCCATGGACCAGAGAGCGGTCACGGTGTATTCAAGCAAGGGCACCGTGATGATTGACCTGTTCGGCACCATGGACGATTTCAGGGGCCACCTCAAGACCGGCAACCGGGCGGAGAGTTACGGAAGGGCGGTCGTTTCCCTTGCACTCAGCGTGGCTGCAGATTACCTTATCACTGGCGCAGAGGCATACGCCACCACGCAGAACATCGGCGGCGAGCTACAACAGGTCGGCGGGAAAACGTCTGTGGCCGGTAGGGGATACGCGATAAACGCCACGCCCCAGCTCTGGTTTTCTTCAAGCATGAGCAAGCGGCCGACCCAGGTGATACTCTACGCCAACTTCGGCTACCTGGACATCACCATGGACAAGACCGTGCGGACAGTAACTCCTGAAGGCGCGACCATTGAGGAGGTGGTCAGGAAAGGCGATCCCTACCTCGGCGTCTATGGAATTGAGATGCGGTTCCCGTCAGGAATCAAGCACGAGAGCTGGCGGATTGAGAGGGCTGGCGCTGGCGCGTTCAGCGGAAGAGAGAAGGGGTGGAAGAACGCATTCGCGCTCGTCACCTTCTCGTACGCCCCGAAGAGATTTGATACTGACCAGACCCGCGTCATGATACAGGCCACCCCGGCGTACCGCGGCATCGTAAACCTGTTCGGCGAATACCAGGCGATACCCTCGCTGGAGATGCGCGGCACGTGGCTGCGGAGGATGAATGCGCACATCGTTTCGCTTGACCCCACGGCCACCGTCCAGCACAACGCAAAAACCGGCGTGTGGACCCTTGACGGCGGCGCTGGCATCGCCTGGAAACCGACCTCCAGCTGGGAGTTCTCAGTCAAGGGAGGCGCAATCGGCGACATGGGCGGCACCAAGACCAAGCAGGTGCCGTGGACCGGTTACGTCAGCGGAGGCGTGAAATACTACATAGGCGCGCCGAAGGCGAGCAAGTCCACCGTGCAGGAAAGCGTGCCCACAAGGCTCACTGCGCCGCCAGCGTGGAACGAGACCGTGAAAGCGGAATACGATTCCGCAGTAGCACTGCTCGGGAGCACTGCGAAGGCCGACAAGGATGCAGTAACTGGCGACAAGGGCTGGAAGCTCGCAAGGGAACTTGCAGGCGACCTTGAAGGCCAGGTCAGCCTCCACGAGGCCCCGTTCAAAACCATAGGCGATATGCCGGCCTACCGCAGGGCGATAGGCCTGCTCCGCCTCGGCAAGCTCAGGGAAGGAGTGGCTGCGCTCAGGACCGCAGGCCTTTTTGAATGAGGTGCGAACATGAAGGCATTCGCCATTCTCCCGGTTTTTATCCTTCTTGTTTCTTTAGCATACGCCACGGACGTAACCGCCAACTACCAGAATACCCTGCCAACAAAGGGCTACCACTTCAACACGGACATGAGGCTCACCAGCGACGTCACATTCGCGGTGGCCAGCGGCGGCGTTGTCAGCGGAAACGCAGCCGGTCTGCAGCCCGGAGACACTGTGTGCTCAGGCGCGACGGTCACTTCCACGCCGGCCGTAAGCGCAAAATGGGCTGTGAGCAGCCTTGACGTGCTTTCAATGTATCCTGAGGGCGACCTCACTTACACCCCGCTCATGCCGACCGGCCCTGCAGTAAGCACCAACAAGGACATAAAATGGCTTTCGGCCGCGACGTATGACAAGCACGACGCCTACGGCGACGCGAACAACTTCATATTCAACTGGGATGACCCGTTCGCCAAAACAATGTACAACGAACTCGCTACGTTCTACAACCAGCCGGTTTCCTACAGGAACACCACCGGCACGTACAATAACAAGGAAGGAGGGGCGAACGTCTTCTGCAAGGCCAGCTTTACCGTGCAGGACGGCGGCACCACAAAGGGAAGCGCAGCCATGCCGTCGCCGCAGCCGGTGAGCTTCGCAATCAGCGGCGCAGGCCAGCACACGCTAACCGCCGGGCTCGGCGGAACGTCATGCTTCGCCGCGGTGGTCAAGCACCCGCTCAACCAGCAGGACTACCCTGGCTTCTTCCGCCTCTATTACTTCAGCCTGAACCAGCCGTCCATCCCGGCACTCAGCGCAACCGACACCATAACGATCAACGTCGTTGACGGCGGCGGGACCTGCAGCATCGCCACGAACTCGGTCGTCGTGAGCCGCTCCGCGTCCGCAGCCGGCGTCTCCATAGTGAAGACGTCTGTGCGCAACAACGCCGACGCAATCCTGGTGCGCAGCGTCACCAGCTCAAACTCCGACTTCAACGCAATCCCGCTGTCGCAGGCCCTTTGCACCGCGCTCGGATTCCCGAGCTCGCTGTGCCCGTCGTCCAACGGATTCAACGAAACGCTCAATCCAGGAGCGAACAGGGACCTTTACGTCATCGTCATAACAAGCGCGGCTTCAGGAGGGACAGTTCTCTCGTTCAATGCAGAGACGCTCTCTGCCGCGTGCGGCGCGTCCGGAAGGTGCTCTGCAATCGCAGACATTACGCAGGCCACGTGCACCCTAAGCCCGGCATACCTCAGGATGCTGCCCCGCGAAATCGGCGCATACACTGCCGCATGCCAGGACCTCGCCGGAGCGAGCGTCCCGTGCTCAGGCTCAAACTGGGCCGCCACTGCGAACCTCAATGCGAGGTTCCTTGAGGCGGACAGCACGCACGCGCGCTTATATTCGGAAGCCACACCTCCTGTAACCGGCACCCTGACCTACACTGCGTCCAGCGGGCTGAACAGGATCGTGTGCAACTCCACCCTGGACGTGGCGTCGGACGTCATCGGGACCAGCGCCACCTGCGCCTTCGTGCCGCCACGGGCGGACATGATACCGGACGAAGAGAGATACTTTGAACTCCATTGCATGCTCAACACGACCATACCGAGGGTGCCTGACAGCGCTGACTACGCGGCTGTCAATGGCCTTACCGGCACGCTTGGCAACCAGAGCACCGCAGGCACAGGATACACTGCACCGGCTGCCCTGACCTTTGGCAACCTGCGCGGCATAGCGTGGTTTGACGTCAGGCCGGACGTGGTCGGGGCCGTGGCGTTCGCCTACATAAACGTGAGCAACGCCGGGGTGCCGTCCAGCTGCGAGATGCAGCCTGACAATGCGGCGCTCGGCACCGGCGAAACCGGCGACTTCACAGTAACGTGCAGGAACAGCGCGGGCGACGTGGTGGACTGCGTCGGCAGCGCGTGGGCATGGGATGGAATCTCAGGCGAATTCACAGCTGCAGACAACACGCACGCCATTGCATATCCGACTTCTGCACAGGGCTCGCGCGGCCTTCTCACCTACACCAGCGGCAGGGCAACGTGCAACGCAACGGTCAGCGTCACAGGCCCGGCGTTCTCATGCGAATTCGTCCCGCCAGCTGCGAACGTGGACATTAACGGCACACGGTACTTTGAAATCCAGGCCTTTGACCTCAGGGGCACAACGCCGGTGCGCATAACGCCGGCAGGAGTCACATACGCCCTGATTGACGGCCTTCTCGGAACGCACGACAGCGACAGCGTGACCGGCACCAGGTACAATGCGCCTGACAGCAGCACGAGCGGCAGGCTTCGGGGCGCTGCGGAAGTAGCTGGCGGCACGCAGGTGGTGTGCTTTGCGCCCATCAATGTGAGCCCGGCCAGCAACGCTGCAGGATGCGACATAGCGCCGTCTTCGGCGGAACTCGGCCCCCTTGAATACGGAAAATTCACGGTCACGTGCAGGGACACTACTGGAAGCGTCGTGGACTGCACAGGCAGCGCATGGGCATGGGATGGCATATCGGGAGGCTTCATTGCCTCTGAAACTGACAATATGCATGCATGGGCATATCCTGAAGCAGACGCTGCCGTCGGCTCTGTAGGCCTTCTGACCTACACAAGCGGCGCAGCATTGTGCAACGCGACAGTCACGGTTGTTGATAACCAGACAGCCTGCCTGTTCAACCCGCCAAGGGTTGGCCTGAGCAGGAACGGCAGCAGATACTTTGAAACGCACGCCTACATAAGCGGCGTGCCTGCAACGCCCAGCCTGGTCGTATACGGCCTAATAGACGGCCTTCTCGGAAGCCACAGCAACGACAGCGTGGCAGGAACCCGGTACGAGGGGCCTGATTCAGACACAATAGGACGGCTCCAGGGCGCTGCTGAAGTCAATAGCGGTGCGTCTTCGGTTAACCCGGTGTGCCTTGCACGGGTCAATGTGAGCGGAATAAGCAACGCCGCAAGGTGCGACATAGCGCCGCTCTCGGCAGAACTCGGCCCCCTTGAATACGGGGAATTCACAGTCACGTGCACGGACGACACAGGCAGCGTCGTGGACTGCACAGGCAGCGCCTGGGCATGGGATGGCATATCAGGCGGCTTCGTTGCCTCTGAAACTGACAATACGCATGCATGGGCATATCCTGAGGCAGACGCTGCCGTCGGCTCAGTCGGCCTTCTGACATACACAAGCGGCGCAGCATTGTGCAACGCGACAGTCACGGTTGTTGATAACCAGACAGCCTGCCTGTTCAACCCGCCAAGGGTTGACCTGAGCAGGAACGGCACCAGATACTTTGAAACTCACGCCTACATAAACGGCACTCCGGCCACGCCAAGCAGGGCAGTATACGGCCTCATAGACGGCCTGGACGGAAGCCACAGCAACGACAGTGTGGCAGGCACCCTGTACGAGGGGCCTGATTTAGACACAATCGGACGGCTCCAGGGAGCTGCTGAGCTCAATACCGGCTCGCCTTCGGTTAAAGGCGCAGTATGCCTTGCACGGGTCAATGTGAGCGGAATAAGCAACGCCGCAAGGTGCGACATAGCGCCGCTCTCGGCAGAACTCGGCCCCCTTGAATACGGGGAATTCACAGTCACGTGCAGGGACACTACTGGAAGCGTAGTGGACTGCACAGGCAGCGCCTGGGCGTGGTACAACATCTCTGGCGGCTTCATCGCCTCTGAAACTGACAACACCCACGCGTGGGCATATCCGGCGGCAGACGCTGAAATCGGCTCAGTCGGCACCCTCAGCTACACCAGTGGCCCGGCCACGTGCAGCGCGGCTGTCACTATTGTCCCGGCGAATTTCTCGTGCCAGTTCAGCCCGCCTGACGCGAAAATGGACACCAACAGGGAGAGATACTTCACGCTGCTCTGCTATGACCTGCGGCAGGTGCCTCAGCTGCAGATGACGCCGCTCGCCGCGGTCTATGACCTCATAGGCGGCCTGAACGGAAGCCACAGCAACGACACGGTGGATGGCACGCTCTACGCCTCGCCGGGCTACAACAGCAGCGGCCGGCTCCAGGGCGCAGCGGAACTTGACACAGGCTCGCCCTTCGTGAAGGGAGCCGTGGCACTCGCAGGCATAACAGTCGCCAACGGAACCGGCGAGCCTGACAATCCCGGCTCAAGCGAGTGGTGCACCATATTCGGCCCTGGCAGCCTTTACCCTGGCTTCATGGGCTGGGTTTCAATCTGGTGCGGGCCGAAGGCCAACCAGCTCTGCAGTACGGTCGTGTGGGGATACCAGTCCGTCGGAGTGACCATCCTGGGCTCCAACACTGCCGGCGCGAACATAAACGTCACCGCGCCAGCGGGCACAGAGGGCAGGATAACGGCCTACGTGGACGGCGACCCGAAACGCAGCTGCTACCTGCCGTTCATATCCGGCGAACGCGCATGCATGGACCTTTCCTGAGATTTTACTTTTGTTCCTCTTTCCTCCATATGTAATCAGCTGCACCTCGCCGTACAGACCAGGTGTCGGTCATGTGCCTGCGGGCACAAGCTCTCCGGTTCCTGCCGGAACCGAAGATGGACTTCTGGGCCACCGAAGCCGGGCCTGAGATTTTACTTTTGTTCCTCTTTCCTCCTTATGCAAGTAGCTACTCCTCGCCATATGTGGTAATGAATAGACTTTTAAGCCCTTTTCCACATGGTTATCCCTGCAATGAAACTGACGAATGTTGATGCTGCGCGCAGCAGGCAACACGGCATGAAACCGGGGCTGACAGCCTTGGCTGCCGCAGGATGCCTTGCCATCGCAGGGCAGGGGATGAACGCCGTTTTCGCGCAGAGCCGGCCGCAGGTTGAGAGAAGCATCGCCTGCAGGGCTGACACCAGGCCGCAGGCAACAGGGGCGCAGGCAACAGTGGATAAGGCGCCGAAGCAGACACCCGGCAGGCCTCATGCCCAAACGGCGGTTTCAGGATTGCAGCAATACCTGGACACCCTGAAAAACCCTGCAAGCACCCAGGAAGAGGTCGGAAGGGCCCTGGCGTTCGTGGAAACGAATGACGAGGCCATCGCAGGCGATGCGACAGGGCTTAACCAGACGATTTCTGCTCTTAGCGACCGGATTGGCATGTATCCGCCCACCACGGCAGATTCCCTTTCGCTTAAGAACAGGGATTATTCGGTTGACAGGCTGCTTTTCCTCATGTGCTCTTCTGACAGACTCCCGGACAGCACATTTAACCGTGCGTTGGGAACCGTGACGCCATACCTTACAGGAAACAACGCAACAGCCGTTACCATAATGTTTGCCCGCAAAGGCACTATAGTCCAGAAGGAGTTGTGCGACGGCGTAGTTTCCCGTCTTCTCTCGTGCTTCTCCAGTGGCGATGCCAGGCGGGCAATCGCACAGGTCTGCTATAATCGCGGGGGGGATTTGGCAACTTACGACACGATAATACAACAGTACAAGCAAACCATGAATCTGCTATACTATGCCAAGGGAAACTGCTACGGTGATGGAAATCTCTACAAAATCCTGGCTTGCAGGCCTGCATCGCTCACCAGGTCTGAATACGAGGGCTTCTTGGAGCACTTCGCCCTGAATGTTGATTCAACAACGTTTCAAAACGGGAGAAACGGCTGGCTTGGCCTGCTGGAAATGGACACGGCCCTGGTAACTGGCAGCCCTTTGATAGACCGGCTTTATCAGGCATATGTCGGCGAACAGAACCCGAACAAGAGGCAGGTCCTGGAGTGGTGCATGCTCTCGTGGTGTTTTGAAAATCCGCTCTTGTTCGGCCGCTCGCAGTTCTCGGCGCTGTTTAATCTTGACATGGCGGTGGGAACGGCAATGAAAGCACAGACGCCCAACAGGATTGTTACAGACCGCTGTGAGGATTATTGGCGGGCATGCGTCCTCATACAGAGAAACCGGGGTGAACCGGTGCTAAAAACTCTTTTTGAGCAGAACAATATCACCTACTTTTCCTATTACCCGCTGGATGTTCTGGAACATGCCTATTACGACCGCGAACGGGTGTCCCAAAAACCCATAATGCTCATGGTTTTCACAAAATGGCCGATGACGGCTGGTGGGGTTTTCAGCGACTTGTTCAACAGGTTTGATTATACGAAATTTGACATCAGGGCAATAGAACCAAGAAGCAGTTATAGGATGGATGGCAATACCCTGATTGCTCCCCGGCCTGCAGAAGATTCCTCTACAGTGTCCATGATATCCCTGATGATGGGGATTTCGAACCGCCTTAATAAAAAATTCAGGCACTTGGTGGTGAATGGCCATGGGTGCCCGGACTACATCATGCTTAAAAGCGCGGCAGTTGCGAATCTTAACCGGTCAGACACCGCGGGTCTGCGGCAGGTAAAACCCCTATTTGTGGATGGTTTTGACATAATCCTCAACGCCTGTTCCACGGCAGGAGGGGATAGCACCAACAATCTGGCAAAGACCGCAGCACAAACCATGGAAGCGCGTTGCTTTGGTGCTGACAATGTTGCTGGCGGGATTAGCAGCATTTCATTCAATACCAGGCTGGATATTGAAACTGTGGGATTCTTTCTCGCCGGCACACGCGTCTATGATTACCGCAAGGTGATTCCGACGGCAGTAGCAACCCCCAGCGTCACCCGTTCAGGCGCAGGATACGCGATAGCTGCGCTCGCTTCTGAAAACGTCTCTGGCACCATATTTGACCTGAGGGGCAGGGTCGTCGGCAGGTTCAGGCCTGACGCCTCAAACATCCTCAGGTGGAACGCGTCCAATACCGCTGCAGGGCAGTATATCATGCGAATCCGGCTGGACGACAGGACAACGACGCTAAAACTGGATAACGCCAGGTAGCTGGCCTCCGACAGGTAGCGCCCGCTAAAAGACAGCGGGCCTCCAAACGACAGCGGCCTCTAAAAGAAAAAGAAAGGCCGGCTTCATACCGAATACGTATCCAGGAGCCGGGGGACCACGACGTCGTATTTCTTCTCCAGGGCCTCCTTCAGGTCCGTCTTCTCGCCGTGCATGAGGAAGATTTTCCTCAGCCCCTTCACTGAATGGGCGAACTGGATTAATTCGTTGAAGTCCGCGTGGCCGGACAGGCGCACGCTCTCCACGCGCAATCCAAGCTTTATCGGCCTGTTGCGGGGGTCCTTGGGCTGCAGGATCTTGTCCCCCAGCAGGACGCGGCTGCCCGGGGTGCCTTCTGCCTGGTAGCCCACGAATATCATGGTGTTACGGGGGTTGTTGCCAAGCTTCTCAAGGTAGAACATGACCGGCCCGCCGGTGAGCATGCCGGACGTGGTGACGATTATGGACGGCTCCCTGAGCACGTCCTCGCGCGTCTTGTTCCTGGGGTGGTGGAAGTTCGGGCTCTTGAACGGGTCGTCCTCGCTCATGAGGATGCGCTTCCGGATGTCGTCGTTGGCGTAGAACGCGTTGTGCCGGTATATCTTCATGGACTTGTCTATCATGCCGTCTATGAAGATTTTCGTGGGCGCGAGCGCGCCTGAGCGCATGTAGTCGTCAAGGGCGAGCAGGACCTCCTGGGCCCTGCCGACGCCGAAGCTCGGGATTATCACGTGGCCGCCCTTGTTCATGGTCTGGTTGATGACGTGTATCATCTTCTGGTAGCTCTCCTTGTAGGGCGGGATGAGGTCGTCCCTGCCGCCGTAGGTGCTTTCCATGAGGAGCGTCTTCGCGTGCAGGTTGCGCTCGCAGGGGTCCAGCACGCGCGTCTTGCGCATGCAGAGGTCGCCGGTGAAGATGATGCCGCCGGCCTCTGCCACGTGCGTCATCGCGCTCCCCAGGACGTGGCCGGCATTATGGAACGTGAGCCTGAAGTCGCTGGTGAAGGGCTCGTTGTATTCCTTCATCCGCGCGTCCCTCAGGACGTCGTCCACGTTCCTGGACGTGAAAAGCTTGCGCGTCTCGCGCTCGCCGTGGTGTATGCGGTAGTAGTCCGGCAGGAGGACGCCCATCAGGTCGCGCGTCGGCTTGGTCAGGAAGATGCGCGGCCTGGCGCCCTTGGCATAGACGTGGGGCAGGTAGCCGCTGTGGTCAAGGTGCGCGTGCGATATGGTCACGTTCCGTATGCGGCGCAGCTCGTCGTCGTGAATGAGCGGGTATTCGGTCTTCTCGCCCAGCTTTATGCCGGCGTCCAGCATGAGGTTCCGGCCGCCCTCCTCCAGCACCATACAGGTCCTGCCGACCTCCCCTGCACCGCCGTAAAAAGTCAATCGCATAAAGTCATCCTCAGATTATCCCGAGCTTTATCTTCGCCTTCCGGCTCAGCCGCGCGGGCGTCCATGGCGGGTCAAAGACTATTGAGAGCTCTATGTCCGCGTCCGGAATCTCGTCCAGCCTTGCCTTCACCTGCCCAAGCATGGCGTTCATCATCGGGCAGGCGGGCGTGGTGAACGTCATCCTTATGAAGGCCTTCTGGGGCTTCCCACGCTCCTTCTTCCGGACGTCCACGCCGTACACGAGGCCCAGGTCCACGATGTTTATCCCGAGCTCAGGGTCCATGACCTGGCCCAGCTTGCCGAGGATTTCCTCCCTGGACACCATGCAGGGAATAGGCCGTAAAGCTTATTTAACCGGAGCATGGCGGAGCGGCATAAAAACCCGTCCCATAAGAAATGCCTCAAGGAACCGGCACGGGGGGACCGTCTGCAGACGGTGGGTCCCGGGCCCAAAGGGCGTCCCTAGATAAAGAATAAAGACTAGCCCGGCACAGCGCCTGGGTTTTTCCACGGAGCCGCTGTAGAAATGCATATTAATATGCGCGGCGCATTGCAATAGGGGTGTCTGAATGAAAGAGATAACAGTGATATCGGGCAACGAAACCGGCGCGCTGGCCGCGGTAGCAGAGGCACTTGGCAGCACAGGCGTGAACATAGAGGCTATATCAGCCTACGGGCTGGAAGGGAGGGCTGTGTTCAGGATAATAACCAGCGACAGCGCCACTGCCGTGAAGGCGCTTTCAAGGCTGCCGGGCGTGAAGGTGGCCGAAGCGGACGTCATAGTGTACAGGATGATGAACCGGCCTGGGGAGCTGGGGAAGATCACCAGGAAGCTCGCCAACCGTGGCGTCAGCCTGGAAAGCCTGTACATAGCCAGCAGGAAGCAGGACTTCACCGAGGTGGCCATAAGGCCGGCGGGGAAGGACATGGCCAAGGCCATGGAAGTACTCGGCGTGAAATAGCGGCGGCTGGCATGGCTCCGAGAGACGTGGTGCTTGACACCAACTTCCTCCTCATACCCTTCCGCTTCAGGATAAACATAATACGGGAGCTGGACTACCTCATAGAGACGAGCCACAGCTACGTCATATCGTCCAGGACGCTGGACGAGCTTGAGAAGCTCGGCCGGAGCGTCGGCAAGGACGGCATGGCCGCCAGGCTGGCCCTGAAGATGGTGCAGGCATCAGGCATAACCGTGGTGAAGAACGCGATGCACGTGGACGACTGGATAGCCGCGTACGCGCGGGAGAACAACGCCATCGTGTGCACGAACGACAGGGGCCTGCGGAAAAGGCTCAGGGACATGGATATAAAAGTAGTGACGCTCAAGTCAAAATCCAGACTGGGGTTTGCCTGATATGGACATCGGGATGGGAAACGACAGCTTTGACATCGCCTTCACCTATGCATGCGCAGGGACCGTAGTGCTCCTCTGCCTCGTGGCCATCATCTACATCGTCCTAGGCTTGAAGCAGTTCGGCTACAGGAAGACGGTGCACGGCAACAGCGTATCGCTGAGCGTCAGCGCCAACAGGGACATCTTCAGGGTTGCTGTGGCTGCGCCGTGCGACGGCGGGGACGTAAATTTTGAAAGAAGAAGAATAAGGAAAGGGCAGACCATAGAGTTCGTGTATCCGCGCTCAAACCGCAAGGCGAAACTCACTGTGGAGGCGGAATCTGGTCGTGCTCGGGTTTACGAGGTTTAGCGGCCTTGCCCCTAATCTTTTTGTAGGCGAACCAGAGGAGCGCAAGCACCACGACTATGGGCAGCAGGAATCCGGTGACAGCCACCACGAGGGATATCGCAACCGCCAGCGCGCCGAAGAACAGGCTTCCGAGGCCTTCCATGGACGGCGTTATCTGCTGGGTGGCTGGCGTGTCCTCGTATATGGTCACGGTTATGGTTGAACGGTCCACCCTTGAGACGAGGGCCTGCTTTTGCTGCTGCAGGAACTCAAGGTCGGTTTCCACCCTGGTTATCTCGCGCTCTATGGCAAGCAGGTCGCTTATGTTGTCCGCGCGGTCGTAGAGCTCGTAGAGCCGGTCCAGCTCTATCCTGCTGTTGTTTATGCGGGTGTCCAGGTCCACGTACTGCTTGGAGACGTCCTCCAGGGAGACCGACATGTCCCTGACCTCGCCCACGGCCTTGAGCTGGTCGTTTATGGCGTCAAACTTTGCCGGCGCCACCCTGACCGTGATGCGGTATTCCTTGCGGTCGCTGTACTCGTAATACGTCACGCCGCTCAGTTCAGCGCCGTTGTTCAGCAGCATGGCCTTGGTGCCGTTAAACTTGGACTGGAGCGTGCCTTCTGCGACCCGTATGGTGATATCGCTTTCCTTGGCGACGTACTGGCCACCTGGGACGGCAGCGGACGGCGCCGGGGCTGTCTCTGCCCGGTATGCACCGTTGTCATACGCGCCATAAGTGGACTCGGTCCCCCCGTAATTGGACAGCTCGGAGCCCAGGCATCCGGCCGACAGCAGCGCGATAAGCGCGAACAGAACCATGAAATTCTTCAAGATATCACCCGGTTTCACATCTCAGCCAAAAATTAAACGGTTTGCCTTTTGCTGCGCCCCCAACCGAACAGATTTAATTGGAAATGTAGAAAGGAAACGCATGCTGATGCTCCATCGCGGCGACAGGTTTGATTCCAACTTCTACCATCAGGCGGGCGTTGACATAGACCACGCCTTCTTCCTGAAGGACGGCAAAAGGACCCTTCTCGTGCCGAAGATGAACGAGGCCATGGCAAGGGCGCTCTTCAATGGCACCGTCGTCGCCTATGACGAGGAGATGGACGAACTACTCCCCCGCATCAGGGGCAGGAAGGTCATGTTTGACGCGCTCTCGCTCAACGCTGCCCAGTATTCGCGGCTGGCAAAGGCGTGCAGGCTGGAGGACTGCTCCAGGGAACTGCTGCTGGCGCGCGCGAAAAAGAAGCCCGCGGAAGTCGCTGCCATAAGGGAGGCGGTGAAGCGCACCAAAGGGATTTTCGCGGCCCTGGACCTCAAAAAGGCCAGGACCGAGCTGGACGTCAGGAAGCAGCTCCTCGTGGCAACCGCTGAACTCGGCCTTGAGCCGGCGTTCCAGCCAATCGTGGCAACTGACGAAAGCAGCGCCTGGCCGCATCACGAGCCATCCGCAAGGAAGCTCGGTTCGGTCGTGCTTGTGGACTACGGCGTGAAATTCCGCCACTACCGCTCGGACCTCACGAGATGCTTCATAAGGGGCGGGGACGCAGGGGCGAAGGAGAAGAGGGCGCAATACGGGAAACTGCAGGAGGTATGCCACGCAATCGTGGACGAGGTGCCTGACCTGCGGCGCGGGAGGGAGGTCGCTGCCTTTGCCGCGAAGCTCATGCGGCGCGCGGGCTTCCCGAAGCTGATACATTCCATAGGCCACGGCGTGGGGCTGGACATCCACGAGCTTCCGGGGCTGGGCAGGAACTCAGACGACCCGCTCGCTGGCACGGCGTTCGCCATAGAGCCCGCGTTCTACCTGAAGCGCTACGGCATGAGGTACGAGGAGACCGTCTGGTTTGACGGGAAAAAGGCGAGGATTTTGTAATGACTGATGGCAGCCATCTGCCGCTTCGCCAGGTTACAACCCCTTCAGCACACGGGTGATCTCAGCAGCCTTTTTCAGGTATTCTTCATGTCTTCCAGGCCCTATGGCTTCAACCTCAATCTGTCCGAATCGCTCCGCGAGTTCGGCTTTTTCCCGGCTTCTCAGCAGCTTGTCGCATTCCGCGAAGAAAAGGTTCTCAGTGACGATGTGCTTCGGGAGCAGCACGCCATAGGCGGCCGCGTTCCTGATTATGGCGTCCCGCCCGTCCATCCCCAGGTCATGCACGTAGCGCCTCCCTTCCTCGTGCTCGGCGAGAAGGGCGTCTATGAGGCCTGATTTCCCCGCCGCCTTCTCCCTGAGAAGCGGGAAAAGCGCATCTTCCTCCTTGCGGTGGTGGCACGCATCGGCGAAGTTCTTCACGACCTCCAGCAGCCCGTCTGCGGTTTCCCGTGGAACGTCCTTTCCGGCATTCACGTTCACTGAGTAGAGGCTCATGGAACGGGCAACGCCCAATATCACAACATGTTCCGCATACATCGTCTTGAGCCAGTCCATTGGTTTCACCATTTTTTGCTATTGAGGGGCATCACGAAGGTGCACCTCATATTGAATCCGTGTTCACGCCTCGCGCTATACGCGAGGCAAGTGAACAAAATGCAGGGGGAAGGATTTGAACCTTCGAAGGCACTAAGCCGCGGGATCTTAAGTCCCGCGCATTTGACCGGGCTTTGCTACCCCTGCGCAAGGTAACTAAAATACGAATAAATCTAAAACCAACCAGATGACATACGGGTTATGCAGAAGTGAGGTTGGACTATAAATGCCTCATGCACTTTACTCTTAGGGGCAGGCATATGAAGCTTGGAAAGACGTTTTATGCGGCCGACAGGAAGGCCTGGCATGCGTGGCTCACAAGGAACCATGCAGGAGCGAAGGAGGTCTGGCTCGTCTATTACAGGAAGTCGTCGGGCAAGCCCAGGATACCTTACAACGACGCCGTGGACGAGGCGCTGTGCTTCGGGTGGATAGACAGCACGGTGAAAAAGGTGGATGGCGAGAAATTCGCGCAGCGGTTCACGCCGAGAAGGCGCGGCAGCGGGCTTTCGCAGCTGAACAAGGAGAGGATACGGAAGCTGGTTTTGGAGGGGCGGATGACCGGGGCAGGGCTTGCCGCGGTTTCGCACGCCTTCAGGGCTGATGAGGGGTTCGCATTCCCGAAGATGATATTGGCGGCGATAAGGAAGGACAAGAAGGCATGGGAGAACTTCCGGGAGCTGCCTGAAAGCTACAAGCGGATACGCATCGCGTACATAGAAGACAGGAGGCGCCACGGCGGAGAGGCGTTCAAGTCAAGCCTGCGGCATTTCATAAAAATGACCGCAAAAGGGAAGAGATTCGGCTTCGTAAGGGAGTAAAGCTTGTTATCACTAGATTAAAATTTCTTTAATCTAGGTAGAACAGAGCCGACGTGAGCCATTATGGAGCGATGAACACCCTGCAGCTCACTACTGAGCTGCCCGCAGGGGCCTCTGCACTCGATTACTGCCACTTACCGATGCATTTAAAAACATTATGAATATATATTCATAACATGCCGAGGCCGAGAAAATGCAGGAGGGTGGGTTGCGAACCTGAAGTGACGTACTTCAAGCCTGCCGGAATCCCGCTGAGGCAGCTGACCGAATCAGAGATTACCGTGGATGAGCTGGAAGCGATCAAGTTGGTCGATTGTGAAGAAATGGAGCAGATAAACGCTTCGAAGAAGATGGAGATTTCACAGCCGACCCTGCACCGCCTTCTGAGAAGCGGCAGGAAAAAGGTCGCACAGGCGCTTACCAAAGGGCAAGCCATCAAAATCAGAGGCGGGGACTACTACGTAAAAAAAATGAGGTGAAATTATGCCAGGAGGAGATGGAACAGGGCCCACGTGGGGCACGGGGAATTGGAAATGCGTGGGAAGGAGAGGCGGCGGCATGCAGAGATGCTGCGCCGGAAGGGAGTTCAGCAAAGAAGACGAAAAGAAAATGCTGGATGCCCGGCTTGAAAATCTGAAAACCCAGGAAGAGGCCATTATAAAGAGGCTGGCCGAACTCGGCTCCTGAAGGGAGAGGCATGGGGAAAAGGCTGTCGCACCTGCATCTGACGATAAATGCAAGGATCAGGCCATTAAAGGAGATACCAGAGGAATTGGCGGGCTCCTTTATGAAAGACCTGCTTTGCGCCGCAGGCATGAAAGCGCTCGGCCCCCTGGTTTTTTCCGCGGCCGAGAATTTGGATTTTCCAAGGCAGAGTTTCGTGCAGATGATTACCACGAGTCACTGTTCCCTGCATTTTTTTTCAGATACGAATGAGATATACTTTGACCTGTATTCATGTAGGCAGTTTGATCCGGAAAAGATAATCAATATCATAAATTCGTATTTTGGTTTAGAGACATACCATGGGATGGTATATAAAAGAGGGAATTCGAAGGAGATAACAATATCTAAAATAGGGAGAGGGTGGTGACTTATGAAAAAGAAACATGGAAAAGACTGCAAACATCCCAAATGCAAGGATCATAAACATGTCGGGGATAAATGTACGCACAAGGATGGAACTTACCACAAGATTCATGAGTGCAAAGACTGCAAATAGCGGTAATTTCGATATTGAATAGGCCTACAAGCAAATGCTCTGCCACAAGCAGTGGGCCGGCATTTTCCCTGCATCCTATTCGCTCGTCTTGCCGTCGTATTCCTCAGGCGCGGCGAGGGCGTCCGCCTTGGTCTTGCGGATGACGCCGTCCTGGTGCTCAGGCGGCGAATAAATCGTGTAGAGCCTGAGGTCTGCCTTCTTGGACGTGTTGATGACGTTGTGCAGCGCGCCCGCGGGCACCACGACCGCATAGCCGTCCTTTACCTTGTGCTCCACGTGGTTTATGACGACCTTGCCCTCCCCGGTTTCAAACCTGAAGAACTGGTCGTGGTCCTCGTGCACTTCCTCGCCTATCTCCTCGCCAGGCCTGATGCTCATGAGCACCAGCTGGCTGTATTTGGAGGTATAAAGCACCCTGCGGAAATCAGCGTTCTTCTTCGTTTCTGCCTCAATACCGATGACGTATCCTTTCATGCATAGCGCCTCCCACAAGCCCGGGCCTGGAACAGACCGGGGCTTCTTTCAATCGTTTATCTGGAAGTACACTTTCCCCATCGGGTAATAGGTGTAAGTATGTTCGTAGAAAACGAGTAGTGAATCGTAACTCTTAATAAGGTTCGCGAAATTCGTCCTCAGGTCCAGCATCAGTTTTCTGAAGGCGTTATAATCCTCGATTTCAACGTCCAATTCTATGTTCCAGTCTCCCAAGCACAAATCGATATCGATGATGTTTGGATGTTGGGTCACGTAATGCAGAAACCGCGTGACTTCCTCCTCATCGAAAGAATTGACTTTGACAAGCACCTTATAGCTGAGAAGCCCGATCCTGTTCCTGTTTAAGACGATGCGCGCTCCCTGTATCACCCCGCTTTCCTTCATTTTCTTTATGCGGTAGCTGACGGCGCCCGCTGTGGCCTTGAGTTCTTTTGCGATGTCAACGAGGCGGCTGCGTGCGTCCTTTGACAGCATAGCCAGGATTTTCTTGTCCAGCTCGTCTACCTGGGGATTCGGCTCGACCTCGCCTCCAAAGAGCGGCACTTCTGTTTTTGTTTGTTCTCCAATGAGGTACCCTCTTTTGGAATTGTATGCGGTTTCCACAATCGAAACAGAAATGTCCTCGAAATATTTTCCGTATCTTCCGAAAAGCGCCTTATATACCTTGTAGAGGTGGTGGGTATCCCGGGCCCACACGCCGATGAACATGTCGAATCTGCCATCGCAGGTGTCCACAAGACCGACATCCTCATGCCCATCGAAGAAAGAAAGCAGCTCCTCTTCCAGTGCCTTGTCGACGCTTTTGTATTTGAGGTAAAATTTGAAGAAGGTGTAACCGATTTTCGCTTCGTTGACAATGACGCAGCAACGCCTCAGTATGCCTTTCCTTTGCAATTCCGCTATCCGATAACTGACCACCTGCTTTGAAAGGCGTATCTTCTTGGCGATGGTGGAGGCGGGCTGGAAACCGTCCTCGTCAAGCTGGAATAGTATCTGCCGGTCTTTCCAGTCTATTCCTTCAAACGGTTTCATACCGAACTTATAGAAGGAAATATACTTAAATATTTAGTTTTGTCAAAAAAAATCTTACCGATTGTTGAATCAATCTCAATAAGCATTTTATTTGACAATACGTAAAATATTAGCATATATCTCATTTTTGTCAAAAAATTTTGACAAAAGTATAATATACAAGATCAGGACGATATCCTACACAAAGTTATATAAACGACAATAACTGGTGTATGAAAACATGGCAGTTGTAGTGGCTGGCAGACGAATTGAAGTAAACCCGGGTATGTATACCTGGCTTGAGACAATCCACGGCAGCAATGTGTCCCGCAGGAAAGTCATGCTGAACACGTTCTACAGCGAAGTGTTTTTCAGAAAGAGCAGGGGGAAGTTCAAACCGGTTCCAGACGAGCTTGTGAAAGCAAGGGTGCTTTATACCGGAACCTTCGGTATGATTGGGGACAAAGGTAAGCCGCTTGGGAAGGAGATTGCAAGTCAATGCGATTACAAGGGAAGCAGGAAAACAGTCATTGTCAGACCAGTCAAAGACCTTATTTCCCGTGTGGATACGCTGGTAACCTGCGACCACGGCTTCGCCCCTGACGGCACACCGTTCCTGCAGCTTTCCGACGCAAGCACAGGAAACGAGATACGCAGCGAGGAGGACATGCAAAAAGCCAGAGAAGTGCTCCTTACGCTTCGCGGTCAAATCTTCACCTTCAAAATCCAGAACCGGGGGGCGGAAGGGAGGGAATTTGAATCAGTCGGCGATGAGAAAATGTATATTTATATCTCTGAATCCGCAGTTGTCGGCCTTTTGTCGCACGACACTACCGACGAGCTCAGCTTCTTCAGCCCGCGCGAGTCTTCCCTCTTCAACCAGCCGGTCAGTTGCATTCACGTCGCACGAGAGGCAGAATGACTGTCTAACCGTACATGGTCCCGCCCTCTTCAGCGGCAGGGCCCTTCTTCTTTGACAGTCTCGCCCTTATGACGGATTCCTTGAGCGTCTTGCTGAATTCCTTGGCCTCCTTTTCCAGCGAGGTGGTGCTTATGGGCACGTTTATTATCCTCGCCAGCACCCTGAGGACGTTGGACGCGGCCTTGGGGTCAAGGTATTCCTCGGACGATTCCGCGAGTATCGTGGTGACCGGGAACGCCTCCAGCGTGCCCTTGGTGAGGAGCAGGCCGGTGACGCCGGTGGTGGCGCCCTCGCGTATGGGCTTGGCTATCTTCTTAGCCACGATGTCCTTCACCACCCGCGAGTCGCTTGAGATGACATAGACCTCGCCGCCCTTCTCCTCCTTGAGCGATATGCCGCCAAGCGAGATTATCGCTGAGGCGTCAAGGGAGCGGGCGAAGCTGAATATCTTGTCCGCCAGCTCCATTGAGGTGGTGATGGGGATGGTCATCTCGGATATGATGACTATGATGTTCTTCTGCTCGGAATAGTGTATGCGCGCGGCAGGCATGGGCTTGTAGTCGTGGATTGCGGCGAGCGGGGCGAAATTGGAGCTTGAGATGTAGCCGCCGAAGCTGAGCTGGAGCGATTCAACGAGCTGGGATGCGGCGACGCTTCCCACGAGGCCGGTGCCGGGAAAGCCTACGACCACGAGGGGCTTTCTCATCTTCTTAAAATCTACGGTCCGGTGTATTTCCACGTCGCTCATGGACAGTATGGTGTCAGGAAGGGTTTAATACCATTGCGATGCAAAACACGAAATTATGTCCATGAAAGAGGAAAGGGTATCAATGCCCATGGCTTCGGCGGGCATCATAGGCTTCTCGTCAGACATGAAGATAGAGGGCAAGGAGATAGAGCCGAAGGTCATGGTGATAGCCACCGTGATTCTCGTGCTCGGCGTAAAACTGGTCAGCGTGGTCCTGGCCCACTGACTCATCCTGAGTGACCCGGCCTGAGCCGCGAACCACAGGGGCATCATCCTGGCCGCATCCAGTGTTTTCTGGCGCCATCCCCGGGTCATTTTCCTGCCGCATCGGCAAGGAGCTTGCTTATCCTGACGGCCTGTCCGTCGCGCGTTTCCTCGTCGGCCAGGACCAGCACCCTCCTGCGCTCATCTTCTGACTTCTTAAGGGACTGGACGAGCGGTGACAGCTCTGCAATGGGCCTCACGCCCTCGTCCGTCCGCACCCTGAAGGACACTGGCTTGAAGAACTGGTGGGGGTAGTCAACTATGAGCGTCCTGCCGAGCGCGCTGCAAAGCTTCTTTTCCAGGGCCGCGGCCGCGTTCGCGTCCATCCTGCCGCAGGGCAGCGAGCCGGCTTCCTTGTAGAGGGTGCGGGCGAGCAGCGCGCGGGCCCACGGCCCGCCCTTCGCGGACGAGGCCATCAGTGCAAGTGCGCTCTCGTCGCCCAGCTCCAGGAACCGCCCGGGCGTTAGCGTGCCGTCGTCTATGGAGCCCTGGATGGCGCGGTAGAGCATGGCAGTCGCTATGCGGACGGTGCGGTGGAGATAGACGGCCGAGAACATCATGAAGCGGGCCAGGAGCAGGTTCTCCGCAGCCTCAAGGCCGCCCTTGCCTATGCACAGCTCGCCCTTTTCCATGGCGACGGTGTGGATTATGCGGTCCACGTCTATTATGCCGTAGGCCACGCCGGTGTTGAGCGCGTCGCGCTTGAGGTAGTCCATGCGGTCCGCGCCGAGGTCCGAGGTCACTATGCTGCCGTAACCGGACTTCTCCACGCCGGCTATCTCAGCTGGCTTGTAGGTCTCCGAAAGCAGGTCTGCAATCACGCCCCTGAGGACCATGTCCCTGCCGATTTTCTCGTGGTCGCCGAGGTATTTCTTCAGCACGACCTCGCCCTCGTGGGAAAACGCAGTGTGGCCGATGTCATGCAGGAGGCCGCACAGCTTCACCTTGCGAGCGGTGTCAGCGTCAAGGCCGAGCCGGCCTGCCATGAGGGAAGCGAGGTGTGCGGTGCCGATGGAGTGCTCAAAGCGCGTGTGGTTCGCGCCCGGATAGACGAGATTCGTCACGGACATCTGCTTTACGCGGCGCAGGCGCTGGAACTGCGCGCTGTCTATTATCCTCGCCTCCAGCTCGTCAAATTCCAGCGTCCCGTGGATTTCGTCCTTTATTATCATTGCCTACACCGCAGCGAAGATGCCCCTCTTCTTCTCGATAAGGTCGCCGTTCTCTGCCATCAGCCTCAGGACTGCCCTGCAGCCCTCGGGCTCGAGCTTGGCGGCCGCGGCGACGGAATCCGCGTCCATGGGCTCCTTCATCACCGCGACTATGGCGGCCTGCGCCTTGGTGAAATAGGTGCGCGTGACGGCATAGAACTTGCCGTCGAAGCCCTTCACGCCGACAACCGCGCCGCTCTTCATCTCCGAGGCGAGCTGCTCCGAGAGGCTGCGCGCCTCGTTCTTGTCGTTGATTATTATGAACCCCCTGGTGCTGAGCAGGTGTGACACGCCAGGATAGCTCGGGGTTGCAGTTGTGACTGCGCCTGCAGCAGGCTTCTGCCCTGCCTGCGAAAGCAGCGGGTAGATGCTGTCCCTGATGTTATAGACGCCGTCCTTGTATTTCTGGCCCTTGAAGACGTTGACGAACCCCTTCCGTTCGAGCTCGCGCAGAACGAACATGTCCTGCTCAGAGAGCTCCTTGGCCACATAGGGCGGCGTGCGCTTCTCAAAGCGTATGGCGAGCAGCGTCTTCAGGACCTGGCGCTCGGCCGGGGTTATCTCTCCGCCCGCGCTCCTGGCGCTGCCTCCGGCCCTGTCTGGCGCCTTCTGCCCCTTTGCCGCCTCGCCCAGGGGCACGCTGAGCAGGTAGTAGCCGTCCCTGAGCTGGAAGAGCTCCAGCTCGTCGTAGCCGAGCATCTCCGTGGGGAGCTCGATGTAGCCAGAATTCTGGCGCCTGAGAATTCGCACCCTCGCCATGCATTGAATTGGCTGCCGAGGTTTTAAACAGTTGCGTGGCTGCAGGCCATCATCGGGTAGGCAGCTGAACGTCGTGCACGCAGAACTGCAGGATTTTGCCTTCTATATCCGCCATCCAATTTTCCTTGCGGGAGAGTCCAGGGATGGGAATGAAGGCCATGTGGTCAGCAGTCTTCTCCATGCACTGGAGGGAGGAACGTAGGACGTGGTCTGTGAAACCGCTTCCTATTGAACCGTTGCTGCGCATATAACCGACTTCTGAACAATTGCCTAATTTGTAAAACGTGTCGACAGCCCACTGCAGGTCATCCTCTGTCCTTGCAAAACAGAGGAACGGCAGGTAAGTGGTGGAATCCAGGGAGTCGTACAATACGGCAGCTCTCACGTCAGAGCGCATCGCTGCGCCCAAGCCGCGCCGTATTGCCGCCGCCAGCTCTGAAGTTTCAGAGAACGGCTCAGTCCGCATTTCCTGAACGGCGGCTTGCACGGGCTCAGGAAGCGGCTCGCGCTTCTGGAATGCAGGGGCGGCGGGAGGGGCAGCAGGGATTTCCACTGGCTTTGCCCTGCGCCACATGCCTGCGACAGGATATTTCACGCGGATGTCGCGTTCGCAGCAACTCGGCTCCACCATGACGTGGCTGCCGATTTCCAGCGGCTCAGGATCGCTCGAGCGCCTGCAGCCGGAAGAGGAGGAGGAATGCTGAAACGCTGAAGTGTAGGCCGGCGCAGTTGCCCTCTCGTCAGGCGGCGGGGCATAACTCTGCTTCAGGACGAAGTGCCTGCCATCGTCCAGCTTGGCGATGAAATTGTAGTGGGTCTTGTGCCCCCTGTGCGCTGCGATGGAGGTCACGGTTCCGTGCATCCAGCCGTTTGACTGCGCAGGCGCCTGCTTCAGTTCCATGGACATACCTCTCACATTTTTATGTCATATTGACCACAAGCGTTTAAATCCCTACCGGCATGCGCATCGAGGCTGCGCCGTCGCTATCATTTTAATCCTGCATTACGATAACTAATCATGGCGATTTCTCCATTTGAGGAAAGGTACAGGACGGACATGAATGCGGTATTTGACGACCGCGCCAGGCTGGCCAAATGGATGGCAGTGGAGGTCGCGCTGGCAAAGGCGCACGCCCGGCTCGGCAACGTGCCTAAGGACGCGCCTGCGAAGATAAATGCAGCTGCAGGGAAGGTCACGCTGGCGCGCGTGCTCGCCATAGAGGCTGAAATCCACCACGACCTCATGGCCATGGTGAGGGCGCTCACTGAGCAGGCAGGCGACGCGGGCAGGTACGTCCACCTCGGCGCCACGAGCTATGACATAGAAGACACCGCGACCGCACTGATTTTCCTTGAGGCGCTGGAGCTGCTGGACGGGCACATGCGGAAACTCGGCAGGGAGCTGAAGCGGCTCGCGCTTGAGCACCGCAAGACAGTGTGCATCGGAAGGACGCACGGCCAGCATGCCGTGCCCACGACCTACGGCATGAAGTTCGCGTTGTATTACCAGGAGCTTGAGAGGGGGCGCGAGCGCCTCGCCGGCGCGAAGGGGCGCATCGCCGTAGGGAAGATGTCGGGCGCAGTCGGCACCATGGCCACGTTCGGGAAGGACGGACCGAGGCTCCAGGAGCTTGTCATGAAGGAACTTGGCCTCGGCGAGGCGAAGGTGACGAACCAGGTGGTCCAGAGGGACAGGCACGCGGAGGTGCTGTCGGCGCTCGCGCTGGTCGCCGCGCTGCTGGAGAAGATTGCGAAGGAGATAAGGAACCTCCAGCGCACCGAGATAGGCGAAATCGCGGAGCCGTTCGCTTCGCGTCAGGTCGGCTCCTCCACCATGCCGCACAAGAGGAACCCGCACAAGAGCGAGCGCGTCTGCTCGCTGGCGCGGCTCGTGCGCGCGAACGTGCTCACCGCGATGGAGAACGTCGCGCTGGAGCACGAGCGGGACCTGACGAATTCGGCGAACGAGCGGGCAATATTCGCTGAGAGCTTCATCGCCACGGACTACATGCTCATCGAGATGGAGAAAATCCTGGGCGGGCTCGTGTTCTACCCTGAGAATATCAGGCGCAACCTGGAACTGACGAAGGGCCTCATCATGGCCGAGCGCGTGATGATTTACCTGGTGGAGAAGAAGGGCATGGGCAGGCAGGAGGCGCACGAGCTGGTGCGCGTCCTGGCGCAGTCGGCGTTCCAGGACAACAGGCACCTGAAGGAGGTCCTGCTGGAGAAAAGGGTGCTGGCTAAAGGCGAAGCTGATGAGCTCTTTGACTACAACACATACATAGGCCAGGCTGAAAAAATCGTTGAGGAAGCCGTAAAGGATTAGCGCTGCAGGCCTGCTAACATTTGTTTCCCTTCAGTCCGCACCCTGTCGAGCGCCGAGGCGACAACCGAATCGGAAAATGTCACATTTGACTTGAATGCTTCGTCCAGGGTGGGTATGCGGCTTTGCAAACTGAGTGGTTTTTCCAGTGCTGGTTTTTTCATTGCCCAGAACCGCTTCCCTGCCGGAGTTTCATCGGACGGATAAAACGCAGAGCACTTCGGCCATCCGGTGAATATGCCGGCGCAGTTGCCTGGTAGGCCCGAGAATTGCAACGTATGGTCGAACGTGCCATTGTTGCATCCTGCAGGGGCGGTATGGCTGCCTGATGCAGTAGTGCTCTCTTTCCTGTGCATGCAAAAATAGACTGGTTTTGCCATGTGAATCTATAACCTCTGGCCGTCGCTTGGTTTTTTTATCTTATGACTGCTGTCGCCCACAGAAGAATTAATGTGATAATTATTATAAAACTTCGCCTGTTGAGACGCGCTCGGCGCACCGGGCTATGACTTCGGCCTCTATGAACGGCCATCCGCCCCGCTTGCGCACGAGCCCTTTCACAGGGACGAAATACAGCCCCCACGTGGCGCTGTTTGAGCTTACATGGGAGGCGAAACGCTCGGGCGGATTGAACGTGGTCTTGTAGCATGCGGTGAAAAGGCCGTTCTGCGCGAGCACACGGTGTGTGTTGGCGACACCCAGCATCCTGCGCCGCGCTTCTTCCAGGAATGCAGCAGGCGCATCGGCCACAGGCAGCGGGCGCACGCGGGAAACGCTCTCCATCAGCGAGAGCAGCGCGACAGCATCCTCTGCCATCTGCCCTGACCGCGCCAGCGCGAGGAAGTCCAGCGGGACCCGGTATTTCCCGTGCATCACCGGGCTGCTGAAAAACAGCGGGTCGTAGAGCACGAGCGCAGAGTTTTTAGGGACCTGGGCGCCTTCCAGCGCCTGCCATATGCTCATGACAACCCAGCCGGAATCCGCAAATGCATCGCTCCTCGGGCCTGGCCCATTGCCTTTCGGCCCCTCCCCCAGCACATCCCATCTTTTCGCGATGTAATAGCCGCCAGCCAGGCCAACATTGCAATAGAGCACCCGTTTGCCCTTGAGATTGAGTCCCGCACTGCCTTCAAGAAGCGTAGTCTCTCTTCCCGGGAGGTAGGAGAAGCGCGCGGGCTGCTCGGCCCTGACCATCCAGCGGCCGGCTGCTTTTTTGGCCATGAGTTGTTTGGTTACTATTCCGTAAGGGCACATAGGCATTCAACGAGGCATCCAACGCATTTGACGACCACTTCCGGCTCTATATGGGAGCTGGCGGGTCCCCACTGCTGCTTATAGACAAGGCCCGGGACCGGGATGAAAATGATCGTGCCGTCTTCGCTTTTCTGATGCTCCCGCACGTAAGCGCGGAAGTCCTGGCTGGTGTAATATGGGCGGCCGGTCAGCACATTTGTTCCATTGCCAACTGTGACGCAATCTTCGTCCGGTATTAAGGATATGCCGCCCGTCCCTCCGACGTTCAGTTTCAATACGGATGCCGCGCGGCTATCCTGCGGCTTTGTTATCACGATGACGCGCCAGAGCGGGTCGGGCTTAGGCTGGTATTCGGTTGCGCGGGGGCCGCCTGCAGACGGGTCGTAGAGCACGCATGTGGAGACGCCGTGCAGGTCTGCGTTCGCAATCGCACGCTCTATCCTCTTCTCAAGCAGGCAGCCTAGCGCGTATGGATGAGCCCTCACGACAGGGGTGGGGTCCTCAACCACTTCAGGCATGTGGATGAGCGCCACTTCCAGATACATCTTTGCCAGGTCTGGCACGACTTCACTGCCATTCGGCGGTGCGAGTTTGTCCAGATGGACGAACACCATGTTGCATTCCCTGAAGGAAGGGTGCGATGCCACAGTGAAGACATTGAGGTATTTCTCGGGGGCGTAGGATGATACTGCGTTGATGCTGCCCCCGGGCCTCGGTGAAAGGCGGTACAGGTCGTAGTTGCAGAGCTGGTCCAGGCTGGAACACGCAGCGCGCAGGAGGGTTTCGGTCCTTGCAGCCACCACGAGGTTGAACCGCCCTTTTTCTTCCGCATGGAACGAATCAAAAAACACGACCGCAGTGGCGCCGCGCAAATCCTTCCCGGTGAGCGCTTCTGCTATTTTTTCCCTGGTCATAGGGCCTTCCCGGACACCTGGGTGCCCGTTTGGCGCAAGCCTCCACTCGTCAGCCACGTCAATATGACCAAGGGGATGGGCGGCTTCAACAAGCACTTCGCAGCCGTTGAAAAGGCGCATGTCCTCCCGGCTGCGCGGGAGGGTGACCGAACGGGAGGTGTTCCAAGCCACCGCAGTTCCGGAAGGGTCGGTGACGTATCTGGCCATCCAATGCCTGCCGGCGTCTTTCTTGTAGATTCTTGCGATTACTGCCATGTTGCACCTATTTTTTTGTGGCATCCCGCGCTCGGAGCCGGTAGCGTTGGGCCAGGTCCGCATTCATGAGAGGCCATAAGCGCTCGTACAGCACGCGCTGGCCGAAGAAGAACGGCTTGCCTGCACTGCCCCTGAGTATGACCATGCGGCCTCCGCCGTCCGGCCGCACCGCGGCATTGCCTCCCTTGCGCTCAACAGAGCAGATGGTCCCTTTCATCATGATGAAACCCGCCTTCCCGTACATAATCCATTTTTGTTTAGTATATGCAACAACAATTTTAAATTTATCGCACTGGGGTGGTTTATATTTATTTCTGCATTATGTAAGCAGAAGGTAAAACAGAGGGATACGCTATGCCCAGCACCGGAGCTAAAATGTATATTTACGGTTCAATCGCAGTGGGCGTCTTGGGCGCCGTTTTCGCGTTCCTCGGCGGGGGGCCGTTCGCCATCGTCGGCGGGATTCTCGCCGCCCTGGGCTCCATGATGGGGGTGCTGTTCTGGAAATACGGCTACATCGTAATCCCGCTCATCACCCAACGGACCAACATAGTGATGATGAGCGACGAGGGCTACGAAGTGCCGCCCAGCCAGGACGTCATAGTGAAGAACTCTGGCGGCGTATTCTACGCCTCGGCCTTCCTCGGCCTCAGGATATTTGAGTCGGCGACCGAGAAGAGCCAGGAGGAGAACCTCACCTACAGCCAGTTCTTTGAGAGGGCGATATCCAACCTGAAATACGTCACCAAGGTCAGCTACATGCTATACGTGGAGGACGTGGGGGAGAAGAGGAAGCTCATAGAGACCAAGCGCGCCGAGGCCCAGCTCCGCCTGGCAAGGGAGCGCGACAAGCCCCAGCCGGACGTGCTGAAGATGGACAGGTACGAGCGCGAGGCTGCGGTATGGGACGTCCAGCTCACCAAGCTCATCAAGGGCATAAAGCCGATGGGCGTGATAGCCTACGCCCAGACCACCGCGGTCGGCCTCAGCAAGGACGGGGCCATCGCCTCGGCCAGGACGCAGGCAAACGAGCTGCGCACGGTGCTGGCCAACGCCCTCAACGTGGAGGTCGTCCTGCTTACCGGCGACGAGATGCTCAAATGCTTTGAGTGGGAGAAGTTCTTCCCAACCACGCCACAGGAACTCGAGGAGAGCGTGATCTGATGCCCATAGGAGGGAAGCTCAGGCTAACCAAGCTCTCAAACCGGGACATATCCAGGCGCGACATCCTTGTCTATCCGCCTGAACCGCCGATCAACGTCCTGTTCGGCGACCCGACCAACTCAATCTACGTTGGCCGGACGAAGATATTCAACACCCCGTTCTACTGGACCTACGAGAACGTGGCCAACCCCCACATAGCCGTGGTCGGCATATCAGGCTCGGGCAAGTCCTATTTCATCAAGACGTTCCTCCTGCGCGCCGCCTTCGTGTGGAACACCAACGCCCTCATCATAGACTGGGCAGGTGAATACCGCGAGTGGGTGAAGCAGACGGGCGGCAAGGTCATCTCCCTGGGGAAGGGTTCCTACCTCAACCTGCTGGACCTGGGCGGCATGAAGCCCTACGACCGCATAAAGCAGATAACGAGGACGCTGGAGCTGCTTACAGACATAGCAAGCTACCCGGAGCAGCGGCGCCTCACCGAGCAGGCCGTGGAAAAGGCCTACCAGGAGAGCAAGTTCAGGATGGACGTCTTTGAGCAGAAGGACGAGCTGGGAAAGCCGCTGGCTTCGCCCACGCTCAAGGACGTGGTCCGCATACTTACCGAGCAGGCGCAGATGGGCTCCTACGAGTTCCCGGCAGAGCTGGAGAACGCCATTTACCGGCTGAAGCAGTTCACCAAGCCAGGGGAGGACTTCTTCGCCCAGCAGAGCACGGTCAAGCTGGACGAGCTGATAACGTCCGGGCTGGTGGACCTGGACCTCTCGGGCCTTCCCGACGAGGCGTCCAGGGCCCTGGGCGCGCTCACGCTCCTCCAGTTCATAAAGGAGAAGATGAGGCTGGAGGGCTGGAAGACCGCCAAGGGCCTGAAGCTCCTGATAGTGCTGGACGAGGCCTGGAAGGTGGGCAAGGAGGACAACAGCGACGCGGTCATGATAGTCCGCGAGGGGCGGAAATACAACTTCGGCATGATAATCGCGTCCCAGAACCCGACCGACATAAGCGAGGCCATATTCTCCAACGTGGGCACTACGTTCATACTCAAGGTGAAGTTTGAGAAGTTCCTGGATTACCTGCAGGGCTCCCTGAACTTCAGCAACTTCATGCGGGAGGAGATAAGCAGGCTGGGGGTGGGGCAGTGCGCAGTGAACATGGCCCTCACCCTCTCAACCACCTATCCGTCCACCTTCCTCATAGAGAGGATAGAAGGCGAGGAGCCGAGCAAGGAGTTCTTCCTTGACCTTAGCATGGTACTGACAGAAAAACAGCGGAGGGATGTTTCCGTGGCAAGAAGCGTTTCGTACTTGAAGGAGGATTTCAGGCGGAAGCTAAGGCAATTCGGCCTGACCGACGAGAAGATAGAGGACCTTTCCAAGGCGTTTGAGAAGAGCAACAGGCGCATGGACGTGGTGTCGTTCGTCATGGAGCTGGAGCGCGACGGCGTAGCACGCCGCAACATCAGCGACTTCCTCAAGGACGGCGGCACGGACGACATAACCATAATCAACATCTTTGGCAAGGTGGACCTGAGGAAGAGCGGCGGCGTTGGCAGGGAGATAAGCCAGGTAATACTGGAGGAATAGCGCCGCTGGAGGCATGATAGCATGAAAATCTGCATCTCGTGCGAGGCCGACGTTTCTGGGAAGAAGGCCTGGCGCGTCAGGGAGGACCGCGTCATAACCACGGTCCGGGCCGTCAAGAAGGCCCTGCACATAGTGAAGATGAACGAGCTTTACGTGTGCGAAGGCTGCCTGCCGAAGCACAGGAGCCGCAGGCAGGCCTTTGAGAGGAACATGCTGTTCGCCACCGTGCTGGGCGCCCTCATCATAGTCGTGATGCTGGGCATGATACTGCTGTCCGGCAGGCTGGACCTCTGGGCCGTGGTGTCCAGCTTCGTGATAGGCGCGTTCGTGATGGCACTGCCCATACTGTTCAGCTACGTGCCGGCGCTTGAGTCTCCCCCGGGCCCCGGGCCGGCTCCCCGGCCATTCCCGCTTCCCCCCGCCCCCATCGGCACTGGAAGCGCGGGAAAAGAAGCTGGAAAACCAGCGAGAAAGAAACAGAAGAGGTGAAATGAATGCCGCTTCCGCAACCGCAGAAGGCGCCCGTGGTGGCGCCCCGGCAGAAAGCCACGCAGCCGGCAACCAGGGACGACGCCGCGGCCCACCCGCCACAGGTGGATGGGTTCACGCTGAAGGGGGGCCTGAAGAGCAGCCTCAGGGAACTGGCAGACCTCCTGCGCTCCATATCGTTCCTTGAGGTGGCCCCTGAGAAGGACCTGCTGAACGTCATATACGTGGAAAGCAGGGACATAAGCAAGAACCCCTACATGTTCTCCATCATGAAATTCAAGGAGGACGAGGTGGAGGTCGTCTATTCAATCCCATCGGAGATAGGCCCCAGGAAAAGGCGCATGGACGTCATATCATACGTGCTCAACATCCTCTCGCTCGTGGATGCCGCGTATTCCGTGGACAACAGGACGCTCTACCAGCTCGTTGAGAACGCGGTGAAGGAGATAACCGGCTCGGTGAGCATGGATTACACCAAGCTCTATGCGGCCTACGACTCGCTCAGGAAGGAGGTGGACGACTACCGGAAGAAGGTGGACCGCCTCAACGACCAGAACCAGGCCCTTACGACGAAGAACTACGAGTTCAAGAACCAGAACGACGAACTCAGGCTGCGCGTGCAGGAGCTGGAGGGCCTGTCGGACGACGCGCTCAGGGCCAAGCTCCAGGAATGGATAACGGAGCACAACGGCTCCATAGTAGTACCGGAGTTCACCAGGCTGTACAAGGTTTCTGACGCACGCGTGGAGGACATGCTCAACAAGCTCGTCAGCGAAGGGTATCTCGAGGTAGTGCAGTAATGGCCGGGATAGGGAAGATAAAGATAAGGAAGCAGAGCTACCAGTTCGGGGTAAAGAAGAGGTATTCCTACGAGGGCCACTATCGCATAAAGGAAAGGCCGCCCATTGAGCTCATAAAGGACATGGCCAGGACGTTCCTCGCCCCGCGGAAGGCGAAGAAGGAGCGTGTCGCCCCGCCCCCGCCGCCCGGAGGGTTCAACTTCGTGGTCTTCGGCGCGGCCATACTCATCGCGGTGATAATACTCGCGCTTGGGTGGATTTACCTCACGACCCAGTTCAGCCAGCCCCAGCCGGGCATTTTCCAGCCGCAGCTGGAAACGGCGTCGCTGCAGAACGCCATAACAGGGACGGGCGTGATGACCGCAGGCGGGAGGAGCGCGGCTACGCACGTGGCCGGAGCGATGGTGGATTACCGCACGGCCAACCTCGCCAATTACACCGTAAGCATAACGACCTATGACGGGCGGCTGCCGTCCGAGGTCTTCGTACTCAACAGCGGCAAGGTAGAGGCCGGCACCTACCCGGACTTCCTTAGGACACTGAGGGCCAACCTGGCGAAGAGGCAGATGCCCCTCAACGAGATAAGCATAAGGCAGCTGGAAACCATCCCCCAGGGCGCCATAGTGGTGGTGCCCAGCGGCGTGGTGCCCCAGGAGCTGCTGGGAATCAACAGCAGCATCGGCATGGACGGCCTTGCGGACCGCGGCGTAGTGGTCGTTTACATCGGCCAGCCGTTTGGCAGCATGCTCAAGGGCACGCTGGTGGTGGACACTCCGGAGGAAGTGACCGAAAAGCTGCCGGTGGCGTTCTATGAGGACGGATCGCTCACGCCGGAGGGCGGGTTCCGCATTTTCCAGCCGCTCTACCGCGCATCCTCCAGGGGAGGGTGGAGTTCCGACTTGGCCTACAACTCGGTCAGCATCATCAGGAAGGACGACGGGGCGTTCATTTTCGTGCCCCAGACGCTTGACGGCGGGTGGAGGGGCAACTACACGTCTGCGGCAGACGACATAACCAGGATAATATTTGAGATGCCCTGGGTTACGCCCAACGCCCCGGTCAAGACGTACATTTTCACCAACCAGACAGGTTACTCAGGAAAGTTGTATTTCTTCTCCGAGCCGTTCAAAGGCAACCGCAGCAGCATGAAGCTGGAGTTCGTCGGCTACCCGGCCGCGGGAGCCCAGCCCGTGCGCCAGACGCTCGTCACGTGGGCCGAGAAGAAGATCGGGGGCGAGCTGTTCGTGGAGCAGGGCATTAAAATCGTGTCCACCAACGTGACCAACGACAGGGTCAGGCTGAACGCAAGGCTGAGGGAGCCGGTGGCCGCCCAGCCGCGCATGTTCCTGAACATAGTGGACTCCGGAGGCGTGGAGGTGCAGAGCTTCCCCCAGGGCAGCGTCAACGTCCAGGCCGACAGCTCGTTTGACATGCCTGTCTACGTGGACCGCGGCGAATACATAGTGAAGCTCGTGGACGACGCTGGCAGGACCTACGCCCAGACGTACATGAAGGTCGTTTCCATAGACATACTGTTCCGCGGCGTGATGACGGAAAAACGCTCCATCTATCTTTTTGACGTCACGATGGACGGCAACCCGCAGACGCTCGGCGAAGTCAGCGTCACCGTTGACGGCGGGAGCTACGGCACTTACGAATTCGACGGCGTATCCAGCGTGCGGGTGGACGTGGGCGAGCGTACAGGCGGCGACATGCTGCCCATAGGCATGCACCAGTTTGATTTCAGCACCGGCGGCCTCAAGCTGAGCGTGCCGGTGGAGCGCCCCAGGCCCTCGTCCATATTTGACAACCCGCTGCTCTGGCTGGTCGTCGTCCTGACCGGCGGCATCGTGGGCATAGGCGTCATATTCGCCAGGCAGGAGGGCGTGTACTACTCGCTTGACATACCGGACTTCCCGCCCATCGCCCGCACGAGGATTCCGCTCCCCCCGGACACCGTCCTCGGCGTGCTGGCCAAGGTGAACGAGAACTACCGCTGGCAGAACACGCCGCTCGCGGCCTCGGAGATAAAGAACGGCTTCAAGGACATATTCTACAAGGGCAAGCCGATTTACGTCACGGATTACAACGTGGAATACCTGCTCAACGAGCTTGAGAAGAAGGAGATGGTGCGGGAGTCCATGGGATACTACGGCCTGGTGCAGTGGGAGAAGAACACCGGGCACTCCATAAACTACCTTGCCGTGATGCGCAGGCTGCGCGACATCTGCGTCAACAACGCCGTGCCGTTCACCGCGCTGGGCGAGTCAAAGAACGCAGACAGCGAGGTGACCGTGGCCGGCCAGCAGATGTTCCTGCACTTCTACGAGAAGGAGGGCAACCAGGAGAGGATGCTGGGGAATGCGCTCAGGACCATAGTGAAGGGCATAACCATAATCGTCCTCAGGAACGAGGCGGACAAGATGCAGTTCCAGGCGCTGCTCCAGTCCCCGGCTGCCGCACCGCTCATCCTCAGGATGGAGGCTGGCGGCGGTTCGGTGCAACTGCTGACCGCTGACGAGTTTGAGAAGATGCTGATTGAGTTCAAGAGCATGTAATCCTGGACGACCGGGACGATAAGCGAAACGTGGCGGGGCGTGGCATGAAAACCGATGCTTCTCCCATGGAAGTCTTCGCAGACAGCACAATCCTCTGATTATTTCTTGCCTGCGATAAGCTCGCCCAGCTTCTTCTCGTCTATGAAGTCAAGGAGCTTGTTGCAGCGCTCGCACCTGAAGTCGTCCTCTGCGGCAGAGTCAAAATTGATTATGCTGGACTCGCCGCACGAGGGGCAGAAATAATACTGGCTGCCGGCAAGGTCGCCGGGCTTCAGGCTCTGCGCGCCTGCCCAGCGCTCCATGCGCATGATGTTAAGGGACCAGCTGTAGGAATACCATCCGGTGTCGCTGTCCTTCTCGCGGATGTAATTGACCAGCCCTTCGTTGTGGAGCTTGTTGAGCGTGGCGCGCACGTCGCTTATCTTGAGCTTGAGCCTCTTTGACATCTCCTCGTCGCTGTGGTTGCCGTAGAAATTGCGTATGATTGCGAGCGCGTTCTCGCCGCCGAGCTCAATGAGCATCTGCCTGACGCGGGAATCCGCCAGGATGGCGGTTATCTTCGCCACGTCCATGGGGTCCGGGCCGGTTGGGATCACCGGCTTCTTGCTGGCGATCCTCTCCTCAAAGGCGTCCTTCTCCTTCCTTTTATGCAGGATCTTCACCTTGACGGCCTTCCGGGGGGCATTCCTGATGGCCTTCCTCGCGGCAGCAGGAACGGCCTTCCGCACGGGCTTCCTGGAAATGTGACTGGCAAGCTTCCCTGCCGACTTTCTGGCAGGCTTCCTTGCAGGCGTCCTGGCCCTCACGGCCATCCTGGCAACCCTTCTTACAGCCGTCCTGGCAGGCTTGGCCGCATTGTGGGCAAGGCGCCGGGGTGGCGCTTTCTTCCTCGGCAGGCTGGCCTTTGTCCCGCGGCTCGCGGGATGCCTTGCCGGCCTGGCCTGTTTTGCCTTCTTAACAGTAGCCTTAACGATGGAACGTGCTGCCTTCTTTTTTTTGGATGCCATATGTTCACCTGTATGCTCATCTGACATCACTATTTACGCTTTTTTTATATATAAAGGTTTGTTTTTTAGTGGAGAATAATGGTAATTCGTGCATCTATTTGCACGATTTCGGGGCATTCCCGGCCCTCCAGGGGCTTTTCAGCGATGTGGGAACCGGCCATCGCCATATGCCGGCGTCCATGCCGACGATGACGTATATAGGCTCACCCGCCCCGGAGCAGTCCCCGGTATATCTCCAGGGTCTTCCTGACGCTCCTGTCAATGGAATACTGCGCAGCGCGCTTCGGGGCTTCCCTTGCCATGCTGGCGCTGAGCTTCTTGTCCAGGAGCAGCTTCTCCATCGCCCTCGCCATCCCGCCAGGGCTGCCAGGCTCCACGAGGAGGCCGCATTTCGGGGTTATTACCTCCCTGGCGCCCAGCTTGCGCACGCCTATGGCTGGCAGGCCGGTGTGCATGGCCTCAACGAACGTCATGCCGAACGTTTCCGTGTCCGAGGCTGATGCGAACACGTCGGCGCAGCGGTAGGCGGAGCCAGCGTCCCTGACATAGCCTGTGAATATCACGTCCTTCATGCCGAGCCCGGCCGCGAGCGCCTTTAATTTGGCGAGGTATGGGCCTGTGCCGACGATTACAAGGGCGCGGTCCCTGCGCTCAATCATGCTGAACGCCTCCAGGAGGACGTCCAGCCGCTTTTCAAAGCTGACCCTTCCGACGTAGAGGACTACCTTCCGCCTGCCGATGCGGTGCTCCTTCCTGAACCCTGCCCCGTCACCAGGCCGGCCCTGCAGCCTCCTGAAATCCACGCCGTTCGGCAGGTGGACGACGTTGCGCAGGCCGTAGGAGCGCAGCTCCGCGCAAAGTTCGTGCGTCGGCGCGGTCACGACGGTCACGTTCCTGAAGACGTGGTATATGAGCTGGCGCACGGTGCTGTGGCCGAGGCCGTGCAGGAACCCCGGCAGCTTGCCGTTGAGCAGGTGCGGCAGGTAGTCAGGGAAATGGGTGTGGTAGGTCACGACGGACGGGACGTCGTGCCGCTTCGCCCAGAGCAGGCCCTGCAGCCCGAGCGGGACCGGCGCGTGCGCATGGACTATGTCCGGCTTTTCCTTTTTCAGGATGTCGCTCACGCGCCTGTAGTTGAACGAGGCGATGCGGTAGCCCTCGTAGAACGGGAAGGGCGAGGCGGGTATCCAGTATATTTTCATGCGCGGGGAGCGCCGCTCCACGCGGAACTCGCTGCCGCCGGGCGCGAACAGGACGACCTGGTTGTTTTTGGAGAGCAGGCGGAGCGAGTCTGTCAGGTAGGTGACCACGCCGTTGGTCTGGGGGAGGTAGGTGTCGGTGAATACGGCTATCTTCATGCTGGTATTGCTCTTCAGGGATATAAAAAAGGTATGCTTAACCAGTCCGCTGTGCTATCCAGTCCAGTTGGTTGCCGGCCAGTTGGACGTGTTGGTCGCGTTCGCGTCGCCCTGGCCCTCCACGTAGTTGAGGAACTTGTTGATGTCCACCGTGGAGTTGCCGGTGCTGTTAGAAGCGTTCCCGGCGCCCGGGCCAGGCGTCACGTTCTGTGGCAAGGGCGTAACAGGCAGCGAAACGTTCATGCAGAATCCGATTTTGCTCGCGTTCTGCACGTTCGCGCACCAGGAGCTGTTCTTGTACGCGCCTGCCAGCTCTATGTAGCAGTCGTCCCTGTAGGACGGGGTTGCCACCAGGGCGCAGATGCCGGTGTCCCGGGTGACCGGCACGAGGGACACCAGGCAGCGGTCGCGGCGGCCGCCGGCGTAGTCGCACAGGTCCTTCCTGCGGGCGTCTGCTGCGATGGACGCGATGCACTTGTCAAGGTCGTCGCCCTGTTTCGCGGTGTAGCAGTTGGCCAGCTGTATCTGCCACTGCTTCTCATCCATGAGCATGGCGATGATGTCCGCGCTCAGGTTGTCCGGAGGCGCAGGCAGCGCCACCGCGCCAGGCGTGTAGGAGAGCATGGTGCTGGAGTAGGAATGAATCATGCCCCCGGCGGTGTAGTTGAACGACCTCTCGCGGATGTATCCGGTGGCGTTGTCCACGCACATGCTCCATGCGAACACGTGGGGCGTGTTGGTGCCGACGCCGAACCGGGCCGCTTCGGTGACGCTCATGTTGCTGAAGTCAAGCACGTAGGACACCTCCATGCACGGCTGGCCTTCCACGGTGCGGTCTGCCAGGAGCGGGTCCAGGCGGGCATAGCCGTGATAGACGAGGTATGCCAGGTCGTCCCTGTTCCTCTCTATTATGGCGTCGCTGAAGAACTTGGCGCGCAGCGAGTTGAGGTAATTGCTGAGGTCGGAAACGCCCTGGACAGATGCGCATCCGGACGCGGTGGCGTAGTCCATGCACAACAGGGTATCGTTAGCCAGGAAATACGCCTTCTTGACTGAAAGCGGGTTACGGACCTCTATCGTGCTCCCGTTGCCGCTTTTCGCGAGGGCGTACTCCACACGGTATCCGTCGGAAACGTCCGCGTAGGAATATGCGTAATCGGACTGGCCGGTGCCGAACAGCAGGCCCTTCATGATGAGGGCCTCGGCATCCCTGGTGCTGACGTTCTCAGGCGCCGTGGCAACCGGCGCAGTAAGCGTCAGGTAAACCGCAAGCACCACCAGCAGCCCGGTGACCAATAGCAGTATTTTCTCGGAGTATTCCATTCAGAACGCCTCATCCTGCGGCCAAGCCTGACCAGGCCGTGCCCGGCTGGTTCGCCGCATTAAATTGCCATGCAATTGCCATGCCCGCGTATGGTGCGGGATAGCGCGAGCATACCGATATAGGATATTTTATAAATATGTTTCGGTTTGATGTGGTCATGAACTTCGTGCCGAAGAAAATATTCTTCACAAAGGGCGTGGGAAGGAGCAGGAAGCAGCTGACCTCTTTTGAGCTGGCGCTTAGGGACGCTGGCATAGCCCCGTTCAACCTGGTGACCGTATCCAGCATATACCCGCCGGGCGCGAAAATAGTCTCCCGGAGGGAGGGGCTCAAGAAGCTCAAGCCAGGGCAGATCGTGTTCGTGGTGATGTCCCGCTGCGCGTCAGACGAGCCGAACCGGCTCGTGGCGGCCTCCGTGGGCTGCGCAGTCCCGGCCGAGAAGAGGACCTACGGCTACCTGAGCGAGCACCATGCCTTCGGCCAGACCGAGGGCAAGGCAGGCGACTATTCAGAGGACCTCGCGGCCTCAATGCTCGCGTCCACCCTCGGCATACCGTTTGACCCGGACAAGGACTGGAACGAGCGCGAGAAATACTTCAAGCTCAGCGGCAAGATAGTGCGCACCACCAACATGACGCAGTCTGCGGTATGCGACAAGGACGGAAAATGGACGTCTGTGGTCGCTGCGGCAGTTTTAATATTCTGACTGTTCATTATCATCCGTGATATACAGGTGAATTTGATGGGCTTTTTGGATTCAATACTGGGCGAGGACAAGCCGCGGAAGGCGGCAGGCGACAGCAGGTACACCAACCCGTTCAACGTGACGGTCGGATTTTCACCGCTGAGGCTTTCGGCGAAAAGGAGCAGCAACGTGAGCCTGCTTGTCAAGGTCAGGAACGTATCGCCTGACACGCAGCTGGTGTCAGTGGATGCGCTCCTCCCGAGGAACGCGATGGTGGGCTTTGACCAGGCGTGCATAAACAAGGCGATTGAAAAGCGCGCCGGGGAGCTCAGGCCGGGCGAGAGCAAGGACGTCGCCATAGAGATATGGAGCAACAGCCAGACCGGCGAGGGCGCATATCCCGTGGACGTGACCGTGTTCGCGCACTACATAGGATACGACAAGGTCATGAGCTACATAAAGAAGAGCGCGTCGCTGCGCGCAGTGTGACACGCTCCGGGCCAAGGGTATGATGAAGCTCATCTAGCCCTGGAACTTGTTCGCGAGCTCGGTGATGGCAGTCGCCACCTTCATGCCTTTTTCCGTGAGCCTGACCAGCCGCTTCTTCCCCTTGGCCTCTATCGTGACGAGGCCCTCCTTCTGCATCCGCGAAACGAGTTTGGTCACGTAGACGTAGGTGGTGTCGCTCGCCTTGGCCAGCTTTGAGAGGTGCCACGACGCCTCGGTGTCGCGCAGCGTCGTCATTATCTTGCATGGCTTCGGCCGTGCGAACGAGGAAAACATGTGCGTCTTTCGGAAGCGCAGGTTTAAAATAGCCCCTGTGCCGGAAACAACGTCGGAAAATCGACGATAAATTTATAAAGCATGTTCTGGATATAAGGACGATGCCCCTCACGGCATAAATTGGGAGGCAAACGAGCCCTTCGCATGAAGGGCCTGGAAGGTGACTGAATGGGACAGAAAATCGGATCTGAAAAAATATCAAGGGAAGACGGATACCTGTATTACATAGGCAAGGACGGCTATGTCTGGGCTGCGCCAATGAAGCACAACAAGGGCGGAAGGAAGAGGAAGGTAAGCAGCGAGAAGATAAGCAAAGAGTCCGGCTACATGTACTACCTGGGCAAGGACGGCTACGTTTACAAGGCCAGGCTCAAGAACGCCTGAATTTTTCTCTTTTTTTTCTTTTTCATTATCTTTTTTAAATTAACCCATACTAATCCTTTTCCAGAACATCCTATTTGTATAGTGAGGTGAATGCATGAGGATAGTCATATCAGAAGCAAGCGGGAAGAGCCACCAGGCCGAACTCGCCAAGGACAAGGAAGCCATGATAATAGGCAAGAAGATAGGGGAAACCCTTGACGGCAACCTCATAGGCGCAGCCGGCTACACGCTGGAGCTGACCGGGGGGAGCGACGGCAGCGGCGTGCCCATGCGGAGCGGCATCGCCGGCCCGGCGAAGAAGTTCTCGCTCATGACCGACGGCACAGGCTTCCACGCGTCCGACAAGGGCGCCAGGAGGCGGAAATACGTCCGCGGGAACTCCTACTCGTCCGAAATCGTGCAGGTGAACGCGAAGGTGAAGCAGGCCGGCGCATCGCCGCTTGACCAGCTCTTCCCCAAGCAGGAGAAGAAGGAGAAGAAATGATGCAGGCTGACATGAACGTCGGCATGCTCGGGCATGTTGACCACGGCAAGACCACGCTCACCAAGGCCCTTACGGGCAAGTGGACGGACACCCACAGCGAGGAGATAAAGCGCGGGATATCCATCAGGCTCGGCTATGCCGACGCGTACATCTACCATTGCCAGAAATGCGACCTGTTCTCGCCGCAGGCGAAGTGCCCGAAGTGCGGGGCCGACGGCGTGCTCGCAAGGAAGATTTCCATAGTGGACGCGCCGGGCCACGAGACGCTGATGACCACGGTGATATCGGCCACCAGCATACTTGACGGCGTGCTTTTCCTAATCGCGGCCAACGAGCCCTGCCCGCAGCCGCAGACCACCGAGCACCTGCTCGTGCTGGACGCCACCGGCATAAGGAGGGTCATCGTCGTCCAGACCAAGATAGACCTCGTCACGAGGGAGAAAGCACAGGAAAACTACGCGCAGATAAAGAAGTTCCTGAAGGGCAGCGTGGCCGAGAACGCGCCCATAGTCCCGGTATCAGCCAACTACAACCTCAACATAGACGCGCTCCTCCGCACCATAAACGACGTCATGAAGGCGCCGGCGCGGGACGAGAAGGCGCAGCTGAGGATGTACATCTCGCGCTCATTTGACGTCAACAGACCTGGCACGGCCATAGCGGGCCTCAAAGGGGGCGTTCTTGGGGGCTCCGTAGTCCAGGGCGCCTTGAAGGCCGGCGACGAAATAGAGGTAAGCCCGGGCATATCCCGCAAGGAGGGCGCCAGGCCGCTTCCCATCGTCTGCAGGGTGCAGAGCATGATGGAGGAGGCCGAGCAGCTGGAGACCGCGCACCCCGGCGGGCTCGTGGCGGTCTGCACCACCCTTGACCCCGCGCTCACGAAATCTGATTCGCTCGTGGGCTCGGTGATAGGCAGGAAGGGAGAGGTGCCGGAGGCCGTGGACGTGGTGAGGGTGAAATACACGCTCCTGAAGCGCAGCGACATTGAGAACGCGCCCCTGCGCGAGAACGAGCCGGTCGTCGTAAACGTGCACACCGCGACGGGCGTGGGATTCGTCACCGAACTGGCCAAGGGCATCGCGACCATAAAGCTCAAGAAGCCGACCGTCGCCTACAAGGGCATGCACGTGGCGCTTTCCAGGAAGTCAGGCCAGAGATGGCGGCTTAGCGCCTGGGGAACCGTAGTCTAGTAATTTAAAACAATCCGCCGAAGAATTCTATCGTTTCACGCTGGGGTTTGAGTGAACTCGCTTTGCTCGTTCACTGCACCCCAGCTACTGCGTGACTCGTGTTTTCACGCTGGGGTCGCCTAGTCCGGTAGGGCGGCAGGTTGCTATAGGCTTTTTGGCTTCGGGCTTTCCGAGGCCAAAAACCCTGGAAAAAGGCATGAGGTTTTTCCTCTTGCCTCAAAAACCTGTTGCGCATTAGCGTTCGTGAGTTCAAATCTCACCCCCGGCGTTTCCTATTTTTCAGTTAAACCAGCAAGCATAGGCGACGACAGCTGAAGAGGCGAATAAAAGGCGGAAACATCTTGATTTCATGGCTTTTCATGCTTTCACGCTCGTTTCCTGAATAACGTTTCTCTAAGGAACAAGGATACGCTGACAAGGCCAAGGAGTACCGGGACCTCTATCAAAGGCCCGATAACCGCCGCAAATGCTGCTCCAGAGCCGATACCGAAAACCGCCACAGCCACGGCGATTGCCAGCTCAAAGTTATTACTGGCTGCGGTGAGCGAAAGTGAAGCGGTCTTGGAATAGTCCGCACCGAGCTTCCAACTCATGAAGAAACTTATCGCGAACATCAGGACGAAGTACAGGAATAGCGGGATTGCTATTCGGAGGACATCCAGGGGTATCTGAAGAATCAGGCTCCCTTTGAGGCTGAACATGACGACAATCGTGAAAAGAAGGGCGATGAGCGTCAGAGGGCTTATTCTCGGGATGAATTCCTTGTGATACCAGCCCTCCCCTTTGGATTTCACCAAAACAAAATGTGTCAACGCCCCTGCGATGGCTGGGATACCAAGGTAGATGAAAACGCTTTCGGCAACCTGCCATATGCTGACATCCACGATGCTGCCACCCAGGCCGAAGAGCGGGGGCAGGATGGTGATGAAAATCCATGCATACACGCTGTAGAACAGCACCTGGAAAACACTGTTGAATGCCACCAGGGCAGCGGCATAATCCGTATGGCCTTTCGCCAGTTCGTTCCAGACAAGGACCATGGCGATGCATCTGGCCAGCCCTATCATGATGAGGCCGACCATGTATTCAGGGTAATCGCGAAGGAAAATCACTGCAAGAACGAACATGAGAATGGGCCCGAGTATCCAATTCTGGACAAGGGAAAGGGCGACGACTTTTTTATCGCTGAAAACCCCCCAGATTTTCTCATACCTGACTTTCGCTAGAGGGGGGTACATCATCAGAATCAGTCCTATGGCAATGGGTATGGAGGTAGTGCCGATTTGCATTCCGGCTATGAAGGCCGGGAATGCTGGCACGAATGTCCCGAGAAGAATTCCGATGGCCATTGCAAGGAAAATCCACAGTGTAAGATATCTATCAAGCCAGGAAAGCTTACCTATTGTGTTTTCTCCCATCCTATCTCCCCCTCAGCTTCGTCAGATTCGGGCTGGCGCATGCCGGGCATAGTTTTGGTTCCGTCTCCAGGTCCTCCGGAAACGAGCGATATCCGCATGCCTTGCATTCGTATCCCTCTGGCGAGTCTCTAGCCACAGACGCATCACGGGGGTAAGATGCCGCCGCCAAAATAGTATTGGCGCACTTTTTTGAACAGAAGTGGGCTGATTTTGTTTCTATCTTGGCGCATATGAATTCGGTTCCAAGTATTTTTCCGCATTTGTTGCATTTTTCTTCTTTTTCGTATTGTTTGCGACAGTTGGTGCAATTCCTCATGCCGATCACCTCATCAAAAAATGATTATTGTGCGGGTTAAGAGATAATATAGTCCAACCAGCACAAAGACAATCCCCCCTATCAATCTCATCCCTTTCTCAAATTTCTGCACTTGCCCCATCGCATGGCTTAACTTTGAAACGCCGTTCACTAGCAATATCGAAAATAGAACCACCGGAAGCCCGGTCGCGAGACCGAATACAGAAGGTAGCAGTATCGCATCGCCGGTCTTCATGGCAAGGGGGATCAACATCCCGAAATAAAGAACTGCACTAAACGGGCAGAATGCCAACGAGAATAACGCTCCTAGAAAAAAAGCGCCCAGATACCCCCGTTCTGAAGCTTTCATCTGGATGGGCGCCATTCTGCCTCCGCAGGTAACTGATTCGATTTTGATGATATCAAGAGCCATCACACCGATTAGTATGAGGAGGGGGCCAAGAAGTTTTTCCCCGTATTCCTGAAGAAAGAAGGAGATTCCCTGGGTATTAATGCCGATATATACGATCAGACTGGCTAGGGCCGCGTATACAAATGCCCTCCCGAACGCATATAGCAATCCTACAAAAAGCGTATTCTTGCTGCTGTCAATTTTCTTTGAAATGTAAGCTATTGCAGTCATGTTCGTAGCAAGTGGGCAGGGGCTGATGGCAGTCATGAGCCCTATGAAGAACGCGGCTAACAGGGCTATGTCGCTCGTACCCATCTGCTCTAAAAACGCCATAAAATCCATCAGTTCAACCCGCCCGAAAGCCGCTTTTCAAGTAAGCTTCTTAGATAATCCAAATATTCATCTTCATTGTTTATTTTATACCACACATTGATGTTCTCCTCCTTATGGAATTCGCCGTTCACATACGTCCCTATCCAGAGTGACGAACTAGTTACCCCGTATTTTTCTACAAGTTCCCTGTTTTCTGGAAGTTCGCCGTTGATATGGCCAAAAACCAGTTCCCCAGATTCTAGTTCTTCCTTGAAATAAGTATTGGCGGTCTTCTCGGCAAGTTCGCCAACCCTTATGCAAGACGGGCATTGATGAGTCCCATGGAAATGATAGACCTCTACTCGTATATCGTCATTGACCGGGCTGCTTGATGGTAAGATTGTTGAATTGCTTTGATTTGTTATCGGATCTGGTATATTCGAAACACACCCGAAAAATACCAGGGAAAACAATAGAAGCCAAGCCAGTATTCTCATAATTTCAACCCCATATAAATCTTCCAGCCAGTAGTCCAGCGATAACAGTAAACACGAATATCAGAAGGACGTATATGGCGGTTTCCTTATTGCCCATTATCTTCCTGACCACGAGGATGCTCGGCAGTGAGATGACCGGGTCTGCAAGCATATAGGCAAGAAGCGGGCCCTTGGCCATCCCCAAGTCAAGGAACATCCTCGCCATGGGGACCTCCACGAGCGTGGGGAAGTATACGAATATGCCGAAGAGGACAGGAAGCACCACCGCCAGGAGGGAACTGTCCCCAACATACGCAGGGATCAGGTCCGGCGGCATTACCGCGCGTATCACCCCTGATGCAAAAACGCCGATGATGAGCAGTGGGGCAATTGTCTTGGTAAAGCCCCAGGTCTCATACATCCAGCTGCCTACTTCTTCCTTTGTGAAATAGCGGGACGAAATCCACCAAGTAAGAATTATCAGCCCTATCACTAGAGGATATTTGATTGTATCCTCGCTAATTCTTGTGCCGACCAGAAGAATTCCAAGGAGGGCGCCAAAGAGGTAGACTAACCTCCTGGAGTCAACGCCATCAGCATGCTTCTTGAAAGCTTCCACATCTTCACGTTTGCCTTCATGGTCGGTGATTTTGGAGATTGTGAAGCCGATTATGACCGCGAACGCTATGGAAAAGGTTATCCTGGCCAGAGCAAAATCCCATCCTATGAGGCTGCCGGTGTAAAGTATAGCCATGATGTTTGTGGCTGGAGCGGTATAAAGGAAAGCTATTGCTGGGCCTATACCAGCCCCGCTTTTTCGGATGCCGGCAAAAAGGGGCAAAACAGTGCAAGAACAAACTGCGAGGAGAAGCCCGGTAACAACGGCAAGGGGATAAGCAATATATTTTGGCGAGTCTTTCCCAAGGTAGGGAAGAAGCTTGTCTTTAGGTATCAACGCGACCATCGCTCCGGCAATGAAAAAGGCTGGGATTAAACAGAACAGGGTATGCGCCAGCACGTAGTCATAAATCGCCGCGAGGCCAGCCAGCAGCAATACCGTTAAATCCATCATCCCGCCTTGCTTCTGATAAGGCTGACGAGATAGTCCATTGTGGGGAGCATTCCGCTCAGGATTACTGTTCCATCCAGGACGAGCACGGGTGTGGAAACGACACCCAGGGCAATCAGGCGGTTGATATCATAGGTGTGCTCCACTTCTGCGTTAAGTCCGAGTATTGCTATCGCTTCCTTCACTCGCTTCTCCAGTTCGATGCATTTGCGGCATCCGTTACCGATAACCTCGAATTTCATATTACCACCTGCTTATTTCATCAAGTACCTTTTTCCCTAATGGTGAGAGGGAATAGAGGCGTTTTGCCCCGTCTTTGCGCATTTTCACAAGCCCTGCCTTGTGAAGAACCTTGAGGTGAGTTGAAACGGTCGGCTGCGTCTTTTTCAAAATATCTGGCAGGACACATGCGCATAGCTCGCATTTGCTCAACGCCCTTAGAAGAGAAAGCCTCGAATGGTCTGCCAGCGCCTTCAGAATATCAATATCCACGAATATTTGTATCCGCCTATATATTTAAATTAACTCTGACAGCTCCCGGCGTTTTTGTTTCAATTTATTTTGCCAAGAAGCAGCAGTGCAAGATTCAATTCGTTCTCTTTTCCGTGCAGAAACTCCCGCACATGGAGCAGCCATTGGACATGTGCCTGTTGGTTCTGCGTTCTTCGGCGACCAGCTCCCGGAATCGTTTCTGGTCCATGGCCTGTGCCCCCATGGCTTTCCAGTCCAGTGCGGCCCTTGCTTCAGACATCGTCCTGGCCCGTAAGATGGAGGCAGGATTTCCACGGGATATGTCGGCTATGTGGGCCGCTATTTTTGCGAACATGACGCCCTCGCGCACGTCTGCTGCATCAGGCAGGCCGACGTGCTCCTTTGAAGTGAGATAGCAGAGGAAATCCGCACCGTGCATGCCTGCCAGTGCGCCGCCTATCGCGCCCACCAGGTGGTCATAGCCAGGGGCTGCATCAGTCGGCAGCGGGCCGAGCAGGTATAGCGGCGCGCCGTGGCAGAGCCGCTTCGCCAGCCGCACGTTCTGCTCCACTTCGTTTAGCGGGATGTGGCCAGGCCCTTCCACCATCACCTGGACGCCTTTTTCCCTGCCTCTCTCAACGAGGCGGCCGAGAACGCGCAGCTCGTGCATCTGGGCCTTGTCGGTCGCGTCGGCGATGCAGCCCGGCCTCAGCCCGTCGCCCAAGCTTATGGTCACGTCGTATTCTTTGGCTATTGCGAGTATTTCGTCAAAGCCCGCGTAAAGGAAGGACTGCCTGCCGTGCTTCCTCATCCATTCTACAAGGAACGTCCCGCCGCGGCTCACGGTCGGCATCAGCCGGCGCCTGAGCAGCTGGATTGCCTCCTTCGTAACGCCTGCATGCACCGTGGCGAAGTCTATGCCGTCCCGGGCGTGCTTCTCAAAGACCTTCAGGTAGCCGGCAAGCGACAGGGACGCCGGAGTCCCGCATTCCACCAGGGCCTGGTAGATTGGCACGCTCCCGACCGGCACCGTGGAGCGCGCTATTATCGCCTTCCGTATGGCATCGAGGTCGCCGTCCAGGCTGAGGTCCATGACAGTGTCCGCACCTGCACCAACCGCAGCCCGGAGCTTGGCCAGTTCGGATTTCAGGCAGGATATTACAGGTGAAGTGCCGATGTTGGCGTTGACTTTGACGCACAGGCCGCTGCCAATGCCTATGGGAACGAGATTGGAGTGGTTGCGGTTGGCCGGTATGACCACGAAACCTTTGCGTATGCCTTCAATGAGAAGCTTGGGTGCCATGCGCTCTTTCAGCGCCACATGGCGCATCTGTCGTGTCAATCTGCCGCGCTGTGCCATCTCAAGCTGTGTCGCCATCTGCTCCCTCTGGTATGTAAATCCTGGTAAAAGTTGCAGAAACTGGTATGCTGGCAACGATTTTTATATGGAAGCCGGCGCTTGGCAGGCTACGCTTCATCCCTTCGGCTTCCATCCCCTCATCAGGAGGCTGTTGGATACGACGCTGACCGAGCTGAACGCCATCGCAGCGCCGGCTATCACAGGGCTCAGCAGGAAGCCGGTGAAGGGGTAGAGCACGCCCATGGCTACGGGAATGCCGACCGAGTTGTAGAAGAACGCCCAGAACAGGTTCTGTTTTATCTTCTTCATGGTGTACCTGCTGAGCTCAATCGCCTTGACGATGTCGCGCAAATCGCTTTTCACCAGCACGATGCTGCCGCTCTCAATGGCCACGTCAGTGCCAGCGCCTATGGCTATGCCCACGTCTGCCTGGGCGAGCGCGGGCGCGTCGTTTATGCCGTCGCCCACGAACACGACCTTCTCGCCCTTTTTCTGCAGCCGCTTTATCTCGTTCGCCTTGTCCTCCGGGAGCACGTGCGCCAGGACGCGGTCTATGCCTGCCTGTTTTGCGACCGCCATGGCAGTCCTCTCGTTGTCGCCGGTTATCATGGCCACCTCGTAGCCCATGCCGCGCAGGCGCGCAATCGCCTCGCGCGAATGCGTTTTCAGCGTGTCGGCTATGGCAACCAGGCCTGACACCCTGCCGTCAATTGAAACGAGGACCGCGGTCTTGCCTTCCATTTCCATCCGGTGCATGCGTTTCACCGCGGCAGCCGGAACGGCTATCCCTTCCCTTTCCATGAGCGCATGGTTGCCTATCAGCACGCGCGTCCTGCCGACAGTTGATGCGACGCCATAGCCGGGAATGGCGTTGAAGGAAGACGGCTCTGCCAGATTCATCTTCCTTTCCTTTGCCTTTTTCACCATGGCCTGCGCCAGGTAGTGTTCTGAATTGTTCTCAGCCGAGGCTGCGATGCGGAGCAGCCCGGTTTCGCCGATGCCGAAGGGCACCACGTCCGTCACCACTGCCTTGCCGGTGGTCATCGTGCCGGTCTTGTCCAGCACAACCATGGACGCCTGCTGGAGCAGCTCCAGGCCCTCGGCGTTCTTTATCAGTATGCCGTTCTCCGCGCCTTTTCCGGTGCCGATCATCACCGCCGTCGGCGTTGCCAGGCCCATGGCACACGGGCATGCGATTATCAGCGTGGAGACAAGCACGGTGAGCGCGAATGCGAACGGCTGGCCGGAAATGAGATACCAGTAGGCGAACGCGATTACGGCGAGGAGGATTACGGCTTCTACGAAGCGGCCTGCGACCAGGTCTGCCAGCTTCTGGATTGGCGCCTTGCTGCCCTGGGCGTCCTCCACCATCTTTATTATCTGCGCGAGCATGGTGTCGCTGCCGACGCGCGTTGCCCGGAACATGAACGAGCCGGTCATGTTCATGGTGGCGCCTATGACCACGTCGCCCTTCTTCTTGTGCGCAGGGATGCTCTCGCCGGTGACCATGGACTCGTCCACGCTGCTGTCCCCGTCCAGGACCGTGCCGTCCACGGGTATTTTCTCCCCGGGCCGGACGATTATGATGTCACCGGCAACCACGTCCTTGATGGGAATGTCGGCAGTCTTGCCGTTCCGCACCACGCGCGCGGTCTTCGGCTGCAGCCCTATGAGGCGTTTTATGGCTTCTGAAGTCCTGCCTTTTGCGACCGCCTCCAGGTATTTTCCCAGCACGATGAAAGTCAGAAGGAGCGCTGCGGTCTCGTAGTAGACGGCACCGGAGATGATACCGAAACCGGTCGCCACGCTGTAGATGTACGCTGTGCCGACGCCCAATGCCACGAGGCTGTCCATGCCGGGCATTCCGCGAACCAACTGGCGGATGCCGCGTATGAAGAATTCCCTGTTTATGTAAAGTATCGGGGTGGAAAGCAGGAACTGCAGGATGGGGATGGCGGATGAGAGGGCAGGCTGGTATGCGATGGCGGCTATGCCCTTGAGCATTTCCGGAAGCGAGAGCGCGAGCACGGGTAGGGTGAGTATGGCTGATGAAATCAGGCGGAAGCGCAAATCAGCCATTTCCTTCTCCCGCGCAAGCTTCTCCCGGTCAACCAGCCCGGCAGGCCACTCCAGCCCGCCCGGCTCGGTGCCGCGCTTCGCCCTCATCTTTTTCGGCGCCTCCGCGGGTATGTCGGCACCGTAGCCCAGCTCCTCTATGGCGTCCTTCATGTCGCCTGGCGCGACCAGCGCTTCGTCGTATTCCACAGTGGCGCGGCCGGTCGCGTAATTGACGTTGGCGGCCTTCACGCCCTTCAGCTTCTTCAGCCGCCGCTCTATGTTCATGGCGCAGGAGGCGCAGTCCATTCCGGTAATCGGTATTGTGGATTTGAGGATGCTAACCACCGCCTACGCTATCCACTGGGAAAAGCAGATTAAATAGGATTGTGGCTATGCCCCGAACAGGTTCTTCTTCACTATCGCCATTATGCTCTGCGGCGCCGGGCCGAGCTTGATTAGAGTCGTCTGGCCGCGTATGCCCTTGCCGCTCGGCGTCGTGGTTATCAGGCCGAGGTTCTCCAGGTCGTTGATGTATTCCTTGTACCAGCGGGTGCTCCTGGGCCGCTTCCTCAGCTTCCTGCAGGTGCTTTCGTATTCCTCGTACACCTCGCCTGAGAAAAGGAAGCCGCTTTCAAGCCCCTCCAGGCGCGAATACTTGCTCCCGCTCATGGAAATGGACGCGATTGAGTAGAGCACCACCTGGTGCATCTCAGGCAGCGTGTTCGTCGTCTCCATGGTGAGGTCCAGCTCCACCTTCTTGCGGGCCGCCTCCACGTCCTCGTCCCCTATCTTCGCCTTTCCGGCCTGCTCTGCCATCTCCCCTGCCTTCACCAGCAGCTTGAGCGCGTAGCGCGCGTCCCCGCTCTCCTGCGACGTTATCGCCGCGGCGAGATTGACGGCCGCCGGCTCCACGACGCCCTTTTCAAACCCCTCGTCCGCGCGCTGCGCGAGTATCTTCTGGAGCTGCTCGGCGGTGTAGGGCTCGAATACCATTTCAGTTTCGTAAAGGCTGCTCCTGCTGCGCGGGTCCAGCGCGTCCTTGAACGACAGCTTGTTGGATATGCCGACCATGGACACCCCGCCTGCCTTGACCTCGTCGTTGGAGCGGGTGAGGGTATATACGAGCTCGTCCAGGTCCTTGACCATGTCTATCTCGTCCAGGAGCACGACTATCTGGCGGCCTTCGGACGCCAGCTCCACCAGCTTCTCGTAAAGGAAGGGAAGCCCGAAGCCGGCCTTCTCCAGCTCCGGCACGAAGTTCTTGAGTATCTTCTGGAGGATGCGATAGCGCGAGTTGTATATCCTGCAGTTCACGTAGTGGATGCTGACCTTGCCGTCCTTTGACGCCTGGGCCAGCTCCTCGGTGACGCGCTTTATGCAGCAGGTCTTGCCTGTGCCGGTCTTGCCGTATATTATCAGGTTGCGGGGCTTGTGCCCGCGGAGCGCCGGCGACAGCGTCGTCATTATCTCGTTCATGTGCTTCGCGCGGAAAGGAAGCTCCTTCGGGACGTAGTGCGGCGAGAGCACAGACACGTCACGGAAGATGGATTTCCTTGAGAGGATCTGATCAAAAGAAGCCATAGGCAGTTGTTGGTGGCAAAGCTTTATATGAATAGTGGAAGTTTGGTTCCCGCACGGCGTTATCGCCTGCCTGTTTCACTTCCCGCACCCGGTTCCGATTGGGTTTTTAATCTCTCCGCTCCAGATTACCAAATACATAATCAAACGCATAAAGGAGGCGAATTTGATGATAGTCGGTGAAAGGATAGTGGAGGTCAGCGGGAACAAGGCCGCGGGACACAGCATAAAGGGCCTCAGCATAAACATAGCGCTGGAGGACGTGGAGCACCAGAACGGCAACGTGGAAATAACATACGTTTACACTGCGAATTACGAGGAGAACGTCGGCCAGATAAGGATAAAGGGCACCCTGATGGCCAGGGAGGAGGACAAACTCGCCCACGAGATAGTGGACATGTGGAAGAAGAACAAGAAGGTGCCTGACTCCTACGCCGAAACCGTGCTCAGCGCCGTGAATTACAGCGGAAGCGCGAACGGCACGCTCCTCGCGAGGGTGCTTGGCCTGACGGCCCCGTTAATCCCGCCGAGGATACAGCTTTCCAGGCCCGCGCCGGGGGAAACACCCGCCGCGGCACCGGCCCCGAAGCCCGGCAGGAAGTAGACGGGAAGTAAAAAAAGGAACCAGGCCGACCGCTCGGGCTGATGCTCTGCAGAGCACGCCACCGCTCAGGCGATGAGGGTCGCGCTCTCCTTGCACACGAAGAAAAGCGCCAGCTGGCGCTGAAGCTCCTTTTCGTCGCCTTTTTTGAACGGGCCGATCGTCCCGCCCATCATCTCCAGCGCAGGCACGTCCTCAAGGAAGCGGATTTTGAACGCCCCGCTGCCCTGTTGCGGGCCTGAAACGGGCATGAACGCGTCCCGCAGAGGCTCGAACTTTTCCACAGCGCCGGGGTCTATTACTCTCGCCACCAGGCCGGTCTCGCCGTGGATGCTGTTCGGCACGCGGATGAGCTTGCTCAGGTCCTGCGTCACGCCTGCGTCGGTATTGACCGAATGGATGCCCAGGTTGCCGGCCACAGGGCCCAGCCGCTCCTTCAAATCGTTGAATTTCAGGAAGGTCCTGCTCCAGTTGCCCTCGGCTATGCCGCTCATGAAGAATGCGCGCTCCTCAGGCTTGGAATATTTGCGTGATATGAGGGCCGGGCTGTTATCCAGCGTCCTTATGACTGCCTGTGCAAAGCGGCCGCGATAGCCGCCTTCGTCCGGCCTGGGCCCCAGGAGCTGCTTCTTCGGCGTGTCAAAGAAATTCCTGTAATCCAGCCCGTTTCCCATGACGTAGTCAACCAGCTCGCGCCTTTCCTCGCCGCCGAGCTGCAGGAACGCCTTGTCGCGCACGTGGACGTGGTAGCCACGGTTTCCTGAGAACGCCACTAGGACGTCGCGGCAGCCGAAATCGTTCATTATGAAGTCCTTCACCAGCCTGAGCAGGTCCTCCTTCACCCGGCCGAGCAGGGGATATACGCCGTATTTGCCCTCTGCGTGGATGTCAAGGTCAAACACCAGGTCAGCGCCCTTCCAGACCTTCTTCTGGATGGGCGTGGCGCCAGGGAACCCGTAATATGATGTGGAGTGCGAGACGAACAGCGGCGTGTTGGTGGCGAGGTAGGCGCGGAAGGCCTGCAGGTTCGGGAACGAAAGGTGCCTTGCCTCTATCTTCCTGATGTTGCCTATGCCGAACTCCCTCTGCTCAAGGCCTGGTATCATGAAGTCCGCGGTCTCGTAATACGAGGCGAACGCCCTGAGCACCACCTGCCTGTCAGTTTCCTGCATCTAATCGTCCTCTGTCCCTGCACCCTTGCTGCCGGCGCCTTCAGCCTCTGCGCCATCAGTGCCGGCGCCCTCGCTGCCGGCGCCAGATTTTTCTGCGCCCTGATTCACGACGCCAGGTTTCCCCGCGTCCGGCTTCTGCACCCCGGAGCCTCCGGCTGCTGCCGCATCGCCGGTTATGGCGTCCTTGCGCTGGCGCTCAAGGCTGTGCCAGTTGAGCGGCGAGCCTATCCTGCACACGGCGCAGCACAGGCCGTAGGTCATCACGGTGGCGCACGCCGGCACGCTGTATCCCTTCTTCCTTATGTGACCCACCTGGTAGCGGGTCACCTTCTCGCTGAAGTCCGGCGCTGCGGAGAAGAGCTTGACCACGTCCTCCTCGGACATGCCGATGGCGAGCGCATAGGCAGCGAGATACCAGCGGGCGTGGTGCGGCAGGTTCTCGTGCTTTTTCAGGCTTTCAAGGAGCCGGACGACGCAGGGCGGGTGGTCGTCGCCCTTCACGAACACCCTGGCCTCGGATTTGGGCAGCTCTGCCAGCAGCCGCTTTCCGGCGTCCTTTATGGCGTCCGGAGGGTCCTTCACCAGCGGTATGCTTTCCACGTGCTTTTTCACAGCGTCCTCCATGAGCCGCTTTTTCTCGTCAGGGGTTATCTCCACCCTCCCGTGGAACAGCCTGCGGTTTATGAGCCTGTAATGCGGGTCGCGCACGCTGTATTTCAGGTAGGTGGGGAGGTCTATGAGCAGGCGGCCGTTCTCCCCGCTGGCGGCTATGCCGAGCTGTGCCGCGAGCGCGTCCACGGTCCGCGCGTCCTCGCGGTCTATGCGGCTGCGGAAGGCCTTGGACTCGTTGACCGCGAAGCGGCTGGTGAGGAACGGGTTGCGGAGGTGGCCGAGGATCATGCGGGCGGCCGCGAAAGAGGCTATCTCCTCCTTCTTATCGGACTCGTGCAGCACCACGCGGGCAGAGACGTCGCCGTGCAGCGCCTTCCTTATGCGCTCTGCCCCGAGTTCCACTATGCGCTCGTTGAGCTGGATGCCCTCCATGCTCCTGCGCGCGCTGTCGCTGAACGGGTATTTGACCGCGAACTCAAGCCCCTCGTCCATAAGGGGGTATTTCGCAGTTATCTCTATAATTCGTGCGGGTTTGGGGTTCTGCGGGCATGGTTGCGGGTATCGTTTCAGTTCCTGGTTTTGCGGGCGTGGCTGCGGGTTATCGCTTCCTGTTGCACGCATTGGGCTTCCAGCTATCGGTGCGCCTCTACGGGGCCTCTACCGCCATCCCAAGATTGACGACGGGCCCGTTGAAGAGGAGGACTCCCCGCCTACCCTTGTCGGTCCAGTCGTCGGGGTAGAGGCCCCAGGAGCCTCGGGAAACAAGACCCAGGTCCATACAAGCGGAATTGGGAAGTGCGAAAAAATTGGCGTTGAAAGTACCATAAGTTGGTTGTTCTAATACCCCTGTTGACGGATCTACTAATCTCCTGTTTAGGATTTTAATCTGGTGCACGGTGCCATTGAACTTCACAATCACTTCAGTAGCTGCAAGCATGTTGTCTTCTGTGAGTATCGGCTTGTTGGTTCTTGTGTTGAATAGCTGAATCAGGGGCGTGCCATCGTGTGCAAACCCGTGGTCGCACAATAGTACCGTGTCAATAAGAGCCTTCTGGTCGGCGCTGGGCTTGAAGATGGTTACTTTCCTGCTTCCGTTGTATTCGCATTCGGTTTCCACGCGTTTTCCGAGCGGACTGCCGTAGGCTCCGACCACGGCGGCGGTGCCTACGTACAGCGGCCGTGCGCTTGCAATCTCGTCTGGAACCGGCTTAAATCTACCATCTGCGCCCCTTCCAAGAAATAAATCGTTATAGAACGAGTTCGGGAGAATTGCCCTGCGCGCTGTATTGGCTCGGTGGATTGCCTCCAGCCAGGTATGCTTGCCTGGAAGTATCTCAACTTTCCGGTTAGCGACTGTTATGATAGCACCCACGGTTACACCTCGATTAAAGTCAATAGTCAACGATAAACCATGCACACAAGCCCTTAAAAATCGGTGTTCCCCCACAAATAGCCCGGAATTTTTGCTTTACGGGCATGATTCCGGGTTTTTCAGTTCCGGGATTTCAGTTTTCTATTCCCGGCGCCCTGGGACCCGCAACGCGAAACGCAAAACATGAAGAACCGGTAGCCGATGTCAAACAGCAGTATGCCGACGAAGTAGTCCCAGCGCCCGAAGAGGAGCATGCAAAGGGCGCCTGCCGGAAGGAACGGCCTGTATTCAGTCAGCGGCCTGAGCCGGCCGACGTAATCCACCTCGTCCAGGAACGCCAGGGCCAGGAAGAAGGCGAATGGCAGGAACTCTATGGGCGGGAAGCCGAGGAGCAGCATGACAATGGCGCTGGTGATGAAGCCGATGCGATGCGCAGTCGTATCCACCTTCCGCGCGAAAGCCTGCGCCACGAGCGCTGCGAGGAACAGGGCCGAGAACGTGGATGCACCTATGACGTAGCCGATGAGGGCGCCGTAAAGGCCCGCGAGAACGTATTTCGCCGGATGCCTGCTTTTCCTGTCGTCGTCCAGCCAGTCCACGCATTTCACGAGGAAGCCGGCGACGAACGCGAGGACGAAGGGCAACAGGGTCGTGTCAAAGGCCATTTGGTTCACTTCCGGTCATTGGGTTTGGTATTCACTTCCTCAAAAACGGCGCAATCATCAGCGGGAACGCGATTGTCGCGTCCGCGTCTATGGTGACGTGGCTGGCCTTCTCCCTTATCTTGCCCCACGATATGCCCTCGCTGGTCCTTGCACCGCTCAGCGAGCCGTCCCATGGCGAGGACGTCGTCACGTATACTGCGTAGTCAAAGCCGCCGCGAAGGAGATTGACGCCTATCGCATGGTGCTTGGATATGCCGCCGCCGAGCACTATGCCGCCTGTCTTTTCCGCGTTGAGCGCCAGCTGCGCCAGTTCGTTCATGTCCTTCGTCACGTCTATGCCGAAGTCCTTCCTCTTCTGCCTGAAGAAATACGCCTGCAGGCCTATTGCCGAGTCGGTTATCCCAGGGCAGAAGACAGGGATTTTGTTCTTCGCGCACCAGTAAAGGAACGAGCCTGAGGCCGCCTTCCCGCCTTTCGCGCCGATTTTCTCCCCCATCCTGCGGGCGAGCTGCGACGGCGAGGCGAGCTTGGTTTCACGGTAGAGCCCTTCGTAGGCTTCCTGCATGAACGTCTCCAGGTATTCGTAGCATTCGTTCGGCACGAGTATGTTGCCGATGCGGTTTATCCCCTTCCTGTGGAGTTCCGCGTCGTCCATCATGAACGAGCCGAGCTCGTATCTCTTCGCTGACTTTATGATGTCGTGGTCAAGGCTCCCGCCCGCGGTGATTATGGCATCCACGAATTTGCGCCTGCACAGCTCTGCGATGACGCCCCGGAGGCCGGACGCGACGAGGTTGGAGGTGAACGTGAGGAATACAGTGGCGTTCTTCCTTTTCATCTCGCGGATTATGGCGATTCCGCGCGCGAGGCTGGTCGCCTGGAAGCCGCAGTTGGAATATGCCGCCTCAACGTCACCTGCCGCCAGCGCATCCGCGTCAAGGTCCTCAATCGCAATCGCCATCAAACGCACGTCCGGATCATTTTTTGCCGCGTGATTTTTCGCCGTACAGCAACTCGCAGCTCTTCGCCAGCCCGTCAGCCAGGTCAGACGCAGAGAAGTTATACCCGTACGACTTCCTCAGCACGTTGCCGGCGTGGCCGTTTATCCTGGCGGCGGCCACCGCTGCGGTGAAGCCGTCGTTCCTGCACGCAAGCGCGGCCACGAGCCCGGAAAGGACGTCTCCTGTCCCGCCCTTGGTCATTCCCTGGTTGTGCATCCGGTTTATCACGACGCGCCTGCCGTCGCTTATTATGTCCTCGGGGCCTTTTTTTAAGATGATGCATCTGTTCTTCGCCGCCATGGCCCTGACGTTGCCCCTGGTCCCGGGCTTCGCGAAAAGCATCCTGAACTCGCCCTCGTGCGGGGTGAGGATTGCGCCTTTTGGTATCCTTCCTTTTATCCGCTTGAGCCCGTCGCCGTCAACCACGAGCTTTTTCGCCTTCATGAGAGGCCGCAGCCCGAACCGCGCCCTGCCAAGCCCGACGCCGAACAGCACGCAGTCCATCTTCGCGAGGTTTCCCAGGCCGCGGACGACGATTACCTCCTGCACGCGCTTCACAGCGCCAACCAGGTGCCGGTCCTTCCCGCACGGATAGAAATAGACCAGGTCCACGAAGCGGCGTGCGGCCAGTATCGCGAGCACCGGTGCACCGTGGTATTGCCTGCTTCCGCCTATTATGAGCAGCCTGCCGTTCTCGCCCTTGTGCGAGCGCTTCTTCGGGACGAAAAGCTTCATCGTCCCTTTCTCACGGCGCAGGGTTAAAAATAATGCTAGAACCCCTTGCCCCAGCGGACTATCGCACGGACCGCACTGGGATGAGGTACAATTGTCTGGGCTGGATACGTACCGAGCACGGTTGTGGCGTGCTTTAGTTCGGACACCCAGCCGTAGTTTGCGGCAGCATAACTTATTTTCGGCAGGATTCTGCCAAGGTTCACGAGCCCATTGTGTTCCGCCATACTGGAAATATGGAACACGCCGTCAGTTCCGCATGCGAGCTGGATTGCACCGAGAAGGACATGCGTGAGCGCATCTCTGGGAGGAGCTGAGAACGCGTTTGCCACGGACATTGCCCTGACCAGGTCATCGGTGGTTCTGACGTTCATGGTGCTGGACAGGATGGAACGCCAGGCGGTTTCATGCGCCTTCTCAGTGCCGATGGCGCCTGCAAGCATTTTTGCTGGGCCCATCAGGCCTTCTTCCAGGCAATACCCGAACAGCTTGCCGGCGATTTTTCTCTTGGCGCCTGCAGCCAATGCGCGGAATTTGTGCGGGTCCGCACCCTTAAGGACCCCGAAACAGTGGATTGTAGGCGCCGGTTCCTGCATGAAATACCCCTTGATTTTATCCTGCTCCAAGATAGGTAGAAATGTTAAAGAAACTTCCGTATCGTCGCGTTCAGCCTTCCGGCTTCCTTCACGGCTGCGTCCGCAGGCCTGCCGCCCTGCTTTTCACAGGCGTAGGCGATTGAAGAGGACGCGTTTATCCTGTGGATGCGCGGGTTGCCCCTTATCGCCCTCATGACTGCTTCAAGGTCGCCGCCCTGCGCGCCCACGCCGGGGATGAGGAACGGGACCCTGCCTTTGGTGGTTTTGGCGAGCTTGCCGAGTGCATCGCTTGTCGCGCCTGCCACGAGACCGCAATTCCACTTCGCAGCCTTCGCTGCGACCGCCTCGTAAAGGCGCATTCCTCCACGTTTTGGGGCGCCTTTTACCAAAAGGCGCTCCTGGAAATCTTCCGCGCCCTTGTTTGACGTCCGGCAGAGCAGGTAGGCGAGCTTCCCGTCGCGAACGAACGGCGCCACGGAATCGTACCCCATGTACGGGCTGACAGTGACCGCGTCTGCGCCCCAGAAATCGTATGCCTCGCGCGCGTAGGCCTCGCTGGACTTCCCTATGTCCCCGCGCTTGCCGTCAAATATCAGGGGCACCTTGTTCCTGTAATGCTGCATGACGTCCTCCAGCGCGTAAAGGCCGTCAAACCCGTATTGCGCGAAATACGCGTAGTTTGGCTTGAGCGCAGAGATTGCATTCTCGTCAAGCAGCTCCTCTATCAGGGGGTGGAAGAAGGACGTTATGGCCTCGCCGGCCCTGCCAGCCCTGCCGCCGCCGTTTCCGCCCATTCTCGCAAGGTCCGGGTCCACGCCGAAGCAGAGTATCGTTTTGCTCTCGCCGGCGGCTTTCGCCAGCCTCTCGCGCATGTCCATGGTTAGTGCTGGCGTGGCGAAACTTAAAATTCCTTGTCATTTCTCCCTGGCCTTGATATTCTCTATGATTCTGTCCACACGGTCCTGCTGCTCCTTTGCGAAGAGTATCTTGGACAGGTAGTAGAAGAAGATGACCGGGAGGAGCAGGAAGGCGCGGATTGCGATGTCGTCCTGGACTACCATCATGGCCAGGCAGAAGAACATCGCGAGGGCTGAGATGAAATTGGCCCTCCACACTACCTCTTTTATGGATGAAATCAGGCTGGCCATCTGGGTCAACTCTTTTGAATAACCCGACTAAGGGCCTCAACTGCCCACGCGCGCCCATGGCGCGCGTGCCGGTCCGCAGAAGGGCCATCGGAGAAAGACCGGCTAAAATAGAGCGAGTAGCCCGCAGGCGTGACGAGCGAACCGGAGTAAAATCGGCAGTTATGCAACACAGTATCGGAGTCCTGTTGCAGCGATGAGATTTTAGAATGTTATCATGCAAAGGAAAACCGTTAAGCCGCAGTAGCTCAGTGGGAGAGCACACCTGAACCTTCTGGAAGTTGTTTGGCCAGGGGGTTCTGTGAAGCTGAAGACTCTCATGGGCGTGAAGCCCGTTTGAGGCGCCGATACAAAGGCGCAGAAACGGTGGGGTCGCTTGTTCAAATCAGGCCTGCGGCATTTTTTGTTGACTGCGAGCGGCAGCCAGGGCGGTTGGAAAGAGTTACAAGTATTTAAAAAGAATTCCTCTCATAATGCCTTTTATGGACATACGGAGCGACATAAGAGGTTCTCATTCTGCAATGCTCAGCCTGCTCCTTTTGCTGGCCTAGCCGGCCACACCTACTCGTAACCTGGATTTGTAAGAAATTTATCCTCAGTTTTAGCCTTTTCTCCTGTCGCGCAAGAAACGAGGTGCAAACGATGAACGCTGACAAAAAAATGTGGGTGAAGAAGATAGCGACGTTCGCCTGCCACGACAGGCAGGTGACCGTGGGCGTAATCAGGGGCAACGGCATGGACAGGATTCACCCGCTCATTGACATCTGGCGGGCTGCGGAGGCGGTCGCGGCAGAGCAGGGGAAACCGATAAAGGTGGTGTCGCCTCAGGTCGCCGATTACCTGCTGATGAAGACAGACAAGGCGCCGGCCATGGCCAGATACTCGTCCTTTCCGGTGGACGGCATCATCGCCTACGATAGAAAGGGCAGGAAACCGAATGCTGAAATCGTCTTCACACCTGGCGCGGACTCAGGCAGTGTGATAATGGCCGTGCCGGAAAAGCACCGGGGAAAGAACAGGGCACTGGCGGTCTGCGGCATGCGCAGCAGTGATTTCCGCATGGAAGGCAGGGACGTCAGGATAGAGGTTCCGGCCGGCAGGGTTATTGACATACCGGCGTTTCCGTACGAAGACGGGTGGTACGGCTTCCACACTGGCGCTGTCATCCCATTTGGGAATATGGTATTTGGACAGGAATATACCGGGAACAAAGGCACTGAGCACCTGAGGTACCAGGTCGTGGGGGAAGGCCCCTACGTAGGCCCGCCGTTCCGCCACGTCTTCGGCAACGGCACCGGCGGCATGGAGGAGATACTGACAAAAGTCGCGGTAAGCGCCAGAAGCATGCCTGGCATAGTGGTGGAACTGCAGGGAGCGGAACTTTAGGAGGCAGGCAATGGCGCGGGCAGGAAGTTACAAATATTTGGCTTTGTAGAAATGCTTAATTGCTAGTTATGCCAATGGGTTTCATCGTCGAG
>CAZBAM010000004.1:9972-74197 GCA_964490215.1 Microcaldota archaeon | reverse complement strand
GCGTCCGTATGTGCGAGCCGTCCACGTCCGCATCGGTCATTATGACTATCTTGTGATAGCGCACTTTCGTGATGTCGAAGTCCTCCTTGAACCCCGCGCCGATGGAAACGACGATGTTCTTTATCTCCTCGCTGCCGAGCACCTTGTGTATGGGCGCCTTCTCCACGTTGAGTATCTTGCCGCGCAGGGGCAGTATGGCCTGGTTCTGCCGGTCCCGGGCCTGCTTGCTCGAACCTCCGGCGCTGTCGCCTTCCACAAAAAATATCTCGGACTTCGCAGGGTCCTCCTCGCTGCAGTCGGCCAGCTTTCCGGGCAGGAGGCTGTTCTCAAATACGTTCTTCCTCCTTATCAGGTCCTTGGCCTTCTGCGCGGCCTCGCGCGCCTCCATCGAGTTCATGATTTTCCCGAGTATGAGCTTTGCCTCGGAAGGGTGCTCCTCCAAATACGTCTTGAGCGCATCATAGACCATGCTGTCCACGATGCCCTTGACCTCGCTGTTGCCCAGCTTGGTCTTGGTCTGGCCCTCAAACTGCGGCTCGGCTATCTTGAGGCTCAGGATGGCCGTTAGCCCCTCTACGGCATCATCGCCGGTCAGCTTCTGGTCTTCCTTGACCAGCTTGAGCGACTTCGCCTGGTCGTTGACCACGCGCGTGAGCGCCGCCCTGAAGCCAGCCAGGTGCGTGCCGCCCTCAATCGTCTTTATGTCATTCACGAACGAGTAGAGCATGTCATTGTAGCTGTCGGTATATTGGAGCGCCACCTCGACCTCGGTGCTGTCGCTCTTCTTGGAGAAATGGAACGGTGGATGGAGCTTGTTGCGGGCCTTGTTGAGGTATTCCACGAACTGGACTACGCCTCCCTCGTAGTGGAAGTCCTCTGCCTTGCCGTCGCGCTCGTCCTCGAGCCGTATCCTCAGGCCCTTGTTCAGGAAGGCGACCTCCATCATGCGCTCCCTGAGATAATCATAATCGAACTGGGTTTCCTGGAAAATCTTCGCGTCAGGCCTGAACGTGATCACAGTGCCGTGGTGGGTGCTGTCCCCTGCGACCCTGACCGGCGCCTTGACCTTGCCGTACTCGTAGCCGAGGGTGTGTATCTTCCCGTCGCGGTGGACCTCTATGACGAGCCGTTCGGACAGCGCGTTCACGACGCTCAGGCCCACGCCGTGGAGGCCGCCCGATACGCGGTAGGCCTTCTTCTCGAACTTGCCGCCAGCGTGGAGCGAGCTTGAGACCACTTCCATCGCAGATTTCCCGCTGGCGTGGGTGTCGGTCGGTATGCCCCTGCCGTCGTCCTTTATCGTGGCGGAGCCGTCCTTGTGGAGCGTTATCGTTATGTTCTTGCAGTAGCCTGCGAGCGCCTCGTCAATGGAATTGTCAACCACTTCGTAAATCAGGTGGTGGAGGCCCCTTTTGCCCGTGTCCCCTATGTACATCGCAGGCCTTTTCCGGACTCCTTCCAGGCCTGAAAGCACCTGTATTTCCTTCGCTGTGTAATCGTGTTCGCCGCTCATAAAAATGCCACTGGGTGGTTGTTGAATTTCCCCTTTGATTTCACGTCGTAGAGAACTCAGTTTTTACTGACAAAAAAGTATTGGCTGGAAGGCTTTAAATAAGTGTGTTTTTTCGGCCGTAAAAATGCCATCCTGACCGCTTTTCTAAGCCCCTGGTTTGTGGGACGGAAAACTTCGCAGCACCCATTTTGTCGTATCTACAACGCGCCTCCCATCCAGCCCCGTATTTCCTGGCGCTTCATCAATCTTACTCCCAATGGGGTGCATGACCTGGGCAGGGAGCAGCCTGCCCAGCCTTTCTATGGCATCATCGGCGCTTGCCGAGCACTCAAGGACACGGCATGCAATCATAGGCGCGTTATGCACTTCCATCATGTCGGTTATTTTCCGCGTGAGCCAGAGAGTGTTCATGGGCACTTCCCTGTCTGCCAGTTCCACCATCTTCATAAGCAGTTCAGTGAAGCCCAACCCATTGCCGCTTGTCGCAGCGGAAAGCCTTGCGAGGATGCGGGCCGATATCATGGCCATTCCGGGACTGTCGCTTAAATTTACCACGATTTCACCTGCGGTACGCTCGGTTCCAGGACAGGTCTTTGATATGCGTGTTAGATTCATGGCTATATCCAGCAGTATTCCAAGAGACGCATCCATGCCGCCCAATGCCGCCATTATGTTTTTCCTGCCGGCATCGCCAAGCGGTTTGTCCTTTCTGCTGTTTGTCCTGCCGGCGTTGCCAAGTGGCATATCCCTCCTGCCGATTATGCGCGTGCAGGCTGCTGCGTCTACGATGGCTTCCAAGAGCGGCTTCTTGCCTGAGAAGTATTTTGCGTTTGCGCTGGTCACAACGCCTCCCGGCACTCCGCCGACCTCCAGGTGCGACCGTATAAAATTAGCCCAGCTGGACAACCCCCTGCATGTCCCTGCCGCTTCCGGCAGTGCCCTAAATATAACCGGTCCAGTCGCCTTCATATGCATTCCTGTATATATACTATAACAATAAGTTTTTAAATGCCTTAGCCCGGGAAATCCTCCTGAGAATGGCATAAGAGACACGGCCTTGGCCGTGGGATGTCGTGGTCGTTCATCGACCACGAGCATGCTCATGACCGAAGCGTCGGTCATGACATGAAAGGGCAGTTCACGTCGTAATCCTGCGGAAATGAGGTCTAGAAAAGTATATAAATCGACCTCGGATAAGCGAGTATGCAACAAGGCTTAAAGTGCTGGTTGCAAATCAACAAAAAACGCTCTCAAACGAGCTACCGGCGGAACGCCGGGAAGTCAAGCCTGTCTGAGAAGAAGCCTCTGCCCATAAAGGCAAGCGTCTTCGTTGAAGCAGGAAGCCCACGCCTTTAGGCGTGGGTAGTTCACATGCGGGGATTGGTGTTTCAGGGGTAGTGACGCAGGAGCCCATCTCCTGAGATAAGATATACGGGGAGTACCACCATATCAGAAAGAGGGATGGGTGGAATGGTGGCCTCCCCACAAGCGTCAGTCCATGGACTGGTTCATAATGTCCTGAAGATTGCATGCTCCTGCCGGTTCCTGGAATTTCGTCCCATCGGGAATCCATGGTGTGCAGCTTATCTGCGCAGCAGGCACGCCGCTGTAATCCGGCTTGCCGAATGCGCTACCTGCCACGCCCGTCGCACTGTTGCTTCCTGTCACAGGGAACACGAACCACTGGCAGCCTGGCATCAGCTCGCTCTGTTCGCATCCCACGTAGTATTTGTCCGCTTTCATGATTGCAATCACTTTCGGGCACACGCCGCCGCCCTGCATCGGCGTCTCGCTCCGTATGTCGCTGCCAACGCCCTTGTAGATGCGGCTGGTGACCGTGACGCCGCCGGTGGTGGTCGTTATGTCGCACTGCATGGGCATCCCGAGCGCCATTAGTTCCGCGAATGTCCTGCCTGCGAAGTCTGCCTGCTCACCCGAGCCGCCCTGGTTGCCTGAGCCGCCTTGTGAGCCAGAGCCGCCCTGGCCGTTTCCACCCTGCTGCGCCTGGTTCTGCTGCCCTGCGGCAACGCCGCCCTGCGCCCCGTTATCCGGGGAGGTGCATCCGAAAAAAACAAGCCCGACAAGCAAAATTGCGATTAACGCTTTTTGGTGCATGGCCTGCAATCAGGTCTAATCTTTTTAAGCGTTCTTCTGCAGCGGCCTTGCGATTAATTTTTATTCTCTCGCAGGCTTACAGAAGCAGGGTAATGCGATGAGCCTGGAGAGCGTCATGTTCGGGAGAAAACTCAGGAATCCCCTGGTGCTCGCCTCAGGCATCCTCGGCATGACGCGCGCCAGCCTGGAGCAGGCATGCGAAAACGGGTGCGGCGCGGTCACGGCGAAATCGCTCACAATCGGACCGCGCAAGGGCCACGACGGGCCGAACATAGCCGAAACCGGCTGCGGGCTTCTGAACGCCATGGGATACCCCAACCCCGGCATTGACGCCGGCCTGAAGGAGTTCGGGGGCTGGAAGCGGCAGGAAGCGCTTATCATAAGCATCGTGGGCCGGGACAGGAAGGAATTCGCAGCGCTCGCGGAAAAGGTGGAGTCTGCCCGCAGGACGCTGGGTGCCACTGCCCTGGAAGCCGTGATGTCCTGCCCGCACACGCCCGGCTACGGGACCATGGCAGGCCAGGGAACGCCGGAATGCGTCTCGGACATAACGTCCGCCATAAAGGAGAAGACGAAGCTCCCGCTCATAGTGAAGCTCTCGCCATCGGTGCCCGGCGAGGGGAAGGCCGCGAAAGCAGCGGAGGATGCCGGCGCAGACGCAATAAACATGGGCAACTCGCTCGGGCCCGGCATGGTGATAGACATACGCCGGAGAAGGCCTTTCCTGGGCTTTGGCGTGGGCGGCCTGAGCGGGCCTGCGATAAAGCCGGTAATCGTGCGATGCGTCTATGACATCTGCAAGTCGGTCCGGATACCAGTGATAGGCACCGGCGGGATAACCAGCGGCGAGGACGCCATAGAGATGATGATGGCAGGCGCGACCTGGGTGAGCGCAGGCAGCGTCGTGTATTGCCGCGGGCCCCAGGCATTCGGGGCGATATGCAATGAGATGGAGGCATGGATGAAGGCCAACGGCGTCTCCAGCCTGAAAAGGATAATCGGTGCGGCCCATGAATGAGATAACAAGCCCTGTGCACACCCACGCCGTGAAAAAGGCGGTGCGGGAGAACTACCGGGTCAAGACGATAGAGATAGAGCACGCCCTGGAAGAGGCGCTCCCAGGCCAGTTCCTCATGGTGTGGATGCCCGGGGCAGGCGAAAGGCCCATGAGCATAGCCAACAGCTACCCCCTGACAATCTCGGTGGCGAACGTGGGCAGGGTGTCGGCCGCGATAACGTCGCTGAAGCCCGGCGACCTGGTTTCCTACCGCGGGCCTTTCGGCAGGCCCTTCATGGTGCCAAAGGGCGCCAGGCGCCTGCTGGTCGTGGGAGGCGGCTATGGCGCGGTGCCGCTCTATTTCCTGTCCAAAAGGGCTCGGGAGAACGGCGTGGAAGTGGCTGCCGTGCTCGGCGCGAGGACCGACGCGGACATAATCTACGAGAAGCAGCTCGTGGCGGTCTGCAGGGAGGTCTTCATCACAACCGACGACGGCTCGCGCGGGAAGAAGGGCACTGTGATGGCAGAGGCGGAACGGCTCGTGGAAAGCGGGAAATACGACTGCGTCTATGCCTGCGGGCCAGAGATGATGATGCGCGCGGTCGCGGTGCTCTGCCGGAAGCGCAGGGTGCCCTGCCAGGTGAGCCTGGAGCGCTACATGAAATGCGGTCTGGGCGTGTGCGGCTCGTGCGTGGTAAGCGGGAAGACTGTCTGCAGGGACGGGCCGGTGTTCAGCGGCGAGGAGGCGCTCGCCATGGGCGAATTCGGCGGACCGCACAGGGACGCCACCGGCGCGCTGCGTGAAAGGTAGGCAATCTGTCCTGGCCAGCCGGTCAATCCACAAATTTACCAATTTTCTGGTAGCTACCTATAAATAGGTAAAGCTGCATATTACCATCGCGGATTTTATGGGTGTTGACGGCGCTGCAGCGCAACTGAAGAAAGGCGGCCTGGTCGTCCTTTACGACGGTGAGGGCCGCGAGGGCGAGGCGGACCTGGTGTTCAGCGCGCGCTTCGCGAGCGCGGAAAAGCTGGAACTGCTGCGGAAGGACGCGGGCGGGCTGGTATGCGCGGCGATAACGAAGGACGCGGCGCATTCCATCGGCCTGCCGTTCTTCACCGACCTGCTTGAAAGATGCGGCATGAAAAGCGTGTCCTGCAGGAAGACCGCATACGGTGACAAGCCGGCGTTCTCAATACCGATAAACCACCGCAACGTCTATACGGGGATAACGGATGACGACCGCGCGCTCACGCTGAAAAAGCTCGACGAGGTCGTGCGCGACAGGAAATGGGAGTTCGCGAAGGAATTCTACTCACCCGGCCACGTCTTCCTGCTCATAGGGAGCGGCCTGGAAAAAAGGCGCGGGCACACCGAGCTGTCGCTGGAGCTCGCGCGGCGTGCCAAGCTTGGCGGGGCGGTGGTGCTGTGCGAGATGCTTGGCAGGAGGAAGGCGCTGCCGAAAGAGGATGCTGAGGCATACGCCCGGCGGAACGGCCTGCCATTCATTGAAGGGAAGGAGCTGGTATGATGAAAGTCGGCATAGTTGATACGATGTTCTCGCGCGTCAACATGGGCGCCATGGCGATTGACGAGCTGAAGAAATACCCGGACGTCTCATTGGAGCGCCGGACTGTGCCAGGCATAAAGGACCTTGCGGTGGAATGCAGGCTGCTGCTTGATTCCGGATGCGATTCCTGCCTCGCCCTGGGCATGGTCGGCGGCGCGCCCATAGACACCCAGTGCGGCCACGAGGCCTCGCTTGGGATACAGCAGGCGAAGCTGCTCACGGGCAAGCACGTCGTGGAGGTGTTCGTGCACGAGAACGAGGGGTGGAGCGAAAAGGAATTCGCCGAGATATGCGAAAACCGCATAAGGAAGCACGCGCACAACGCCGTCCTGCTGGTGACGAAGCCGCATGAGCTGGTGAAGCGCGCAGGCATGGGCGTGCGGCAGGGGCGGGAGGACGAGGGCCCGATTTCAGCTGCGAGGCCGGTGAGGCTCGCGCTCATAGTGTCCGAGTTCAACCCTGGGCTGACCGCGAGGATGGAGAAGGCGGCAGTGGCTGCGGCGAAAAAGGCAGGCGCAGAATGCGTCGTCGTCCGCGTGCCAGGCGCTTTTGACATCCCGCTGGTGGCGAAGAAGATGCTCATGGACAAGAAGAACGACGCTGCAGTGGCACTTGGCGCAGTGGTCAAGGGCGAGACAGCGCACGACGAGGTAGTGGTGGAGAACGCAGCCCGCCTTCTCGCAGACCTCTCGCTTGAGTTCCGCAAGCCCGTGACGCTCGGCATAATCGGCCACGGCGCGGACTGGGACGCGGCAGCGGCGCGGGCAGAGGAATACGCAGGCCGCGCGGTCGTTTCTGCCATGAATCTGGTGAAGGTGCTGAGAGCATGATACGAAAGGTCGCAGAGGCGTTTTTCCCGACGAGATACGGCAAGTTCACTATACATGCGTTCGTTGACGGCGAGGGCAGGGAGCACATCGCGCTCACGCGCTGCTCACACGGCCCGCACAAGGCGCTTCCGGTCCGCGTCCATTCGCGCTGCCTCACCGGGGACACGCTCACGTCCATGCGCTGCGACTGCAGGGACCAGCTGGAGGCGGCCCTGCGCTACCTTGAGAGGAGGAAATGCGGCATGCTCATCTACCTTGACCAGGAGGGCCGGGGCATCGGGCTCGCCAACAAGATAAAGGCATACGCGCTCCAGGACAAGGGCATGGACACCGTTGAGGCGAACGTGCACCTGGGGTTCGGTGAGGACATGCGCGACTACAACTTGGCCGCGGACATCCTGAAGCACTTCGGCGTGAAGGAAATCTCGCTGCTCACGAACAACCCGAAAAAGGTGGCTGACCTGGAGCGGCACGGCATAAAAATAGCCAGGCGCATCCCGCTCATCACCAAAAGCAACAGGTACAACAGGAAATACCTGGAAACGAAGAAGGAGAAGATGAACCACTTAATCTGACGCTATGGCAACTAAAAGTTGCCAAGTGTAAAGTTTAAAAGGTTTACATATGTAAACCTATTTATGATAATATCCAACCAGCCCGTCTTCCAGTGGCTTTTCGGCTCACCACTGAAGCGTAGAATTCTGAAATACCTTTATGCCAGCCAGGGTCTTGTGAGCGAACGGGAGCTGGCGCGGCTTCTCAACGTAAGCCATACTGCAGTCAACCAGGCCATGAAGCAGCTTCTGGACGTGAACGCTGTGGAGTGTGTCTCAGTTGGCAAGGCGCTTGCGTGGTCGCTCAACAAAAAGTCGTTTACCTACCCGATTATAGAACGTGTAATGGCAATAGTGGATACGACCCCGGTCGGCGTCGTATTGAGGAAACTTTACGTGGCAGTCACAAACAAAGTTGTTGAAACTAATGAAGCGGACCGGCAGCAGAAGCAGCGGAAGGACCGGCCGGAGGAATGGGTTGCGCCCATACAGGCTGTATATGTCTTCGGTTCCGTTGCAGAAGGGACTGCCCGGCCTGACAGCGACATAGACGTCCTTGTCCTGCCAAAAGAGTTCTATTCTGCAGAAGCACTGGAAATGCTGAAAAAACAACTGCAGCTGGGTGTCGGCGCAAAAATCCTCGAGGAGACGGGCAATGCCGTTTCATTTCACGTTTATCCCTGGAGTGCATATATCACGAACAAGCCGAAATGGCTGAAAAATGCCGTGGATAAGGGGATAAAGGTGTATTGAATGGGAAGAGTCAGGCAAATCTCAAAAAGCGAGTGGCCCGTTTTCTGGAACAGGGCAACCAGCTATTACAAAACCCTGCAGGCAGTCAGGCAAAATCGGGATGATGCATGCGTAGGTATCTCCGTACACTGCAGCATCGCTGCAATAGACGCTTTCACCACTTTCACTCTGGGCGAGCGCTCGGCCGGCCAAAGCCACAACGAGGCCATTCTCCTGCTGAAAAAAGCCAAAGCAAATGATGAAAATGAAAAATCAGGCGTCTGCCAGAAGCTCGTAGGCCTCATATCTCTCAAAAACGTGGGGGAATACGAAGACCGTAATCCAAGCAAGGCCGAGGCGGACCGCGCAGTGGCCGCCTGCGAAAAGATTTACCGCTTTGTCGAGTCCGAACTCAAAAAAGGAGGTATGCTTGCCTCATGAAAAGCTCTGATATAAACTTCATGGCCCTTGCGCTGCGGCTTGCGAAGAAGGCAGACCCGTTCCCGAACCCGCGCGTGGGCGCGGTGCTCGTGAAGGGCGGCAGTGTAATCGGCACCGGATACCACAGGAAAGCAGGCATGCCGCACGCGGAAATTGAAGCAATCAGGGACGCACGGCGCCGTGGCGCCATTGTGCGCGGCTCCACGCTCTACGTCACGCTTGAGCCCTGCTCGCACACTGCGAAACGGACGCCGCCGTGCACGAAAGCGATAATGGCCTGCGGCATAACGCGCGTCGTGTTCGGCATGGCGGATCCCAATCCGCTCGTGAGCGGCGCAAAGGAGCTCAGGGCGCATCGCATCGTGGCTACAGGCCCGGCATGCCAGAAGGAAGCGGCCGCCCTGAATCCGCGCTACATCCGGAACGTTTCCCGAAAGCCCTTCGTCGCGATAAAGATGGCCATGAGCGCGGACGGGAAGACAGCCACGCGCACCGGGGACTCCAGATGGATAAGCAGCCAGCAGTCGCGCAGGCTCGTCCACCGCATGCGCGCTGATTTCGGCGCTGTCATGGCCGGCGCAGGCACCATACTGAAGGACAACCCCCGGCTCACGGCGCGCATCAGGGGCATGCCGGACCCCTGGCGCATAATAGTGGACGGCGACCTGTGCCTGCCCACGAATGCCAGGATTTTCGCCCACAAGGACGGGAAGACCATCATCGCCACGAGCGGAAAAGCGAAAAAACAAAAAATCCGGTCGTTCGGCAGGCATGCGACGGTTCTCGTCTGCGGCAGGGAGAACGTGGACCTGCACATCCTCGTTAGGGCGCTCGCTGCGATGGGCATAAAGAAAATACTCATAGAGGGCGGCAACGAGCTGAACGCCGCAGCCCTGAAAGCAGGCGTCGTGAACCGGCTATACCTCTTCGTCGCGCCCAAGCTCATAGGCGGCAGGGACGCGAAACCAGTAATCGGCGGCGACGGGGCCGCGAGGGTGGCTGGTGCTATCGCCCTGAACCCTGCCAGGATAAGGAAATCAGGCCCGGACCTGCTGCTGGAATACGACCTGGCACGGCCCGCGGGCCAGAAGCCGGCTTAGCGGTATGTCCAGGCCGGCTTAGTGATATATTTATAAACTGTTTTTACACCAATATATGTTATGCACCACAAAACGAGGCGTGCCCCTGGCAAACAGCTCGAAAAGTCGTCAGAGCCCGAAACGCCAGTGCGCGGGCTTCCAATTCAGCCCGGCTCCTGGTGCGTCCCCAAGCGCACCGCTCCGCCAGCAAAACCTTTCACGCGTATTGAACCTGCTGGCAGGAAAAAGAAAAAAATGCGTTTCTCAACAAGCCTGCTTCCTCCTGATGGCATGTGCACTGCTCCTTCTGATGAGATGCTTAGGAAAAAGCGGCTTATGGAAGGCGCACCCTAGCCGGTAACGTTCTGATATACGACGCCCATTTCATCAAAGGCGCGGAAGACGTACCAGCCGTCGCCTTCCACGGTGTTCGGGTTCTGTAGCCACATTTCCTTGAAGCCGTCGTATGCCGACGCTTCAGGCGAATAGAGCACGGTCGGTATGCCGGTTATATTGTATCTCCTTATCAGTGCCCTGCCTTCAGTTGAACCTGCCTCCAGGCTCGTGGTGTTCACCACGGTCAGGCCTGTATTCCCGACCACGTATGCGGAAAAGGCGCCAGCGTCGTAGCAGTCCGTGCAGCTGGTGTTCACGATGAGGACTTCCTCCACCAGCCCGCGCACCGAGCGGTTGGCCAGCAGGTCCAGATATGGCGGGGTGTTGTTCCTGAGCACGAACCACCCGTCCGTAATCCCGCCCTCAGGCAGGAGATACTGGACGAAAGGCGGATATGCAGTGGCGTCAGTGCTCAGCACGAGCGCCGGCAGCTTCGTTATGCCATGCCTGGCGATGAGCGCCTGGGCAGCGCTGTCGTTCTCGTCCAGGACCGTGCTGTTTGAGAACACCATGCCAGCGTCCTGTGCGAGGTAGTCAAAGACTCCGGACGCGTCAGGGCATTGCGGGCAGCCAGACGCCCTGATGGCGTATCCTTCCACCAGGCCGACCACCGTGCCGTTCTCGTAATAAGGCGGGTATACGTCCCTGAGCACCAGCACGCCGCCGCTTTCCTCGCTGCCCATGCCGCTCTCCCACGCATCCACGAAGGTCCTGTTGAGCGGCCCGCTCGGCGTGAGTATGAGCGCCGGCAGCCTCGTTATCCCGTATTTTGAGATGAGTTCCGCGCCCTGGTCCGCGGACAGGCTGCCTACCGTGCCCACGCTGGCGTTTATCGTCGTTGCGACTTCCCGGAGCCGCTCCACGAACGGCTGCAGGTCCCTGCATTTCTGGCACGCCGGCTGGCTTATTATGACGACGTCAATCCTCACGCCGCCAGCCGCGGCTCCATTGGTGGCGTTGGGTGCTGCCTGGGGCTGCGTCGCTGCCGCGCCAGCCTGCTGCATCCCAGGCTGCGTCAATACGTAGTATGCTATGCCGCCCAGCGCCAGGCCTGCGATTACCCACAATAACACGTCAAGATAGAACTTCCCGGCCATTTAACTCCCGTTAGAGGTTCCTGTCAATATTTTTAAATCCATTCTGCCAATAAAAGGAAAAGTCTCATTTTATCACGTGATGACATGGCAAGCGAAGAGGAGTTGCGCTCAAAGATTGACGGGCTGGAAAAGGGCAAGTCCGAGCTCATAGAACGCATAAAGCAGCTCAACCGCCGCATCAGGTACAAGAAGTACGAGCAGAAGGCGCTCCTGCCGTTCCTGGAGCAGACCCGGGACGTGAGGGTGATACCGTTCAGGAAGCAGAAGCGTGCGCTGGAATTCAGGATATCCACGGCGGCCTACACGCCCCGCATGGAAAAGGAGCTCCTCAAGGAGCTCAAGAAGGTTGACGAGGAGCTTGAAAAGGTCAAGGAAGTCGAGCGCGCCCGCCGCAAGCAGGTCTACGTGGAGAAGGACATCCTGGACGGCGAGGCGGAAATAGTCGCGATAGAAGTCCAGCTCAAGGGCATAAGGGAGGAGCTCAAGAAGCTCTACGACGAGCTGAAGGGCGCCCGCATGAGCGCGAGGAAGCAGGCGGCTGCCGAAGCGAGGGCAGGAGACGACCTAGTGGCGCTCGGCGACCTTGCGCTGATAGAGAACAAATAGGACCGGCAATCGGCCAACTTGCGCCATAGGGCGCGATGCGCTCTTTCTTATCTCATTTCATCCCTGCGAGGGCGTCAGCCAGGATTTTCGGGTGGTCAGTGCACAGCTTCGGCGACCTGCCGAGTGGGAACCATTTCGCCTCGTCGGCGTCGTCCCCTCCCTTCACGCTCCCGCCAGTGCGCTTCACGAGCCAGGCAGCCACTATTATCCCCCTCGGGTCTCTGTCCGGGTCAGAGTAGACGCCGACCAGCTTCACCGGTTCCACGTCAAGCCCGGTCTCCTCCCTCATCTCGCGCCTTGCGCACTGCTCCGCGGTCTCGCCTTCCTCTATCATCCCGCCCGGAAGCGCCCACTGGCCTTTGAACGGCTCGCGGCCGCGCTTCACGAGAAGCACTTTGCCATCCTCAACAAGCACCATGTCGCATGCGAAAGGTCTCATGCGGAAACGAATAAGCGGGAAGCGTTAAATATATTGTCCTGAAAACCCATCCGGGGACAACATGAAACTGAAACCCGTAATCCTGGCAGCAGTCATTTTCACGGTGGTGGCGCAGGTGGTCCATACCATCGGCGCGATGGCGACCATGGGATATTACATGGACGCGGCGTATTTCGCGGTCTGGAGCAGGCTGATGATGCCCGTGGCAGGCTCCCCGCCGCCAGAATTCACGTACGTCTCGCTCGCGCTGGGCTTCGTGACGTCGCTCATCTTCGTGTACGCCTACGTCCTGCTGAAGAAGTCGGTCCCGGGAAAGGACTGGACTGCCAGGGGCGTCAACTACGGCATACTGCTGTTCCTGCTCAGCACGGTGCCCGCATCGTTCTCCCTGCTGATGCTCATCAACCTGCCTGCCCCGCTCATAGCTGACTGGGCGCTTGAAGGGCTGGTGATATCGCTTGCAGGCGGACTAGTCACGGCGAAACTCAACTGACCGGAGAAGACGCGCGATGGAGGCTGGCAGATAGAAAACGAGCGGATGGACGGCTGGCTGATAGACGGTGGGCGGATAGAAGACGAGTTGATAGACGCCGCACGGATGTAAGACGAGTGGATAGAAGGCGGGCCGATATAATCCGCAATCAAGCCAATACCTTCACTTCCCAGATGAACTTGCTCCGCGTCGGCACCGGCTGCACGTTTACCTTTATCCTGTAGCCGTGCCTCGCTATGAGGTCGTTCAGGTCCTTCAGGAGCTTGTCGTCCACGGGATCGTTGTTCACCCAGGAGCATGATTTGCGCGTTACGATGCAGTCCACTATGACCATGGCGTCGTGCTCGGTTATGCCGATGGCAGTCAACGACGACATCATCTCCTCTTCGCTTTGCATGCGTGCGATTCGCAAAGAAGATTTAAATGCTGTTCGGCGTCGGCGAGGCGCCCACGCCGCGGGCTCTTGCGCTCTTGAAGTGGCGGGTATGCTGTGCGGCGTGCCGCGTCAGATGCTGAAGGGCCCGTACACTCTTCTCCTTTTCATCAGGGTGTCGAGCCGCATCAGGTCACGATAATAGACCTCTTTGTATAGATGCCCCAGAAGCAGCCCCGACGAAGTGCTAGTAAGCCGGCGATCGAATTCGTTTTCCAGGTTGGTAAGCAGCAATTTCGCGCTCTCCTGCGACAGCGCACGCTTTCTCGGGTGCTTGGGCGAAGGGTGTGCGAGCGCGCGCACCTTCGGCCGCAGCTGTTTCCGTGTGTCAATAAGCGTGCCAGTCCCGGGCGGCTTGCTGAGGAACCGGAGTGTTTCAATCAGGACCTTCCCGGTATTCCCGTTCGTCCCGCACCTGTTTATGAACGTGCAAACGCTTTTCCTTGCAGGCTCTGGCAGATGCCTCAATTTTTGTAAATGGGACGGTTTGGGCATGCGCATGATTAGCTTAGAAAGTTATAAAAACGTTCAGAAAATGGGTTGCCAAGGCGCAATATGCATTTATATGCAGGTCAGCGCAATCTCCTGCGGGATGATGACATGAACAACCTCTGAGCCTTCGGGCGGTGACGAAGTCAACAGCGTCTGACCGAAACTTTCCTCCTGTTTTGCCAGGTTAAATTTTCATCAAACTTCATGAGGCCTGACTTACCCACGAAACTTTCCTCATTTATTTCTTGCCGCTTTGAGAATGTAAATCCTCTCAAAAAAGAACGCCTTTTCGGCTACTACTTCCACCCCGTAGCCTGCGCCTTCCAGCTCCGAGCGCGTCTTCTCAAGGCCGTTCAGGCTGCTCTGGACCAGGAGAAGCGAGCCGCCCGGCTTCAGGTGCGCTTCAAACTGCGCGAGGAAGCGGTCCAGCACTGCCCTGCCGTCCTTCCCGCCGTCAAATGCAGCGTTGAGCCTCCCCCTTATGTGCTCGCTTTCATCAGTGGGCAGGTAGGGCGGGTTGAAAACAATCACATCGAACTCTGCGCCAGGCCTGGCCGCGGCGAACAAGTCGCCCTCGGCAAACGAGGCGTTTTTGATTTTGTTCTTTTCCGCGTTGGCAGCCGCGCACGTGACCGCGTCCGGATTCACGTCAATGCCGAGCACGCTGTCCGCGGTTTCCGCTGCAACGAGCGAGACGATGCCGCACCCACAGCCGATTTCCAGCACGTTCCCGCGCAGGCCTTTTGCAGCGGCGGCGAGCATGAACGAGTCGTCCGAGGGTGGATAGACGCCGTCCGTGACGCAGAGCCTTAGCGGGCCGAAGGAAACCTCCATGGTGCCCTTACGCCTGAAGCATTATAAAAACCGGATGCGAAACGCACCCATGGACGAGATACTGCTTCTCCTGCTCAGGCACGGGGCCCACCTCGCGCCGGTCAGGCTCACCAGCAGCGAACTGGGCGCCCAGCTTTCCATGTCCCAGCAGAACGCCTCCCGCAGGCTCCTTGAGCTTGAGCGCGGCGGCTACGTGGAGCGAAAGGACGGCGGGCTCATGCTCACCCGGAAAGGCCGCGAGGAGCTTGCAGGGCTCTACTCAGTGCTGAAGGCAGCGCTTGAGGGCGGCAGGCTGGAGCTGGAAGGCACGGTTGCAACAGGCCTTGGCGAGGGCAGGTTCTACCTTTCCCTGCCCGGATACAGGAGGCAGATAGCTGAGAAGCTCGGCTTCCTGCCCTACCCAGGCACGCTCAACCTGAGGCTGGACGAGGCGGACATGTGGAAGCGCAGGCACCTCCTCGCGCTGGACGCGGTCGTCATCCGGGGGTTCAGGGACCGGAAAAGGAGCTACGGCGACCTTTTCGCGTACCCCTGCACGGCCGGAAGGGAGAAGTGCGCGGTGCTGGTGCCGCTCCGCACCCATCACGGTGCAGACATAATAGAGGTAATATCGGCCCGCAATCTCAAGCGGGCGCTCCGCAAAAAGGACGGCGACCGGGTGAAGGTGGTAGTGTGAGGGTTGAGGGCATAATCACAGGCGTGAAATACCGCGGCAGTGAAAGTGATTATTCACTGACGGACGAGAAGGGCGATTACGTGTTCTCCAGCAAGCAGCACGTGGCACCCGGCGCTGCGGTGGCGCTGGAATGCGAGGTACTGGACGATTTCAGGCTCATAGAGGAAAACCTCTCGCTCCTGCCTGAAAAGGAGGCGCAGAAGGCGTACGAGCGAGTCCTCGCCGGCCTGCGCAAGTCGTTTTCCCTGCCCCCTGCGCCCCTGCTCCTGGCTGACGGAGTCACCACGAAGCTCTGGCCTGCCATGAAGGAGGCCGCGCTCACCCTGATGTGCGCCAGGAAGCTCTGCCGCGCGGTCCTGCTGAGGTTCCACGGCGACGCGGACGGCATCTGCGGCGCATTCGCCCTGTCCTCGGTGGCCGGATGCAGGGTGTTCCAGCAGAATTCGGCCATATACGCGGTGAGGGACGCGCTCCGGGACATGGCAGCCGTCGGCCAGGAGAACCGGCCGCTCGTCATCCTGCTTGATTTCGGCTCAGCTGCAGGCTGCGCAGAGGCGCTCGGCCTGCTGAAGGCCGCTGGCATTGAGACCCTGGTAATAGACCACCACCCGCCGGGCGTGGCTCCGGACACGCAGATGGTGAACCCGTTCAGCGTGGCAGCCGACGCTTCAAAATACTCCGCGGGCTATCTCGCGTGCGAGATCGCGGCCGCGTGCGGCCTTCCGAAAGAGCGCGGCATGGAGCTGGCGCGGATTGCGTGCAGCGGGGACAAGAGCACCATACTCCATACCGACGAAAACGACGGGAAAAAGGCGCTGGTGCTGGACTTCCTCGCCTCGCACGTCTCGTTCGGCAACAACCTGGATTTCTACCGGAGCGTCATGGCCAAGGAAGAGCTTTTCCATTCCATAATGCGGCAGGCAGACGACGCCATAGAGGATGCCGCGGACAAGGCGATGGCGAGGATGAAGCGGCAGAGTGAGTCCGGCGTTGAGATAGCGTCGTTTCCCCTGGAGGGCATAGCGAAGAAGGACGAGTGGCCGCCTTCGGGCAAGGTAACCACGCGCGTGTACGACCGGCTGTGCGCCCAGGGCCGCGGGCCGCTCCTCTGCATCGGCTACACCGACCGCTCCATCATCATGCGGCTGAACGACCCGGCCGTCGCGCTCGGCCTGAGCGCCAACGGCCTCGCAGAGAAGCTGAAGGCGTCAATGGGCGATTTCGTGGAGGGCGGCGGCGGCCATGCCAAGGCAGGGGCCATAAGGGTGAAGCAGGGCTTCGTGAAGGAAGTGGTGAACGAGGTCCTCAGGCAGACTGTCGCGCACGCGGTGAAACGCAGCTAGGGAGGTTAGGCCCAGGCCTAATCCTCCAGTTTCTTCCTGCCGATAAACGAATATGCAACGAGGCCGATGGCAGGCAGGAAAAGCACCACTACTGCCCATATCAACTTGAACCAGGTGTCATTTTTGGACGTTCCAAGCTCGATGAGGGCCAGGAGGTCCATAAATAGCGTTACCGGGCCGGCCACCACAATCATAATCATCGCCGCCCCGCCCAGGACAACCCCGAGGGAAGACCCTTGGGCAGAGCCGGCGAGTAAGTAGGCAATCATGAGAATGACTGCAACGAGATAGAGGGCCAGCGGAAGCATGAGGAGCTTCCCAGTGCCCAGGTTTCCAAGTGTTATCCGCATGCGGTTGTTTTTGCGTGCGCATTTATAACCATTCGTGAATTGTCGTAATTGCTGGACGGAAACAGTAGTTATTTAAACGATTCCTGATAGTTATCCTTCCTTACACAAAATGGAGGTCGGAGCATGAGCCAAAAACTGGCGAAACGTGAGATTTCAGATGTGCAGAAGCAGCGCCTCAATCCGCGGGTTTTCCAGTTGCAGTATTACACCCTAAGGGAGACCGACGTCAATCCAGTGGTCGCCCAGGCTGAGACAGACGGAAAGCACATAATCCGCTCCAACCTGGGCGACCCGACGAAATTCGGCATTTTTCCCTATCCACGCCTCATGCACCACATGGGCGAGACGTGTCAGGACCCCAAGAACTATGGCTACCCCGAGGCGGTTGGCATCAGGGAACTGCGCGAAATCCTTGCCCACGGCAACGTGCTTTTCGGCACCAAAGGTTATTCCCTGCCGCCGCATCATGTTTTCATAGGCGCAGGCATCAGCGGCGTCGCCAGGGGCCTGCTGACAACGCTCATCAAACCCGAGAACGGCGATGAGGTGGTTATCCCCAAATGGAGTTACATAATATATCTGGCCGAGGCAGAACTTAGCGGCGCCAAGGTCAGGAACGTGGACCTCACAACGGCAGCCATCGTTGACCTAAACAAGCTGAAAGACGCCATAAACGAAAAGACCAAGGCCGTGTTCATCACAACCGTGGGGAACCCGCTCGGCGTCGCCATGCCGCACGAAACCTTCATGGATATCATCGGAATCATCAACGCCAAGGAGAGGGCATTCAACCATCCCATCTACCTCATTGCGGATACGATTTACGAGGACTTCCGCATTGGCCACCCACTTGACCCCATCCAGCTTTCAATTCTGGGCAACCGCATCGGTCCGACGATAGAACTCTATTCAATCTCCAAGATGATCGCAGCGCCAGGCCTGCGGCTTGGGTGGATGCGCGTTTACCACGACCCGGCCGGTTTCCCTGACGACGTCCACGCATTCTGCGAGGGCTTCTCCATGTGCCGCCAGCCTTCGCTTGGCCCTGCGCCCACTGCTACGCAACTGGCGCTCTACAGGATGCTGAGTGAGCTTGACATCCCATCCCGGCGGGACGAGTTCACCACCCACAAAGGGACGCTGCGGAGTGATGTCAGGAAGCGCGTCACAGACATCCAGAATGCGCTCGCCGCCATAGACGGTGTGGTGTTCCTTGATTACCACCGTGCAGGAGCCAGCCTCGTCAATTCCTTCTATCTTGTCGCCGGCATAGAACAGCGCCTGTGCCCCCATGAAGGCCGCTCCCAGGCAAGCCTGCTGGCTGACTTCAACCGGCAGAATTCTGATATCGTGCTCGCGACCACGCCGGCAGAGCACTTCCTGGCCCAGGATTATCGCGTCCACCACAGGCAGACACAGGATCATTTTCGCATCGTTGCGCTTTCTACGGAACCGCATGCGGTGGCCGAGTGCGTAGGGAGCTTCGTAGCCCACCTCAAATCCAAGCACTAGCGCCTCGAAACAATTATTATCCTGCGCTCCGATAGGCTGGCTTACAGCAGTCTACTTGCAGGTGCGTTCCATGATGAAGGTAGCCATAAGCGGATTCGGCAGGATAGGCAAGTCTTTCCTCAGGGCCGCGGTCGCCCAGGGCGCGCTCGGCAGGGATTTTGACATCGTCGCGATAAACACGCGCAGCCCTGTGGAGCAGCATGTGCACCTTTTCAAATACGACTCCGTGTACGGCCGGTTCGCCGGCGAGGTCGCGGTCCGGAACGGCAACCTGGTGGTCAACGGCCACGAGATAAAATGGATTACTGAGACAGACCCGCTCAAGCTCCCCTGGAAGGACCTCGGCATAGACCTCGTGCTGGACAGCACCGGCGCTTTCCGCTCGCGGGCTGACGGTGAGAAGCACATCAAGGCCGGTGCCAGGCACGTGCTGATTTCCGCGCCTGCCAAGGACGTTGACGCCACAATAGTCCCTGGCGTGAACGACCACCTAGCCACCAGGGCAATGACCATCTTCTCGCTCGCTTCCTGCACCACCAACTGCCTCGCGCCCGTGCTCAAGGTGCTGGACGCGAAGTTCGGCATAGAGAGCGGCTTCCTCAGCACAGTGCACGCGTACACCAACGACCAGAACATAGTGGACGGCACCCACTCCGACCTCAGGAGGGCGAGGGCCGCGGCCATCAACATAATCCCGACCAGCACCGGCGCAGCCAAGGCCATCGGCGACGTCATAAAGAACCTCTCGGGCTGCATGGACGGCCTTGCCTTCCGCGTGCCAGTGCCGTGCGGCTCCATGAACGACATGACGCTCCTGCTCAGGAAGGAGGCCACCGCAGCAGAGATAAACGCTGAGCTCAAGCGCGCCTCGGCAGAGGAGCTGAAGGGCATAATGGCCTACACCGAGGACGAGATCGTTTCCACGGACGTAATCGGCACTACCTTCTCGTCAGTCGTGGACTCCAGGCTCACGAAGGCCAGGGGCAGGCTCGTGAAGGTGTGCGCCTGGTACGACAACGAATACGGCTATTCCAACCGGCTCGTGGACTTCGTGAAGAAGCTGGCTAAACTGTAGGGCGTTTGCGAGCGAGGTTTTGCAGAACCTCCATAGAAATGCCTCCATGAACCGGCATGGGGGAATCATCCGCAGATGGTGGGTCCGGCAGAACGGCGCACCGTTCTGTGGACCAATGAACGAAGCGTCGTTGTCATGAACGTCGCAACGTTCATGAGCATGCTCAAGATCGAAGCGTCGATCTTGACATCGCCCGGTCCTGTGCCCAAAGGGCGTCCATAAGTCAAGAATAAGACTAGCCCGGCACGGCGCCTGAGCTTTTTACAGAGCCGCGAACGAAAAGCTTTTATAAAAGCGCGCATCATATGCCTAACGATGGCAGTAGGACTAGAGGTTGCGGCATCCAACATAGCGAGTTTTCTTTCAACCATAGCGCCAATAATAGCGCTCATACTGATAATCCTGGGCGGCATCATCTACGGCCTTGCCCAGACCCAGCCACCTGACACGCGGGGCAAGTGGCAGACCGCAGGCATAAGCCTGGTCGTAGGCGGCATAATCGTGGGCGCGATAAGCGGGGCCGCGTCGTTCATCCAGGAGCAGTCAACCGGCCTTCTCAAGCCAATTTGAGCGTTTGGTTCCGGGCTTTACGTTTCGTATTTGGTGTTTTTTCTTATTAGTGCGAGCCAGATTCCTCATGAAGTTCTTATGGCAATGAGTCAAACACAAAGACAAAAGTCTATACTCATGAAGTTTGCTGAAGCTTTAACCGAAGTCAAACCGTAGGAAAGCTTCGCGGAAATGACCCCCCGGAATCTATTTAAAGGGCCAAACCCATAAGTCAAACCTATGTACAGTATATACATATGAAACATAAGTATATACTTATGGGGTGAAGATATGAAAGAATCCGAAGTGAAGCTGGAAGACGAAGGTTTTGAGGAAGTTCCCTCATCGGAAAATCCCTCATCGCAAAAGGCAGAGCCTGCAGGCAACACGCAGGGCTCAAACAGGCCTGACCTGCGGGTGGTGCAGGTGGACAGGGACAAGGACGGCAATGTCGTCTACAAGAACGTGGGCGGCATGTGGAAGAACGTTTCCAGGAACGGCAATGATTTCTACACGCTCAAGATAGGCGGCCTCAAGCTGCTGGTATTCCCGAACGACCGGAAATGAGTGGCTGTCAGGGGATGCTGGAAGTGGAACCTGAAGTGAAACAGGAAAGAGCTGCCGATGAGAGCCGGTTAACGGCCTGCGTCCGCATCGGCGTTCCGGATGGCATTGGGATGAAAGATGAGCAGAAGAATGAGAAGTGAAACAGGTGATATATATGGCAGAAGACAAGGATAAGGACAAGAAGAAAAAATACTACAAGGACCTGGAAGACCTCCCGGGCATAGGGGAAATAACCGCAGAGAAGCTCAGGGCAGCCGGCTACAGCGAGTTCTCGGCGATAGCAGCCGCGATGCCGCACGAGCTTGCAGAGCTCGCTGGCATGAGCGTGGAGGCTGCGAAAAAGGCCATTGAGGCGTCCAAGAGCATGGTGGAAATCGGCTTTGAGACCGCGGACGTGGTGCTTGAGAGGCGGAAGAGCATCACCCGCATAAAGACCGGCTCCACGGCGCTGGACGAGCTGCTCGGAGGCGGCATAGAAACGATGGCCATCACGGAAATGTACGGCAAGTTCTCAAGCGGGAAATCGCAGCTCGGTTTCCAGCTCCTCGTGAACGTCCAGAAGCCGGTGGAGCAGGGCGGGCTCGGCGGAGGCGTGCTTTTCGTGGATACGGAGGCGACGTTCAGGCCCGAGCGCATAGTCCAGATTGCAGAGGCGCAGGGCATGGACCCGGAGGCTGTGCTGAAGAACATCCACGTGGCAAGGGCTGAAAACAGCGACCACCAGATAATACTGGTGGAGAAGGCGGCTGAGGCGATTGAGAAGAACAACATAAAGCTCATCGTCATAGACTCGCTGACCTCGCACTTCCGGGCCGACTACCTGGGCAGGGCGTCGCTGGGCGAGAGGCAGCAGAAGCTGAACAAGCACGTCCACGTCCTCCAGAAGCTCGCGGAGAAATACAACCTGGCGGTCTATGTCACCAACCAGGTCATGGACAACCCCGGGATACTTTTCGGCGACCCGACCACGCCCATCGGCGGCCACGTGCTCGCGCACATGTCCACCTACAGGCTTTACGTCAGGAAGAGCAAGGACGACAAGCGCATAGCGAGGCTGGTTGACTCGCCGAACATGCCAGAGGGCGAGGCGGTCTTCCGCGTAACGCCCAAGGGGATTGGCGATTAGGGGCGGGCGCCTCTTTTTTGTTTTATTTTCTTATTTCATTTTTTGGGAATCAGCCCGTAGTCGTTGACTCCTCAACCAGCTTCATCTTCGCCCTGAGGTGCTCCACCGCCTCGGCGAACTTTTCCTTGGTGACGAAAAGGAAGAACTCAAAGCCCTTGGCCCTCATGAATACGATGGCGAGGGCTCCACCGACGACAAGCAGGCTCGTGGGCTCCTTCTGGCTGAGGTTCCTCGCCAGGGTGTTCATATACGCCAGGAGCTTGAGGGCCAGGACGCTCTTCACAGTCGCCCCGCCGGCGTCTGCGAACTCAGAGTATTGCACCTTCTCCTGCCCCAGCACCACAGCCCCCTTCACGAGGCCGTGCTCGACCATCTCGCGGACTACCCTGTCCACGCCCAGCTTCTTCCTGCTGAGCGTGTCGTGCTCCAGGACTATCCCTTCTTCGCCCTTCTCCTTGACGTACCTGCCCAGGGCCCAGACACGCAGGTGCACAGGTATGAAATCCAGCGCGGAGGTATGGACGCTCCCATGCTCCTCCAGCAGCTTGCCTATGCCCTCGCTCCATTTCGGCCAGTTCTCGTCCACTGCCTTTTTCCTCTCGCCCAGGCTCTTGATGGCGCCGTCCACCCTGCCGCTGTATTCCTCCAGGAGCGTCTTGCTCTGCACGGTCATGCTCCTGGCGAGCGAATCCAGCTTCTCAGGGGGGACCGAAACCAGCACTTCGTATTCGTGTGTGGTCTCCAGGTCGGCCTGCCCGGCCTTTTCTATGAGTGCTTCCAGATCCTTCAGCCTGCCCTTCAGCCTCGCGACATTCGCCAGGTAAGCGTCCTTTTCCTGCCGTATGGCCTTGCCGTAGGCCGCCTCCAGGAACGCTATCTTCACGAGGTTCTCAATCACGAGGTAGAAGAGCAGCGTGCCTATCAGGACGAACGTCAGCCCGACCATGCCTGTGCCGTTGCTGACCAGGAAGTCAAACGATTCCAGGAACGTCGGCGTGACCGCAGGCTGTGCCGCGATGATGAGGCAGACGTATGTGCCTGCGCCAAGCGCTATGGCCGCGAGGACCGCGTCTGTCTTCCACGTTACGCCGCTCCTGCCGAACGCCCTCTTGAAGGCCGCGGTGAGCGTCCGCTCCGCCACGAGCGAGGCGCAGAATATCACGGCGTTGCAGGCGAGTATGAGCGCGATGATGGTGAGCGCAAGCGCAAGGGCGAGCGCCACGTAATAGTTCTTTACAATACCGAGGAGGACCTGGAACAGCCTCTCGGTCGGAGCGAGCGCGGTGAGGTTTATGCGCTTGACCGTGAGCGACGGCGTCCTGAGGGCGGCCAGCACCCTCTCCGGCGGCTCTGTTGAAGTGAAACTGTAGGCGAAAAGGTATCCACCGACGGACGTTGAGGCCGAGTTCCAGCTGATTGCCACGTCCGAGCCGTTTTCAGCGACGGACATCTCCTGTATGGACGATATGTATTCAGGTTTGCCGACCACGTTCCTGGGGAGGTGGTCTGTGAGGCTTATGCCGCTTATTTCGGTACCGAGCGTCCCGTTGCCTGCTGCCTGCGGTTTCGCGGAAATGAGCATGGTGTACCTGTAGCCGGCAGCCACTGTGTCGTAGGTCCCTATCTTTTCGGCCGCATCCAGAAGGTCCTGCACCCCGTAGTCCGAATAGGTGCACAATGCCACGTCCTGCTGGGAGTAGATTGGATTGGCGTTCGCCTCGGCTATGCTGGCCACCATCTTCCTGGTCTTGTCAAGGTAGGCGGCCTTTTCCTCAGGCCCGGAGCTGTCCAGCCTGACTACCATGCGCCTCGCGTCCAGGATGAGCGAGCCAAGGTCGCCCATGGTCCTGGTGTAGGACATCATGGAAGCCGCGAGCACGTCGCCATAGGACGCCGCGATTTTCTTGCATTTGAGCGAGGCGCCGGAGCACAACCTGCTGCACGTCGCCACGTCAGAGCACACCACCTTGCCGAGGCCTATCTGCTGTGAGCACTCGCTCTCGGCCTGCGCCTTGGATTTCGAGAACTCCTCCAGGCTATAGTCCGCGGTCATGACGTCAATGATGCTGAGGTTCTGGGCCAGGGAGACATAGGAAGCCGTGGTCCCAGTGGCCACGATCATGGTGCGCCTCAGCGCAATGTCGCTCCCTGTGCCGCCCTGGCTGAACGTATAAGCCGCGTAATCTGCGATGCTGTCGTTGTCAATGTCAGTGGAGCGGGCGTATGCAAGCCTTTCGGCGCCCGGACTCGGTAATGATTGTTGCTCCAGGCAGCCGAAACACAGCAATAGGCTTATGAGCAGCAGCGGTGTCGCCAGTCGCATACCCTCCATTCCATCGCCTTCTTTTAAAACCTTGTCGCGAACGTTGTAGCATGCAGAAGCAATACGGCTGCATCCTCACCGCCGTTCTCGCCGCAGTCCGCCCCTCGCCGGCGGAGATGGCCGGAGAGGTCCGGTTCTCCAGGGCGCTCGTGGAGCACATACAGGCCAGCGCTCCGGCAAACAGCGAAGTGGTGCTCACCGGCTCCATGGCCAAGCGCACGTTCCTCCGCGAGAAGCGGGACGTGGACGTGTTCGTGCTTTTCGGCCGCTCGGTGCCGAGGGAAAAGCTTGAGCCGGCCATAAAGCGGATAATGCAGAAGGCGTTCCCTGGCCGCGCCTACCAGCTCAGCTATGCCGAGCACCCCTACGCGCGCTTCAGGCTGGACGGCCGCCGCATAGACCTGGTGCCGGCATACAGGATAGCCGACGCCTCGGAGCGGATCAGCGCCGTGGACCGCTCGGTGCTCCACACCACGTTCGTGCGGAAGAACCTCAGGAGCATAGACGACGTCCTTCTCCTCAAGTCCTTCCTGCAGGCGAACTCGCTCTACGGCGCCGAGATAAAAGTCCAGGGGTTCTCCGGTTACTTGTGCGAACTGCTCATCATACGCTACGGCGGGTTCATGAAGCTGCTCCGCGCAGCGTCCGGATGGAAGGTGCAGGTGCCGGTGTTCCTGGACATAAAAAAATACTACAAAGGTGCGAAAGCGGTCCGTGAAGCGCAGCTCCGTCTCGGGCGTTTCGTGGTCATAGACCCGACGGACGCGAACCGCAACGTCGCGGCAGCGCTGTCACCAGAGAACCTATCGCGCTTCACGCACGTGTGCAGGAGCTTCCTGAAGAAGCCCGACGCGCAGTTTTTCCTCAGGAAGCCCGAAAGTTTCCAGGAGAAGGTCGCACAGGCTGCCGGTGCGGCAAGGGGCGCGAAGCTTTTCACTGTGTCGCTCCCCCGGCCGGACGTTGTTGACGACGTGCTCTGGGGCCAGCTCCGCAGGATGCTGGGCCAGCTCGGAAGGCACCTCGCCGAATACAATCCGAAGGCCATGCTCGCCGACGACAGCCAGCACATAATCCGGCTGGCGCTCGTCCTTGGCCTGGACAGGCTGCCATTGGAGTTGGCAGTCGCAGGCCCGCCGGCAGGCATGAAGGAGCACGCAGCTGCATTCAGGAAAAGCCACAAGGGGGCGAGGTTCGTCGTAAGGAAAAAGAGGGTTTATGCCATAGTCAGGCGTCCGGCCGCGTCAGCCACAGCCGAATGGGCAATACGCGAGTTCTTCAGGAAATCCAGCCAGGCGATGACGAAATCCCACCTGGCCTGCGGCGAGGAGCTCGTCGTAGTGGAAAAATGCCGGACGGCAGGAAAAGCGTAGGGCAGGTAATGTGCAGTGGAGGAGCACACTGGAGGCGCAAAGACACGTAAAATGCCGAAGCAGCGGTTCAAACCCAGCTACCACTAACTTTACCCACTAAAACGAGCCCTTTTTAAATATTTACTATAACAATCTTTGTGTCATAAACTATCTGAGGGTGGGAACTTGAAAAATCTGCAAAGTTTTAGGTCCGAAAACGGTGCGCACCGTGGCATTTCAAAAGCGCCTTTCATGGTGGCTGCCGGCGTCCTCAGCACTGCAGTACTAATCTCTCCGCTGATGAACTGCGGCAGCAAGATTAACAACCCGGTAAACCCGGTTGATATCACTCCAGTTGATACTTCAAAAGTCCGCAAAGACAGCGTCATATACACTGGCGAGCTTGGCGTCCCGCTTCCCTGCAACGTCAAGAGCGGTCCGGCATGCATCCTGGACAAGCAGTGGAAGGTGTTCGGCGAGTTGCCGATACAATTCCTCGCCAGCGGGCCGTCACTCGTCCTTCCGACCCAGCGCGGCACGCTCTTCAAGAAGGTGGCTGCGGTTTCCGGTGAGACGACACGCATTGATCTCGGCTTTGACAGCGTCGCCGTGGATGTGGATACGGTCGTGGTGGACAGCGCCAACAGGTATGTGAAGGTGTCTGTCACCAAGCTTTGCGACAGCCTCGGCGAGCCTTGTGGGCCCACCATCTGGCTGGACTGCGGTGACGACGGCAAGATGACGTCATCCTGCATCCCGCTCGGAATTGTCTATCACTTCGGTGAATACACACTAAGGCTTGACGGGGTGGACCTCAGCACGCCAACGAAGCTGAAGGCCATGGTTTCCGTCCTGAGGTACGATTGCAGCGTCGCGGCAAAGGTCACCATACCTGAGCTTGTGACCGACACCCTGGTCATAGGTACGCAGCGCCTCTCAGTGAGGACCGACTCAGTACATTTCGTCGTCCTGCCTGATTCAACCGGCGCCCTGGCAAAGCTCGCAGCCCTGCCCAAGGTCATCACAGCCGCAAATGCACACGCAAACAGGGTTGAGATCTGCGCGACGCTCACGGTCAGGAAGGAGTGCGGCCGGTAAAGGTTATTCATCTTTTAATTTTTTATTTGGTTTTTTTCCTCTATTTTTCATTCGCTGTTTAATTTTTTTTACCCCCCTTCTGTGCGTTGGCAGTGGCGGCTAAAGCATCACGCGCTCGCCCGGCAGCGGCGCGACCGCGTCGTACCCCTTCTCCCTAAGCTCGGCCGCGAAGTCCTCTGGCTTGTCGCCGTGGATGAGCACCACCTTCTCAGGGTTCGCGTGCTTCACGAAGTCCAGGAGGTCAGTCCTTCCGGCATGTGCTGACAGGTCTATGTAGTCTATGGGCAGGTCAACGGTCAGGTCCTGGCCGTCCTTGGTTATGTATCCCTTCTGCTGGAGCTTCCAGCCGTTGGTGCCTTCCACGCAGTAGCCAGTGAACATGAGCATTGAGCTGCTGTTGAGGTTGAAAAGGTAATTCAGCACCGGCCCGCCGTTCATCATGCCTGCGCTTGATATGATGACGGACGGCTTTCTGGTCGCCATCCTCCTGTCAGAAATGTCCTGGACCATGAACACGCTGCGCGAGTCCTTCCTGAACGTTCCGGCGTCCCTTATGTAGGCAGGGTGGCTGAGATACACCCTGCTCAGCTCCTTGCCCATCCCGTCCACGTACACAGGCACGTTCCTGTCGTAGTGCCGTATGAGCGATATGAGCTCCTGCGTCCTGCCGAGGGCGAACGAGGGCATGAGCACGTTCCCGCCGCGCTCAAGCGTTTCGTGTATGGTTTTCATCATCCTGGCTTCGGCTTCCTTCCTGGGCGGGTGTTCCTTTTTCGCGTAGGTGCATTCCATCACGAGCACGTCAACGTCCTTCTGGAACTTCGCGCCCTTGTGCATGTACGTGTCCCCGCATTTGAAATCCCCTGAATAAAGCACGGTCCGCTCATCGCATTCCACTTCCACCATGGCAGCGCCGGAGATGTGGCCCGCGTCCAGGAGCCTGACCTTCGTGCCTCCGGTATGCATGGTCTGGTCGTAGAGCAGCGGCGACCAGTATTTCTGCGCCTTCTTGAACTGCGAGAGCGAGTAGGGTATCGCCGGCCCCATTATCTTCATGGAGTCCATCCACAGGACCTCGCATATGTCCCTTGTCGGCGGCGTGGAATACCACCTGATGTTGTCCTTCCCGTATAGCATGGGCAGGCACCCGCTGTGGTCCAGGTGGGCGTGCGAGAGGATTTCAAAGTCCGGTTTCACCGGCGTCTGCAGCGGGAATTTCGGCCTGCCGCTCTCGTCAAATATCTTTATGCCGTAGTCAAGCATGATGTTCTTGTCTGTGTGGAGCAGGAACGCGCTCCTTCCCACCTCGCGGGAGGCGCCAAGGCATTCAAGGAACATGTCCATGGCCTGAAATGGGGGAAACGCTTTAATATTACCCTCCCAAATACCATCAACCCAATGCAATAGCAGAATGGCAGACCAGTAGAACAGCAGATTAGCAAAACAACAGAGCAGCAGAACCGCAAAGCAGCAGAGCAACAGAGTAGCAGGACAGCAGGATAGCCGTTCATAATCCCCATCAACCGGCTCCCATGGCCGGTCATACGGCGATGCCATATGCAGGACGCAGCGATAATGGAATTCGGCCTGGTGCTGCTTGCTGCCGCGCTGGCAGTCGTGCTTTCCGCGAAGTTCAGGCTGCCACAGGTCGCAGGGCTGCTGCTTGCAGGCATGCTCATCGGCCCCAACGTCCTCCACCTAGTCGAGCTGCCGGCCATAGAGGCGTTCGCAGACATAGGCGCTGTGCTCCTGCTGTTCATGATAGGCGTGGAGTTCAGCGTGGCAAAGCTGCTCGCAAGCGGCATACGGCCGATCATCGCCAGCCTGCTGATAATGTTCCTGGCATTCGCAATCATGCACGAGGTCGCGGTGCTCCTGGGTTTTGACCAGCTCGCATCGCTCTACGTGGCCGCGATATTCTCCATGAGCAGCACAGCCATCATGATGAAGATACTGGAGCAGAAGCGGCTGGTGGAGCGGCAGGAGACGCCCCTTCTCGTCACGATACTCATCATAGAGGACGTGCTCGCGGTGTTCATGCTGACCTTCTTCTCCAGCTTCAACGCAGGCACAGGCGGCGGCATAGCCGGCGCCCTCCTGCTCTCCCTGGGCATCCTGGCGACCGGCTACGTCGTCCTCCAGAACGTGCTGAGGAAGCTCACATGGATACTGCCAAGCGCCCAGAGCGAGGACGCGCTCATATTCTTCTCATTCACCCTCGGCATAGGCATGAGTGTGCTTGCGTCCCTGCTGGGGTTCACGCCGGCCATAGGCGCCTTCCTGGCCGGCAGCATAATCGCAGGCCTGCCCAACGGCAGGCAGTTTGAGCAGGCCATCAGGCCTTTCAGCAGCCTTTTCGCGCCGTTCTTCTTCCTTTCCATAGGGATGCTCATAGACCCGGCCGCGCTCGCGGGCTCGGCAGGCCCTGCCGCGGTGCTCATCGGTGCGTTCCTGCTCACGGTCTTCATGGCCACGTCGCTGAGCTTCTTCCTCATAAGCGGCAGCGGCCGCTCATCCGTGTTCGTGGGGCTTGCCATGCTCCCGCTGGGCGAATTCTCCCTGCTCATAGCCAAGGAGGGCATGGGCGCGGTGCAGGCGAACCTGGTGGGCATTGCTGCCGCGGGCGTGCTGGTCACGTCCCTCCTCTGCTCAGTGGCGCTCGGCCGCAGCGACAGGCTCTACCTCTCGCTCAGGCAGCGGCTCCCGCCGCGCTTCCTTGACACCCTGCGCGACTCGTCCGGCTATTTCAGGAACGTCATAAGCGCATTTGAGCCCCGCGGATACTTCCACAAGATGTTCGTTTCCGAGCTGAAAAAATCGTATTTTGACGCGGTCTGGGTCCTTGGCGCAGCCCTGCTGTTCTGGCTCGGCAGGTCGCAGCTCCAGTTCACGCTGGGCGTCTTCGGCCACGCAGTGCCTGCTGACCTGGCGCTTCTGGCTGTTCTTGTCCCCCTTTCGCTCATCCCGCTCGCCCGCATCCTCGTGGCTGCGCGCAGGCTGTTTGACGCCCTCTCCACGATATTCTCGCGCACCACGCCACAGGCCCACAAGGTCGTCCTGATACGCAACGTGCTGATATCCGCGCTGTTCTTCGTCCTTTTCATCAACTCCCCGCTCATTGTGGACGCGCTCCTCCTGCCCCAGGCCTTCAACTGGGTGTCCCTCGTTTTCCTCGCGTTCTCTGCATTCTTCTTCTGGAGCGCGATACGCGCTGCGTCCTTCTGGTTCTTCCTGCACGAGCGCACGCCAATCAACATCATGCGCAGCCCGGTGCTCGCCTCGCGGGGCGACCTCATAGTGGTCGCTTCAGCGCCGAAGGGCGGAAAAGGCAGGCATGCCCAGGTGGCCGGCACGGGAAAGAAGATAATGTTCCTGAGATGAACGCTGGCGACTGATATACGAGCGCGAGTGGTCGGGTGGTTAGGATGAACTCTGGTGGCCGGGTGAGAAGTACGCTGGGCTCGCAGCAAAGCCGCCCGCATCAGCGTTGTGAAGCGTTTTTAAATTCCAGACGCACTATGCCTCACATGCCTGACCTCAGCGACCCGGTCACGAAGAGGTTCCTGTCCGCCGCGTCCATGGTGCTGGTGGTCTATTTAGTGGCCGTGCCATTCTTCATGGTCGTGGAAGGCCTTGGCCTCGTTGATTCAATCTATTTCACCACGGTGTCAATGACCAGCGTGGGCTACGGCGACATAACCCCGCACACCGTCGTTGGCAAGCTTTTCACGAGCGTGCTCCTGCTCACAGCTGTCTCCATATTCTTCTACCACGTCACGCACTTCGGCCAGTTCAGGGAGCAGGCAATAGACCCGCACCTCCACAAGAGGCTGGAAATGCTCCGCAACCTCACCCTGCTCCAGAGCGGCGTGGTGAAAGAGGGGGAGGCCAGGCGCATACGTAGCAAGATGGGCGGGAAGAGGTAGTGCATGTCCCACTACGGGCAGTTTTTCCGCAACGCTTTCACGGAGAATGAGCAGGAGAAGCTCCGCGGCGCGGTTTTCGCGCTCATCGGCCTGGGCGGCACCGGCGGCTTCGCCTTTGAGAACCTCCTGCGCATGGGGGCCGAGCACTTCGTAATCTTTGACAACGACCGCTTTGAGCTCACCAACTTCAACCGCCAGCTCCTCGCCACCATAGACACGCTTGACGAGCCGAAGGCGGACGCTGCCCTTGCCAGGGCGCACGGCATAAACCCGTCCGCTGTGGTGCAGGTGTGCGGCAGGTTCATGGCAGGCTCGCCCCTTGCCGCTGCATCCATTGTCCTGGACTGCTCGGACAACGCAGCCACCCGCCAGGCCGCGTCGCATGCTGCTGAAAAGGAGGGCATACCGTACGTCTTCTGCTCTGCCGGCGGGACGCGCGGTATGGTCAGCGTCTTCATAAAATACAAGTTCAGGAAGGCGTTCGGCGGCCTGGAGCGGCAGGCCTGTGCAGGCGTGAGGAGCAGCAAGGTCATCTGCCCTGCCGCGGCCCTTGCCGGCACGCTGGCAGCCTCGCAGGCGGTCAATTGCCTCATCGGCAAGCCGTTCGTCAGGGCGCCGGAAACGATTTTCCTTGACCTGGCGGACAAGCGGCTGTTCTGGAGGGCGAAGCTGGGATGACACAGGAAAAATATTACGTCGTCGCCCCCTGCGCCAGCGCGAACGCCTACGAAATCGTGCTGAAGGAAAAAAAGCTTGACCTGAAAAAGGCCGAGAGCGCGCTCGCGTCCCTGGGCACCGTGGCCGGAGGCACGCCCGTGGCACTCATTGCGCGGATAGGCGCTTATTCCGTGAGCGCATATGCCAGCGGCAGGCTGATGGTGAAGTCTGAAAAGCGGCTGAAAAGCAAAGAAGTAAATGAGCTTGCGGCCAGGATAATGTCAGCATTGGAAAAGGCAGGCGCTGTGCTCTGAAGCGGCGCGGCAGCAACGCGGTGCGCAACATGAAGATTGACTTCCACGTCCATACCAGGCACTCGCCGGATTCCATCATCCGCCTTGGGGACCTGAAGCGGAAATCCGAGCGGCTCGGCATAGTCCCTGCGCTCACCGACCACTACTCCATCGCCGCGCATGCAGAGGCGCGCAGGCTCGGCATGGTCTTCATACCCGGCGAGGAGGTGCTCACAGACAGGGGCGACCTCATCGGCCTCTACCTGAACGAGCTGATACCGAAGAACGTGCCGTTCCCTGAGGCCATAGACCGCATCCACGGCCAGGGCGGCATCGCCTACCTGCCGCACATGTACGATTACGGCCGGGCGAAGAAGCACGCGGACGACGCCGAGGCAGCGAAGGTGGACGTGATAGAGACGTTCAACGCCCGGTGCATGGACGACGGGTTCAACCGCATGGCAAAGTCGTTCGCTGTGAAGAACAACCTCCTCCGCGCGGCCGGGAGCGACAGCCACTTCCTTTTCGAGTTCGGCTCCACCTGGACTGAAGTGCCTGACTTCGACCTCCAGGAGCCTGGCGAGCTGCTCCGGGCGCTGAAGCACGCGTCAATGACCACGAAAAAGGCGCCGTTCTTCGTCCGCGGCCCGACGAGGCTGCTATCAATTGGCAGGAAGCTTCTGAAAGGTATTTAGGATTTTGCCTCCCAATAGGTTTCCATGGCAATGGACATCGGCCAGAACGTCCGCAGGATAAAGGACAACCTCTTCCTCATCCCGGAAGCGCGGTTTGACGAGCTGGTGAAAGACACTGAATACGTGACGTCATTCATCTATCTCGTCGGGTGCATGGTGCTTTCCGTGCCATTCACACTCATCGTTTCGCTCGTCACTGGAAAACTCTTCGCGGACCTGTTCGCCCTGCCAATATCCTTCACGCTCGGCATCATACTCAGCTACGTCGGCTTCGTCGTCTTTTTCGTCTTCCTCAAGCTCGTTGGCGGAAAAGCGTCGCTACTCCAGTCCGTGCAGATGTTCATATACGGCGCCACGCTCTCCCTGATTGTCAGCGGCATACCCTGCATCGGAGCGCTGCTGTCGCTCATCTCGCTCGCCAACGTGGTCATCGGCTCAGCCAGGATACATAAAATCACCCTGTTGCGGGCGATAATCGCGCTGATTGTGCTGCCATTCGTGCTATTCGGGCTGGTGTTGGTCGCCATTGCAGTGGTTGGCGCGCTCATCGGTACATCCGCCTTGGCCGGCCTCGTCTACCTCCTCAGGCCGGGCTGAGCTGGTTACTAGCCCGGCACGGCGCCTGAGTCTTTCTAAAGAGCCGCCTGAGCAAAACATATTTAATCCTGCGACAGCATCTCATTCCGATGGCGGAAGAATTCGCAGGCATGGGAATAGCCATAATCATCGTCACGGCATCCATAGTGCTCGCCGGCATAATGATAGGCCTCGGCCGCGGCTTCGGGTACAAGAACATTGAGTATTTCGGCATAGAGGAACTCCTGCAGTCGCTCGTCAACGCCGCCATAATCGGCTCCTTCGCGGCGATGACCGGGCTGGTGGCGAGCGTCAGCTCGTCCATAGTCACGCCGGCATGCGGCACCGGCACCGTCATAGAGCAGCTCGCCTGCATGCTATCGGCCATCAACGCCGGCCTGTTCGCGCTTTTCCAGGAGCTCACCCGCATGCTCGCCCTGCTCGGCTACTACCAGGGCCTTTCGCTGGACTTCGGCTCGTTCGCCCTGTCGCCTTTCGGCAACCTCTCCGCGATATCCGGCGTGCTGTCCGCCCAGCTGCTTTCCCTCAACCTCATCATGATACTCGTCGGCCTGAACGCCCAGATAGCGCTCTTCATAAAGCAGAACGCGCTCTCGCTGCTGCTGCCGGTCGGGCTGGTCCTCCGTTCGCTGTTCGCCACGCGGAAGGTGGGCGGCTTCCTCATAGCCCTTGCAATCGGCCTTTACGTGTTTTATCCCACCTTCGTGCTCGTCTTTCCCGCGCCCGACGCTGAGATAGCGAACTCCACGCTCACCGTCGCGGCGTTCAACAACAACAGCTTCTACGCGGCCGTGCCCGTGGTGGACCTGAACAGCAACTACGCGCTGGCAGGCAGGCTGGACGTCATGAGTGGGAGGTGTGCAATCCCGCCGCCGGTCAATGTCACCGGCAATGGGACGAACATCACGACAATCACAAATGCCACGGCCTCGGCCTGCGCCAATTTCACCAACATGACCGGCGCATCTGCCGATTTCAGCGGCGACATAACCGTGGCGACTGGCGCCACGACCAACGCCCTGGCAAAGTCGCTGCTCTACACAGTGGTCGCGCCCCTGTTCTCCCTCATCGTAACCGCAGCGTTCATCCGCGAGCTGGGCTCGCTGCTCGGAAGCGAGATAGGGCTGAGGACCGTGGCGTCGATATAGCGGGCATGGGATGCGGCGGGCCTGCCTAACCTTTTTAAACAAACCATGAGGATTACCGCTCATGATAATGAACCGTGCCATAACCCTGGCCTGCCTCGCAGGGGGCGGCCTGGCCATCGTCCTCTCGCTCCTCTCCGGCAACCCGCTGCTGCCGCTGGCCGCCGCGGCGCTCTTCACTGCCACCCTGGTCTTCTGGAAATACGGCTACATCGTAATCCCGTTCTTCACCCGCGCTGCCAACATCATAGAAGTGCGCGGCAACTACGAGGTCCCGCCCACCAGGGACTGCATAACCCGGAAGACGCCCGAGGGCTACTACGCCTCCAAGTTCATGGAAATCCGCTTCTACGAAAGCTCCATGGACAAGGATAACGCGGGCAAACAGCTGATGTTCGAGTCCTTTGAGAAGGCAATCAGCTCGCTGAAATACGTGGTGAAAATCTCCCTCATGATAAGCGCCATAGACCTGTCCAACCACATAGACGAGATAAAGACGAAAAGGAGCACGGTGGAGACCAAGAAGTCAAAGTCCGTGCGCCTCGCGGCCGACGAGTCCATGCGCATGGACCGCGAGCTGGCCTACTGGAACCGGCTGCTGGAGAGGATAACCCAGGGCGAGAGGCCCGTGGAGATACTCGCCTTCGCGACTACCACGGCGTTCGGCCTCACGAGGGACGAGGCGCTGAGCCGCGCGTCAAGGCAGGCCAAGGAGCTCAGGACGATACTGTCCAGCTCGCTTGGGTGCGACATCCGCGAGCTGAGCGACCTGGAGATGATAAAATGCTTTGAGTGGGAGCAGTTCTCCCCCACGCTCCAGGACGACGTCAAGGATGCGCTGTTCTGAAAAGATTTAAATACGCCTTCTGAGATAGCGATTCAGATGAAGCTTTCTTACATGCTGTCCAGGGAGATGGCCCGCAAGATGATTCTCGTCCATCCGCCGGAGCCACGCAAGGAACTGCTCCTCTCGTCCCCTTCCGAGGGGGTGTACATAGGCAGGACGCGCTTCCTCCGCACGCCCGTGTTCTGGGACCCGACGAAGCTCATCAACCCGCACATAGCCATAATCGGGATCACCGGCTCGGGCAAGTCCTACACGGTCAAGACGTTCCTCACCCGCGCCTCGCTCATCTGGGACACGAACGCAATAATCCTGGACTGGGTGGGCGAGTACGACAAGTGGGTGAAGCAGGCAGGCGGCCGCGTCATAGACCTGGCGAAGGAGCGCCTTAACATACTTGACCTGGTCGGCCTGCCCTCGCGCAGCAGGATAAAGCAGATAATATCCGCACTGGACATCCTCGTGGACCTCAAGAGCTATCCCAACGAGCGCGACGAGATAGAGGAGGCCCTTGAACTCGTATACGACGCCAGCGGCGGCAAGAAGCCCGGGATGAAGGAGGTCGCCCGGGCGCTGGAGAAAAAGAAGAAGACCGGCGCCAGGCTCGGGCGCGCCGGCACGGCAGTCGAAATCCGGCAGCTCACCCCGGGCGACAACCGGAAGCCGACGCTCGTGGAGGTGGTCCGGCAGCTTGAGAAGACCGGCAGGAAGAAGGCCGCGCGCCTGCTGAAGCGCTTCACGGTGGAAGGGACGGACTTCTTCGCAGGCTCATCCACCCTTGACATAAAGAAGCTCACGAGCAGCGGCCTGGTGTGCATAGACCTCCACGGCCTCCCGAGCGAGGAGATGCGGAGCCTCGCCGGCCTCACCATACTCCAGTACATAAAGGAGCTCATGCGCGCCGAGGGCATGAGCGAGGAGGGCAACAAGCACGTGCGCCTGTTCGTGGTACTGGACGAGGCGTGGAAGATAGCCCAGGACGAGCGCAGCGACGTCATAGCGATAGTGCGCGAGGGCCGCAAGTACAATTTCTCGCTCGTCATCGCCACCCAGAACCCGACCGACATGCACAAGACGATATTCAGCAACATCGGGTCGGTGTTCGTCCTCCGCCTCATACTCAAGGAGTTCCGGGACTACGTCAGGAACTCCATCGGCTACTCGGATTTCGTGGACAACGAGATATCGCGGTTCGGCGTCGGCGACGCGGCCGTGAACATGATATTCGCGGAGAGGCAGTCCAAGGTGATGACTTTCCTGATGGAAAAGATAGACGGGGAGGAGCCTCTCCTCAGATACACCATACGGGGTGGGGATATGAACATAGAGATAGAGCGCGAGCAGCTGGTCCGGATGCTCTACGAGCTGGGCCTCAACGAAGGCCAGGTCAGCCTGCTCAAGGCCGAGTTTGAGAAGGGCGACGGGGCACTGGACGGCGAGCAGCTGGTGGCGGTGCTTGAGAAGTTCGGCTACGCCAAGCCCTCCATAATATCGTTCCTGAGGCAGCTGGGCATAGACGACAAGAACCTCATCAGGGTATTCTCGCTGGTGAAGATGAGAAGGGCGACGAAGGGCATCGTGAACGTCGTGCTGGATGATGGACATGGCTGAAGAGAAACTGGTTGTCACGGCAAAGCAGCAGAAGCCGCTCAAGGCCCTCGCGTCACTGCTGGGCGGCCTGGGCTTCACCAAGATATCCTACACCGGCAAGTCCCTGACGGTGGAGAAGATGAAGGGGCGGAACATACAGGGGAAGCCATACCTGGACTACCGCGTTGAGTTCAGGGACGGCTCGGTTGACCTCTCCTACACCATCCCGCCGAACAGGAGCAAGGTGGCGAGGCTGTTGGAGCTGCTGCCGACCTTCCTCAACATACTCCAGGTGGCCGAAGAGTATTACGTCGTCAGGCCGTCCAGCATATACTCACAGATAAACCAGGTGCTTGGCGAGGCGTCCAAGATAATTGACCGGGACGCCATGGAGTTCTCCACCCAGCTCACAGACCTGCAGGCGAGATACGCGGACCTGAGCGCGAAATACACCGACCTGGTGCGCTCCAGCGAGGCGAACACCCGCATACTGCTGGAATGCGAGCAGAAGAAGGACGAGGTGGAGAAGAAGCTGACGAAAATGGCCGGCATGAGCGACGACATGCTCAAGGAGGCGCTCTACGGCTGGATAAAGCTGCACAACGGCTCCATAGACATACAGGAATTCTCCAGGGCCAACTCCGTGGCTGCCATGCGCGCCGAGGAAGGGCTCAACCTGCTCATCCAGGAGGGCTACATAAGGAGGCGGCTGGAATGAGGAAGGTTAGGAGGCGGCTGGAGTGAAGAAGGCGAAGGCGTACAGGCAGTCGCAGGCGAAGAAGGCGAAGGTGCAGCGGCAGTCGCAGCGGCAATCACAGCGGCAGTTGCAGCGGCGCTCGCAGCCGCAGTCGCAGCAGCATGCCGGCTCGCGGCTGGACCACATGTTCTTCTTTGAGCTGCTCAGGTCCTACCCTGAGGCACGCTCCTTCGTGGTGAAGAAGCCGCTGCGGAGCTCCATGAGGGACACTTTCCTGGAGCTTCTGGGCGGCGGCAGGCGCTGAAGGCGGCAAAGGCTGTGAATCATGAATAGCGTGAAGGCTGCGAAGTGGCGGCGAATGCGGTAAAGGTGCGAAGTGGCGGCAAAGGCGGTGAGGGCGATGAGGGCTGCAAAAGCTGTTAAGGACGTGAAGGCTGCCAAGTCCATGAAAATCCTTCTCGTGGGCAACGGCGCGCGGGAGCATGTGATAGCAGAGAAGCTCGCGGCCCACGCAGAGCTGTACGCGATAATGTCCCGGCGGAACCCTGCAATCGCCAGGCTCGCGGCGGAAAGCTGGCTGTGCGACATAGAGGACGCAGCGGCAGTGGAGACTGTGCTGGAAGCCGCGTCCGCACGAGGCGTGAAATTTGACCTGGGGTTCGCGAGCCCGGACGCAGTGCTGGCCGCGGGCGTCAGCGACGTCATGGAAAAGGCAGGCATCCAGTCAGCGTCCCCGACCAGGGCAGCCGCGCGCCTGGAGTGGGACAAGTCTTTCATGCGGCACATCCTGGACGAGCACAACATCCCCGGCAATCCTCTCCACGTGATAACGAACGACGCGCGGGAAGCGGCCCGCGCCATAGGGGATTACGGCGACGTGGCAGTGAAGCCGCTCGGCCTCACAGGGGGAAAGGGCGTGCGCGTCAGCGGCGACCATTTCAGCGGCGCTGGCGAGGCGGCAGCTTACGCCGAATCGCTCATAAGTAAGGACGGGAGCGTGCTGGTGGAGGAGAAGCTGGTCGGTGAGGAATTCACGCTACAGGCGTTCTGCGACGGCTCGCGCGTGGCGACGATGCCGCCGGTCCAGGACCACAAGAGGGCATTTGAGCACGACCGCGGCCCCAATACGGGCGGCATGGGTAGCTATTCCACAGGCGCGAGGCTGCCTTTCATGGACGCCGGCGACCTCGGGGCTGCCACTGGCATAATGCAGGACGTGGTCAGTGCGATGAAGGCAGAGGGATTCCCGTTCCGTGGCGTGCTCTACGGCCAGTTCATGGCAGGCCCGGCCGGCGTGAAGGTCATAGAGTTCAACGCCCGCTTCGGCGACCCCGAGGCCATCAACGTGCTCGCGCTCCTGGAGGACCCGTTGCCCGGCGTCCTCCTTTCCATGTCTGAAGGAAGGCTCAGGCAGCCTCGTTTCTCCGGCGATTCCACGGTGGTCAAGTACCTGGTGCCCGAGGGCTACCCGGACAAGCCGCTGAAGGACGCGCAGATTTACGTGGACGACGGGGCCGCGAGGCGCATGGGCGCGTCGCTCTACCTCGCCTCGGTGTACGAGAAGGACGGCGTCGTCCGCACCACGTCGTCAAGGGCTGTCGGCGTGCTGGGCCGGGCGAAGACGCTCGCCGAGGCCGAAGGCATTGCGGAAAAAGCCTGCGCGTGCGTGAAGGGCCCGGTGTGGCACCGCGCTGACATCGGCACCGCTGCCCTGGTCGGCATGAGGGTGGAGCACATGCGCTCGCTGCGCGGAGCCGGGAGGAACATGCGCTCGCAGCGCGGAAGTGAAGGAAAATGAACCCCGCCCGCGTGCTGCCACCAACCATACTCACTATTCTCGCCATCCTCGTCCTCGCGTCATGCTCATTCTGCGCATTCGGAGATTCCCGCATAACCCTGCACCGCAGCTGGCTCATCCAGGGTGCGGACGGCGGGGAAATCGACTTCACCGGTGCCCTGGTCCTGAACAGCACCCACCAGCGCGTGCTTTCGCTTTCCGTCTCTCCCGGCGCATACGTGGAATCCCAGGACGGCGGGACGGTCAAGGTCCGCTACAAGGGAAAGATGAACGGCACATCCATGCTCATAAACAGCACGGCCATGGTGGACGTGGATTACGACACGTCGCTCAGCTCAGACCCCCCGCTGCCCCGGGCCCAGCGGACATTCACCGCGCTCACGCAGCCGGACGACGAAATCAAGGCCGTGGCAAGTAACCTCTCCGTGGGCGGCTCCGCGCTGGAGACTATCCGCAACATCACCAACTGGGTTTATTCCGCAATGAAATACGACGTAAGCTACTGGGGCGTGGTCAGCCCTGCCACGGAAGTCTTCAGGGACAGGCGCGGCGTGTGCGTGGAATACACGCACCTGCTGATATCCATGGCGCGCTCAGCCGGCTTTGACACCCGCTATGTCAGCGGCTACGTCTATGCCAACACCTGGCAGCCCCACGCATGGGCCGAAATATACGTCCCGGGCTACGGCTGGCTGCCGGCAGACGCCACCTTCGGCCAGGTTGGCGTGCTGGACGGCACGCATCTCGCCATAGTCCTGGGGGACGACCAGTCCTCGGCTTACGACCTCCTGCTTTCTGACAGCGGCGCCACCGCCGTAGCCAGGGACAGCGTAACCACGGATTTCCTTTCCAACAACACCCGCGGCGTGGAGGTGAGGATGCACACTGACAATTACACCTACGCGGTGGCCGTGGAGGTGGCGAACACGCGGCCGGAATACGTTTTCGGCACCTACACTTTCCTCCCGGCCCGCACGTACGCAGAGCCTGAATCCGACCTCGTGCTCCTCACGCCCAACGAAATCATGAGGAAGCAGTACGTCATCAACAGCTCGCTTTTTGACGAGGGCTACACCTACGCCCTGCCGTTCTCAGCGTCGTTCAACGACGCAAGGGCCGACCAGGAGATGGTCGTCAGCAGGCCGCCACAGGATGCGGTCCAGGCAGGCGCCGGGCAGTGCGGTGCGCCGTCTGCAATCCTCCTGCTCGTCCTACTGCCGGCATGCCTTGCCGCCAGGCTGCCAGCATGCCTACGCCGCCCAGGATGCATATGAAGCGAAACTGCGCATGCCCAGGCGTCCGTCTCCAGCCGTCATTTGGCGATTTAAAAATTCTTCCGTCTGAAACAGCATCATGGACCTTCACGTGGTAGGCGCAGGGCCGGCAGGCTCCATCGCGGCCATCAGCGCACTCCGCAGCGGCTACCGGGTTGTCGTATCCGAGGAACACCCGGTCGCCGGCATCCCGGAAAACTGCTCAGGCCTTTTCTCGCTGGACGGCCTGGAGTCCCTGCGGCCGTTCATCGGCTACAAAAGACACGTTCTCAACCCCATCCACGGCGCCACAATCCACCTTGACGGCACCGCCCTGCGGGTGCAGAGGAAGGGGCCTGCGGCCTGCGTATGCAACCGGAGCGCCATGGACCAGGAGCTGGCAGCAACTGCAGAGGCCGAAGGCGCCCGCATGAATTACGGCGAGAGGGTGGGCGGCGACTACCGCGCTGAAAGCGTCATAGGCACCGACGGCCCCCTCTCCGGCGTTGCCAGGCGCCACGGCTTCCCGCCCATAGGACTGTACGCAGCCACGCTGCAGGCGCGCCTGCCTTTCAGGTGCGAGGATTCCCATTCCGTGGAGATGTTCCTTTCCAACGCGAGCTTCCCCGGGTTTTTCGCCTGGGTGATTCCACACGACGAATATACGGCGGAGTTCGGCGCAGGCGTGGAGATGCGTGCCGGGCTGCCCTACCGGGTGCAGGACGCCTGGCGCGCCCTGCTGAAAAGGAAGGGTGTACCGGAGCCTGGCCCGGCAGGTCACCCGACGGCAAGGCCCAGGGGCGCAATCATACCAATTGCCGTCAGGCCAAGGACCTCCATGCGCGCCGGCAGGAGGAACGTCCTTCTGGCCGGCGACGCGGCAGGCCAGGTGAAATCCACCACAGGCGGCGGCGTCATATTCGGCGGCAACTGCGCAGCGCTCGCAGGGAAGTTCCATTCGCAGCCCATGCGCTACGAGATGGAATGGCGCGCCCGCTACGCCGCTGACCTGGCGTTCCACGGCATGGTCCACGGCTATCTGGCCTCCCTGAGCGACGGCGGGCTGGGCAGCCTCGGCAGAAGGCTTAAGAAGCTGAATTTTGATATATACCTGTCTAATCACGGGCACATGGACCGGCCTACGAGAATGCTCAGGCCCACGCTCCTTGCCCACGTCATGAAAAGCATGCTGGGGATATGAATGCAGGGTAAAACCGAAAAATACATACTCGCGGAGCTTTCACGGAAAAAGGGCCTCCTTTTCGCGCTCATTGACCCGCTGGACTACAGATCCCCGCAGGATGCGGTGAAGACCGCGAAAAACGCGGACGAGGCTGACGCCGACATAATCCTCATCGGCGGCAGCACAGGCGTGCAGGGCGAGGACCTTGACACGATAACGAAGATGATAAAGGAGAGCGTGTCCAAGCCGGTGGTGCTTTTCCCTGGCAACATAGGCACCCTGACCAAATACGCGGACGCGGTCTATTTCATGTCCATGCTCAACTCGCGGAACAGCTACTGGATAAGCGAGGCGCAGATGCTCGCAGCGCCCATGGTGAGGCACTACGGCATAGAGCCGCTTCCGGTGGCCTACGTCGTCGTGGATCCCGGAGGCACAGTGGGCTGGGTGGGCGACGCAAAGCGCATACCGCGCAACAAGCCGAAACTCGCTGCCGCGTTCGGCATGGCCGCCGAGTGCATGGGATTCAGGTTCTTCATAACCGACGCTGGCAGCAACCCGGAGCCCGGCCACATCCCGCTTGACATGGTGAAGGCAGTCCGTTCGTCAATATCAATCCCCTACATAGCCGCTGGCGGCATCCGCACCCCGGACGAGGCCAGGGCAGTCATAAAGGCAGGCGCTGACATAATCCAGGTGGGCACCGCGTTTGAGCGCGAGGGCTCGGTCCAGAAGATACGGGACATGGTGAAGGCCGTCCGCGAGGGCGCAAAATCAAGATAATCTGTCGCTACCATACTCTTTTTATAACGTAATCCCCACAGTTACCCCTAGAATGAGGTGGGGAAATGAGAACGCGCCAGCAGCACAAAACAACCGGCCCGGGTGTCAATCGCCGGGAACCAGACCCGAAACCAGCCATTGAAAATGCGGACGCGATGCTCTTGGACGCTGCGGCAAAAGGGGACTCGGTAAAGGTCCGCTCCCTCTTCCTGCACAGCGGCGCAGAAGTGGACGCGCGCAATTCCAAGGGCGAAACCGCGCTCATCTTAGCCGCTGCAGGCGGCCACATGGACGTAGTCCAGATGCTGAAGGGCCTCCATGCAAACCCGTTTGCGCTTGGCCAAGACAACCTTACGGCAAAAGGCCGGGCTGAAAAAGCAGGCCACGACCGTGTCGCCAGCGCCCTGAAAGCGTATGAGGAGTTTTGTGCGAGGCAATGCGATGAATTGGAACTCGTCAGTTCAGACTAATCCGGCTCTATGTGGATGTTGACTTCCTTCACCGCAGGCACTTCCCTGATTATCCTGGACTCTATCTCGTGCGATATCCCGTGCGCAGCCTCAATCGGCGTGCCGTGCGGGAGGTGGATGTGCACGTCCACCAGTATCCTGCTGCCTGCGATGCGGGCACGGAGCTTGTGGAACCTGGTTATCCTCCCCTCTGCGACGAGCACGCCCTTTATCCTCGCCATCGTCTCCCTGTCAGGGCTGAAGTCCATGAAGACCATGAACGAGCGGTAAAGCAGCTCGATGGAGATGTAGAGCATGATGAGCGCGACGGCGATGGCCGCGAGCGGGTCGCCGAACCCGTAGCCGAACTTCACGAGCACAAGGCCTGCGAGGACCGAGATGGAGCTCAGCACGTCTGTGGTGAAGTGCGCGGAATCAGCCTCCAGCGCAGAGCTGCCTTCCCGCCTGGCTACCATCCCCAGGTAGCGGGAGGTCAGGAACGTGACCGGGATGGACGCGAGCATGAGCGCTATGCCCAGCAGGGGCTCATTGACTGCGACAGGCCCGGCCAGCTTTTGATATGCCTCGTATATGACGACGAAAGACGTGCCGGTTATGAGGAGCGCCTGGAGGGCCGAGGACAGGTTCTCAAACTTCTCGTGACCGAAATGGTGCGTGTGGTCGCTGGGCTCCTCTGCCTTCCGTATGCCCACGTATGCCAGCGCAGAGGCGATGAGGTCAAAAAACGAGTGTGCGCACTCGGCATAGATGCTGATGCTTCCCGTGATGAACGCGACAACCAGCTTGCTTGCCAGCAGCCCGACATTTACCGCTATGGAAACCGATGCCGCACCGAGCTTGCCGCCCCCGCCCGCCATTGTCAGGCATTCAACCTGCATGCATAAATAACTTATCTGCCTAGTGTGGGCGGTGGTAAAGTGAACATTTCCTTCATAGAATTCCTCGCAAGGCACGAGGCCATACGCTTCGGCGAATTCACCCTCAAGAGCGGGCGCGTTTCGCCATATTTCATAGACATGGGGGTGCTGTGCGGGGGAGCTGCCACCGCGGAACTCGGCCGCTACTACGCGGCGAAGATAACCGAGGTATTCGGCAGCAATTTTGACGTGGTTTTCGGCCCGGCCTACAAGGCGATACCCCTGGCAATAAGCACTACTATGGCGCTGGCGGCAATGGGGCACGACAAGTCCTGGCTTTTTGACAGAAAGGAGGTCAAGATGCACGGCGCGGACGCCAACTCCGTATTCGTGGGCAGCGGCGGGCTGGACCACGGCAAGAGGGTGGTCATAGTTGACGACGTCTTCACCACCGGCGGGACGAAATACGAAGCCATTGAGAAGCTGCAGAAATCCCTCAAGGCAAAGGTAATCGGCGTGGTCATCGCAGTGGACCGCATGGAAATCGGCCGGAGGATAAACGCCCTGGAGGAATTCACGGTGGCCACGGACGTGCCGGTCTATTCCATCACTGACATACTCTCCATATTCACGCACCTGAAAAGCAAGCCCATAGACGGCAAGGTCTATGTCAATGACCGGACGTACCAGGCGTACCAGTATTACCGCGGCGAGTACGGCGTGAGGATATAATGTTTGCGTCAGAGGCGATGCACAAATCCAGGAACCCGTCTTCTATCTTCTCCACCACCAGCCTGGTGCATCTGGCGGTGGTCTTAAGCAGCCCTGAAACGCTCGGCTCGGTCCTTCCATCGTCGCCTGAAACAAGCTCCTTGATGTAGGTCCCCGCCTCTGCAGTCACCCTCAGCACCGCAGCGTTCCCATCCACCCCGGAAACCACGATGTCCTTCACCCGCCTGTGGCGGACGAGGTCAGCCCTCCTGTGGGCGACGCGCTGCGGCGTCTGCTGTGCTATTGATTTCCCCTCCAGGCTTTTCATGGCCGCTACGTCCGCTTCGGACAGCTCCCTGCCGAATTCGGCACATGCCTCGTATGTCTTGTTGAAATGGGACTCTGTTACAACTTCCACGAACTGCCTGCCCACCATGCGGAGGCAGTCCACGCCGACCTCGCCGCCAGCGCCGATTTCCTTCGCAGCGGCCTCCAGGTCCGGCCTCCTTTCCCTCGCGTTCCTGAGCATGAGTACGAACGGCCTCCCGGCAGTGTTCGTGGCGTCCACGTCCTCCCTCCCGGAAGCGTGCAGGACGTAACCGTCCGCGCCGGCGGCCTTCTTCAGCGGCTCGCCTATCCTTTCCTCCACCGACTCGTAGTTCTTCCCCTTCCCGCCGCAGGCCGGGCATCCCTTCCCGCCGCAGTTGCCGCACAGCCACCTGCTCTGTGAAAGGCCCGCGACCAGCTTCCTGTACCTCCCGAAGACGAAAAGCTCGTTCCTCTCCAGGGACACGCCACCGGCCGCGAAGTCCAGCACAACCCTGCAATCGCCTTCGCTCCCGTAGGCCATTCCGGTTTCCCTTTCCAGTGCGAGGCTCACCCTCCTGTTGAGGAAGTCCTTTATGCTGCGGCCGGTCCGCACGTCCCAGACGTCCTCCTCCCGCACCAGCCAATCCCCTGGTATCCGCGTGGACAGGGAGAACGCGACAGCGCCGCCTGCCTTCTCCTTCAGGAGCAGCGCAGCGGCCTCGGAAGCCATGCGGTCAGCGTCCTGCGCCTTCCCCTTGCAGACGTGGCACTCGCCTTCTGTGAATGCGTTGCCGTTGGCTTCGTTGCAGATGCGGCAGAGAAACATAGATTCATCCCTGGCAGGGCGCGCGCCTGTCCTATGGTTATATCCCTAACTCGCGGTGCGGCTCGCCCGGGAGCGAGTTCTTCATCCTGTAACCGTCTATGATGAGCGAGGCGCGCCTTATCCTGCTGTCCAGGCCGGACGCCTGCTTGGTTCCCATCACCTTTTCTATGTACAGGCCGAAATCGGCAAGCGTCCGCGTGCCGTCCAGCGCCATGAGCCTGAGGATCTCCACGACCACCCCACGGCCCCGGTCGTCGCTGCCCCATACGCTAAGGGCCAGCGCCACCTGGTTTATGAAATGCGCCCTGTCGCTTTCGGTCATGTCGCCCCATGTGACGAGTATCCTCTCCTTTACCCTGTCGTCCAGGACGTCTATGGGAATCATGCGGTCCGCCCCGCGTCTATCCATGCCTTCATGCGCAGTTCCACCGGCCTTGCCGCGAGCTCAAAGCCCTCGGCCAGCTTGAGGGCGGCCTGTATGGCAGCCCCGGTCATCACCGTCTCCTCGGTCTCCCGCCGCGGCACCGCCCTGGCGACCGGCCCCTGGCTTTCCCTCGCAGGAGTCATCCGGCTTACCTCGCGCTCCGCGCGCGCCTGCGTGCCGGTCTTTTCAAGAGCCTCTATCTCGCCCACCGAAAATCGTTTCCCCTTGCTAATGGCCAGGTCTATGATCTGATTGAACTGCTGCAGCAGTTCCGTCCTCTTCTTTTCCGGCTTTTCCTGCTGGGCTTCGGTTGCGGTGGCTGCCATAATCCGGATTCTCAGCCACGTTTTATATTCCTTTCATGTTTTGTGGAAATCCCATAGCCCGGCAAGGCGCCCGAGCTTTCCTGCAGAGCCTAGAAAAACGAGTCAAGGCTTTTCTGCCTGCCGCCGAACTTCATGCTGTATTCATCGTAGCCCAGCTCCTTCATTATCTTCATCACAGAGGGCAGCACCTGGTTGTTTATGTAGTAGTCCGGGTCGTAGTCCTTCGCCAGCTCAAAGGGCACGGCCTTTTCCGATATGCTCTTTCCTGCCTTCCCGACCACGTAGGACACCATGCTGCCGCGCTCCACCGGGATGCCTGCCTTCTTCAGCTTCATCGCCGCGGAGCGTTCCGGGCTCGCGACCTCGTAGCTTTCCGGGTCCCTGGTCAGCTGCGTGCTTATGGCAAGGTCCTCCAGCCTGACATTGCCGCTCCTCAGCCTCTCAACGGTGTCGCGTATCACGGCCACCGCCTTCTCCCTGCTGCCCTCCTTGAGTATCGCCTCAAGCACCTGCAGCTGCGTGTCCTTGGCTATCCTGGACCAGTCCCTGCGGACAAGCTCAAAGCCGCGTATCTTTATCCTGCCGTCCTCGCCCAGGAGCGCGTATTTCTTCTTCGCGCCCCGTTCGCCGGCGCCCTTCTTGCTCACGAACACGCCGCGCGTGTAGAACCCCTCCAGCTCCAGTTCCATCTTGGGCGGCAGGGCGGCGTTCACGCTCTTCATGAATTCCAGCACATGTGCCCGGTCCTTGTAAATCAGGAAGACCGAATCCGTGTCTGCGTAGAGCACCTGGAAGCCCGCCTTCTCCCCGCTCTCAATCGTCTCCATGATGTGCTTCCGCCCCCACGCTGTCACGCTCTCGGCGCACGGCCGCGAATACCAGCGCGAGCGCGCGTATCCCATGTAGCCGTAGAAGCTGTTAGCCAGGATTTTCAGCGCCTGTGACCGCGCGCCTATGCGCACGTAGGCGTCGCTGGACTTGTCAAGCTTCTTCAGCTCGTTCTTGAGCTTCATCCTCGCGTCTATCAGGCCGTCCAGCACAGCCGGTATGAGGCCCTGCTCTTTTTTGGAGAATTCCGCGCCGGTAGGCGAGACGAAGACGTCGTTGCCTCCATGGCCGCCAGCAGCTTCCGGCCGTCCCTGGCGCACCGCCGCCCCGTCGTGCGGCGTGGCGCCGTGCTTCCCTCCTTTCTCTTCCATGAGCGTCCCGGGGTCAATGTTGTAAGAGACGATTATGGAGGGATACAGGCCGCGGAAATCCAGCACCGCGACGTTCTCGTATATGCCCGGCTCAGGCAGCTTCACGAACGCACCCTGTATGGGCGCGCCCATCCTCTCGGTTATGGCCTCGCCGCCCGGCTTGGACGGTATCAATTCCTTCCTTTCAGCCGCGTGGTACATGAGCAGGTTCTCCACCAGCTGGCCGCTGGTGGAAATCGTGGTCTCAAAAAGCGGCATCCTGGCCACGCTGGACAGCTCCATCTCTATGGGCAGGACCCTGTCGCCCAGCGCCTGCGCCAGTTCCGAATCAACGAGCGAGTATTCGCACAGCTTCCCGATGTCGCCGCTGTCCCACATCTGCCAGATTTCCTCCTTCTTCACCTTGACCTTCCTGCGGCCGAGCACGTCCTCTGCGACGTCGTCCAGCGTGAACTTCTGCGCCTTTATGATGCCGATGAAGCCGAAAAACTTCACGATGGGATACAGGTCCATGTGCACCCGGCCGTTGAGCCGCATGCCGTTCAGCAGCCCCTTCTTCAGCGGGGTGATGGCGCTGCCGAACCTGCCCAGGTCAAGCGCCGCACCGGTGGCCTGCGCCCGCGCCTTCAGGTATGGCAGGTCGAAATTGGACGAGTTGTAGCCCATGAGCACGTCAGGGTCCTCCTCCTTCACTATGGCGCTGAACCGCTCAAGCATCCTTTTCTCGTCAGCCGCAGCCTGCACGTAGCCTGCAGATGCCTTCTTCCACGTCACGACGCCCTTTCCCCTTCCGCACCAGCTTATCATTATCACGGGGTCCTTGCCTTCGCGCGGGGCGCCTGCCGGGTTGTATGTCTCTATGTCAAAGCCCATCGCCGCCAGCTTCGGCTCGCCCTGCTTCACAGACAGGAAGCGTTTTATCATGCGGCCCTCGCGCTCGTACGTGACCACGTGCAGCGGCGTGAGCTGCATGTCGTAGATGAACCGCTTGACGAAAGGTATGTTGTACTCGTAGCACGGGAAGGGCATGGCCGCCTTCAGCGCAGGCACGTCAGCCGGCTCGTGGCAGTATAGCCTCAGCATCTTCTTCCTGACAAGCCCCACGCGGCATTCGCATTCCTCCACGCGCAGCGGGGCCACTGCCTGGCCCGTCTTCCTCACGCCCCTGGCCTCCAGGAACTCGTCCTTGCGCTCCACAGGGCCGTCAACGATGAAATACGGGTCGCGCTGGAAATAGAGCTTGACTGTCTTCTTTCCCTTCATGACGAGCGTGACGTAGGTCTTCCCGTTCTTCACGGTGTAGCCTGCGTCCATGAAAAAAGCCCTGCGCTTGACCAAAGCCATGGAGGGTATGGGAAGCAGAGTAATAAAATCTCTCGCACGCGCGAGGCCGGCCAAGCGCCAAAGAGCTGAAGGGAAATCAGGCAAAAGTAACATCAATAAGACAAAAAGCGAAACAGAAATAAAAAGATAAAATGAGAAAAAATAAGGAAAGAAGTCAGTCCCTTCTCAGGGCGACTTCCTTGTCTACGAGCTCCTGCAGGACGTCCTCGTGTATGAACCTCCTGCCCCCGACCTTCACGTGCGGTATCCTGCCGCGGTCAAGGCGCCTCTCAAATGCGTTCCTCTTTATCTTTATGTCGTTCTTGTGGAGCTCCTTTATGGCCTCGCTGACAGAGAAGTAACTGGAGCTGATGTGCGTGAGCGCCTCTATGGCGTCCCTGGGCACCAGCCTCCTGGTGCCGAATTTCACGCTGGGAACCGAGCCCTTCTCTATCCTCCCTATGAACGCCCTGAAGTTTATTTTCGGGTTGGATTTCCTGTATTCCTGGTACGCCTCCTTGACCGTGTGGAACTCCTTCTTGGTGTCGGTGATGTCGTCCAGCACGCTCTTCGGGATGTACCTCTTCCTGCCCACCTTCACGAACGGCACGGTGCCACGCTCTATCCTGCCACCGAAAGCCCTGAATGAAATCAGCACCCCGCTACCCTTGAGGTAGTCGTAGGCTGAACGGACAGAGAACAATTCGTGCCTGTTCTCAAGCTCGTCCTCGCTCGCCTTCTGGCGGTACAGGTTCTGCGCGACCTTGAAGACGCTGGCTATGGAAGAGGACAGCTGCTTCTCAGTGTCGTCCCTGTCCCTTCTTATGCCGTCCAAATCTATGGACCTGAACCTGTCAATGACGTCATCGTCTATTTCAGTTTCAATTATTATTTTCTTTCCACGGGGCATGCTCCATCACCTTGCACATTATCATTACGTTATCGCTCATTTCTTATTCCATTTTCATTCGTTTTTTCATTCCTGTGATGATATATTATAGTTTATGCACTTACATGATTAATATAATACTACAGAATATTTATAAAGATTCGTTTACTGCCCACTTACACCTCCTTGCGATTTGATACGAAACACAACATAAACAATGAAAAGCGATACAATTACACCCATACCTATATATAGGAGTGGTATTCCCTGCGTTCCAGCAGTGTCTGGCTGTGTATTTGTCTGGTTTTGCGTGATATTCTGGGGTGGCGGGGGCGCGGTCGTGCTGAAGCGGCCCTCCACGATCGCCTTGTTGCCTGCGTTGTCGCTTATCTCCGCCCTGAAGCTGACTATGCCGCCCGGCGGCAGCTCAGGGAATTCTGCGGTCAGCGTGCTCTTCCCGCTGGTAAACGTAACCGCCGGGTTCCATGGCGTCGCAGGGTCTGCCGGCTCCAGCCTGTAGGTCACGACCAGGCTCTGGTAATTGACGCCGCTCGCCTTCCCGCCCGGGTCCGATACGGGTATGAGGAGGCTGTACCTTCCCTCAGAACCCTCCGCCACGATGCTTCCGAAGTGCGGCGCGTGGGTGTCAAATGTCACTACCGCATCAGGGCTCACTGAAGGGATTATGCTGCCTTCCCTCACGATGCCCTGGTACTCCACCCTGTACGGTATTTCGCTGCCATACGTCACCGGGTATTCAAATTTTCCGTCCGGCAGCGCATACGTCCTGTTGAATATGTAAAGCGTGACCGGCAGCGGACCGCCCAGGTCGTCGGTTACCTCCACTGCCACCTTTGAAGCGCGCAGCATCACCTCAAACATGGTGTCGTCGCTGACGTTGATGCGCCCGGCCTGGCCGCCGTCAAGGTAGCTCGCGAGGTAACCGTGCAGGCCGCCGAGTATGGTGAACATCGTGAGGCCGTATGCATCTGTCGTGCCGGTGAAATTACCCAGGGTGACCGTGGCGTTTGGAAGCGGGCTGTTAGTGCCGTCCCTGACATAGAAGCGCACCTGGTAGATGGACGTGATGGGCACATCAACCACCGAGCCGTGCTCCGTGGCCAGCACCGTGGTATGGTTGCTGTCGCCGCCGGCGGATGCCTGGACCAGTATGTTGCAGTCCACCTCCCTGCTTGACGTTCCCTGGTTGATGAGGTCAAAATGGATGGTGCCTGAGGCGTCAGTGCGGCGCGTCGGGGTGGTGAGGTATTGCCCGCCGAAAGTCGCGCCGCGGTCAAAGGTGACGTTCACGGCCGCGCCCTCAACCGGCCTGAGCTTGGCATCCAGCACGCGCACGTTGAACGAGTCGTTGTAGCCGTTTTCGCAGCCCGGATGAATCAGTTCCAAATAGGTTATCTCATCTTCTGCGGACGCCAGCGCCAGCATGAAGAGGAAAAGCACGGCATAGCGGCAATGCATGCAGCTATATCCATCCCAAGCTTTAAAAATTAACCACGGACGCCGGCCTTTCGTCACGCATGCCGCCGCCAGCAAGAAAAAAGCCAGAAAGAAAAAACCGCAAGGAAAAAATCAGAGGCGCAGGACGTACCGCTTTTCAACGTTCACGTATTTCGTCAGCGCCCAGACCGCATCCACCGCGTTGAGGACGTTGGTGAACAGCACATGGCTGGCAGATATGCCCAGCGCGAACGCACCCCTCTCCACTGCGACCACCGGTATGAGCGCTAGCCAGAGCGCCGGCGTGGTCTCTATGGTGTAGAGGAACAGCACGCTGCCGACCGCGTGCGCGGTGAACGTGGAGCCCAGGCTCCTGAGGAACAGCCTGTCGGGCAGGAACCTGGCGAGAACCGGTATCGTCCAGTACAGCGCATAGTACCACGCCTGCTGGCCCACCGGGTGGAGCCAGAACGCGAGCATGGCGAGCACCGGCACGATTATGCACGCCTTGTCCAGGAGCCCGCGCGCCCCGTTCTTCCAGAAGTAATACGCTGCGAACATCATGGGCGTGAGCTTTGCCACGTCCGCCAGCGTGAACGGCATGCCTGTCAGTATGGCGTTTGCGGCCTTGGCCAGCCCGATGGCCAGCACGCCGGCCATGCCCAGGAACGCGCCGGCTATGGGGCCGAAGAACTCAAAAAGCGTGAAGCTCTTGCCTGTCACGCCCTTGAGCGCGAATACGTTGGCCTGCAGGGCGACGAACGCCAGCAAGCCGAAAATAACGATGAACGCAATTCCCCGCCGCGAAAACATGCTCTCCATATTACCCCTCTCCAGCAATGGGACTATGCGTTTCAGTCCCAATGCAAAAGTGTGGGCACGTCTTTATTAAATTACCCATCTGCAGCCGCGGCCATGGCGTCGCCGAGCATGTAAAGGCTGCCGCAGACGAGCACCGCGCCGCCCTTTCCAGCCTCGCGCTTCGCGTACCTCACGCTTTCGGCCACGCCCTTCACGACCACGGCCCGCGTATAACGCCCGGCTTCCGCCGCAATCGCTTCAGCCCGTTCCGCCCGCGCGTCAGAAAGCTGGTTTATCACCACCATTGAGCATTCCGGCGCGAGCAGGCCGAGCATCTCCTTCCAGTCCTTGTCCCTGAGCGCTGTGAACACGCACACCGGCTTCGCCGGCAGCAGGCCAATGCTTTCCACCAGCGCCCTGATACCGGCAGGGTTGTGTGCGCCGTCAGCGACCACGAGCGGGTTCCTGCCAACCACCTGCAATCTGCCCGGATGGGACACTGCCGCAAGCCCCCTGACTATCGCCCGCTCGCTCAGGCCAAGCTCCTCTGCGGCAGCCACCGCGAGTGCCGCGTTCACTGCCTGGTGCCTGCCCGCGAGCGGGATGGAAAGCTCCGAATAGCAGCTCCTGCCAGCGTAGTCAAATTCCGTGCCCTCCAGCGTGCCCTGCCTGGGTTTCACGGCGAAATCCTCGTCCAGCACCCTCAGGCCGCAGCCGACAGCCGCCGCACGTTTCCGCACCTCGTCAAGCGCCTCACCGGTGCAGCCTGTGATTGCGACGCCTTTCGGGTTCTTCATTATGTGGGATTTGTCCCTGGCTATCTCAGCCACGCTCTTGCCCAGGTAGTCCGTGTGCTCCAGGGCCACGTTGGTTATCACAGCCACTTCCTCAGTCGCGATGTTGGTCGCGTCGTACCTTCCGCCCATGCCGATTTCCAGCACAGCGAACTCGCATCCCATGTCAGCGAAATATTCCAGGGCGATTGCCGTGAGCGCCTCAAACAGCGTCATCTCCTGGCCCTGGTCGTGCATCTCCAGCAGCTTCCGCTCGTACCGGGCGAACTCCGCGTCTGTTATCTCCCGCCCGTCAATCCTGATGCGTTCGTTGTAGCGTATCACGTGCGGGGAGAAATATGAGCCTGTGCGGTGGCCGTCCGCTGTGAGCATGGACGCGAGCGCAGCTGCCACGCTGCCCTTGCCGTTCGTGCCAGTGACCAGCACCACACGCAGCCTGTCCTGCGGATTGCCCAGCGCCTTGCACATTTCCCTTATGCGCTCAAGGCCGAGCTTTATGCCGAATTTCGCAAGCCTTTTCTCAAGCATTTCCATCCCATCAAAGCCTCACAAAACAGTCTGCCTGTATTTCAGCGCATCGCGCAGCAGCGCGCCCTGCTCCATGAAACGCGAAAGCGGCAGCCTGAGCCGCGTGGACACGTAGCCGAGCGCCGAGCGCATGCTGCCGAATTCCTTCGGCGTCTGCTTCAGCGCCTGCCTGACGTTCTCGCGCACGTTGAACACGCCCAGCGGCACGTAGCCCTCGTACGCCTCGCGCAGCACGATGGCGCCGGCCTGCCTCTTCATCCTTTCCAGAGCCTCAAGAACAGCGAACTTGCAGCTGTAGTAGCATCCGCCAACGGACGAGTATTCGGTTTTCGGCTTCCACTGCTCCATGTCGCCGAAAACGACCTCCTCCTTCCCCATGATGTGTATGAACGCCTCAAGCCATTCGTACTGCCACGGCGTCGGCATGAGCAGCACTGCATAGTAGTTCTTCAGGCTTGAGAACTCGTACACCCTGTAGCCTTCCAGGACCAGGTAATCCTTCACCTGCCCGTAGAGGTGGCTGGCGAGGATGCTGTCCGCTGCGGTTATGGACCAGCGCGTGGGGACGAGCTTCCTTCTTTTGCCTGTGCCGAGGGTGCCTGTGGACAGCGCCTTCTGTATCTGCGAGAACAGCACGCCGTCCGTGTAAAGGGCAGGGACCGCCTGTGCAGCCTTCCAGTCGGTGTCGTAGAACGCCTTCTCCAGGTGCGGGTCCCATTTCACGTTGCCGATGTCAAAACTGTCTATGGTTGCGCTGGGGCCGAACGGTGTATGGTCTTCATTGAACGTGAAGCCGCGCGGCTTGCTGTGGAACTGCGCCTCGCTTTCCACGGACGATTCGGCAAGCGATATCTCCTGGAGCTTGCCCACCAGCCTGTTGCCGAGGTCCCTTACCCCCACGCGGTGTTTTCCCCGCACCAGGTCCAGCCTGAAGCGGATTATGTCTTCCTGGCTTTTCCCGGCAGGTATCCATTTTTCCGGCGTGTCCAGCATGGACGTGTCACCGGCAGAAGGCGTGAGCATGGGGCCGACGTTGACGCGCGGGTATCCGGCCCTGCCGATGAAGACCGAGGGCGGAGAGCTGCCTTCAAGCTTTTCGTCCACCTCTATGGCGCGCCACTTCTGGACGCCGGACGTTATTTTTTTGAGGTATGCTCCCTTGCCCATCGTCATAAGTTGAATTAGTCGCCACGAATATTAAAACACGATGCCGGTTCATTTCCGCGAAACTTTCCTCCCGTTTGACTCCTGTTATGGCAAAGATGCCGCTGCATCTTTGCACCCCATTGTTCGGAACGCCGAACAATAGGGAAGTTTCATCAAACTTCATGAGTATAGACTTTTGTCTTTGTGTTTGACTCATTGCCATAAAAACTTCATGCGGCATATTTTCGCGAGGCTATAACTTCCTTTTTTATTCGTTTGGGTATATCCATCTATTTCTTGTTGCGACCGTAGTCTACCGGTTATGATTCGAGGTTGCCAATCTCGCGGACCGGGTTCGATTCCCGGCGGTCGCATCCCACTTTTTCCTAAAAAGTGGGTTCAAAAACCGACTCTCGCCTCGCTTCGCTCGGGGAACCAGAACTAGCAAATTAGGACACGCGAACGCCCGTGGCGTTCGCTCTGTCGCATTGATTTTTTACTTCTATAAAACTGGGTCCAGACGTCAGGATTCCTGCCCGCCCAGGCGCGTCAATTCGACAATCTTTTCATGCACTTTCTTATAGAACTCGGGCTTTACCTTGCCTATTTTTTTCAATAGGAGTTTTTCCTCGTAACGGGTGACCGTATCGAAGCGTACGATGCTCTCATCGCCCAGCCCACCGCTCACAAAATCATCCGGAGAAAGATTGATGGCGCATGGGTGTTCTTTCCTGGTGGTGATGTGGACTGCCAGGAAATCCGTCGTTTTCCGGTTGTATGGATTATTTGAGATGATGATTACCGGGCGCACTTTCGTTGAAGAGTAATCTGAAAAAGGCGCCTGTATCAGCCAGACATCCCGCTGTTCTTTCCTTATCATTCCTTTCCCCCTTTCAGGTACTTCTTCCAGACCTTGTCTTCATTCTTATCTTCCCAGATGTCCCGGTTTGCATGGGCAGTAAATTCAGGAGATGCCTCCGTCTCTTCCCGGATGTGGTGATGCCTGTAGTCAAGTATTGCCAGGCGGATTGCTTCTGTTTTGGTGCTTGCCCTTCCTAATTTTATGATCTCGTCTATGGTCTCTTCGACTTCTCCGTGGAATTTAGCGTGGATATCCAATGTATCACCTATGGTTATTCTATGGATATATGGCTTAATAAAACCTTGCCCACCGGCCAGTTAGTGCACACGCCCGTCTCGTAGCTCTGTTCATGGCTAACGGGTCCCTTTTAGCTGCCGGGTTGCTGGCTTGAGCATGTTGATGCTGCCGAGCCCCCGCACATGTTGCTGCATTGGTGGCGAGGTTCGTTAAGGGCTAGGAAACGCTACTTTTGAGGGGGTTTTTTTAGCAAAAGTATTGTTGTACGGAGCCATCCCGATAAGTCTAAAATCCTTAAGGAAGAGGTAAATTCATGGAAAGGCCATTCGGCATAAAGGTTTCAGTCGCTTGCGAACTGATCATAGTTATCATTCTGGTGGCTGTTTATCTTGCGTCCAGCGCATTGCTCTCTATGTTGGGAGGAATAGGCCAGATGGCAGAAAGCCCAGAGCCCATAAGTATTGGTGGTTCTGAATTCAAATTAGCAGATGCCTCACCCTTAGATCTCTTGTTAACAACTACGATGTACATGGCACTTATAGTCGGCCTTATTCATCTGGTTCCGGCATACCTGCTTTGGGAAGGGAAGCGCATCGGCAAGTATATCGCGACAATCCTGGCAATCCTTAACGTTCCCGTTGTCCTCATAATCTTGGACCTGTTTGGTTTTCCCTTTACTCTCGTCGCTCTTCCGCTTTCAGCAGTTATCCTCTATTTCATATGGTTGGACGGGCCGACGAAGAATTATCTTGCTGGCGGCGGGCCTCAAGTCAAGCCATCGCGCTAATCATCTGTTCTTGTCTTCCCACGATTTTTTTTGCCCTTAGGGTTCAAATCTTTATATAAATCCGAACCCGGAACGAATTTATACTTTTACCGACGTAATACTGCTAGAAAGGGTGGTTCAATTAACAAGGTGGACGGCATGAAAAAACTAAGCGGAAATGAGCGGGGGTTTTGGAGCAAAACTCGCCTAATTCATCTCGTTGCGAATCTGTTTGTGAGATTGCCAAAAGGAGCTTCAAAAACGTCTCGCGGACCGGGTTCGATTCCCGGCGGTCGCATCCCACTTTTTAGTTGACCTAGGCCCGAGAAACCCTCCTGAGAAGGGCATGAGAGAAACGGCTTCAGCCGTTGGATGAAAGGGCCGATTTCTTATTCTGCACAATGAAAAATGCTTCGGTAGCGGGCGCGCCGCCGCCTTCGGCGGCGCCCCAACCTTCCTAAGAGAAGTCCGCTACCGGAGTCGATATAAATGACCAGCGCGAGCTTTGTATCAGGAAATCGGAGCATAGGCTTAAATCAGTTTCACCTTGAGTGGTGCCCCAAATACCGCAAGGCTTTCATGCAGGGACAGCTTGCAAAAGCCGTTGAAGCATCCATTATCCAGACGGCGGCCACCTACAAAATCGTCATCCATAACCTGCACGTCGGACCTGACCACGTTCACCTGTTCGTAACCCTGCCTTTCAACATGAGCGTCTCCTATGCCTTCCAGCTCTTCAAGGGAAGGTCATCGCATGAACTTCGCCAGCAATTCCCGGCGTTGGTGCAGACTTTCAGCAAGGGGCACCTCTGGTCGCCAGGCAAATTCTCCAGAAGCATCAGCAACGTCAAGGCGGAGACTATCCGGCATTACATCAATAATCATCAGTTCAGGGAGCTGAACGAGTCCATCCACAACGCAAGGGCAGAAGCAGAACAGATGCGGTTATCCTCTTTCTTTTAAGCCGTAGGGGAAGCCCACGCCTTCAGGCGTGGGTAATTCACGACACGCGAACGCCCGTGGCGTTCGCTCTGTCGCATTTTTGTTCACTGCGCTCGGCCTAAAGGCCTCACGGTGAACGGCGAGTTCGTGTTCACGCCGGGCGCGAAGCGGCAATCGGGTTCGACGCATCGAACCAGGTGCGCAGGGAAGCGCACTTCCCTGCCGCCGGCAAGTGAACAAATTTCGTCATCCGTCGCACCGGTGTCCGATAGCCTTTAAACCCCTCCACAGCGAATATGCGCCTTAACGCCGCAGAACCAGTGATACCATGAGCGCACTTGTGGACGAAATGCTGAAGACGCTTGAGATACGGGAAGTCAAGTCCCTGCTTTCGCACGAGAAGGTCATCTCGCACAACCTGAAGCGCCTCAAGGAGGCCATGCTCAACATAGGCCACGTCGTGGACCCCATAATAATAGACCGGAAGACTGGCGTGGTGCTGGACGGCAACCACCGCCTCAAGGTGCTTGAGATAATAGAGTGCCCTTACGCGGTGTGCCAGACCGTGGATTACGCGAGCGACGACATAAAGGTCGGCACGTGGTATCCGGTCGTGGACATGAACGCCGACAAGGTGTTCAAGCTGGACTCCATAAAGCACGAGAAGGTGGAGCGCGAGGCCGGCAGGGCGGCGGTGGAAAGCCTGAGGGCGCCATTCATGCTCATGAGCGGGAAGGACTGCCATCTCCTCAACCCGGGAAACTACAAGCTCATGGAGATGGTGGAGGAGCAGAACTACGTCCTCTCGCTGCTGGAAAAGGGCGCTGTGGACTACGTGCCTGCCGAGGAGCTGCAGAAGCACCTTGACGCAGGGAAGTCCCTGTTCTTCAGGCGCTCCTACACGAAGGACGAAATCGTGCGGGCTGCACAGGCGCACTCGCCGTTCCCGCCCAAGTCCACCAGGCACCTGATTCCCGGAAGGATAATCAGGCTCAACATGAAGCTGGGGTGGCTGCACCGTCCGCCGGAGGATGCGCTGGCTGAGCTGCATTCCATGCTCAACACCCGCGTGTACAGCGGCAACGTGAGGAAATACTACGAGCCGGTAATAGTCATCTACTGATGGTAACTCAGGCGCAGTGCCGGGCTAGTCTTATTTCTAACTTCAGGACGCCCTTTGGGCACAGGACCCACCGTCTGCGGGCGGTTCCCCCGTGCCGGTTCTTGGAGGCTTCTCTCAGGGGAGTTCTACAAAGCCCTGCTAATCTAAATGTGGAACGGGTCGTAGAAAAGGTTGGTCAGGAACTCCTCGCGCTTCGGCGGCTTGGGCCTGGTGAGCGCTGCCTCCAGCGCCTGGCGGTCAAATCCCACCACTATCCTGCCGTTTATCTCTGTCACGGGCACGGCGGTCTGCCTGCTCTTCTGTGCCATCTCCTCGGCCCTCGGCTGGTCGGCAGACACGTCGTATTCCACGAACTTTATCCCCTTCCCGGCGAGCCAGCTTTTCACCATCCCGCAGTACGGGCACGAGGGCATGGAATAGACGGTCACTTCCGGTTCTGCTGGTTCTGCCATGCGGTTATATGTGTGCCGCAGCCTTTTTAGATTTTGCATGTGGAAAGCGGCTGCATGACGATACTGCTCAGTCCCGGCCCGGTGCCGGTTTTGGAAGAGATAGCGAAGGCGCAGACAAAGGAGATGATAACCCACCGCAGCGACGAGTTTTCCGCGCTCTACCGCGACCTTGTCACGCGCCTGCGCGGCTATTTCCGCGCCGAGGAGGCATACGTCATCACAGGCTCCGGCGCGCTCGGCCTTGAGGCGCTGGTGCTCAACCTGTGCGAGAAAAACGACCGCGTCCTGTGCCTGCCGAACGGCGAGTTCGGCGACCACCTGGCCACCACGGTGCAGGTGTATGCGCAGCCGCTGGTGCACCGGCTGGAGGACGGCAGGGGCTGGAACCTTGAAAGGGCGAAGGCGAAGATAGACGACAGCAACGCAAAGGTGCTGGCCATGGTCTACAACGAGACGAGCATGGGCGTGCGCAACGACATAAGGGAAATCTGCAGATACGCCAAGTCAAAGGGCATGCTCACCATAATAGACGGCATATCAGCATGGCCTGGCACCGAGTTCGACATGAAGGAATTCCACGTCGATGCGTTCGTGACAGGCAGCCAGAAGGGCATCGCAGCGCCGCCTGGCATGGCGCTCATCGGCCTGAGCAGGGAAGCGGTCTCGCGTTTCGCGTCCCGCGATTCCATCCCGTCCTATTACTGCGACCTGAGAAGGCACAAGAAGCGCTACGAGAAGGACCAGCAGACGCCCAACACGCCTGCAATCTCGCTCTTCTGGGCGCTGCAGAAGGCGTTTGACGTGCTTGACAGGGGAGGCGGCCTGCCAGCCTGCGTAAAGCGGCACGCGGACACCGCTGAGCACGTCCGTAAGCGCCTCACCGCGATGGGTTTCCCGCTTATCGCCGAGAAGGGCTACGAATCAAACACGGTGACCGGTTTCGTGTGCAGGGACGGCGAGCAGGCGAAGAAAATCAAGTCAACGCTCGCGAAGGAATACGGCATAAAGATAGTCGGCTCGCGCGGGGCTTTCAAGGACAACGGCCTGCGCATGGCGCACATGGGAAATTTCAACGTGAAGGACATAGAAAAGTGCCTTGACGCGATCGAGAAAATCACGAAATGATTTTCGAGAGACTTGGCACGCATGCCAAGCAGATCGGGAAAATAGGCCGTTAGCACGGCTGAGAGAGTAAACGATTAAATAGATTTAGACAGTTATAACCCTGTTGATGCCCATGGACACCGCCCTTCCGAACATAAGCAAGCTCGTTTCCCTGACGTTTGACGAAAGCCCGGAGGTCCGCAAGCTGGCGGCAAGGTCCCTGGGCGAGCTCAACGACCCCGCGGCATCGTTCGCCCTCGTTGAGCTGAGCTTTGACAAGGACCCCTCGGTCCGCGCTGCCGCGCAGCAGTATCTTGACAAGCGCAAGCATGCGGAGCCGGAACTCATGTCCTTCGCCAACATATTCGCCGCCGGCAAAGGCAAGGAAGAGCGTGCGGCTGACGAGCCCCGGCAGCAGAGCGACGCGCGCGCGAAGATGCTGCTCCCAATCACGCGGATTTTTGAAAAAGGCCTGGGCAAGGAGAAGGCCGACGCGGTCAGGAGCAAGATGATGCCGTCAATTGAGAAGATGTACCTCAAGGCGTCGTCCCACCTGCCCCACATGGGCAAGAGGAAGGCTGAGGAGAACGGAAGGAAGGCCATGCAGGAGTTCATCACGAGCTATCTGGAGGCCATCTCGGACATAGACCAGATAGGCAGTGGTTCTCCGCAGGCCGCACAGCAGGACCCGCCGCCCGAACGCCCGCCTGAGCAGCCGCCAGAGCCCCTGCCGCAGCCTGAAATTTCCGATGCAGGAATCACCGGCGGGCTGGAGGAGGTCGGCAGGCCGGCCAGGCTGTCGGCGCTTTCCTCGGACATCGCCAGCATGGAGATGCAGGAGGCGGCAGAGCTGAAGGAAAGCCAGGAGATAGAGCACCTTCCGGACACGTTCTTCAAGAAGGCTTACGAGACCATGATGCTGTCGGGCGGGGACGAGTCCATAATGAAGCAGGAGATGAACCGCATGATAGATTCGGCACAGCGCGAGATAGGGCTCGCATTCAGGCTCGCCAAGAAGCGGTTCAAGGAGACGAAGATAACCAACATAACGCGGATACGCGACGGCATGCGGAACGTCAACACCGACCTGCTTACCGTGCGCAACGCGGAGACCGGCCAGTACCAGAAGGCCAGGAAGCAGGCCGGCACCTACGTCCGCGTCCTGGTGAACGACGACGCGGGCAACGAGGGGGTGCTCTACCTGTACGACGGCCGCGGCAGCGAGATACGGCCCGGCATGCGCATCAAGGTCGCCCTCGGCCAGGCAAAGACGATGGAATCTTCCGGCGAAACCGCCCTTTTGCTGGGGAAGAAAGGAAACGTTTATATTGTATTGTGAACACATTCGTTCTGCTCTTTTTACGAGTTGATTCCATGGATTTCACCAAATACGAGGTTGCAAGGCTCATAGGCGCGAGGGCCCTCCAGCTTTCCATGGGTGCGCCGCCGCTCATAAAGGTCTCCGGGGATAACGTGACATTCCTCCAGATAGCAGAGATTGAGCTTGACAAGGGCGTAATACCGCTCGTAGTCGTCCGGGCACCACAGCGGGAAGCCTGAGCAGGCCAAATCCGAACAGACCAAAACCTTATCAGACTAATTTCCGTACAAATTCCGGTGCGTTTGCCGTCGCTGCCGCATCTATGCTTCAGTTTTCCGCCGCAGTCCAGTTCGCCGCCGCAGTGCCATCTGCAGCCGGTGCAATCCCGTCCGTTGCCGGCCCGGTGCCCGAATCGTCCATGCCGGTGAGCGGCAGCCCCTCCACCAGTTCTATGGCATACCCCTCTCCCTGCAGCCTCAGCAGCACCCTCTTCTCAGCATCCACCCATTCGTATTGCGGCGGGCTGCCGCTTATGTTCTCCATGACCACGAACACCTTCCGGCCGCGCCATCTGTCCGTCCTCATGACGCGGTAGTCCTTGGTCGCGATGTACCTGCTGCTGTTGCCGAACGACATGTACATGGACACGTTCCAGTGCCATCCCTCCTGAAGCGCAAGCATCCATGGTGCGAACATGAATACGTTGGGACTGTCAAGCTGGGAGTCGTGGCCGCCTGAATCCCTCCCGTCAGTGCCGACGCACGTGCTGGACGCCGGCACGGTGTTCATGAACGCGATGATGGTGCAGTTCCTGCCGGAGAGTATCGCGTAGGTGACGTTTATCGGGGTCTCGTCTGAAACGGTGCCGTAGACGTAGCGCTCTCCGGGGACGAGCTGGAACTGCGCGTTCTTGGCAAGGGGGGCCTCCACGAGCGTGGCGTTCGGGTTCCTGAACTGCGGGTTTACCTGGTCCTGCACCACCGCAAGGGCCATGAACGCCAGCAGCACGGCCACGGTGGCCGCGGCCACGTTAAGGGATGACAATCTCCGCGTGAAATCCATCTACTGCCCCTTCGCTATCTTGCCGAACCGTGCATACGGCTTCGTCGTGCCGCTCTTCATCTCCTCAAACACGACCTGGGATATGCGCATGCCCGCGTGCAGCTTCACCGGGAACGGCGCCAGGTTGACTATCTCAAGCACCTGGTGGTTGTCGCTGCCGGGCTGGACGAGCGCGCTGGTTATGTGTATTATGAGCCCCATCCTGGCGTACCTGCTCCTTCCCTCAAGCTTGCCCATGACGTCCGGGGGGAGCGTGAGCCGCTCCACTGTCCTGCCGAGACACATCTGGCCAGTAGCCAGCGTGACGCTTTTCGCCTTTTTCATTCGGAACGCCTGCCGGAACCCGGTCTTCGACAGGTCGACCACCCGCCCTTCGTAAACATCCCTGAAGAAGAGCCATTCGTCGCTGAGCGTCAGGTCCACGCTCGCAGGCCCGACCTGGTCCTTGGCGAGCGGCCTGATTTTCAGCGTGCCCGCCCCCAGCATCCGCCTTATGTCCATATCCGAAAGTATCATAGCGATATCACTCCTTTGCGGTTTTAAATCGTAGCGATAATCGCCGCCTGCCGGAGCGCACGGCAATCACCATGTAGTATATAAACATATTAAACATATTATCCGAATTGCCATAAGGTGCTGCCCGCGAGGGCGGATTTGGAAGGTATGCGCATGGTCGAGACATCATATTGCAGTCGCTGGGCTGTCCAGCTCGTGGCATTTCTGTTCGTGGTTTCCTTTGCCTCGGCCATGGCCGGGTCAGGGACGCCGTCGGACCCCTATCAGGTGACCAACTGCTCTGACCTGCAGAGCATGAGGAACAACCTTGGCGCCAGCTATGCCCTGGTGGCCAACATCAGCTGCGCGGGATTCGATTTCGGAGATGGCAAGGGGTTCATGCCCGTCGGCACTTCCAGCAACCAGTTCACCGGCACGCTCGATGGCCGGCACTGCCGGATAACCGGCCTTGCCATGTCCAGGAATGAAACCAATGGCAGCGGGGATAACATAGGCCTGCTGGGCTATACCTACGGCGCTGTGGTCAGCAATGTCATTCTTGAAAACGCCAGCATATTGGGATACTACTCTGTAGGCAGCCTCATAGGCCACAGTGAGTACTCCAACATCAGCAATTGCTCTACAACCGCCAACGTGACCTGCTATAACCCCATATGCGGCGGCTTATTCGGCTGGCCCATGTACTCCAGCATCACCAATTGCTATGCCGTTGCGAATGTGACAATGTTCAGCGGCATTTCAGGCGGCTTCGCAGGGGAAATCGGACATTCCAACATCACCAACTGCTATGCCGTCGGAAACGTGACTAGCACCAGCAATTATGTAGCCGGCTTCGCCGGAGTGACGACCGGTGTGGCCGGCAATCCCACCAACATAAGCAATTCCTTTGCCGCCGTGAACGTTACGACCCCGGGTTCTAGCGCTGGCTTTGTCGATGATGCTTCAGACACCAACTTCACCAACTCCTATTTTGACGTCTGCAGGAGCGGGCAGACTAATTGCATCTCAGCTGGCAACCCTCCCGGCTGCTCAGCAATCAACGATGGCTGCGACGGCTATTTCTACAACGCAAGCAATCCCCCGCTCTCAAGCTGGAATTTCACAACTATCTGGCGGGAGAATGCCGCCGATTATCCGACATTGCGCTACTCCTCGTCCCCACCCTCCCCACTCCTCACAATCACCTTCACCGACCCCACGCCTGCCAACGGTTCAACCATAACCTACCAGAATGCCGTCATAAACACCACCATAGGCGAGAACGTGACCCAGTGCCTCCTGTCCCTTTACAACCCTGCCGGACTGTGGGCGAACGTGAGGCACCTTAACATCACAGGCGGCAGGTTCGACTACAACGCATCGCTCGGCGTTAACAACTATTCGTCGTTCACCATGCAGCACCGGGTGCCAATTGGCGCAGGAGACTCCCACACCTGCTACCTCCTCAGCAACGGCAACTCCACCTGCTACGGCTACAACTCCGCTGGCCAGATCACAGCCTACCCAGGCGGCGACGCCATCGCGATTTCCGGAGGCATCGAGTTCACCTGCTACCTCCTCAGCAACGGCAACTCCTTCTGCTACGGCAACAACGGCTCAGGCCAGGCCACCGGCTACTCCGGCGGCAACGCCATCGCCCTCTCATCTGGAAGCGAGCACACCTGCTACCTCCGCAGCAACGGCAACTCCTTCTGCTACGGCAACAACGGCTCAGGCCAGGCCACCGGC
>CAZBAM010000004.1:0-9872 GCA_964490215.1 Microcaldota archaeon | reverse complement strand
TACTCCGGCGGCAACGCCATCGCGCTTGCCGCAGGCTTCTTCCACACCTGCTACCTCCGCAGCAACGGCAACTCCACCTGCTACGGCAACAACGACTATGGCAAGTCCACCAACTACCCAGGCGGCGACGCCATCGCGCTCTCCGCAGGCGACCCCCTCACCTGCTACCTCCTCAGCAACGGCAACTCCACCTGCTACGGCTACAACGGTGAGGGCCAATCCACTGCATACCCCGGCGGCAACGCCATCGCCCTTGCCGTAGGAGGGTACCACACCTGCTACCTCCGCTCCAACGGCAACTCCGCCTGCTACGGCTACAACGGTGATGGCCAGACCACGAATTACACCGGCGGGAACCTGAAAATCCAGTTCGCTGCACCATCCTATGCCATGACCGCGAACAATGCCGACACTGCCACGACAGCCAATTACACCCTGCCTGCCCTGGCTTACGGCACCTACCAATTCTATGCGACCTGCACTAATGTAAGCACGTCGAACGTTTCAGAGACGCGCACCTTTACGTTTGCGTTGCCCCCTCCGTTGCTCGTGAACTTCACCGACCCGACGCCTGCCAGCGGAACCACCCTCACTGGCACCAGCATGGCCGTAAACGTCACGGTCAGCGAGAATGCGACCGGGTGCAACCTCACCTTGAACCTGACCGCCTATGCCATGAGTGTGTTCAATGCCGACGCGGCCACGCATGCCAGTTCCACAGTGACCTCCCTGACCGATGGCTTCTACGTGTATCACGTCAACTGCAGCGGTGCATCCGGCGCATCCAACTACACGGAAACAAGGAACGTCACGGTTGCGCTCCCATCGTCGGCAGTCACCCTCAATTCGCCTGCCAACGCATCTTCCACTACGTCCAGTACCATGACCTTCAGCTTCACTGCAGTGGACAATCTCAGCGCCACCCTGAACTGTTCGCTCAACCTTGACGGTGCAGTGAACCAGACGGATGCTTCGGTGGCTAACGACACCCCGACGAACTTCGTTGTGACCGGCATACCGCTCGGCCAGCACACCTGGAGCGTGAACTGCACAAATGGCGCGGACAAAACAACTGCCAGTGAGCAGCGCACATTCACGAGGTCTGCGCCATCATCCACTTCCACATCCGGAGGCGGTGAACCGGCGCCCGTGCTGGCGGTTTCCCTCAATGCCACCTGCGGCGGCTATTCAGTCACCGTGGAAAAGGACTGGGCGGCGCTTTCAGATGCGATGGTCATCTCCTCTTCCGGCAGCACAGAAACAATAACCTACACCAATGCCAACGGCCAGGCATCCTTCAGCGGCTGCGGCATGAATGTTAATGTAAGGGCAGCCAAGGGTGGCGCCGAGGGCCTTGCATCAGCATACGTGGAATGCATCCCCTGCGGCTGCAACGCGGACAGCGACTGCGGCGCTGCAGAAGCCTGTTCTGCGGGCTCATGCGTGGCTGTGCAGTGCCCCTGCGGCACTGTCCAAAACCACCAGTGCATCCCGTATTCCTGCTGCCTTGATTCAGACTGCGCCGCAGGCCAGTCCTGCCAGGACCACGTCTGCTCGGCAGTGCTGCCGCTTCAGTGCTCTAATGACAGCGATTGCAATGCTGGCGAAACATGCACAAGCAGAGTCTGCGTTTATGCATTCGAATGCGCATCAGATGACCAGTGCGATGCCGGGCAATATTGCGACATATCCGCCGGTCTGGCCGGCGGCTCCTGCAAAAACCGGACCGTGCAGCCAACCGGCTGCACATCGGATGCGGAATGCGCCGCGGGCGAGTACTGTGACGCTGGCGCGTGCATCCAGCAGCCGGCCATATCAGCGCCAGGCAATGCCACTGCTGGCAAGAATGTGACAGTGAGGCTCACCCGCGGTAACGGCCCCTGTGCATACTGCGAGGTCACCTGGGTTTCTCCATCAGGTGCAAGGGGGAGAGGCCCGACCGATGCAAACGGCAATTTCAACCTGCCTATAACCCAGAAAGGCACATACAAGGTCACGCCAAAGGGCGGCAGGACAATCAGCATCTTCGCAGCGGGGCCTGCAGGCACTGAGCCTGGCCAGGGTACAGCCGTCCAGCAGCCACAGCCCACCTCAGGCCCGCCCCTTCCGCTTCTGGCCGGAATTGCTGTTGTTGCAGTGGCAGCGGCGGTCGCCTACCTGCTGCTCCAGCCCAAACCAGGCAAGTGAGGCCGGATTTTGGCATGGCTTGTAGCTGAGCGTGGTTGCGGCGTTCGCTCTCGGCAACCTGTTCTTTTCAAGCCACTACTGATGGGCGTTCATAACATTCTTAAACTGGGTTTTACATCTATTTTCAAGCAGGTAGTATCGGGAGTGCCATATGCCAGCAAGGGAAGAGCGTCTGTGGGCTGACAGGAGGCATTTGTTATGCCCCGCCGTGCTGGTTCTCATCTCACTGCTCGTGGGAGCTGCCCACGCCACATACGCAGAATACAACGCAACACCCGGCGCGCCGCGCTGCAGCACCACGGGTTCGCCGTGCATCGCCAACTCCTCGCTCCTGCAGTGCGTCGGCAGCCAGGCCTCACCCGGCCCTGAGCCGAACGCCCCCAACACAATTGATGCCTGCGACGACAGTACGGAATCAGGAACCTGCCATTCCGACGAATCCGCAGAGAACATAACCGTAACCAGTTTAAACAGCAGCACCTTCACGGCAGGCGATACCGTAAACGTCACAGCCTGGTTCTACTGCTATGACGCGACCGACAGGGTTGCCATCTACTACTCGAACAGCACCTCGTCGGTCAACTGGGTCAACAAGCTGGCCGGGACAACCGCGTGCCCTTCTTCAGGGTACAACAGCTGGACCGTGAATTTTACGCTTGACGACGTGGGCGGCGACCACGCCGTCAGGACAGTCCTGATATACGATTCAGTCATCACGTCCCCCTGCGACACAAGCGACTACAGGGACCAGGACGACGTTGCATTCCCGGTCGCTTCTTCTTCCGGGGTGGCGTGGAACCAGTCCGGCCTTGACCTGGGCGATACGCTCAACGGCTCCTCCAGCGCAGGCAACCTGACCGTCACTGCAAGCGGCAACCAGACTGCCGTAACAGTCACGCCGCTCGGAGGCAACGGAACCGCGTTCATCAACGCAACGCCCCTGACCCTCGGCGACATGAACGACACCGACACCAGCCAGGTGCAGTTCAACTGCTCGCCTGACGGCTCGCAGGCGCCAGGCCACTACCAGGCGCTCTTTACGGTCAACTCATCCAACTACAGTGCCGGCAGCGACGTCCCCGTAAGCTGCAACGTCATCGAACCCATACCCCCCGCAGTGGCCATGGAAGGCCCGCCAAATGGCACCCTGACGTCCAACAACACAATCCCATTCACCTGCTCTGCGACAGACAATTTCGCACTCAGGAACATCAGCCTGTACGGTAACTTCACAGGCGCATGGGGGTACAGGCAGGGAGCAGCTGTATCGGGCACGTCCAACTCAACGTCGTTGTCCGAAACCCTTTCCACGGGCGCCTACCTGTGGACGTGCCAGGCATGCGACGGCTCAGGCAACTGCGCTTTCAACGATACGAACTACAGCCTCGTGAGCACTTTCGGCGTCCAGCCGCTGCTTGTCACGTTCATCCCCCCGACGCCTGACAACAACGCCTCGCTCCCCTCGCCCAATGTCACGATAAACGTGTCCCTCAGCGCGAACGCCACGAACTGCACGCTGGACACAAATGCAGCATCGCCGGTCACCGGCAGCTCGCCCACCATGGGCATAGGCGAGCGCCAGTCGTGCTATGTCCGGGAGAACGGCAACTCCACCTGCTATGGAACCGACAGCATGGGCGAGACGACCGCATACACCGGAGGCGACGCCATAGCCGCTTCCGGAGGTCAGCAGTACACGTGCTACCTGCTCTCCAACGGCAGTTCCCAATGCTACGGCGACGACCGCTGGGGCCAGTCGACCGCATACACCGGAGGCGGCGCCATCGCCGTTTCCACGAACTACGACCACACCTGCTACCTGCTCTCAAACGGCAGCTCCGCCTGCTACGGGAGTAGCAGCGGCGAATGCGGCGTATCCGGGCAGACCAATTCATACACAGGCGGCGACGCGGTGGCAGTGGCGGCAGGGCACTGCCACACCTGCTACCTGCGCTCAAACGGCAACTCGGTCTGCTACGGTTACAACGCCTCGGGCCAGTCGACCGCATACACCGGAGGCGGCGCCATTGCGGTTTCTGCCGGCAGGCTCTACACCTGCTACCTCCTCAGCAACGGCAGCTCCACTTGCTACGGCGACAACAGCTACGGCCAGAGGACCAGCTATACCGGAGGCAACGCCGTTGCCTTGTCCGCAGGCGAGTTCCAGGCCTGCTATCTCCTCAGTACCGGCAACTCCATATGCTACGGCTACAACGCCAGCGGCGAATCTACGGGCTACACAGGCGGCGACGCCATCGGCGTGACAAGCGGGTGGGGCCACACCTGCTACCTCATCTCAAACGCCACTTCCGTCTGCTATGGCAACAACGGGGGTGGCCGCTCAAATCCCTATACCGGAGGCGACCTGAAACTCCCCCCTCCCAGTTCATACCCGCTCACCATCAATAACGCGGACGCGAACACAACCGCCAACTATAGCTTCACGGGCCTTCGCGAATCCGTTTATCTCTATAACGTGACCTGCACGGCCCCGGGCTTCCTGCCGAATACGAGCGAAAACCGCATCATGAAGGTGGAGCTGTCAGTCATCATATTCACCCCCTCGGTCGGAATAGACGAAGGGGAAACTTCCGCGGGCATAGGCTGGAACACCAGCAAGAGCTCCAACTCCACGGTGAACTACGGGAACACGACCGGCCTCGGCACCCTCGTCAGCAATTCCTCATACTCCGCCAGCCACAGCGTGCTTCTCACCGGCCTCACGCCCTCGGCGCTTTACTACTACAACGTCACTTCCTGCACCAGCGGAGGCGTGTGCAACACCAGCGGGCCGTACAATTTCACAGAGCACTTCCAGCGGCTCGTCATGACCTTCATCCCCCCGACGCCTGACAACAACGCCTCGCTTCCCTCGCCCGACGTCACGATAAACGTGTCGCTCAGCCAGAACGCGACTTCCTGCAGCCTTGCCTTCAATATAACGCGGCCGGGCCTGTGGGACAACGTGAAGCACCTGGGCATCTACGGCGGCCAGTTTGACTACAACGCGTCCATCGGCGTGAATAATTACACGTCATTCAACATGGTGGCGAGGCTTCCGATAACCGCAAACTACCGCGACACCTGCTACCTGCGCAGCAACGGCACTTCGGTCTGCTACGGCGGTAACTACTATGGCGAGAACACCCCATACACCGGCGGCGACGCCATAGCCTTTTCCATGGGATATTACCACACCTGCTACCTCCTCAGCAACGGCAGCTCCGTCTGCTACGGCGACAACAGCTACGGCGGTTCAAACCCATACACCGGCGGCGACGCCATCGCGGTCGCATCAGGCAACTTTTATTCCTGCTACCTCCTCTCCAGCGGCAACGCCGTCTGCTACGGCTACAACGACTCAGGCCAGTCCACGGGCTATGCCGGCGGCAACGCTGTGGCAATGGTCGCAAGCGTGCAGCACACCTGCTACCTCCTCTCCAGCGGCAACGCCGTCTGCTACGGCGATAATTCCTCAGGCCGAGCCACAGGCTATAGTGGCGGCAACGCCATCGCGCTTGCCGCAGGCGGCTCCCACACCTGCTACCTCCTCAGCAGCGGCAACTCAACCTGCTACGGCGACAACACCTATGGCCAGCGGGTCAATTACACCGGCGGCGACGCCATCGCGGTCGCAGCAGGCTCCAGACACACCTGCTATCTCCTGGGCAACGGCAACTCCTCCTGCTACGGCGACAATTCCTCAGGCCAGTCCACCGGCTACACCGGCGGCGACGCCATCGCGGTCGCAGCAGGCTCGTACCACACCTGCTACGCGCGCTCAAACGGCAACTCCTCCTGCTACGGCTACAACGACTGGGGACAGAGGACAAACTACGCCGGCGGGGACCTGAAAATCCCATTCGCTGCGGCGACGTACCACATGCAGGTCAACAACGCGAACGAGAACACCACAGCGAATTATTCCTTCACCGGCCTCGCCGAGGCGAACTACCTCTATAACGCCACGTGCACCAGCGTCGAGTCGGTCACGAACACCACAGAATCCCGCGTCGTGAAAATCGAGTTCTCGCTCCGCATCCTTTCGGTGACCAGTGCGGTGCAGCCGGGGGAGACAGACGCTGAAATCAACTGGACGACGGACAAATATTCGAACTCCACGCTAAATTACGGCCTTACCACGGACCTTGGCACCGTCGTCGAGAATTCCTCGTCCACGCGCTTCCACAGGTTCCTGCTCACCGGCCTGACGCCCCAGACGCCTTACTACTACAACGTCACCTCCTGCACCGGCGGGGGCGTGTGCAACACCAGCGGCCCCTACCAGTTCATAACCGACCTCATACCGCTGTCAATCAACTTCACGGCCCCCACGCCGCCGGACGGCTATCAGACGCTTTCAGACAGCGCCGTGATAAACGTGACAGTGAGCGAGAACGCCAGCCAGTGCCTGCTCTTCATTTCCGCATGGCTCTGGGACAACGTGAAGCACCTGGGCGTCACTGGCGGCACCTTCAACTACAACGCTTCTATCGGCGTGAATAATTACACGTCATTCAACATGCAGAACCGGCTGCCCCTGATGACCAGCGCCGTCGCGACGTGCTACCTGCTCCAAAACGGCAACTCCACATGCTACGGCTACAACGATGACGGAAGGTCCACGAACTACAGCGGCGGAGATGCGGTGGCTGCTGCGGGGAAGGACCAGACCTGCTACCTCCTCAGCAACGGCAACTCAGCCTGCTACGGCAACAACGACTATGGCAAGTCCACCAACTACCCAGGCGGCGACGCCATCGCGCTCTCCGCAGGCGGCTACCAGACCTGCTACCTGCTCTCAAACGGCAATTCGACATGCCTGGGCGGCAACTTCGCTGGCGAGGGCGATCCATACACCGGCGGCGACGCCATAGGCATCGCGGTCGGCTGGCAGAACGCGTGCTACCTCCGTTCCGATGGCACCTCCTGGTGCACCGGCGCGATAGACGACAGCTACCCGGGCGGCGACGCGATTGCCATATCGGCAGGCTACTACCACACCTGCTACCTGCTGAGCAGCGGCAACTCCGTCTGCATCGGCGGCAACAGCTACGGCCAGTCCACCAACTACACAGGCGGCGACGCAATCGCGCTTTCCGCGGCCTACGGGCACACGTGCTACCTCCTCCCCAACGGCAACTCACGCTGCTACGGCGACACCACCTGCCTGGGCAACACGCCCTGCGCAGGCAGCGGCCAGTCCACCAACTACACAGGCAGCGACGCCATCGCCATTTCCACAGGCTCGGCCAGTACGTGCTACCTTCTCAGCAGCGGCAACGCCGTCTGCTACGGCTACAACAACTCAGGCCAGTCCACGGGCTATTCCGGCGGCGACATAAACATCCCGTTCGCGCTCGCAAGCCGGGAAATGCAGGTGAACAATGCCGACGCAGCCACCACAGCCAACGTCACGGTCAGCAGCCTGCCTGACGGCAACCGCACCTTCTCGGTGACGTGCACGGACCTCGCCGGGAACTCCAATTCCACGCAAAACCGGACGCTGCAGGTGCAGCTGAAGGTTGTCATATCGGACGTTTCAAACCGCACCCAGCCGGGCGAAACGAGCGTGGAGGTGAACTGGACGACCGATAAGCAGTCCAACTCCACTGTGAATTACGGCGAGACGCCTGACCTTGGAAGCTACGCGAGCGACGCGGCGTATGGCCTTTCCCACACCCTGCTCCTCACCCCGCTCAGCCCCCAGGCGCTTTACTACTACAACGTAACTTCCTGCACCTCCCCGGGCATGTGCAACACCACGGGCCCCTACACGGTCATAACCGATTTGACGCTGCCGTCCATGAACTTCACGCCGCCCACGCCGGACAACGGCACTACGCTGACATCAGCGAGCGTGGACGTGAACCTGTCGCTTAGCGAGAATGCGACCTGCGCCCTCACCGCCACCACCACATGCCCGGCCGGCCTGGTCGCGTACTTCCCGTTCGAGGAAGGCAGCGGCACCTATCTCCACAACACAGCCAACGCGTCGGACAACGCCACCATCCAGGGCACGCTGAACTGGACAACCGGCAAGGCGGGCGCCGCGCTGGATTTCGACGGCAACGACGCCAACTACGTGGTTACCGCTTCCAACCTCTCCCAATACGGGCTGAACGGCACAAACCCGTTCACGGTGTCTGCATGGGCTAATTTCCGCTCGCCTGAACCCTCCGGCAGCATGAGGACAGTCGTCGGTTTCGGCCAGGCATCCAACGGACGTATGTTCGGCATGGCGGGGTATAACAACCCGCTCGACACAGCGTTCGTCCGGGGCTATGGAGGAGGATACGACTTCACTGGCGGCACGCTTGCCATCACCGAGTGGCACATGATAACCGTGACGAGCAACGGAAGCCAGAGGGTGCTCTACATCGACGGCAACCTGGTCACGTCGATGGACTACTCGTGGGACATAGGTAATCCCTCGTGGCCGGTGTTCATCGGCAGGTCGCCTTCCGACGGGTATGCCATGGACGGCGCGATAGACGAGGTCGCCATATTCAACCGCGTTCTAAGCGGATTAGAAGTGAGGCAGCTGTACAACCTCAGCACGGCCGGCTTCTCCTGCGGAATCGCGGTCCCGATGGTGTCCCACAACGACAGCGCCAACAGCTACGCGAACATATCGCTTTTGCTTGCCGAAGGCGACCATACGGTCTATGCGAACTGCACAGACTGGGCGGGCAACTCCAACGTTTCCGAAAACAGGACGTTCACGCTCCAGACGTCCCTTTTCATATTCGGCGTCTCAAACAGCACCCAGCCGGGCGAGACCAGCGTGGAGATAAACTGGAGCACGAACAAGAATTCCAATTCCACGGTCAATTACGGCGAGACGCCTGACCTGGGGACGTACGCGGGCAATGTTTCGTTCGACGTCTTCCACACCATCCTCGTCACCGGGCTCACCCCCCAGACGCGCTACTACTACAACGTCAGTTCCTGCACCACGCTCGGGGTGTGCAACACAAGCGGCCCGTACCAGATAGTGACCGACCTGACGCTGCCTTCGGTCGTTTTCATCCCGCCCACGCCCGATAACGGTTCCAACATCGGCCTCGGGCCTGTCACGGTAAACGCCAGCGTGAGCGAGAACGCCAGCCAGTGCGTGCTGTCCGTGCGCGGCACGAACGACACTAACCTGTGGGACGGCGTCAAGCACCTCGGCATCTCTGGCGGCAGGTTCTTCTACAACGCTTCCCAGGGCGTCAACAACTACAGCTCGTTCCTTATGAACGCCCGGAAGCCTGTTGCAGCAGGCTACTACCAAACCTGCTACCTCCTCAGCAACGGCAACTCCTTCTGCTACGGCTACAACGGCTCAGGCCAGTCCACGGGCTACACCGGTGGCGACGCGGTCGCGGTCTCTGGATCTTATTATCACACCTGCTACCTCCTCAGCAACGGCAGCTCCACTTGCTACGGCGACAACGGCTCAGGCCAGACCACCGGATATTCAGGTGGTAACGCCATCGCACTCTCCGCAGGCCTCTACCACACCTGCTACCTGCGCTCAAACGGCAACTCCATATGCTACGGCTACAACGAGTGGAACGACTACGGCCAATTCACGAACTACACCGGCGGCGGCGCCATCGCTGTTTCCGCAGGCGTCTACCACACCTGCTACCTCCTCAGCAACGGCAGCTCCACTTGCTACGGCGACAACGGCTCAG
>CAZBAM010000003.1:0-75405 GCA_964490215.1 Microcaldota archaeon | reverse complement strand
ATTGGTGTTGTTGTAGGCGCTATTGTTGCTTAAGTTGTTGTTGTAGCAAGAACCAGTCAGGTAGAAACCGTTGTAACCATAATAGGCGGTGTTGTTGGTAATGTTGCTGTTGTTTGACTGGTAGATTTCAATGCCATTGGTATAGTTGGATATGCCAGGGCAGTTCTTCACAGTGACGTTGGTCAGCGAGCCGTTCAGGACGACGCCGTGGGTGGTGCCGCCGGTGCCGTTGTTGGCTATTGTATAGCCGGCGCAGTCAAATATGACGTTTGATGCGGCTATGAGGACGCAGGCAGTGCCGCTGATAGCGCTGTTGGGCGCACCGGTGTAGTTGCCGGTCATGGTGGTGGTGCCGCTGGATGTTATGACTGGACAATTCGCTTGAGGGACCGTAACGGTGCAGCTCACGGTTATGTTGGCTCCGGTGGTGTAGTTGGAAGAATTGACCTTGAAGACGGCTTCGTAGTAGCCGGCTGTCTGGGAACCGCCGGGGGAGCAGTTGAACTTCACCTGGCTGGTGTTGGTGTCGTTCATGTTGCCAAGGCTCGTCGGCGTCGCGTTGATGAATGCGGTCCCGTTGCCTGAGAGTGTGGTGACGATGACATTGGTATTGCTGCCTGTTGAGGTTACAGTGGCGTTCGTCGCGCTGGAAGCACCCTGCAGGACGCTGCCCAGGCCGAGGGTGGACTGGTTCCATGCAAGGCTGGAGCCGCCGGCAGACTGGTTCTGCTCTGCCCCGAACTTGACCCACTTGCTGTTGTTGAACATAGCCTGGTAGGACTGGTTCAGCCACTGTGGGCTTCTGGTGGTGTTGGATATGCGGACCTCGTCCATCAAGCCGCTATAAAACGTGGCGGCGGTGTTGTCAGGCCGCTTTCCTATGTAAAGGCCGTTCTTACCCACTGTCTGAAAACTGCTGGTAGTCATGCTTGATGTGATATTTGTGCTGTTTGCCCCGTTGGTATAGAAGGTCGTGTTGCCTCCTCCGCCGGATGAATTGTAGGTGAGTGCGATGTGGTATGTTGTGCCTGCTGAAATGTTGGTGGAGGATACACGGTTGAAGTTCGTTCCAGCCACCCTCAGCGTAGTTTGCAGTGCATTGAGATTGTCCTCGAGACCTACGCTTATCTGGTAGCCGTTGTTTCCGGTTTCGTTTCGGTATATCAGCCTGTTGAACGTGCTTGTGTAGGTGCCGTTCTTGCTCATCCAGAATTCTATTGTGAACGCCCCACCGGCAATCACGTCCAGCGAGGTGGACGTGGATATGTTGTAGCACGTTTGGTAGGTGGAGCCGGAAAAGCCGTTGCCGCCGTCAATCGCGAAACTCATGTTGGACACGTTTGCATTTACGACGGTTGCATTGTTGCGTGTGGTGGAGTCCTTGCCTCGCGTGTCGTTCATGTGCCAGACCGACACGGTGTAAATGTCCCATGCTCCACGTGGATTCTGCGCATCTGACACGGCGGTATTGTTCTTGTAATAGACCGATATGGTGGTATTTCCTGCGCCGAGCTGCGGGACAAGGAGCCAGACGTGGGCGTGCGTGGCCGTGTAGTTCTCTATCTCGTAGTTCAGCAGCGCGCCGCCGTTGTCGCATGACGCGTTGTAGAACCGCAAATCAATGTAATTCGCCTGCATGTCCGGTTCCTTGGTCACGTTGACATAGGTTGTAAAATTGTAGAGAGTATCTGTGCTGGCATTGATTATTGTTATGTTCATGCAGCGGTCGAAGGTGGTGTTGGCCCACTGGGCGATGCCGTATTCGCCGCCATACGTCCCGTTGCTCTCGTTCACCGGCGGCCGCTCCGGCGGTTCGCCCGTGACGTTGTCCGTGATGGCGTTGAGCACGTCAATGCGCGGGTAGTACGAGCCGCCGTAGGGTATGAAGATGCCGGTAGTCCTGAACCTCTGCTCCACGTCGGACGGCGCCAGGTCAGGGTTGGTTTCCCAGAGGAGCGCGGCTGCGCCTGAAACGTGCGCTGCGCTTACGGACGTCCCGGACATCTCCTGCGGCCCTGCGAGGCCTTCGGCGGTTATGCCCTCGCCCGGCGCGAGCAGGTCCACCATGCCGTTCATGCTGGAGAAGGATGAGACTGTGTCGGATTTCGTCGTTGAGGCCACTGCGGTGGCGTTCATCGCGCATGCCGGCAGGGTCATGCCGTCCCCGCCGCCGTTGCCTGACGACGCCACTGACAGGATGCCGTCAGCGTAGGCGTCCTGCACCGCAGCGGAAACCGGGTCTGAGTCGCACCAGCCCGTGAAGCTCCCGCCGCCGAAGCTCATGGAAATCACGCGCACGCGGTCAGGCGGGAACGCCGACGCCCGCTGCCTGCAGTAGTCTATGCCGGATATGATGTCGGACGAATAGCCGTGGCCGGACGAATCAAGCACCTTGACCGCGATGATGGTCGCTTCCGGGGCGATGGCATGGATTATGGATGCCATGAACGTCCCGTGGCCGTTGTCGTCCGCGCTGTCGTTGTCGCCGTTCACGAAGTCGTATCCGCTGGCCACCATGCCCCCGAACTGCGCAGCCGCGTAGTCCACGCCGGTGTCAAGCAGGCAGATGGCAGTGCCTTCCCCGCCGAGGCCGAACGCGCCTTTCGCCACGTCGGCGCGTATGAGCGGGATGCTGTCGGCAAGCGAGGCGTCCACGGGCGTGTCCAGGTAGATGTCCTGGCCGCCCGCCCTGAGAAGCGCGGCAAGGGAACCACGGCTTATCTGCAGGACGTGGAAGTCGCGCCCGCCGATGGACTTGAGTTCCGTGAGATTCTGCCTGGCTGCGTTGAAATTCCCGCTGCCGTGCACAATCAGGCGCACCGTCGCGTTGGCTGCAAGGAGGTCATATGCACGGCTGTCCATCCTGGCGCCGCCGCCCTCGTACGAGAGGGAAACAGGAATGCCCTGCTGGAAGCGGCGGACGGTGATGTTGCCGAATGAATCCGCCGGAGTTGCAGTGTCGTATATCCATTTGCCGCCGGCCTGCCCGGCCGGCTGGGAGCCTGGGGGGGCCGCTCCTGGTGCGCCTGGCTGGAGAGGTGCGGAAGGCTGCGGCCCAGTGGCCGCGGGCTGCACTGGCGGCACGGCGGGCGGCTCTTGTTGTGAAGGCAGCTGGATGAACGGCTGCTCTATGAGCACCGACACGGATTCGCCGGCCCTCGGCGGCCTTTCCGGTGAGAGTATTGCCCACTTCCCCTTTTCCACGGCCACGATGCCGTAGGGGACAGTGGCCGCATCGCCGTTCGCGTCTATGAAGCTGAGCACGACGTTGGAAAAGTCCGGTGCCATGCCCTGGAGCCAGGAGAGTTCCAGCACGTCCCGTCCGTACGGGGAGCGTGCCAGGCTTTCGTTGCCTGCCGCAGCGAGCACGCTCAGGGAATAGTTGGATTGCGGAACCGGCAGGCGCACCGTGGCATACCTGCCGTCCTCCTTGCCGAGCAGCTCGTACGGGGCGAGGTAGGTGCCGTTCGCAGTGGCGACCTGGAGGAGCATGCCTGAGAAATCCGCCGGAAGGCCGCTGACGTAGGATATGTTGACTGTCTTGTTGATGAATGATAGATTAGGTAATAGTGTGGTAACTGAAAGCAGCAAGGGTATGAGCAGGAAGAAGGCGTACCTGCCACGACTCCCGTTGCCTGGTTCAATGCCCATCTGACTCAGACAGCAGCCCGTTAACCACTGCCACACGCATATCACAGAAAAAATTATAAAGGGCTGGCTCTTTTTATCTCGTGGAACCGGAGTGCGGCAGCGCTTGCCCCCTGCGCTTTTTCCGCAGATGTAATATCATGATAAGCAACAAAACGGGGAGAGGCGCGGTGCCATGAAGGCAACGGCCTTCCGACGAGTATGGACAATATGCACTCTGGCAGCATTTCCGGCCGCAGGCCGCCGGGCGGCACGCCGCAGCGTTCGGATTGCCACCCTTCAGTCATAGCTCACATCGGCGTCAGACAGGGATGGAAGGACAGGCTGGGATTGCAGGTTTATAAATAATAGCAATAGCGGCTATTTTTTTGTTTTCATCATCGCCGATTTTCATCATCGCCGAACATCTGCTGTAATTTCATCAGGCTATCCACCCGTTTCCTGCTGTACCTGGGCTTTCTGAGCTCCGCATACCCCAGGCGTATGGCCAGGGAAACGGCCACGCATGCGAGCACGGCCAGGACAAGCAGATTGGCGTTTCTCGCCACCCACCCCAGGAGCTGCTGGGAAAGGGGGGACGGGGCCATTGTCACCAGTCTTTCATGGTTTAAAGGCACCAGCAGGGTTTTTTGGTCCCGTATGCCGGCATAATCCAGGTACACGGTGAGGGTGTATACCGGGTCCGGGGCATCTGCCGGGGACGTCAGGGAGAAATTAAGGTCTGAAGTGGCTCTGGAATGGATGGATACGTTAAATGAGTCAGGCTCCAGCCCCCATCCCTCCGCGCCGGTGATTCTGACTGCGACGGTCTCGTCCGACGGGCCGGCGTTAAACAGCTTGAGCACGTAATTTCCTTTTTCGCCGGGGCCGATGTCCGGCGCTTCAAAGCCTCCGGTGAGGATATGCCTGTAGGAATCCGGCTCTATGATGAGGGTCTGGCCCGAAGGCCAGAGCGTGAGCAGCTCGGGATTGTCTGGAATGCCGGGCAATACGTATGACAGCATCCGCGTCTCATTGGACAGCACGTTTACCAGGTCCCACCGTATAAGCTGCTTGTCCGTGGCCGTAGGGGGGACGATGAAGCTCATCCCCTGCAGGTCAAAAGCCGGCGGGACCTGCTCAAACACCTCGGCATGCCCTATGGGCCAGGCCCCCCTGTTCACGGCGCGCAGCCGCATCACGGAATTGTTCTGCTGCCGGTCTATTGAAATCTCGCGGTAGACGCTCAGGCCTGCCGCCCGGGGCGGCACGACGTGGATTATCAGGGGCTGGGATATGCCCGAGCCGTTCAGCGAATATTCTATCGTCAGCGCATAATACCCCGGAGGCACGTCCTGCGGCACCTGGATTGGGATGATGACAGTTGTCGGCTTGTCTGGGGGGAGGAGCACGCCCCTGACTGCGGATGCCAGGGCAGCGCTCAGCCCTGCCGGGACGGCGTCCGCGTATATCGCATCCGGGCCCTGGTTTTCAAGCAGGGGGAAGATGAGCGCGTTGTCCCCTGGGCTCATCTCCTTCAAAACCGGATATGCCAGCAGCCAGGCATTTGCCGGAGGGAGAATTATCTGAGGCGGCTGGGGCAGGACCACCACAGATACGTTTGGAGCGATTACGATGCCGGTCGGCGGGGATGGCGGCTCTATTCTGAACGACGCAAAAAGCGGGTTTGTCACTTTTCCGTCATAGCTCACATTGGCAAAAGCGGTGTAGCTGCCCGGAGGCTTGCCGCCAGTGCTCCAGGCTTTTGTGAGCGTGAGGGTCTCACCCCTTCCTATGGTGAAGTTCGCGTAGTTGAAAGTTGCGACAGGCAAATACGCCGAATTGAATATGTACGCCTGTGCCTGGGCGGCCGTAACCGTATTCCCGCCATTGGTTACCACCAGGGTGAAATCCACGCCCTGGCCTTCTTCGGGGGCAGGAGCGCTTACCGAGAAAGTGACGGGCGAGAGGGCAGGAGCCTGCTGCGATACCGGCGCGGGGGTGAACGCGTTCATATCGCCGTCGGAAAGTGCCGTTGCAGCAGTGACCAAAGCGGTAATCGCAAGAAGCAATACGGTGAATGTCCGCATACGTGGCCCGTTACTATCCTGCTTCCCGGTCCACGGCTTTGGGTTTTTCACTGTTGTTTTTTTTGCGATACCATGGAAACTCAGGGAAACACGTTTCTTTTCATTCCAGTCAGCCGGTACGCTGCCGGCCATGGGACTGCGCCATCCGCAGCGTACAACTAAATCAGGGCAATTTTTTAATCCTTCTCAAACCGCGCTGCGTTGCGCAAATGCAGGCCGCATGCGGCGATCAGAGGCCCAGCAGCCTGCGGAAGAAAGCGGCGAGCCTGGAAATGACGCCGCGCCTTACCGATGGCATTTCCATGCCTGCCAGTTTTATCTCGGTTCTCCCGCCGGCCGGGCACTTGGCGAGCAGTTCGTTCCCGAATTGCTTCAATACGCGGGCGGCAGGGGAAGAAGGCGCAGAGATTACGAGGGGGGTTTTTATGGCTATGCTCCTTGGCACGTTGCTGTCCTCGGGGATGGATACGCTTATCCTGAACTTCGTGGTCTTGCAGGCGTTATTGCAAAGGTTCTCAATCTCGTGCGGATGCAGCTCGTATGGCTCGTTGGTCACCCTGTTCAGGACAAGGTGCAGGTCCTGTGACTTCTCCTTGTTTTTGAGGATTGAGAACATTTTCATGGCTGCCATGACGCTTGGCACGTCCGGGGTCATGACGATGAGGAGCTCGTTAGAGCAACGGATAGCCTCTTCAATGAAAGCCGGGAGCCCCGGGCTGCAGTCTATGATTATGAACTCATAGTCAAGGCTGTCTATGAATTTCGGCAGGTTCTTGCTGCGCACATTGCGATAAAAGCGCAACGAGGAGGATATGCACCGCAGCCCGGTCAGGGAGTAGATGGAAAGGGCATCGGCCACCTTTGCCTTGTCCTCAAGGATTTCCTGGAGGCCCACGGACAACGGCGTCAGGCCGAGATGGAAGGACAGGCAGGGATTGTAGAAATCGGAGTCTATGAGAATCGTTGAAGCTCCCCGCATGCTCAGCAGGGTGGCGATGTTGACCGCGAGCGTGCTTTTGCCTACGCCGCCTTTTCCGGATACGACGGCGATAACCCTTTTTTCCATATGACTAACTGTAACGCTTGCAGGTTTATAAATAATAGGTATAGATGATGGCGGCGGCTATTTTTTGTTTTCATCATCGCCGAACATCTGCTGTAACTTCAGCAGGGCATCCACCCTTTTCCTGCTGTATTTGGGCTTTTTGATCTCCAGATACCCCAGGCGTATGACCAGGGAGACGGCCACGCATGCGAGCACGGCCAGGACAAGCATACTGACGTTTCTCGCCACCCACGCCACGAGCTGCTGGGCGAGGGGGGGCGGGGCCGTTGCCACCAGTCGTTCATGGTTTAAAGGCACCGGCAGGGTTTTTTGGTCCCGTATGCCGGCGTACTCCAGGTACACTGTGAGGGTGTATACCGGGTCTGGGGCATCGGCCGGGGCCGTCAGGGAGAAAGTAAGGTCGGAAGTGGCTCTGGAATGGATGAATAGGTTAAATGAGTCAGGCTCCAGACCCCATCCATCCGCGCCGGTGATTCTGACTGCGACGGTCTCGTCCGACGAGCCGGCGTTAAACAGCTTGAGCACGTAATTTCCTTTTTCGCCGGGGCCGATGTCCGGCGCTTCAAAGCCCGTGATGAGGATATGCCTGTAGGAATCCGGCTCTATGATGAGGGTCTGGGCCGCAGGCCAGAGCGTGAACAGCTCGAGGTTGTCCGGAATGCCGGGCAATACGTATGACAGCATCCGCGTCTCGTTGGACAGCACGTTTATCAGGTCCCACGTTATAAGCGACTTGTCCGTGTCCGCATGGGGAACGATGAAGCTCAGCCCCTGCAGGTCAAAAGCCGGCGGGACCTGCTCAAACACCTCTGCATGCCCTATGGGCCAGTCCCCCTTGTTCACGGCGTGCAGCCGCATCACGGAATTGTTCTGCTGCTGGTCTATTGAAACCTCGCGGTAGACTGCCAGGCCTGCCGCCCGGGACGGCACGACGTGGATTATCAGGGGCTGGGATACGTAAGACCCGTTCAGCGAATATTCTATCGTCAGCGCATAATACCCCGCAGGCACGTCCTGCGGCACCTGGACTGGGATGACAATCGTTGTCGGCTTGTTTGGGAGGAGGAGCACGCCCCTGACTGCGGATGCCAGGGCAGCGCTTGAGCCCGCCGGGACTGCGTCCGCATATATCGCATACGGGCCAGGGTTCTCAAGCAGAGGGAAGATGAATGCGCTATCCCCTGGGCTCATCTCCTTCAAGATCGGATATACCAGCAGCCAGGCATTTGCCGGAGGGAGGACTATCGGGGGCGGCTGGGGCATCAGCGATACGTTTGAAGGGATTGATGGATGGGGCGACGGCGATGGCGATGGCGGCTGGGGCGGGATGGGAGGCTGAATGTTGCCACTGACGATGACAGTGACGTAGTATTCCACGGCCGTCCCGTTCATGGTCGGCAGCATGAGCTGGAAATCAAAGAGCGAGCCGTTGAAGCCGGGCGTCTGGTTGGCTGACTGCACGGCTATGACTATGTTGCCTGACTGGTCCTGGAGGTATCCCATCCTGAACGAGGTTGCGTTCGGCGCGTTGGTGTATGCGGTGGGGACGCCGGCTATCGTGAAATTGCCGATGCTGAACGTGGTCGTGGTGGTGAACGTGCCTGAGGCGTTCTCAAACGTCATGTTTATGAACCCGTCCAGTAGGGTGAGGTTGCCGGGCGACAGGGACGTGATGGGCTCGGACGAGTTGGAGAAGAGCAGCCATATGGAACCATTCACGCCGTAGGGGAGACTGCCGGAACTGGAGTTTATCACCGCGACTGTGAGGTTGCCGGGCGTTGCGTTTACCGAGAACGGCGCCTGTGGCGAGGGCGACAGCGCGCCAACCACCGCATGCCACGAGGCGTTGTCGTAGGGCATTAAAACGCTCATGGCGGTTATGTTGCCGGCCTGCGTGGTGTCGTTGCCAGCGTGCGCAAGCCCTGCGGGAAGAAGCATGAGAACGAGTAGGGCATAAAAAATCCTGCGAGGTGGCACCATGCGGCCGCACCTCACTTCTTTGTGGCTGAATCCCTGGGCGGTCGTTTTTTTGCCGTTTCCCTTCCAGTAGCGGTTTCAGGCTCCTCTCGCCCTGCACCGGGCCGCCTGCGCATGAAGAGCCAGGCCGCACCGGCCAGCAGCAGGAGCGCTGCGCCGCCTATGAAAAGCAGGGACATTGATATGCCGGGCGCCTCAAGGGGCACGGTATACTGGACGTGCCTCACCAGGAAGCCGGGCCTTCCGCCGTAGTCCACGAATATCGATATGCTTGGGTTGGCAGCTATGTCGGCCGGCGTTAGCTCCAGCGGGAACTGCTCCACTGCCAGGGACGCCGGGTCAATGGGCTTCGTGCCTGAGCCGCTGACGTTCGTGCTCTGGCCTGATAGCAGGAGGTTCAGCTTGGGGAATACGTATGCCGTCTGCGCGCCGTTGTTCCGTATGGTCACGAGCACCTGCTTGTTGGCGTCGTCATACCTCGCGAACTGCACGCTGACGTTGGAGGTGTCCGCGTAGCTTATGGTGGCGAGCGGGCCCTCGCTGGATGCGAACGAATCAAGGGAATTTTTGGAGAGGCCGTACTTAACGATGACCAGGGCAGTCACGTTGCCCTCGCTCACCGACGAGATGTCAAGCGGGTATTCGCTGCCTGCCTGCTCGCCCCTCTGGATGAGGGACGTGGCGTTCGTTGTGAATACCCTGAAGTCCGCGCCGTTCACCCTGACGCGTATCTCGCTGGTGTAATAGGCCGCGCCGTCGCCGGCGTTGCCCACGGTGACCATCAGCCTGCCCGACTGCCGGTTGTACGTGACCTCGCTGATGCTGAGCTGCGGCTGGTAGGCCGGCATGCGGAACGTGTCCAGCACGAGCACGCCTGTGCCTGCTCCGGGTACTACCTGGGCGAACTTGATCACGATGCCGAGGTTGAACGGAATCCCCTCGGTTTGGAACTCTTTCTTCATCCGCTCGCGCATGTCATACGCGGGCATCACCAGGTCGTTGCCTATGAGCATTATCTCCGTGAGCCTGCCGGCGCGGACTTCCTGGGCTATGAAGTCGTAGGTCGGCTGCGGCACGAGCCTGCCTGTCAGTATGAGGGGCTGGTCCCCGGAAGCCATCGCCTCCTCTATGAAGGTGCCGTCGGTCATTATGGCGTTGGTGACGGAAAACTCGCTCAGGGTCATGTTGCACATTATGAGGTTGTCCTCGAACTTGTCCTCTCCCCTGCCCACTATCACCGGGGCGTAGGGAGCCAGCCCGGCCTTGACCTCGGCGTCCACAAGCCCGAAAATCATCACCTTCTTCCCTGCGACGACGCTCCTGACCTGGTCAATGTTGTTCTTGTCGGCAAGTATGACGTAGGAGCCGGTGTGCCTGGCGTAGGAAAGCACGGACAGAGCGCTGTCCGAGTAGGCTGAATCCACGACTATGAAGCTCTCTGCGCCGGAGCGCGCGGCAAGCTCAAGGTTGGTGGCTGCGCCGCCGCTGGACGCGAACAGCTGGACCGTGTTGTTGTTCGCCCTGAGCGCGTTCTCCACGAAGCCGCTGACCGGCGTCTCGGACTGGATGAGGAGGATGGAATGGCCCGCGCCTATCTTGGCCACGAACAGGTCGCTGCTTCCGCCGGGCACCGGCATGAACTTCACCGGCTCGCCCTTCACGTTCGCGTAGAATATGGCCGAGAGGACGTCCCTGCCGTCCATGGAATTTACTGCCACGTAGTCCTCGGCATACGCAGTCGTGAAAAGCAGGAGCATAAATAGGATGGCAATCCGCATACAGGTTTCCTCCGGCACAGTCTTGCTGTCATTTTTTATTTACGTTGCTCTTCGTTCTGCCTTTGCATTCCTGCATTCCGTGTCGTTTCCGCCATCCCCGGGTTCCATGTTTTTCCGCACATGATATTCCTGTTTTGATATTTCTGTTTTTATCCGTGTTTTATCCGGATAAATAAGATAAAAATATAAAAATAAAAAAAGAATCCGCTCGGCTTCAGCTGAGTTGGGCGTAGAAGTAATACGTCTCAGTTGCAAGCGCGGTATTGTTTGTGGCCACCATTATCTCGTAGTTGGCAGCCTGGCCCTTGTAATTCAGGCCACTGGTCAGGGGCTGGATAGTGGTGCAGAATGCCAGCAAGCCTGTCTGGCCTGCAGCTATGGCCGAGCTATTGGCGCCTATAAGGCAGTTGTTGAAGGTGCTGGAACCTTTGAGGCTGATGTTGGTCGTGTTGATGATGGAAGCCTCAGTGAAGGTGAGGTTGCACCCCTTGGCTCCTCCGTAGGTGCTGTTTGCGCTGTCAACATCGGTGCTGGCGAACCCCCACGCGGTATCAACAGCCGTGCCGTTTGTCGACATATTATGCGCCCCGGCGAATGCCAGGGTGCCGTTGGTTGAAAGGCATACCTTGCCGCCTGTGCCCGAGGCCCAGGTCCAGCTATATACGCTTGAGGTGCCATCACCGAGGATGAGGGTACCGCTCACGTTTCCATAGTAGGACGCCCACTTGCCCGTCAGCGTACTGAGGGCTATGTTAAGCGCGGTGATGTTACCGCCCTGCGTGACGTTGCTGCCGGTGGTGTTCCCAGACCATCTCGTACTGCCACCCCCGCTGACAGTGGCACCGGACATCGCCATAACAACGCCTGCCGCGACTACCAGCAGGCCTACAATCGCCAGAAGATTCTTGTATCCCATATGATATCACCAATGTTATCATGCTAAATGAGACATTATTTATAAAGCTTTCCGTCATCCGGCGATGAAACTGCCGGAAATCTCCTGCGGCTAGCCGGCTCTCTGGAAAGCCCAGGCGCCGTGCCGGGCTAGTCTTATATTTGACCCATAGACGCCCTTTGGGCACAGGACCCACCATCCCTTCGGGATGGTCCCCCCGTGCCGGTTCATGGAGGTATTTCTCAGGGGAGTCCTACAAAGCACTACAGCTACGGCGTTTCCAGCGTTTTCGTCCTGCCGTTGGGGAGGAGCTCAAGAAGACCGTCCGGATGCACGCCGTAGCGCCTGGCGAGCGACTTTGCTATGCTGCCCTTGTCCTTTCCGGCCTGCGACGGCACGAGCACGAGCGGGCTCCGGAGTTTCGGGGTTCCGGGTTTTGCGTTGATGGCAGTGAGTTCCGGGACGAGCGCGATGCCTTTTTCGCCGAGGCCGATGCGCAGGGCGAGCCTCGTCGCCCTGAACCACAGCCGCTCGCCGGAGATGGCGAACGCGCCAACAGGGATGAACCCGCCCGTGGCGTGCTTGGAGACCTGGCTTTTCCTGACCGCATACACGTCCACGCTGGCGTTGCCGTTCACCCATGCCTTTGAGAAGCTGGCTGCGAACTGCGCGGCTTCGGCCAGTTCGTTTTTTGCCGCGTCCCCGGCAACTCCTTCACCCGCGTTCCCGTGCCCTCCCTCGCCAGCGTCCCCGCGCCCTGCTTTGCCAGCGACCCAGTCGCCTCCTCGTTCGCCCGTGGCCCTGCGCTCTTCTTCGCCCGCGTTCCCGCCACCTCCTTCGCCCCCGGACCCGCTGCCGGGCAGTTCAGCACCGCCCTTCAGCACCACCGCCGAGGCGCCCTGGATGTCAGCGTGGAAGAAAAGGTCAGCGTCGTCCATGTGCTTCGCGAACAGCATGTCGTTCTGCTGCGCGTTCCTGCCGCCGAGCATCAGCTTCCCGCAGCTGGTGAAGGCGAAATGGAATTTTTCGTACCACTCCCTCTCCCGCTTCACCCGCGCTTCCTTCTTCCTGCCCTTTTCCGCCTTTTCTATCTCCTTCCCGGTCTCGCCGATCGCCTTCTCCAGGCCGGCGATTTTCTGCCGTGCTTCCTTGGCAAGCTCGTAGCAGCGGGCGGCGTTGTCATGGACGGTGCGGTCGTAGAAGAGCGTGAGCTTCATGGGAGAAGAATGGATATTAACTTTATAAAACTTGGCTGGAATACCGTCTTGGGTCCGTCCCAGGTCCATCCAGGCGGGTTCGTCATCAGGTGACGTCATGGAAAAAACACCTTCGCCGCCAGGCGGCCTCATGCTGGCGGTTTTCATATCCGGGGCATGCGCCATGGTGATAGAGCTGGCAGGCGCCCGGCTGATGGCGCCCTACCTTGGCAATACTATATATACGTGGGCGGCAGTCATAGGGCTGGTCATGGCATCGCTCAGCGCAGGGTATTACGTGGGCGGCTCGCTGGGCGACCGCTACGGGGACAGGAGGCATTTTTCCACCATCCTGCTCTGCGCGGCCCTGTTCACCCTGGCAGTCCCGTTCATCGGGTGGATGCTGCTGCCGTTCACCGCCTTCCTGGACCTGTGGATTGCCAGCGTCATCGCCAGTTTCGTGCTTGTCCCGGCGAGCGTCTGCTACGGGATGGTGTCGCCATACGCCATAAAGCTCACGGCGAAGGCAGGCGAGGAAGGGAAAGGCGCTGGCAGCATATTCGCCCTCTCCACCGTGGGGAGCATCATGGGCACCCTCGGCACCGGGTTCGTGCTCATACCGAACATGCACCTGACGCACATATTCATACTGGCAGCAGTGCTCATGCTGGGGGCCAGCTGGCTGGCCGGCAGGAAGGGCGGGTTCATGCTCATGGAAGGCGTCACCTTCATCGCCCTGGCAGGAATAGTCTCCCAGTTCGGGTTCTTTCCGCTGTTCGACGGAAGCGTAATCTACGCGGAGGACACCCGGTATTACCATCTCACGGTAGTGGAGCAGAACGTAAGCGGCCAGCCGGCGAGGGTGCTTTATCTGGACAATGCGGCGTCCAGCGGCGAGTTCGGCGGGGGGGAGCCGGCATTCCCGTATCTGATCAAAACCAGGCTCGGCTATGAGCTTGTGGAAAATCCGGCCCGCGCCCTGGTGGTCGGGGTTGCGGGCGGCACCGAGGTTGAAGACCTGAAAAAAAGCTTCCCCGGCGTAACAGTGGACGGCGTGGACATTGACCCACGCGCAGTGGAGATTGGCGTGGAGTTCTTTTCGCTCAGTGATGACAACAGGACGGAGATAATAATAGACGACGCCCGGCGCTACCTCAGGAAGACGGACAGGACATACGACCTCGTGCTCATGGACGTGTTCAGGGGCAAGAACATCCCGTATAATCTTGCGACGAGGGAGTGCCTCTCAGAACTCAAGGGCCGGATGGGCCCGGACGGCGTAGTGGTGGTCAACCTTATATCGGCGCTGGACGGGAAGAACTCAGGCGCTTTCGTCCATCTCTACAATACGTTCTCATCTGTTTTCACCAACGTGGTCATCCTGCCGGTCGGCACTGGCCCGATGGAAACCCAGAACATCGTGCTCATAGCCACGGACAAGGACGTGGCCGCGTTCAGGGAAAGGCATGCGGACGCCATCTACGGCGGCCCTGTGCCTGAGACGGCCCCGCTGACTGACGAACTGAATCCGATTGAGCTGTTCGCGGTGAAATAAAAACGGGTGCAGCGTCCGGTGCGACGGGCGCGATTGCCGCGCACCTCAGGTTGTTCTGAACCGGTAGAGGATTTGCACCTTGTCAGTGCCGTTTCCGGACTCGTCTGCCACGAGGCTGATGCCGCATTCTTCAAGGAAACCACGGTCGGCGAGGTTTGCCAAAGCCCGGCCGGACCAGCCCCGGTCGCCGTTGTGGATGACGCTCAGGCCAAGGTGCAGGTAATCGGTTTTCCGGGAGAGGTTGCCGGCGAATGACACGCATGCGGAACGGTTCTTTTCGTTGATTGAACCGATCAGGCCTGAAACCGGCGCGTAGAGCCCCTCTGTATCGTAGAAGGACTGGAACGGGGAGTAATAAGCCTGGACGGGCAGTTTCTTCAAAAAGATTTCGGAAATCAGCCGGAAGTCTGACCCGCTGAAAAAGAATGCGCGTTTTGACTCTACCGCGTAGAAAGTCATGGACAGGATTTTTGAGTGGTTTTGGAGCGAGCCGGCTATGTTCCGGAACTGCGTTTCTTCTGCTCCTGCTGAATTGAGCGGGGCCCCTATTTTCATGTTGGCCAGTAAAAGCGCCAGGACAAGGAGGATTGCCAAAAGATGCTTCGTGTTGCCGTCCTTCGGTTTTCCGGGCGGCGGGAACAGGGCGAAAAACGCGAAGAACGGGAGCGTCTGGAATATGAAATCATCCTTCACCGGAAACGCCAGCAGGGAGAGCAGGCCGGTATTTTCCGAGAAGACGATGAGGGAGAACCACCACAGCGTGAAAAGGAGCAATGCGCCCCTTACGAGGTTGTTCCTGGAGAAAACGAAAAAGAAAAGCGCCGGGACGCTGAAGAGTGTGAGCATGGCGTCCAGCGGGATTCCATATGCTTTCGGCAGGCACTGCCCCAGCGAGTTGGTGTTTGCTGCACCGCCAGGCAGGTTCAGGAGGATGTGCTGGTGGTAGGTGGCCGTGAATGCCAGCGCCAGGGCCGCGAAGACGGCGAAAGAGCGCAGGTCCGCCTTCATCTTCCAGTTTTCCGGATTCAGGAATGGATACGAAAGCAGGCCTATCAAAGCCACCAGCGGCTGCGAGAGGATTAATAACAGGCCGAGGACGAGGTAGTTCTTCTCAGGCTTCATGCGGAAAGGGTTTTTGAAAAGCAGGACGAGCAAGAAGACAGCGAACAGCTCCCTAAGCCGGACGATAAACGGAGGGACGTCGCCGACGATGGGATAGCAGAACAGGAACAGGACTACAATCAGCTTCTGGGGCCACGCTGGCCAGTCTTTCGCTGTAAAATATGAGATAAGCAGCGAAAGGACTGCCGAAAGCAGGACGAATGTGATGGCGATGTTGCCTGTTGCCAGGTTTATGACGCCGGCCAGCAGCGGCAGGAGCGGAGGGAACAGCCCGAACATGGATTTGCCTGAGATGAACGCTTCAGGGTATCCGGAGAAGAACCGGCCGTCCATGACGCTCTGGACCATCACCGCGGTATCAGGCCAGTCGTAAGCCTTCCAGAGGAGGGTGCCGGAATTGGAGTAGAGGTAATTGAGAAAGGCGGCGTAGCCTGAAACGAGCTGGATGAGGAGGAGAAGCACGACGCCGTAAAAAACGAGGGTAGGTAAAGAAGGGAGTTTGACCGGAAGGAAAGCCTGCGCTGGGTGGTTCGGGTGCGTGCCGGTTTCCGGGCGCACGCGGGGTTCCGGGGGCATACGGCTGTCCAGGTGCATGCCGGGTTCCGGAGGCATACTTATGTCCGGCTGCATGCGAGGGTCCGGGTTCATGCAAAACAGTATGCCCGACAAAATAAAAGCGCTTGCGATTCGGGACTTTGCAGGAATCCCTGATAAATACCTCCATGAACCGGCACGGGGGGACCGTCCGCAGACGGTGGGTCCAGTGCCCAAAGGGCGTCCTATGTTGCGCAGCAGCGCGACAGCTGGTGACCGCAGTCACCGGAAGGCCAGAAATAAGACTAGCCCGGCAAGGCGCCTGAGCTTTCCTGCAGAGCCGGCTAACCGCAGCCGGATATCCTGTAAAGTGTCAGCTGGCTGGCGTTCTGCCAGGGGCCGTGGAACCCCATCACCGGGACCAGCTTCGGGTTGGAGAGGTTCTGGAAAAGCTGGATGGCGAACTGCTCCTGCGGCATCAGCCCGAGCGGCAGCAGGACGTAGTCCGCACCGGCCTGTTTGAGGATGCAGGCCTGCGCCTGGTTGGAATCAGCGGCAGCCAGCCGGCTGAAGATTGCGCCCTCGTCAATCGCGATTATCTTCTGGCGCCCTTCGGAGAGGTAGTATGTCGGCATGTCAAAGGCTGCGATGCGGCCCTGCAGGGAATTCGCGGCCACGAAAAAGTCTGCCATGCCGTTGCCGTGTGGAACCATCCTCACGGCCTCGTAGCCGCAGAAGAGGCAGTGGACAGGGAGCAAGAACGCGAGGGTTGCTATGAGAACGACTGCCATGCACATGAACCTGAACGCGAAGGACAGCTGCGGGCTGTTCCTAAGCGAGCCGAATGCCCGCGCTGTCAGATGGGCTGCTGGCAGCAGGAGGAGCACAGCATACTTGGGGGAAACGAACGAGGGTATGAGGAGCAGGGGGAGCGGATAGAGGAACCACAGGGCGTAGGGGCCGGAAAGCAGCCCGGTGAGGCTTTCCCGCAGGCCCGGCCGCGCCTTCCAGGCGGCACGGATGGAGAACAGCAGGGCTGCGGCACCGAACAGGGGGAACGGGAGTATCGTGAAAAAGAACTGCATGCGGCTCACGATGCCGCTGCCGAGCGTGGAAACGGCCAGGTGCTCCACGGTGACATGGAGCGGCGACCCGGGTTTTGCGAAAAGCGAGGCGATGGCAGGGTAGATGGGGTCGCCGGTCAGCAGGAAGGTCCGCACCGCCCAGGGGCTGAACAGGAGCAAGGCGATGAGGAAGAAGGCGCAGGGGGCGCGCCAGCCGGCCAGCCGGTATTTGTTTTCCGAAAGCCAGAAGACCAGGAAGACAGGGGCTAACGCCAGGGCGAGGTAGGAGCACAGGAGGGAGAAGCCGAAAAACAGCGAGGACAGCGCGAGCGCGCCGGGGCTTTTGCTTTCAAGGAAAGCGAGCCAGTAATGGAAGGACAGCACGAAGAAGGCGAAAAGCAGCGGGTAGCAGCTGCTGGCGTTGATTACGATGAAGAGGTTCGCCAGCGCCCAGAAGAAAAAGAAAAGCGCAGTGGCGTTTTCCCTGAAGAGCTTTTTTGAGAGGATGAAAAGCGGGAGCGCGAGGAACAGCGCGATGAACCGGGAAACGAGCCGCAGGCCGAAGTCGTTGAACGAATCGCCGGGCGGGCCGCTGGACGCGCCGCTGGACGCACCCGCGGGCGGCAGTGCGAGCGCGCCCAGCGAAGGGAACAGCGGCGGGTAGTTGGAGGAGATGCCGAGGCCGAGGCCTGTGCCGGCAATCTGCGGGAACGCGTGCTCCTGGAACAGTATCCTGCTCATTTCCGCGTGGTAGAACCACGCGTCAGGGGACAGGATGGGGAAGGCGGCGGCAAGCAACGCGGAGAGCGCGAGCATCCCGGCCGCCAGGGCCAGGGGCATGGCAGGCAGCTCAGCGGCCAGCGCGTTTTTCCTGAGAAGGAAGAGCAGCGACGCTGCAGCGATGACGCCGAACAGCGGCAGGGCGAGAGTGAATTGGCCGGCGAGGCCGGACAGCATGGCAATGAAGCCTGCGATGCCGAACCCCAGGAAGACCGATGCCGGGAAGACCATCCGGTCGTGCGTTCCGTCGTGCGTTGCATCGTACTTTGCGTCGTGCTTTCCGTCGTGCTTTGCATCGCATTCTCTGCTGTTGTCGTGCTTTGCCTCGTGCTTTCCTGGAAGCAGGAGCAGGATGGCAGCCCGGCCAGTGAAAAATGCGCCGGCGGCCAGGAGCACGAAGAAGAGGACCTGCGCAAAGCCGGATTCGGTGAATTCCGGGGTGCCGAACGAGATGCGGAAGAGAGCGGGGACCTGGAGGGACATGGATGCCAGCGCAAAAAACAATGCAGCCAGCAGGACCAGCCCGGCCAGCATCAGGTGCAGGCGCTTCATCATCACAACCTCGACATCACAGCCTCATCGGCACGCCTTATTATCACATCATCGCAGTCTTGTCATCGCAGTCTCAGCATTACAGCCTCTTCAGCATCCATCACAGCCTCGTAATCGCAGCCTCGTCATCACAGTCGTCAGGGGGCGCGGGCAAGGACGCGCCACGCGAACCTCACGCCGCTGGAAAGCAGCGGAATCAGGCGCCAATCCCCTTCCCGGAGTTTCATCATGAGCCGCGCGAGCCTTCCGGGCTTCGCGTAGAATTTCAGGTACGCGTCAGAAACCGCTGAAAGGACCGCAGCCTCAGCCAGGCCGGTCTGGGCTGAAAGGGCGTAGTGCGAGTAGTCGCATTTTTCCCATTCCGGATTCCTGCCGGCCGACCGGACGAATTGGCTGAAGACGCGGGTTCCCGGATAGGGCACGAGCGGGTAGAAGTTCGCGAAGTCAGCGTCAAGGCCTGCGGCGTATTCGGCCCTGCGCCGCATCCGCTCCGGCGTGTCGTCGGCGAAACCGAATATGAAGAACAGGAGCAGGCTGATTCCGCTCTTCCTTATTTTCGCCACGTTCCCGGCGACGATGCCGTGCCTGAAGCCCTTGCGGACGGCGGACAGCGCGTCGTCGTCCTCAGCCTCTATGCCGGCGGCCAGGAGCCAGCAGCCGGACTGCTTCATCTTTTTCAGCGCCTTCGCGCACACGGCGTCAATGCGGGTGTTCGTCATCCACCTTACGCCCAGCTTCCGCCGGATGAGCTCGCCGGCAATCCCGCTTATCTGCCGGTCGCCGGACTTCATCGTGGAGTCCCGCAGGAGGTAGAAATACCGCACCCCGTACGAGTTTTTCGTGCGCTCCATCTCGTCCACGATTGCCTTCGGCGATTTTTCCGCAACCCTGAAGCCTGGCCGCAGCACCGGCACGATGCAGAACGCGCAGCTGAACTGGCAGCCGCGCGAAATCTCCACCACGGAGAACGGCTCGCCGTTGTTCGGCAGCCTGTAATCGCCGAAGTCCAGCAGGTCAAGGGCAGGCGCCGGAAGTGAATTTATGTCGGACACCACGGACGGTTTCGTCAGCCTGAGGCGTCCGTCGCCATCCCTGCCGGCCCGGTAGGCGATGCCACGGACGCGGCCCAGGCCCCTGCCTTTCGCCAGCGCGTCGCAGAGCGGCCCGGCGACAGCTTCCGGCTCGCCAGTGACGACGCCGCGCAGGAAGCCGTATTCCCTGAGCACGTCCGCGTGCAGCACCTTCACGTGCGGGCCGAATGCGAATACGATGCCGGGCGAATCCTTCATGGCTGCCATGTCGTCCGCGATTGTAGGCGTGGACGTGGCGAACATCACAACTGCCGGGCCGAACCGTGCGAGCCGCGCCTGCATTTCTGCCGCACCCATCCGCTTCGCGTTGGCGTCCAGGAACAGGACCTCGTGGCCGGCCTTGCGCAGTATGCTGGCCAGGTAAAGCAGGGTGAGTGGCGGCTTGACCGCGCCGAGGACTGCCTCTTTCTCCTGGCAGCGGCCCTCCCGCGTATACCTGGTGCCTGCTATTGGTGGAGGGCTGACAAGCGCGACTCTCATAGCGGATTTTAAGTGTGGAAGCAGTTTAAAAACGTCCTGAACCCGCGGGCGTCCGACGGGCGCGCAACAGCCATGATCCCCGCCTCCATCCCGAACGCCCGGGCGCTCCAGAAGGCCCGGGACAGGGGCTCCATGGTTGTGCGCCAGGGGCAGCACGCATCATGAGCAGCACGCATAGACGACGATGGAATCGTCTTCGTACACCTTCGCGCCCGGCGGCTTTTCCCTCGCCAGGGCGTCCATGAGCGCCTGGTCCTGCACGAATATTCCGCGGAAGCATCCGCTGGAGTTTGAGCAAGCCGTCTTGTGGAACACCACGTAGTCGTATCCCAGGGACTTCGCCACGGCCAGCGCGTCGCTGCGCGAAACGTTCGGGGACGAATACAGCGAATAGAGCGGATTGCCTGACAAAGGCTGGCGGGAGACGATGCCTGCGGACAGGCTGTTGCCGTGCACGGTCTGGTAATACACCTCGTTGAGCAGCGAATAGTAGTCCATGTCCGGGTATAGGAAGACCTTCTTTTCTATGCCGGTCATGCCTGTCATACCTGTCATGCCGGTCAGGCCTGTCGTGCCTGCCAGGCCGGAATAGAACGCAGGCACGCTTCCGTCAAAGGTGAAGCCGCCCATGGCAGGCCACTGGACCGCCAGCACGAGGACTGACAGCCCGGCCACCAGCGCCCTGCCGTGCCTGAAGCTGAGCAGGCGCACCGCGAGCAGGGCCGAGGCGAGCGAAAGGAAAAGCAGTGAAAACACCATGAAGCGGACCGGCACCCGCAGCACGCCGAGAAGGGGAAAAAGGGGCTGGGGAAGGACCGTCAGAAGCGTGAGCCCGCCTTCTGAGATTATGGGGAACGAAAAGAGCAGGCAGAGCAGGGAAAGGTTCCTGAAATATTCCTCGTCCCGCGATGCGCCGGGAATGACCAGGGAAAGCACCAGAAGGAGCAGGCCTGCGGCAGCATAGACGCCGGCCTCGCTGCCGGCCTGGAGGCCGCTGAAAACCCCTGCGTGGGCCACTGCCTGGAAATCAGAAGGGATTACGAGGTATTCCACCGGCACTGCGTAGAACAGCGAGTTGGATATCGCGTTGTCATGGCTTATGGCATAGGAGGGCTGGAGGGCCAGCAGGACTGTGTAGGCGGCGACCGGCAGCGATGCGAGGACGAGCGACCGCAGCCTGCCTTCGGCTTTCTCTGCCGCGACCGCATTCGCCGGCCCGAGCACGGCCAGGCATGCGGCAAGAAACGGGAGCGGGGGGAGCGTGTAAAGCAGGAGCTGGGGGGCTGCCAGGGTGGCGAGGGCTTCGTTGGCTGCCATTGACAGCACCACGGCCCCGCCCAGGATGGCGGCATTGCGTGTTGTGAGGAGCTTCACGCGCGAGCGGGCGAGATAGTGCCGGAACACGTCCAGGAAAACCACGAAGCCGGCCATCACTGCGACGGTCATCTCGTTGAGTGCGAGCAGCAGGAGCGAGGCGGACAGGAGCAGGATGCCGTGCTTCCTGCGCTCCGCGGCGGCGAAATAGCACAGGAAGAAGAGCGCGAGGAACGGGAACGCCATGCTGTAGTTGAGGTGGTGGAGGGCTTTTTCCGAATGATACACCGAGAAGTTGAACAGCGCCGAGCCCAAAAAGGAAGGCAGGAAGGATTTCGCGAACCTGTACGCGAGGCAGAAGGCGAAGATTCCGCCGAGGACGAATGAAAGCGCCTGCAGGAGCGTTATCTTCCCGAAAGGGCCGAACGACGCAGGAAGCAGCCAGTAGGCGATGGCCTGGAGCGGGGACAGGGTGGTCATGGAAAGGGAAATCCCGTAGGGATGGAATATCTCGCCTGCATAAAACGGGTTGGTGCCGTTGTTTAGGCTGTTGCTGAAATGCCAGAAGAGCCACAGGAAAAGCCGGATGTCCTCGGCCCCCAGAAGCACCTGGCCGAACGAGGCCAGCGCAGGGTAGAATATGGCCACGGTCAGGAGGAGGGTAATGGCCGCGTTCAGCAGGAACGGCCGGCCGGGCACACCGAGAACTTCCATGGAAAGGATGGAGGGCGTAACTTTAAATGAGGTAGGCCCGGGAAATCCATCCTGAGCGGAGCACAAGAAGACGGCTTCAGCTGTGTGTAGTTCACGAAAGCCATTGCCGGAACGCGATTCGCGGGTATGCCGCTTCCGGTTTCCCGTTTTCCGTTTCAGGTTTCCAGTTCCCGCCGGTTTCTGCCCGTTTCCGCTCCTTTCCACGCCTCTCCGCTCGTTTCCACCCGTTTCCGGTTTAGGGTTTCCCGCTTCCGGTCAGGAGAACCGCAGGCGTATGAGGTCGGATACGTAGGTCGCCATCTCAGCAGCGCCCAGCTTGGTCCTGCCTGAATGCCGGTCGCTGAAGACGTACGGGATTTCCCTCACCCTGATGCGCGGATTGTCAGCGAGTATGTTCAGGAGAATCTTGTAGCCCCTGGCCCTGAACCTTGTTTTCATGAAGACGCCCTTGCGGATCGCGAAAAATCCGCTCATCGGATCCGACAGCTTCACGCCCAGGAGGACGCGGGCGAGCAGTTCTGCACCACGTGATATCAGCTTCCTGTGAAGCGGCCAGCTCTCCACCCTGCCGCCTTCGGCCAGCCTGCTGCCCACCGCAAGGTCGCAGCCCTTCAGCGCGGAAGCCAGCAGCGGCACAGCCCCGGGCGGATGGGAAAGGTCCCCGTCCATCACGATTATCAAGTCGCCCTTAGCTGCGGAAACGCCTGCGACGACCGCGGATGTAAGGCCAGCCTTCCTTTCGCGCCTGACGAGCCGGACCGTTGGAAATTTCGCTGACATCGCCTCCACCACTGCGGCCGTGCCGTCGGGCGAATTGTCGTCCACCACTACTATCTCGCTGCCCTGCGGCAGGAGCGCAGCCAGCCTGGGAACCAGCAGTTCCACGTTGCCGCGCTCGTTGTAGGTTGGGATTATCACGGAAATCATGCGGTCACTTCGTCAACAGCCCGGGGGTGGGACGGTATATTACTACGTAGGAGCGGTTATAGAGTATTTCTGCGCCGGGCGGGACCACGCTGTAGCGGCCGACGAGCGCCACGCAGCCGAATCCCGCTATGCTGGTGTCCTTCCTGAAAATGGCATTGAGCGAGAAAAGCGGGCTGAACGACCCCTGGACGACCGGCGCGGATGCCGAATAGTAGTCGCTGAGGAACTGGGCCACGGTCCCGTTGGACGTGTTCCGCGGGAAAACCACGAGGCCGAAATCCAGGCTGCGGCCGAGCTCCCGGCGCTCGGTCAGCATCTTGTAGGCGAACACGCCCGGCGCGTAGTCGCCGGCGATGAGCACGTTCTCCTTCCCGGCAAGCATCAGGCCGGCCTCCTTTTCAGGGAGGAAGTCGTTCCGCGTGAATACATAGCCGGCGCAGAGCAGGACCACGGTGGCAGCCAGGGCGAGCGACAGGAAGATGACGAAGAACAGGTCCGCCTTCTCCACGCCTTCCCATTTCAGCACGGCCAGCGCGGCGAAATAAGCCACCGCTGGCATCACCGGCAGGTAGTACCACGGCATGAAGAAGCCTGTGAGGACAGGGAACACGAGCAGTGCGTACCACGCAGCCATGAACGGCTGGCTCCGCCAGTTTTTCCAGAAGCCGAAAAGCGATAGCAGGAACCAGATGCCGCAGGACGAGATGAACATCATGAGGGAGCCCAGGACCACCCCGAACTGGCCCTCAACGCCAGCCGGACTCATGAAGTGGTTTACTACGTTGCTGGCATAGGACTCGCCGAGCAGGCCTGCGCCCTGCAGCAGCGCGGCGTGCAGCGCCAGCGCGACCGGAACGGCAGCCAGCGAGGCGAGGAAGAGCGGGTTGCGGAGCGTTTCCTTCCGGCCGGCACAGAACCACGCAACGGCGAGCACCGGGACCATGAACGCGAGCACTATCTTTATGAAGAAAGCAGCGAACGCAAGCACGCCTGCGGCAAGGAAGCGCCACGCCGGGAGGCGCTTTTCGGTGTAGAGCCAGAGCGACGCGCATATGAAGAAGAACGCCGGGGAATCGGCAAGCATGGCCGTCTGTGGGTAGAGCGAAACGTAGGAAAAGGTGAATATGAGCAGGGAGCAGAACGCCAGGGCGCGGCTGACGCCCGCGTTACGCAGCAGCAGGTAGAGCGGCGGGACCGTCGCAAGCCCGAAAAGAAGCGATGGGAGGCGATAAACGACCTCAAGCGGAAGGAAGCCGGAAAGCAGCTTTGAGAACGGCACGTAGAGCCAGAAGAAAGGGGCTGGCTTCCAACTCACCGGATAGCCGAAAAACGTCGGGATGAGCGACGGGGAATCGGCCTGCTCCGTCACCATCACCGCGTATATGGCCTCGTCGCGCACGAATGGCAGGAACTGGAGCACCGCAAGGTGTGTGACGAGGTAGGCGCATATCAGGATGAACAGGACCCTGCGGTCACTTTTCAGCAGCCGCTGGAGAAAATCCATGCGCTTACTCTCGGCTGAATGTTTTTAAATATTGACTCCCACTTAATCCCCACAACCAGCCGAAGGTGAACAGATGGATATTGTTGATTTGATGCGAAAGGCGAACACCTGGGGGAAATACCTGATAGTTGCGGTGTTTGCCGTCAATCTGCTCGCAGTGTCGTTTGCAGGCACGGCAGCTACTGGCATATCGTCGGCCCTCAGGGGGCTCTGTGATGCGTCCAGGGTGTTCCTCGGCGGCTCAATCATGATAATGATACTGCTTGCTGGTGCGACTTACGCCATCGGCCAGATTCTCGGGGCGGAGACCAGGGCAAGGGCGACCGTGTGGGCCACGGCGATGCTGACCGGCGCGATAATCGGCGCGCTCATATACATGCTGACGCCGATAGTCATAAACGCGCTCCTTGGAGGAGGAGGCGCCGGGAGCATACAGGCGACCAACTTCTGCTGATTTCCCCTCCGTTTTCTTCTTTTTTTGGATTTGTAGAATCCCATAGGAGATACCTCCAAGAATCGGCACGGGGGAACCGTCCGCAGACGGTGGGTCCGGCAGAACGGCGCACCGTTCTGTGGACCAGCGAACGAAGCGTCGTTGTCATGAACGTCGCAACGTTCATGAACATGCTCAAGATCGAAGCGTCGGTCCTGACATCATCCGGTCCTGCGCCCAAAGGGCGTCTAGAAGTTAAAAATAAGACTAACCAGGCAAGGCGCCTGAGTGGTTTTACAGCGCCCTTCTTCTTTTTTCCTCTTCTTTTTTTCCGTGCCCTTTTTTCATCTTCTTTTTCCCCGTTTCACCCATTTTTCGCGGCCGGATTATCCTTTTTAAATATTCACTTTCATATAGCCCTCAAAACCAATCAAAGGTGAACGGATGGATATCGTTGATTTTATGCGAAAGGCGAACACCTGGGGGAAATACCTGATAGTGGCGGTATTTGCCGTCAACCTGCTCTCAGTGTCGTTTGCTACAGCTGATGCAGCCACGGGCATATCTTCGGCCCTCAGGGGGCTCTGTGACGCGTCCAGGGTGTTCCTCGGCGGCGCAATCATGATAATGATACTGCTTGCTGGTGCGACTTACGCGATCGGCCAGGTGCTTGGTGCAGAAACCAGGGCAAGGGCGACTGTGTGGGCGACTGCCATGATGACCGGCGCGATAATCGGCGCGCTCATATACGTGCTGACGCCGATAATCATAAACGCGCTCATGGCAGGCGGCGGTGCATCAAGCATATCGGCAACCACATTCTGCTGAGTTCCCCTCGGTTTTCTTCTTTTTTCCTCTTCTTTTTTCCATGCTCTTTTTCCACAAGAAATGCCTCCAGGAACTGGCACGGGGGAACCATCCCGAAGGGATGGTGGGTCCTGTGCCCAAAGGGCGTCCCGAAGGCAAGAATAAGAATAGCCCGGCAAGGCGCTTGGGCTTGTTTACAGCGCCCTTCTTTTTCCTGCCAGTTTTACCCTTGGGCGGCAGCCTGGGGGAACGCAGACCTTTATAAAACTTCCAACGCCATTACTGCCATGGACCTGGGAGTGAACGAGCAGACGCCTATTCTCAGGAAGAACAGGCTTTGCACCGGCATCGCGGACCTGGACCTGATACTGGAGGGCGGGTTCGTCAATCCAGGCAACATCATCATAGTCGGGCCCAGCGGGATGGAGAAGGCTGCGCTCGCGTACCATTTCGCCGGTGCGGCGGGAACCGGCGAGAACGCGTACATACTCTGTGGCAACTCCTCGCCCGCGGACGTAATAAAAAAGGCGGCAACGCTGGGCATAAGCCTGGAAAAGCCGAACGTCTTTTTCATAGACTGCTACAGCGCCACGCTGGGAAGGCCGGTGGAGAGCAGCCCGAAGGTCATGATGGTCTCAGGCCCGGGCGCGCTCAACGACATCTCGCTCATGCTCAACGAGGCCATGAAGGTGAGCGCAGGCAAGCGGATGCGGGTGGTCTTTGACACCCTCTCCACGTTCGTGCTCTATAATCCCAAGGAGTCCATAAGGAAATTCCTAAGCGTCATAGAGGGGAGGCTCAGGACCGCCAACGGGACGACCATCTACCTCATAGACGAAGGCGTCCACGACAAGCAGCTGCTGAGCACACTGGAGCAGGGCGCGGACGGGATATGCACCATATCGGACGCTGGCGGGAAGTTCTTCCTGAGGGTGCCGGATGTGGACATCCTGATACCACTGAAGGTCGGCCCGGCCGGGCTGGCCATAATCTAGTACGTGACCGCCTTCAGCCCGCTTATCCTCCCGAAGTGCTTTTCGTTTCTTGTGAGGATGAGGCCGATGCCGTTTGCAATGCAGGCGCCGGCAATCAGGTAGTCCGGAGGGTCTATTTCAGTCCCTTTTTTTCGCAACTCCGCATACACGGAAGCCGCAGCGGCGGCAGCGTCCGCGTCTATGCCCAGGAGGTTGAGGTTGCTGATGAGGACCCGTAATGCCTGGATATGCCGCTCTTTGCTTTTTGGCGGAAGGAGGTTGATGCCCCTCAGAATCTCGTAGATGTTGATTGTGGTCGTGTAGAGGGCGGCTTCCTTCTTCAGCTCCTCGGCCCTTGCCATTGCGTTCTTCTCGCCTTTCAGGAGGTCAATGAGGGCGGCCGTATCCAGAAGGACCTTCAGAAAACCGCCTCTTTCCATTTCTGCTTTCTGGCTTTGAGGGCCTCCGTTTCCACCGTGGCCAGCTCTGCCTTGTAGCCACTGAGCAGGCCGTAGCACTTGCTTATGTCCTTTTCCTCTACCATGCTCCGTATCACGTCAGAGAAGCTCTGGCCTTCCCTCCTGAGGGCCTTCAGGAGGCCGTAGACGTCCTCGGTTATGGATATGTTGACACTGCTCATACTCATATGTGTGCCCATATCAGATTATAAAACCATCGCAGGCGCCGGAAAGCGAAAGTATTTTTATGGTGCCGTGGATAAGGGAACGGGATGTGATGGCATGCATACTGAAATAGAAGCGCTCCTGAACGACATGAAGGGCAGGGGGATAGGAGGGGCGCTGGTCCGGGTGGACGGCGTTCCGGTGCATTCCACCCTGGCGCTCAACGAGGTGAGCCCGGGCCTCATCGCCTCGGTCTGCAACGTGTCCGACGCCCTCATGAAGAAGATGGAGGACAGGCAGAAGCAGATTGAACTCGCGTTTGAGAGCGCGGTCCTCGTCATGGTACCGGTAGGCAGCCACGTATTCTGCGGCATGGTAAGGACGAAGGAGGAGAAGAGGCTCGTCCTGGAATATGCCGAGAAGGCCAGGCGGCTGCTTTAGATGGAATTCCACAGGATCCTGTCCGGATACGGATACGCTGACGTACGCATAGAGCGGGGCACGGAGTCCTGGGTGCAGATAACCAACGACGAGGTCAGGCACGCCTCAGGCTCGCAGGTGGGGATGGGCGTGCGCGTGCTGGAGAACGGCTCCTGGGGCTTCGCGTCCAGCAACCGCGGCGAGGCGCCGGAAATCCTGCTCCAGCGGGCGAAACGGCTTGCGCTGCTGGGAAAGGGCGGGATAGCGCTGGCGGTTCCAGCACCGGAGAAGAAACACATAACTGACAGGCCGCCCCAGGGCGACAGCGAGGCGCAGGTGAAGGCGCTGCTGGACGCCGGCAGGGGTATGAAGGCGAAAAACGTCGCAGCGCGCACGCTCTCGTGCACGGACAGCCGCACGGTGCAGGAGTTTTACAGCTCGGAAGGCGCTGAGATAATCCAGGAAACCGGATTCACGTACCTTTCGTGCGCGTGCACCGCGCGCTCCGGAAGCCTCATCCAGCGCGGGATGTCGCGTTCGTGGTCGCGCAAGGGCTTCGGCAGGCTCAACATGGACGTGGCCGGCGAGGCAAGGGACAAGGCGCTCGGCCTGCTCAAGGCTGCGCCGCCGCCCAGGGGCAGGTTCACGGTGGTCATGGACCCTGAAATGACAGGCGTGTTCTCCCACGAGGCGGTCGGGCACGCGTGCGAGGCTGACGCTGTGCTGGACAAGGAGTCCATCCTTGCAGGCAGGCTTGGAAAGGCCATAGGAAACGACATGGTCAGCATAGCAGACGACCCGTCTGCGGACGATTTCGGGAACTACGCCTATGACGACGAGGGCGTAAGGGCGCGGAAGACCGTGCTCGTGGAGCACGGGGTGCTCAGGGGCTTCATCAATTCCAGGGAGACGGCAAAGGCGCTCTGCCACGAGCCCAACGGCCACGCCAGGGCAGAGGGATACGGGTCCGTCCCCATAGTCCGCATGAGCAACACCTATTTCCAGCCTGGCGACGCGTCGCCGGACGACGTCTTCGGCGTGCGGGACGGCGTCTATCTCAAGGGCATGAAAGGCGGCAGCGTGGACACCTTCTCCGGCGGCTTCATGTTCAGGGCCGAGCAGGCCTGGCTGATAAAGCGCGGCGAGAAAACCGCGCTGGTGCGGGACACCACCATAAGCGGGAACATACTCCAGACGCTCCTTGACGTTGAATGCGTTGGAAAGGATTTCGGGGGCAGCCCTGGCATGTGCGGCAAGAACGGGCAGAGCGTGCCTGTGAGCGACGGCGGGCCGCATATAAGAGTGAAGAACGTCGCGCTGGGCTGACACAAAACGGCGGGAAGCGGGAATGGAAAACAGTAAAGGGGGAACCAGGGAACGCGGGGCAGAGCGCACGTGAAGTAAAGGGGAAATCGGGGCGCGGGAACTGCGACGGAACGCGAAACGCGGGCGGGAAAGGGGAAGAGGGGCGCGAACGCCGGGCCGGAAACCAGCGGGAATGGGGAACAGGAAACAGTAAAGGGAGAACAGGGGGATAGGATGGATGATGCGCTTTCATTCGTAGCAGGAGTCGCATGCGGGTTTGTCAGCGGGCTGCTTCCGGGACTTCATCCCAACACAGCCATCGCTGTGCTCTCGTCGCTCGTGCCTGACCGGCGGGCACTGGCAGTGATGATAATCTCGCTCTATCCCTCCAGCCTCGTATCGTCCTTCATCCCGTCCATATTCTTCGGGGTGCCTGACCGCGCCACGGTGGTCGCCGTGCTGCCTGGCCAGAGGATGCTGCTGGACGGCGAGGGCATAACAGCGCTGAAGGTCGTGCTCATCTCCTGCCTGCTTGCCGCGCTGCTTTCGGTCGCGCTGTTCGTGCCGTCGCTCGGCTTTTTCCCTGCCGCCTACGCGCTCGCAAGGCCGCACATGAAATACGTCCTGCTCGCCCTGTCAGTCGTGCTCGTGGCGAGGAGCAAGCTTCCTGCAGCGGCCTGCGCGGTGTTCATCGCCGCCGGCATGCTCGGCACGTTCGCCCTGCACACCGGCGTCTATGACCCGTTCCTGCCGCTTTTCTCAGGGCTGTTCGCAATGGCAGCCATCGCTACATACAGGAAAACGCCTGTGCCGCCGCAGGCGGACAAGCCAGTTGGATTCGGCTTTGTGCCGTTCGTCGTGATAGGCGTCCTTCTGGGCATGCTGGCAGACCTCGTGCCTGGCATAGGCTCGCCGGCACAGGTGGCTGCATTCGCAACCATAGCCATGCCTGTGAGCACAGCCGGATATCTCGCAACCCTGAGCTCCATATCCGTGAGCCAGGCGCTCTTCTCGCTTTCCACCAGCACGTCCATAGACAAGTCCAGGGTGGGCGCCACTGCATGGCTTTCGCAGGCCATGGAAATAGGGGACAACCTCCCGCTGCTGCTCGCGCTTTTCCTGCTGAGCATCGCGCTCTCGTCATTTGCGGTCTATGCGTTGCGCAGGAAGCTGGCTGCGCTGGCGTCCCTGGATTTCTCAAGGGCGAACATAATACTCGCGGCCTACCTTGCAGCCATAACGCTGTTCCTTGACGGCGGCACAGGCATCCTCGTGCTGGCGATTTCCACTGCGCTCGGCTGGCTGACGATAAGGCTGGGGGTGGAAAGGACAGTGCTAATGGGCGCGATAATCGTGCCGACGCTGTTGCTGCTGTGCGGGATTTTCATCTGAGCTAATCAGTTTGAGCTGGTACGGCAGCCACATCTATTTCAACGTCCCTCAGCACCCGCTCTATTTCCACTCTGGAAGGGTGAATGCGCGCGATGACGCTCCTGCACGGCACGGCAAGGGGCTCGCCGCCGAACAGCCCTTTAAACCGGACCGCCAGGAACTTCCGGACATTGGTGAACGTGAAATCCATGGCCACCGGCTCCTTGCCCGGCTCTGCCAGGACAAAGCCGTGGATGCCTGACGCGCCGCTACTACTGGACGTCGCAGCGGCATGGATATTCTTCTGCTCAAATCCGGCCTTGCAGCTTGCCTGCTTCACGGCATTTATAAGATTCTGCATGGGCTCCATATTCCTGTCGCCGAGGTAGCTGCATACGTCGCAGGGGCTTTTTTTGTACCTGTTCAGCATGCGCCTGAGCTTCGCCAGTTCCTGCGCCGTGCCTGCCAGCCCGGCATGCCGCGCGGTAGATATGACGCCACGCGGAAGGCGTGGGAGTGGATTGTTCAGTTCGCGGTGCATGAGGCAGCCGCGTTTTCCGCGGCGGGCGTCGCACCACGCGCGATTGAAGGCCATGTAGCATATTGTGTGGGCAAAATATTAAAACGATGGCATGCCGGGTTATGACGTTGGGGGGCGGCCGCGGCATCAGCGCCAGTAAGGCTGGGGAGAAGGAGTATGCAACGCTATCTAAAACGAAAGGAATTTAAGATTGCATTGGGAAAAGAAAGTATGAAGTTCTCTATCATAGTTCTTCTAATTCTGGTAGGACTCACTTTTGCTGCGACTACATGTCAATATGGAAGCACGGAGAATAAAACTGAAGTGGTTTACGTTAATTATTACCAGGGTACTGAGAAAATCCCAGACCAGCCGGTAGTCATCGAAAATGCAAAACAGAATACAATAACGCGTGTTGGACTTAACAATAATTGGGTGTGGCAAGACTCATTTGATGTAGTAAATAAAATAAATCACCCGATTAGCGTCGTTGTTTCATACTATTTTGCAGGCAATCTCGCGAGTACCACCTTAAATTTGGCTCCATTAGGTAAACAAACAATTACATCAGATAAATATAATAATAATTTAGATATGCCCATGCAAATTGATCCCTCAAGAATCTCAATTTCATATTCAGGTAATTTAATTACTCAAGTTCCTGAAGATAGGACTTTGGAAGTTCGTATTTGCAAAGAATGTCCAGAAGGTAGTGGGCAAGCATGCTTAAACGATGGGGACTCTGCCAATGCAGATTATCTATGTGGCTCTGGTAAACGAGATTCAAAAGGAATTTGTATGTCTTTAGAAGATCAAAAAGCGCTAATACCAAAAGACTTTGGTAAGAGCATTAGTGACTTCTTTTACGGAGCAGTGTTTTTAATTATCTTAATCATTTTCTTAGTTGTAATTCTACGAGCACCACCTGATTCATCCCAACCTGACAGAATAGTTCATATTTGGGACAGATAAGTATGGAATTTTGCATTCAAGCCCGGATAATTAAGCGGCGTTAGTTGACCCGGGTTTGGGAACCCCCCACAGAAAGCTAACTGAAACAGTTTCGACCAGGATGTATTCACTGAGTTGAAGTTTCAACAAAAGTCATCACGGTCTGGCGAGCGACCTTGATCATTTATTAAATGTTTTTTCAACTTCTGACCGGGGCAATACTATTAATAAAATAGCAAAGATAATTCCTACTATTAATGGGACTATATTATCCTGATAGTTAGGTAAAAGCGTATAACTTACCCATAACCAAATCCCAACCAATACAAAATAACCTAACACACGTGGGTGGGGAATAATCGACAATACTCCGGGGTTAAACTCTTCGCTTGCTTTCATGCTTCTAAATAGTTCTATAATTCCGACATAGATGGCAGCCAAACCCAGCAGTGACAAACCCATAAGAAAATACTGCACAAACTTGAGATTTGGATAATCATTAACGTTAAACCCCAAAGATGTGATAAGCAATAAGAAAAAAAGGCTTCCGACAGTGAGGAGAGTAGTAGATTTACGCATATGGTAAGACGATTTTTCAGAAGTAGATATTTCATTATGCTTCACTAACTCAGCTTCCTTTTTAGTTAGATTTACAAAACCCAGATATGCTAGTCCAACAATAATCTCTAAAATACCCAATGCAAGCATAGCTATTTGTGTCGCACTAGATTTTTTGATTTTCTCTTTAATATCAGACAGAATTTGCGTCTGGTTTTTTTGTTCAGTAAGTATAAACTTCAAAGCCTCTTTTTCTGTTTTCTTATTTGCCATTTTCCCATCTCCTTACTTCTGTCTTGCCATCAACCAGCTTTCCCAAATCCTTATTTAATCCTTGTTTCTTTCGTCCCCAGCCACACTATTGATACCCAGTCACAAGAAAACGCTTTATCTTATCTCGGTATCCTCGCCTCAATAGAGACTCATCCCTAACCGTCGTCATCGCCAGTATTTGTCCACGCGCTCTATCTCCAGCTCCTTCTTGCTGAGGATGTCCATGGCCTTGAGCAGCTCGTAGGCAGTGCTGAGGTTGGTTATGCACGGGATGCCGCTCTGGAGGCTCGCCCTGCGCATCCTGAAGCCGTCCGTGTGCGACCTGCCCCCGCGCGTCGGCGTGTTGACCACCAGAGTCACCGTGCCGGACTCTATCAGCTCCAGCGCGTCAGGGTGGCCCTTGCCGATTTTCGGCACTGTGATGGCTCCGGCTATTGCCCCCACCGTGCCCAGCGTGCCGTATATGGAGAAGCCCAGTTTCTTGAGAATGGCTGCCAGCTTCGGCACGTCCTTCTTGTCCTCGTCGCGCACGCTCAGGAACGCGCTGTGCTTCCTGCCTTCCTCAAGCCTGATGCCGGCGGCCAGCAGCGCCTTGTAGTAGGCCATCTCAAACGTCCTTCCTATGCCCATCGTCTCGCCGGTGCTCCGCATCTCAGGGCCGAGCCGCAGGTCAGCGCCCAGCAGCTTCAGGAACGGGAAGACCACGCTCTTTACGGCGTAGTGGCCGGGTTTCGCCTTCGTCTCGCTTGCACTGCTTCCCGCGCCGCTTCCTGACCCTGCGCCGGTTCGTGTTCCCGCGCCGATTCCCCTTAAGTCCTCGGGAAGCTTGCCGCCGAGCATCGCGCGGACCGCGAGTTTCGTGAGTGGTATGCCAATCGCCTTGCTGACGAACGGCACCGTGCGGCTCGCGCGGGGGTTGGCCTCAAGGACGTATATCAGGCCCTTCCTGGCAACGAACTGTATGTTGACGAGGCCGACGATGCCGAGCGCCCGCGATATCTTTTCAGTGTAATCGGTTATGGTCGCGAGCTCCTTCGGCGTCAGCCGCAGCGAGGGGAGGACGATGTTAGCGTCGCCGGAATGCACGCCGGCAGGCTCTATGTGCTCCATTATGCCGCCTATGAAGACGCGGCTGCCGTCGCTTACCGCGTCCACCTCGCATTCTATGCCGTTGTCAAGGTACTTGTCTATGAGCACCGGCCGGTTCATGCTGACGTCCACTGCGTCGTGGATGTAGGCCCGCAGGTCTTCCTCGTTGTAGACTATCTCCATCGCCCTGCCGGCGATGACGTAGCTCGGCCTCACCACCACCGGATAGCCGATGCGCGAGGCTGCCTCAAGCGCCTGGGCCTCGCTTGTTGCAACGCCGTTCTCAGGCTGGAGGATGCCGAGCTTGTGGGCGAGCGCCCTGAACCTCTCCCTGTCCTCTGCTATGTCTATGCCGTCCAGCGGCGTGCCAAGCAGCTTCGCGCCCTGCGCGTGCAGCCTCTCAGCCAGGTTTATGCTGGTCTGCCCGCCGAGCTGGACGATGACGCCGTCCGCGCTTTCGTTCTCCAGCACGTTCATCACGTCCTCAAACGTGAGCGGCTCAAAGTAGAGCCGGTCGCTGGAGTCAAAGTCAGTGCTCACGGTCTCGGGATTGTTGTTTATCATGATGCTCCTGCAGCCGAGCTCGCGCAGCGCGAACGCAGCGTGGGAGCAGCAGTAGTCAAACTCTATGCCCTGGCCGATGCGTATGGGCCCTGCGCCTATGACCGCGATTTTCTTCCCTTCCAGCGGGCCTGCCTCGTTCTCGCCCTCGTAAACTGAATAGTAATAGGGCGTGAGGGCCGCGAACTCGCCAGCGCACGAGTCAACTATCTTGTAGGTGGGAAGTATGCCCCAGCCCTTGCGCTGCTTCCTGACCTCCAGTTCTCCGCTGCCGGTGAGCGCCGCGACCTGCGCGTCCGAGAATCCGTTGCGCTTGGCCTCCAGCATGAGCTCCCGCGACATCTTCCCGCCTGCGATTTTCCGCTCCATGGCGACCATGCCGGCCATGCGGTGGAGGAACCACCTGTTTATCCAGGTCTTTTCATGCAGCGCGTCCACGCTCCTTCCGGTGCGGAGCGCCTCCAGCAGGGCGAACAGCCGCTGGTCTGTCGGCGGGAACAGGTGCTCGTCCGGGTTTATCTTCGCAGGAATCTTGACCTCAAGGCTGCGGATGGCCTTGTTGAGCGCCTCCTGGAAGGTGCGGCCTATGGCCATCACCTCGCCTGTGCTTTTCATCTGGGTGCCTATGGTGCGCGGGATTTTCGGGAACTTGTCAAATGGCCAGCGCGGGATTTTCACGACCACGTAGTCAAGGGCAGGCTCAAACGCTGCCGAGGTGCCTGTTATGGCGTTTCGTATCTCGTGCAGGCTGTGGCCGAGCGCTATCTTGGTAGCCACCCTGGCGATTGGGTATCCGGTGGCCTTGGACGCCAGAGCAGAGGAGCGCGACAGCCTGGGATTGACCTCTATCACCGTGAATTCGCCGGTCTCCTGGTTCATGGCGAACTGGACGTTGCAGCCGCCCTGGATTCCTATGCCGTGGGCGATTTTCAGGGCAGCGTCGCGGAGCATCTGGTGGTCGGCGTCGCTGAGCGTCTGGGACGGCGCGACCACTATGCTCTCGCCTGTGTGCACGCCCATCGGGTCCACGTTCTCCATGTTGCAGATGATTTGCGCGTTGCCCTGCGAGTCCCTGACGACCTCGTATTCAAACTCGCCCCAGCCGATGACGCTCTTCTCCACCAGCGCCTCGCCGGTGGCGCTCAGGCGCAGGGCGAGGTCCATCACCTTCAGCAGTTCATTCTCGTCGTAGGCAGTGCCGCCGCCTGTGCCGCCGAGCGTGAATGACGGCCGGACCATCACCGGATATCCCATTGAGGCTGCGGACTTCACCGCGCCTGCGGCGTCTTTCACCACCCTGCCGGGCAGGATTGGCATGCCCAGCTTTTCCATCAGGCGGTTGAACTTCTCCCTTGACTCGGCAGCGTCTATGGCCCCGGCGTCGGTGCCGAGGAACCGCACGCCGTGCTTCTTCAGCACGCCGCCGCGGTGGAGTTCCATGGCGAGGTTGAGGCCGGTCTGCCCGCCCATGGTCGCGATTATGCCTTCGGGCTTCTCCTTAGCTATTATCGTCTCAATGACAGGCGCCGTGAGCGGCTCTATGTACACGATGTCCGCGGTGTCCTTGTCGGTCTGGATGGTCGCGGGGTTGGAATTGACCAGCACCACCTGCACGCCCTCCTCGCGCAGCGCACGGCACGCCTGTGCGCCGGAATAATCAAATTCAGCGGACTGGCCTATGACTATCGGCCCTGAGCCTATGACGAGGACTTTTTTCGGTTTTTCCATCGGCTATGCCACTCCGCCCGTTTTTCTTTTTTTTATTATTTTTTACTGTTTTCTCCTGTTTTTTCTCAATTTTTCCTCATTTTTTCTCTTCCTTCTCCTGCCGGACAGCCTGCGCCTTCTTTTCCCCGCTCCCGCCTTTCTCTTCGTCCTTCTCCTGGTTTTCAGCCTGCATCTTCTGCAGGAACGACTGCATGAACCGCGCGCCCTCAAAGAAGCACGCCTGGGCGATTTCCTGCCTGGACAGCTCCTTTATGCGCTTCTTTTCCGCGTTCCACAGCTCGTCAAATGCATGGCTGGTGACGTCGTCAATGAAGCGGCTGTACATCTCGGCCATCTTGTCAGGCGGGATGCACACGTGGATTTTCCTGCCCTCTGGCATCTGGCCGGCCATCTGCTGGTAGCATTCGTAGCACACGTGCTCTGCCGACTGGTCCGGGGACTTCCGGCACTCGTCGCACGACGCGTCGTTGCCGCAGAAGCTGCATTTCACGTTGTTCTCGGTGTCTGGACCGGCCTTCTGCGCCGGGTTTCCTGTTTCCTTTTCAGCCATTGTCATCACATCAGCGTCATATCATCTTTATGAAATCGTCAAACAGGTGCCGCGAGTCGTGCGGCCCCGGCGACGCCTCCGGGTGGTACTGGACAGAGAAAATCGCCTTGTTCTCGCTGCGCATGCCCTCCACGCTCTTGTCGTTCACGTTTACGTGGGAAACTTCAAAGCCTTTGGGCACCTTCCCGACCGCGAAGCCGTGGTTCTGCGTCGTGATTGCGGTCTTCCCGGCCTTCACGTCAAGGACCGCGTGGTTGCAGCCGCGGTGGCCGAACTTCAGCTTGAACGTGTCGCCGCCGAACGCGTGTGCGATGAGCTGGTTGCCCAGGCACACGCCGAACATCGGCCGGTATCCCTCCAGCCCGCGTATCGCCTCGTGCGCGTATTTCAGTATCGCCGGGTCGCCCGGGCCGTTGGAAAGCATGACACCGTCCGGCTCCAGGGCCTTCACGTCAGCTGCGGTCGCGTCGCACGGCAGGAGGTGCACCTCGCAGCCGCGCTTCACCAGCTCCCGCACGATGCCCATCTTCACGCCGTAATCCATGAGCGCGACCTTCTTCTTCCCGCCCTTCCCGAACACCTGCGCCTTCTTCGTGCTGACCTCCCTGACGAAATCCACCGACGAGTAGTCAAACCGGTTCATCCGCTCCACGAGCTTCTTCACGTCCAGGTCCTTTTCCGACGTTGCGATTATGGCTGGCATCACGCCCTTGTCGCGGATGTGCCTCACCAGGGAGCGGGTGTCTATGCCGGTCATGCCAGGCACGCCGTGCTGCTTCAGGAACGCGTCAAGGGACTGGTTCGCCTGCCTGTGCTCGTGGTCAGGGCTGAGTTCGCGGACTGCGAAGCCGGCCGGCTGCACCCTGCCGCTTTCCCGGTCCCTGCCGTTTATCCCGTAGTTGCCCATGAGCGGGTAGGTCATGAGCAGGATCTGGCCGGCGTAGCTCGCGTCCGTGAGCGCCTCCTCGTATCCTGTCATGGAGGTGTTGAAGACGAGCTCGCCCACGTTCTCTGCCATGGCTCCGAATCCTGTTCCATGGATTATCGTGCCATCCTTGAGCGCGAGCACTGCCTTCATCCGAACACCGCCTTCATCGCTTTACACCCAGCAGGTCCAGCATCACGGCCATCTGCGCCCACATGCGGTTTTCCGCCTGGTACGGCCAGAGGCAATTTTGGGGGATGTTCTCGTAGCCGGTGCGCGGCCCGAGCAGCGCGCCCGTGCTTATCTCCTTGCCTTCATAAGCGGGCAGGTCGTGCATGACGAACGCCTGCGGGCCTGCCAGTTCCAGGATACGCTCGTTGAGCTGGTAGTTCCGGAGAAGGCGCTCGCGTGTGGTCATCAGACGCTTGTCGCCCTGGAACTCCATGTTCACCCAGGTGTCGGTATATAGTATGTTGGCGCCCTTCACCGCCTTCGTGACGTCCGGCTCCTCGCTGTAGCGCCCGGTTGCGGCGAGCCGCCTCATCAGTTCAGGGTCGTTCGCATCAGGATCCTTCCCTTTTTTCCCGGCTGGAGTGCACAGGACGAACTGCGCCCCGGTTTCCGCGCATGCGAGCGAGAGCGAGTTGCTGACGTTGTTCGCGACTCCCAGGTAGACGACTTTTATGCCTTTCCTACCTCCGAACTTCTCGCGTATGGTCATGATGTCAGCGAGCGCCTGGCAGGGGTGGTCGGATTCCGAGCAGCCGTTTATGACAGGCACCGTGCTCCAGCGCGTGAATTCCTCCAGCGTCACGTGCTTGAGCGGCCGCACGAGGATGGCGAATGCGTACCGGGAGATGCAGATCGCCTCCGTGGGAATGGAATCGAATTTGATGTGCGTGGTATTCTGGTCGAGGTACACCGCATGGCCGCCCATCATGGCGGTCCCGGCTTCGAACGAGAGGCGGGTGCGCGTGGATTTCTTTTCAAAAAGCATCGCGAGCGTCTTTCCCTCGAGGATACCGGAAAACTTTTGCGGCCTGGACTTTATGGCCATCGCGTTCCTGACTATGCCATTCATCCACTTCCCGTCGTAGTCCTTCAGTGTCACTAAATGCCTTACGTTCTTCTGCATGTTACCGCCTCTGGCTATCGTATTATCCAAGAATCAGGAATCATTATCCCAGCGGGATTTTATAAACGTTGCTTCACCTGCGGAGCGGCAGGACGCGTGGCGCGGCTGCCTGTGGATTGACGGCAGATAATTTCATGGTGCGGTTCCGGATACTTGTCGCTTCAAGGTACTTCTGCGTCATGGCGGCATCCCGGACGGTCGGTCCCTTGCGTGATGGACCGCCCCACTCCACGTCGTGGACAAGGGATACCGAAGAGATGCGGTTAAGCTGCATGCGGGCCGCCGCCTCGCCTGGCTGGTCCAGGGGAGTCATGCCTGGCTCGCCATACCCCACGTTGGTGATGGTGGAAAGCCTGGAGGTGGTATTGATGAAATCGCTCATCGGCGTCCGTGAATGGAAAACCGCGATGTCGTTGCCTTCGTGCTCATGCATGTGAATCACTCGGTGATGCTGCCATATCTGTGTAATACGGCCACCAACGTTATTTTAAATGTTATGGAAAGTAGAAAAATAGGCATATGAGGCTGGGGGCAGGAACCTGCGTCCGGCGCTGGCAACTTTAAATAGGTTTGTAAATAATATAAAATCCGCAAATTTTGCATTTACAGAGGCACAATATGACAAAAATCAGGATCAGGCTCAGCGGAGTGGACCCTTCGGCCCTTGACAACGTGGTATCGCAGATAAAGGAGCTTTCCAGGATGCTCAGCATGAGGTTCACCGGCCCGGTCAGGCTCCCGAGGAGGAAGCTTGAGATTTCCTGCAGGCGCACGCCATGCGGGGACGGGACCGACACCTACGAGCACTGGGAAAAACGGGTTTCAAAGCGCCTCTGCGACGTGGAAGGCGACGAGAAGTACATAAAGCAGATTCTCAGGATAAAGGTCCCGACCAACGTGTTCGTCAAGGTCTCACTCAGCTGATGGCAGTCCTTCTTGATGAGATGCTCAGGCGCACCGCATCGTGGTGCAGGGTGCTGGGCATTGACGCGCAGTTCATAACCGGCAAAAGCGACAGCTGGCTTCTTGAATACGCGAAAAAGGGGAACCTGGTTTTCGTCACGCGCGACAGTGAGCTGTTCGGCCGATGCCAGAAACAGCACGTCCGGTGCATATTCCTGAAAAGCGACGACCGCGAGGAGCAGATAGCCAGGATAATCAGGGATGCGGGCGTGCAAATGACGTTCCCTGAAAAGACGCGCTGCCCGAAATGCAACGGCGAACTCGGCGTCGTGGACGCGGAGGGCGTCAGGAACGACGTGCCGGAAAGCGTGGCGAATGCGCAGCATAAGTTCTGGAAATGCGCCTCGTGCGGGAAAATCTACTGGGAGGGCAGCCACTGGAAGAACATAACGCGCGTGTACGAGCGCGTAAAGGCGCTACTGGAGCAGCCGGCGGCCTGAAAAAACCGGCCGGAAGGCGAAAGCTATTTAAGCCGAAGCATTAATTATCAAATCCGCGAATCGTATGTCGTCAATTGCTCATGCTGAGATTTGCAGAGGTCATGATTATGGGTAGCAAGCCGCGGAAATGGAAATCTGCCCGGCCCGCTGGGCCGTGTCTTTCCATTTCCGGTGAGGTCGTCAGGAGGTCATGATTATGGGTTCCAAACCGCGGAAATGGAAAAAGAAGAACCGCATGCGCTGGAAATGGGTGAAGAAGAAGCGCAAGCGGCTCAAGAGGAAGATGAAGCGGCGCGTAGGCGAGCTTTGAGCGCAGGCCTTCACCAATCTTTTTAATGGACAAACGACACTGTCAGTCCTGCCCATCGCTGGCATGGAATGATTGGAATGGGAGTTCTTGAGGATTTCGCATACTGGCTGCTCGGCAGCTTCGGCATGAAGGCAGGCGAAGCCGGAACCGAGGCGCTGGCGTTCTTCATATACGACACCATAAAGGTCGTGCTGCTCCTTGCCGTGATGGTCTTTCTCATCGGCGTCGTGCGCACGTTCGTCACGCCGCAGAGGATAAGGAAGCTGCTGGGCGGCAGGAAGGAGGGCGCGGGAAACGTCCTTGCCGCGCTGTTGGGCGTGCCGACGCCGTTCTGTTCCTGCTCGGCGGCGCCGCTTTTCATAGCTTTCGTGGAGTCAGGCATCCCGCTCGGCATAACGTTCTCGTTCCTCATTTCCGCGCCGCTCATCAACGAAACGGCGATTGCGCTGCTGCTCGCGCTATTCGGCTGGAAGGTGGCCGCGCTTTACGTGGGCGCAGGCCTCGCCATCGCGGTAGTTGGCGGCGTCATAATCGGGCGGCTGAAGCTGGAGGGCGAGGTGGAGGACTTCGTCTACAAGGGCAGGGCCGGCAGAGTGAAGGAGAAGAAATGGACGTGGGACGAGCGGCTCGCATTCGCCAAAGGGCAGACCGGGAACATCGTCTGGAATGTCGGGCCTTACATCGTCCTTGCCATAGCCATCGGTGCGCTCATCCACGGGTACGCGCCGGAGGATTTCCTCGCTTCGGTCGCAGGCGCGGATAATCCGCTCGCGGTGCCAGTCGCGGTGCTCGTCGGCATCCCGCTCTATTCCAACGCAGTTGGAACCATACCGGTCGTCCAGGCGCTGATGGGAAAGGGCATGGCGCTGGGGACCGCGCTGGCGTTCATGATGAGCGTGACCGGGCTGTCGCTCCCGGAGATGATAATACTGCGGAAGGTGCTGAAACCGAAGCTGATCGGAATCTTCATAGCGATACTGGCCTTTTCGTTCGTGGTAATCGGGCTCATGTTCAACGCCATCAGCCTCGTGCAATAATTTATAAACCTAATTATACCAAAGGTATACTTATGTATACCACTATTAAGATATCCGACGTCCTCAAGAAGAAGCTGGATACCATCAAGATAAGCGACGGCGAGAGCTACGAGGAGGTCATAGAAGACCTGGTAGAGGACCATCTCGCCCTGAACCCGGAGTTCGTAAAGGCCATAGAAAAAGCGCGGGCCGAGGTCAGGGAAGGCAAAGTCGTGACACTGGCTGAACTGAAGGCGAGGATGAAGCATGTATAGGGCCGTCTTCGCCAAATCCGCAGAGAAGGAATTTCTCGGCCTGCCGGGCGAGATGCAGGAACGGGTCCTGGGGGTTCTTGAAAGGATATCCGTCCAGCCCCACAGGTATGCGAGGCGGCTGACGGGACTCAATGCCTACCGGCTCAGGGTGGGGAAGCTCCGGATAATAATTGACATAAACGAGAAGGCGCAAACCCTGGAAGTCCTGAAAATCGGCAACCGGGAAACAGTATACGGATGAGCGCGTCCCGCTATCTTTATAAAATCATCGCCGGAATAAACGTCTTACCCGAAAGCACTACTCATGCGAGTAGGAGGGTTGCTTATCATGGACAGGAAGAAACTGATAGAAGCCGTGCGGAAGGCACTGGAAGACAGGGAAAAGAGGAAGTTCAAGCAGAGCGTGGAGATAATAATCAACATGCGCGGCATTGACTTCACCAAGAGTTCCAACAGGCTCAACCTGGACGTCGTCCTGCCGAAGGGCAAGGGTGGCAGGGAGCTCAGGTCGGCGGTCATAGCCGACGGCTCCATGGCAGACGAGGCCAGGAGGGCTGGCGCGGAACTGATAATAACGCCTCCGGAACTGACGGCATACGCGGCCAAGGAAAGGATAACCGACCTTGCCGACCATTATTTCCTGCTGGCCCAGCCCAACCTGATGGGCCAGGTGGCAAAGGCGCTCGGCCAATACCTCGGCAAGAGGGGTAAGCTGCCCAAGCCCATCGTCGGCAACATCCGGGAACTCATAGAACGCTCCAAGAAGTCGGTCAGGATAGTGTCCAGGGGAAGGTGCCTGCCCACAGTGCAGGCGCTCATCGGCAGCGAGAGCATGAGCCCGGACGAGCTGCTGGAGAACGCCGAAACCGTGTATGACGCGGTAAAGGCCAAGGTAACCGAGGGCAACATCAAGTCGGTCTATGTGAAGCTGACTATGGGCAAGCCCGCGAAGGCGTTGTAAGGTGATGTTCATGGCATACAAGGTTGACGCCAACAGGAAGGCGGTGAAGGAGAAGATAGAGCAGGTGCGCGACGCGATAAGCGACATGAAGAAATACAGGACCGTGGCGCTCCTGGACCTGCGCAGGCTGCCCACCTCGCTGTTCCAGTCCCTGAGGAAGAGGATAAGGGAGGACGGCGGAAGGGTGCTGGTGCTCAAGAAGCCGGTAATCAGCCGCGTGCTCGCGGCCAACCCGAAGCTGAAGACGCACGTAGCCGACTGCGACAAGCCCGTGGCGCTCATCTACACGAACCACTCGCCCTACGAGATAAACTCGTTCTTCAAGCAGAACAGGAAGAGAAGGGCTGCGAAGGTGGGGGACGTCGCCGTCACGGACATAATTGTCCCTGAGGGCGAAACAGACCTCCCGCCCGGACCGGCGCTCTCGGAACTCAAGGCAGGAGGGCTGAACGTCCAGATAAAGGCCGGCAAGATAGCAATCACCAAGGAGAGCACCGTGGCGAAGGCAGGCGAGAAGCTCACCACGCCTAAAGTCAAGGCGCTCCAGACGCTCGGCGTGATGCCGTTTGAGATAATGGCGAACATGATAACGGCCTCGGACGGGGAGTACAGCTACTCCAGGGAACTGCTGGACATGGGCGACACCATCGTGCCGGACCTGTCGGCGAGCCTTTCGCAGGCAGTGAATTTTTCGTTAAACACGGGCTACCCGACGTCCCAGAACATAGGGATGCTGCTGGGCAGCGCATTCAAGCAGTCGGTCAGCCTCGCACTGAACGCCAACGTATACTCATCCAGCTCTATAGAGCAGCTTCTCACCTCTGCCATGAGGCAGGGGATGGCTCTTGAAAGCGCGGAGAAGAAATGAAGAGGTGTTGAAATGACGAAAATAGACCCATATTTGCATGCCGTGCTCCTTCTGCACGGTGCGGGAAAGGCAGTCAGCAAGGAAGGCATACTGGCCGTTATAAAGGCGAGCGGCGCCGAGGCTGACGAGGCCAAGGCGAAGGTGCTTGCCGAGGCGGTCAAGGGCGTGAACTTTGAGGACATCCTCAAGCAGTCCATGATGGTGGCTGCGGCCCCTGCGGCTGCTGCACCTGTTGCTGCGCCCAAGAAGGAGGAGAAGAAGGAAGACGAGGGCAAGAAGGAGGAGCAGGCCGCTGAAGGCTTGGCGTCTCTGTTCGGCTGAAGTTTCCATTCTTTTTTCTTTTATTTCCCTTTTTTATCTTCATATTTCCATTTTTCACGCAGAAGCAACGCGGGAGTAAGATGGCGATAGCATGACAGGAAATAGAAACGGAAGGGAGATCAGAACGGTCATTTTCAACGTCAGTAGCATAAGTCATCATCCCACTGACAGTCCCCATCATTACGCCCTTGGGAGACGCCTGGAGCAGAGCGGGAGCGTCACTGCGCAGCTCATGTCAAAGCATTTCATGGAGGACCCGCGCCTCATCGGCGAGGCACTCCCATACGGTTGCAGTGTGAAGACCCCGAGGCACCTCCGGCACAGAACCGTCAGGACCCTTGGCGACTGGTAGCCAGCGGCAGTTCGCAGTCTATTTCAGGCGATACTTGTAAATAAACACCGCCATACCCAAGGCGAAAATCGTGTAGCATATCGCTTTCTCCGCAGTGTCAGGTTTGTTTTCGGCAGGAGCCGCCTTATTGACGGTTTTTTCCAGCGCCGGTGCCTTGGCCGCGAAAACAGGGTTTAACGCGAACGGCGAGGACAGGACGGCGAGCGCGCCTGCGGCCAGGAGCGCGTTGCGGAACGGAACGCGCGATTTCATTTCATGGTCTGCATTTGCATAAGCTAGTTTCATGACTCTCCACCAATCGTTACTATTGCACGCCAGCATTTTTAAAATATGGCTGGGTGTAGCTGGGCATGCACAAGGACGTGGAGCGCATAGTCAGGGACATAAAATCCCTGAAGATACAGGGCGCCCGCAACGTCGCGAAGGAGGCCCTGAATGCGCTCATAATCGCAGCGAAGAACTCCAGGGCACGGAACGCGATGGCGTTCCGTAAGGAGATGGCTTCGGTGGCCGAAACGCTTTCCCTCAGCAGGCCCACCGAGCCCATGATGCGCAACCTGCTTGACGAGGCGGTCCGCAGCGTCGTCGAGAGCGAGAGAAGGCAGCGCGACGTGAAGGCGCTGGCGAAATGCCTCAGCTACCACGAGGCAGAGGTGCTCGCGAAGATGGACGAGGACGCGAAAAGGCTCGCGACCTACGGTGCGAAGCTCATACCGGACGGCGCGCTCGTCCTGACGCACTGCCATTCCTCAAGTTCCACGCACGTCATGATTGAAGCGAAAAAGATGCGCAAGAAGTTCTCGGTCGTCTGCTTTGAGACCAGGCCGCGCTTCCAGGGGAGGACCACCGCCGGCGAGCTGGCCGGCGCCGGCATAGACGTCACCCTCGCGGTGGACGGCGCCATGAACCTGTTCATGAAGAAGGCCGACATTATCATAGTCGGCGCTGACTCGGTCACGTCCCGCGGGGACCTGATAAACAAGATAGGCACGTCCGCGCTAGCGCACCTGGCGAGGATTAACGACGTGTCGTTCTACAGCGCGGCAGAGCTTTACAAGTACAGCCCCATGACCATTTTCGGCACCCTGGAAAAGATAGAGGAGCGGGACCACGCCGAGGTGTGGGAGAAGCCGCCGAGGGGCGTGAAGATCAGGAACCCGGCCTTTGAGGCCACCGCGGCCAAGTACATAAACGGCTACATAACCGAGGCCGGAGTCATTCCCCCGCAGTCTTTCTTCACCATGGCCACTGAGAAGCTTGGGATAAAGATATACGAATGAAGAATCCACGGATGAACTTTTGATTGACAGGACCATGAAATTCGGAGAGGTGCACCATGCCAGAATATGTAGAGAAGCAGGTTGAGAAGGTTGACGTCTGGAAGCTCAAGAAATACGTCTGCAGGATAAAGCCCATAGACATATACACGGGCAAGAACATCATAGTTCTCAACCAGGCCGAGGCCCAGGAGCACGACATCTACTCAGGCTACCGCACGGAGATACGCCACGAAGGCAAGAGCATAATAGCCATAGTGGACGTCAGCAACGAGATAGTGGAATCCGGCGAGGTAGGGATCTTCAGGGACCTGGCGTCAGTCCACCACCTCAAGAAGGGGGAGAGCGTGGAGGTAGTGCACATGGACCGGCCGGAGTCCATAGGGTACATAAAGAAGAAGCTTGACAAGGGCACGCTCAACAACGCCGAGATAAGGACCATAGTGAAGGAGATAATGCAGGACAGGCTCAGCGAGATCGAGACGTCAGCATGGATAACGGCCGCGTACATAAACGGGCTGTCTGACGACGAGATAATATCGCTCGCATACGCCACCGTAGAGTCGGGCGAATCGCTCAACCTCGGCAAGAAGCCGATCCTGGACAAGCACTGTATAGGCGGGGTCGCAGGCAACAGGACTACCATGGTGGTCGTCCCCATAATAGCCGCCGCCAGCCTCTACATACCCAAGACGTCCTCGCGCTCAATAACCTCTGCAACGGGCACTGCGGACACCATGGAGGTGCTCGCCAACGTCACGTTCAACATGGACGAGCTCCGCTCCATCGTCCTCAAGGCCAAGGGCGCCATAGTCTGGGGCGGCGGCATGAAGCTCGCGCCGGTGGATGACAAGCTCATACGGGTGCGCCACCCGCTGAGCCTGGACCCCGAGGGCATGCTGCTGGCCAGCATCCTCGGCAAGAAGAAGAGCGTGGGCGCGGAATACGTGCTCATAGACATACCGGTGGGCCGCGGCGTGAAGGTGCCCTACATGGAGCGCGGCAACGAGCTCGCAAGGCACTTCCTCAAGGTCAGCGAGAAGCTCGGCATGAAGGTGGAGGCGCTGATAACGGACGGCGCTGAGCCCGTGGGCAACGGCATCGGGCCTGGGCTGGAATGCCTGGACGTGCTGGAAGTGCTGGAAGGCCGCGGGCCAGACGACCTGCGCCACAAGAGCCTGCTCATGGCAGGCAAGCTGCTGGAGCTGTGCGGCAAGGTGGAAAGGGACAAGGGATACGCGGTCGCCGAAAGCATGGTCAGCAGCGGGAAGGCGATGGCCAAGTTCCGGGAGATAATAGAGCTGCAGGGCGGCAACGCCAGGGTCAAGGCAGGCGACGTCCCCATCGGCTCCTGCACCCACACGGTGGTGTCCGACGTGGCCGGCGGCATATTCCACGTGGACAACAAGACCATGGCGAAGATAGCGCGCATCGCCGGCGCCCCGCGCGACAAGGGCGCAGGCGTGCTCCTCCACAGGTGCCGGGGTGACAGGGTGGAGGTGGGCGACAAGCTGTTCACCATCTACGCCGAGAGCGAGGCCAAGCTGGACTTCGCCATAAAGGCGCTCAAGGACCTGGAGCCCATAGAGATGAGGAAGATGCTCCTGGGCAGCGTGGGCTGAGTCCTTCGGGACCGGAATCGGCTGAGGTGGTGGGATTGGCTGCATGTGCAGGCTTAGCCATGCGCGGGCTACTGGACCGGACATTTCAATAGTCCGGCCTAAACGAGTTCGCGCACTTTCCGTTTTACCCAGGCCGGGCAGCGCCTGAGGTACCCGCCCAGCTTTTTCTTTTTGATGCGCTTCTTCATCTCATTGACAGTTTCACTGCCCAGCGGCTGCCTGAAGTAAATGAAATCAATGAGCGTTTTCTCCACGTCCGAAACCGGAATCCAGAAGCCCGCGTATTTAAGCGTTTCAAAGCCGAAAAACATGCTGCGCCGCATCCTCTTCACGAGGTAGTTCGCGCCTCCGAAACTCCTCACGCCGGCCCTCACCCTGCGGGGGGTTATGACCACCGGGTTGCTTTCCTGTTCCCACAAGCCCCTCAGTGAGAGGGCGTCCTGCAGGCCGTAGTAAAAGGGGCGGAAACCGAATCCCACGAGCTGCGCGTCGCTGCTGAACGTGTAAACTCCACGCGCAATCCTCCGCATCTCCCCTTTCGCCAGGAGGTTGTGGATTAGGAGGCGGAGGTAGCCGCGCCCGATGCCCTTCCTGCCCAGGAACACCTTCAGGTCTGACATCGTGAAGGCCGGCGCTGCCCTGAAATGTTCGCGCATTTCCCGCAGGTATTTCATGAAAACCGCCTTTTCAGCGCTTCCACAATCTGGCCAAACGACGGGATGTTTCCGGCATAAACAATCGCCTTGAGGTTTTCCTCGTCAACAGGGGGTTTGAGCGACGCGAGCAGCCCCAGGACGCCCTTTCTGGCCGTTTTTTCGTCCTTCACGTAATTTGACAGGTGATACACGTCATAAATGTCGCGGATAAACCTCCGGTTCCGGTATGCTTCTATTTTCTCAAGAAGAAGGTCCTCGGGCGCAAGCGTAAGCACGTCCATGAAAGAGCCGTCGGTCTTCTCATATGGCCGGACTATGGCCGCTTTTTTGGCGGAATGGTTTATCTCCACCCGTATCTCAGCCTGGCCGTTGGAGACCTTGCAGAAAATCAGGTTGGCGGTCTTTTTGAACTTCAGGACGGCCAGGCCGCGCTCGGCGGCCTTTTTCCTGAATTCGCGCTCTATTTTTCCGACGTCCCTGCAGTAGAAGTCCAGGTCTTCGGAAAACCTGTTTCCGCCATAACAGCGCCAAAGCGCCGTGCCGCCGTGAAAGACGAGGCCGTTCTCAATGCCATAAAGGATTTCGGTTGCCTCATCCTGCAGCAGCGCGATTTCAACGTGCATCCTTTTCCTAAGGCGCTTCTCAAGCGGGATTATCATGGCGATACTAAGTAACCAAAGTTATATAAAAGTATATGTTTGGTTAATCCAGCATTGAGAGCCGCCGCAGGGCGGCCGTTCTGGCTTGTGCGGCAACTGCGATTAGTTTGAGTTCCGCGTGATTTCCGGCATGCCTAGGGGAACGATTCGCTTAACAGCCCCGCAACGCCTAACTTTATAAGAACTTCTCAGCAGGTTTCATGCTGCTCATCCCGTCGTAGCTCAAAGTGGTCCGGCAGGCCGGAACACGGGTAACGGTAGAGCGCCCCGCTGTAGTTTGGTTTGCTCGCTTTTAACGAGTGGATACGGGGCGGTTGCTTGTTCAAATCAGGCCGACGGGATTTCTCACTTCATCCGCGTCTTGCACCTATGTTGAAGATGCTCCACCTGAGGTCCTTTTTCTTCTCCAGCTCATCGGCGACCTGCCCGAAAATGGCCGAGCGCGCCTTTTTGTAATCGGCCTGCGGAAGCGGGCTGTTCCCTATCGCGTACTTGAGGCTCCTCGCGTTGAAGCAGAACATCGAGTTCTGGACGTTCTCGCAATTGTGGCAGAAGGCCGAGTCGGTGCAGTTCCTGGAGTTGTCGATTTCGAAGCAGCGGCTGAGCTTCGTGGAGCAGTAGCAGTCGATGCAGAAATTAGACTCGAAAAGCGTGTCGAAGCCGAAGCAGTTGCTCGAATCCTTGGGCCACATGCCGCAGGAGCAGTATCTGGAATGCACCAGCGCGGAAGCCAGATAGCAGTCGCTGGAGCCGACGCCGAGGCTGCATTCGATGAGGTTGGAATTCTTCCCTTCCCTGAAATCTACGTTGAAAAAAGCTATGTTTCCGATGGTTTCGTGGGCGTTGACCAGGGATATTCTTTCCGCATCCGCGGCGCTTATCTTCGCCTGCTCCCCTATCGCGAGCGCCTCTGCCGCCGTGACGAGCCTGTCTGCGGGAAAGATAGAGAGGCCGCCCAGAACGAGCACCTCGGGCACGAACAGCAGCTTCTTTCCGCTGATTGCTGACTTTCCCTCGTAGAGCTTGTGCGCGTGCCTGTAGAGCCAGGCGGAGTAATCGTCTATGTTCTCAAGGGCGCGGCCGAGGACGAGCCTGCTGGTGCCCGAGAATCTGGATTCTATTATCCCCCGGTCCAGCTTCTCAGGGGGCTCGTCTGCAGAGGCCACCCTTGGCGGCTTGTCCCTGCACTTTTTCATTATGTCCAGCAGCGACGTCGCCTTCTTGTCCTTCTCCAGCTGGCCGTGTATCTCGGAGAGCAGCTTTTTCCTTATCTTGGCGTACTTGTCCTTCGGCAATTCGAGGTTGCCTATGGCGAATCTTTTTCCCCGCAGATGGAAAGAGAAGAGGCACTCCGAGCAGCCGTCCAGGTCGTAGACGTAGTAGCAGTCGGAGCAGTTCTGGCTCACAAGGAGCTCGAAGGAGCGCTTCACGTTCACTGTCTGGGAGCAGCGCACGCAGAACTCCGAGGCTCCGGGGCCGTGCACCCCGAAGCAGTAGTTGGATTCCCTGCCGAACGTGACGTACGCGAGGTATTCACCCGTGACGAAATGCGCGACGTCCGTCGCGTAGTGCACGTCTGTGACGTTCGTGCATCTTTCCGCGTTGCTGCAGTTGCCGAGCATGATGTTCCCGGCATAGCAGGCCCTCTCCGATACCGCCTGGACGACGGAATCTATGTCCTTGATATCGTTTATGCTGAGCGGCTCGAATTTCTTCGAATAGTCCAGCTCGTCGAAACTCGCGATTTTCGAGACCTTTTCGTATTCGAAGGTGGAGAAAGCCACATCCTTGCCAGAGATGCTCGACTTGAGGTGCGTGCTCGGCAGTATGAGCTCCTTCAGCCAGCCCGAGTATCCCTCAAAATCGCCTGGCTCTTCCCCGAAAAGGAGGGAGTAGGTCTTTTTCCATGCGCGGTTTATGGAGTTGCGCGCTTGCGGATTCATCAAGGAACTCAGCTCATGCCAGTATTATCGTCCTGTTCCCGCACACGAAGATGCGGTGCTCTATGAACAATTTGACCGCGTCGGCCAGGACCTTCCTTTCTATCTCCCTGCCCTTCACCATCAGGTCGTCTGCCGTTTCCTTGTGCGATACTTCAGAAACGCCCTGCTGGATTATCGGTCCCTTGTCAAGGCCGCCGGTGGCGAAATGCGCGGTCGCGCCGATTATCTTCACGCCGCGCTCGAACGCGCGCCGGTACGGGTCCGCCCCTTCAAACGCAGGCAGGAAGGAATGGTGGATGTTTATTATTTTGTTCTCGTATTTCGAGATGAAATCCGGGCTCAGGACCTGCATGTACCTGGCGAGCACGATGAAGTCTATGCCGTGCTTCTTCAGTAACGCAAGCTCCTCAGGCTCCTTCCTGGCCCGGTTCTCCCTGGTCACGGCGACGTGTTTGAAGGGGATGCCGAACGCCCTGCCGATGGGGGCGAGGTCCGTGTGGTTGCTTATTATCAGCGGGATGTCGCACTTCAGCTCCCCCATCCTGTGCTTGAGCAGGAGCTCGTAGAGGCAGTGGTCGTATTTGGATACGAATATCGCCATGCGCGGCCGGTTGCCCGAGAAGAACAGTTCCCAGTCCGCATCCAGCCCCAGCCGGCTTATGAGCGCGCCGATTTCGCGCTGCAGGGCGTTGCGCCTGATGCGGAAGCCGCCTGTGCTCCATTCCACGCGCATGAAGAACCGCCTGGTGCCAGGGTCCACGAACTCGTCAAGCACTATGACGTTGCCCGAGTTCCCGTGGATGAAGCTGGTGACGCCTGCGATTATGCCCTTCTTGTCCTTGCAGCTCATCTGCAGCGTTACGGAGTCCACGGAATGGATAATGAGACGATGATTTTAATAGCGCTTGGGGTCAGCCGCTCCTGAATTCCGCCCACACCGGATAGTGGTCGGACACGTCCTCCGTGGCGCTCTGGTTCAGCCCGTAGAGCTGGTCAAACCTCAGGATGCCCCACCTCCCTGTGAAATGGCCTGCCGCGCCCTGCGTCAGGATTATGCGGTCGTATGCGCAGTCAGTGCTTTTCGTCGTGGTGTCCGCGCTGTCCGGCACCACCCACGTGAATGACGCGTTGCGTAACGCGAGCGCAGACTCCTCTGCCTGCGAGAGGTAGGTGCAGTCCGCGTTCATGTCCCCGAGCATCACGAAGTCAGCCTCGTCCGGGAAGTGCTGCCGCGCGTCGTCCAGCACCAGCACGAGGTCAGCAAGCTCCTGGGGCGTGCCGTCAGGCTCGGTGTGAAGCACTATGAGCACGAAGTCAAATCCGCCTGTGGTGTTGAACCTCGCCACGAACGGCTCGCGCTGGAAAAGGTCCCTGACAGTGCCTGCGGGCGGGTCTGCGAAGGTGTAATTGCTGCCGGAAACGAGGCTGACCGTGGCCGTGTCGTATATGAAGGCATAATTCTCCTTGCTTGAGGTGCGGCCGAGGCGCGGGCTCATGGTTGCGTCGTAGGCCGGGCCCGGGAGCGAGTTGATTTGCGCGAGATAGGACGGCAGCGTCGTTTCGGTGTCGTCCCGGAGTTCCTCCACTGCCATGACGTCAAACCCGCGGGCGATGGGCGCGAGGACTGCCATGACTTCGGGCTTTGAGCGCTTGGACTCGCCGAATACCTGGATATTGAACGAGGCTATGGTGATGTTGGAGGACTGGAGCGAGGGCGCGGGCGGAGGCCCATCCGGAGGGGGCTGTGGAGGCGTAAAAATGCATCCGGCCACGCAGGCGAGCAGGACGAGGAGCGCCAGTTTTTTCATACGGAACCTGCCCCGCGCTGGACGACTTCACTGAGAGCGGGATGGATGTGTATCGTATTGACGATGTCGTCTATGGTGCCGTGGCCTGCCTTCATGGCGACCAGCACCTCGTGGATGAGCACCGAGGCGTCAGGGCCGATGATGTGGCAGCCCAGGATCTTGCCGTCGTAATCAGCCAGGAACTTCACGAAGCCGTCCTCTTCGGCCATGGCCTCGCCCATGCCTGTATCGGCGTATCTGTAGCGGCCTGCAAGGTAGTCGGTTTTCTTCTCCTTCAGCTCCTGCTCTGTGGCTCCGACGCCTGCCACCTGCGGGCTGGAGAACACCGCGTGCGGCATGGCAGTGTAATCCACAGGGTGCCTGTGCCCTGACACGACCGAAAGCGTGACGTATTCCGCCTCAAGGTTGGCCGAATGCTTGAACAGGTATTTTCCTGCGATGTCCCCGAACGCCCAGATGCCGGGCACGTTCGTTTCCATGAACTCGTTCGTTTCTATGTAGCCGTCCTTGTTGATTTTAACGCCTGTCCTGGCGGCCTGGAGGATGTCAGTATTCGGCACGCGGCCGGTTGCGACGAGCAGGTCAGTGCCCTCCACCGAGGAGCCGTCAGCGCCGTAAACGACAATCCCGCCGGCCTTCTTCTCCACGGCCTTCACGCCGGACTTCAGCCTCACCTCGTATTGCCTTGAGAACAATTCAGTGAATTTCTGCGATATTTCCTCGTCCTCGTCCGGAAGCAGCCTGACGTTGCGCTGGACTATCACGATTTCCGAGCCCATGGAGCCGAAGAAATGCGCCAGCTCGCAGGCGATGTAGCCGCCGCCGATGACGACGAGCTTTTTAGGCAGCTTCTCCAGCCTCAGCGCCTGGTCGCTGGTCATGTACTGGACCTTGTCCAACCCTGCGATGGGCGGGATTGCAGGCCTGGTGCCTGCGGCGATGACGATTTTCTCCGCCGTGAGCGTCTCGTTGCCGGCTTTCAGGGTTTTTTGGCCGGTGAACACGCCGCGCGTTTTGAAAAGCGTGATGTTTTTCGCCTTCCTTATGTTCTGCTCTATCTCCTGCGCCTCCTTGTCCACGACGTGCGCGCGGGCCATGACCTTCCTGAAATCCACTGACACCACGCCGGCCTTTACGCCGAATGTGCCAGCTTTCCGTATAGTCTGCACGACGTCGGCGGAATGAATGAGTATCTTGGTCGGGATGCAGCCACGGTTGAGGCACGTGCCCCCCATGGGCCCCTCCTCCACGAGCGCGACGTTCATGCCGTTGGCTGCCGCGGCGCTCGCGACGTCCAGGCCAGAGCCGGCCCCTATGACTATGAGGTCGAATTTCATCATGCAGGGCATAGGGAGGGGAAAAATATAAATGATGGGTGTAGGCCGGCAGGGACAAGAGTTGCGCATATAAAGCCATCCGGCATATTAGGAATCATGCTCATAATAGTCTGCGGGCTGCCGGGCACCGGCAAGACCACGCTGGCCAGGGCGCTCGCCAAGCGCTTTTCAGCGGTGCACGTCAGCAGCGACCTTATACGCAAGGAGATGATGGCCAGGCCGACCTACAATCCTGACGAGAAAGCCAGGGTATACGAGGAACTCGTGGAGCGGGTGGGCTCGCTGCTCGCAGAGGGAAAGAGCGTCGTGGCTGACGCGACATTCTACCGCAGGTCCCTGCGCAGCAGGCTGGTGGAGGCTGCGGCGAACGCAGGGACGAAGGTGCATTTCGTCCTGTGCACGCTGGACGAGGTGGAGGTCATGGACCGCATGGCTGCCGGCGAGGAGCGCGGCGGAAGCGACGCGGATTTCTCGGTCTATCTCAGGATAAAGGACGAATTTGAGCCCCTGAAGGCCAGGCACGCGGTAGTGGATTGCGGCCTGCCGCTGGAAGAGCAGGTTGCCATAGTGGAAAAGTTCATAGGCGGCGACTAAATGAACGGCGAGGAGGTCAGGGCGCTGGCGCATGGCATGCATGCGGAGCTGATGGAGACGCACATCTCCTGGATACTGCTGGCCGGCGCATACGCTTACAAGATAAAGAAGCCCGTGAAATTCTCATTCCTGGACTTCTCCACGCTGGAAAAAAGGAAGTTCTTCTGCGGGGAGGAGGTGCGGCTCAACCGCAGGCTGGCGCCGGACGTCTACCTGGGCGTGGTGAACGTATGCAGGGAAGGCAGAAAAGGCAAGGAAGGCGGCGGGCTGTCAATCACCGAAAGCGGAGCGGCCGGAGGCCGGCGCGGAGGGGGAGGCGGCGCGGTTGCCGGCGACCTTGTCGATTACGCAGTCAGGATGAAGCGGCTTGACCAGGCGCGGATGATGAGCCGCCTGCTGAACGAAGGGAAGATAGACGAATCGCACGTCAGGAAGCTGGCCGCGATTATTGCCGCGTTCCACGGCCGCATTGAGGCAGTCCAGGGCTACAACACCCCTGAGATGGCAGGCAGGCAGATAAACGACCTTGCAGAATTCAGGGGCGCCATAGAGGAGGCGTGCGGGATGGGGAACGAGGTGGACGTGGTGCTGGCGAAGTCGGCGGCGTTCATAAGCAGGAACAGGGACCTTCTGATGGAGCGCATCAAAGAGGGGAAAGTCAGGGACTGCCACGGCGACCTCCATTCTGGCAATATCTTCGTGTCGGGCAGGGACATCGTGATAATAGACTGCATAGAGTTCAGCAGGGAGTTCCGCTGCGTGGACGTGGCCAGCGAAATCGCGTTCATGGCCATGGACCTGGACGCGCACGGCAGGGAGGACCTGGCGGACGTTTTCGTCAGCGAATACGTGGCACGGACCGGCGACAATGGGCTCCTGAGGCTGCTGGGCCTTTACAAATGCTACAGGGCGAACGTGCGGGCGAAGATAGCTGCCATAGAATGGTTGCAGGCGAAGAACAGGGAGAGCAGGGAGAGGATGGAGAAATACACCGCGCTGGCCCGCAGGTACGGCGACGGCTTGTAGGTGGCGGCATGGATGACGGCGTAAAGGAACTCGGAAGGGCGTTTCTGGTTACGACCGTGGTGCTGGTCGTGCAGCTCGCGGGCTGGCACTATTCCAACAGCCTTGCGCTCCTGGGCGACAGCGCCCACGTATTCTCGGACGTGATAGCCATCGGCGCATCGCTCACCGCGCTCTGGCTCGCGACGCGCACGCCCACGTCGCGCAGGACGTTCGGCTTCCACCGGCTTGAGGTCTTCGCGGCCGCGTTCAACGGCCTGCTGCTCGTGGCCATGGCGCTGCTCATCGCCTACGAGGCGTTCGGCCGCTTCGGCACAGGCTACACCATAAACGGCCTGCCGATGCTGCTGACGTCGCTCATCGGCCTTGCGGGCAACCTCTATGTGGCCTACCATCTCCAGCACGAGGAGAACCTGAACATGCGCAGCGCGTTCGTGCATGCGGCAGGCGACGCGCTCTCTTCCGTGGGCGTGATAATCGGCGCGGTGGCCATACTGCTGACCGGGCAGTACGTCATAGACATCGCGGTCAGCCTGCTCGTATCCGGCCTGATAATGTTCAGCGCCTACAACATCCTGCGCGGCTCGCTTTCCATACTGCTGGAATCAGCGCCGCACGGGAGCGAAGTTGAGAAGATAGGCCGGGCGGTCCGCTCGGTCAGGGGGGTGAAGGGCGTGCACGACGTCCACGTCTGGCGCACGTGCTCGGAGTTCGTGTTCGCCATGATGCACGTGGAGACGGACAACATGGAACTAGTCAGGGCGCGGGCGCTCTCGCTGGAAATAGAGGAGAAGATGCGCCACGAATTCGGCATCTCGCACGTGACCGTGCAGCTGGAGCCGTCAGGGTGCTCGTGCCGGAGCCGGAAGGCGTGCCATGCGCTGGAGCACAGGAAGAGGAAACACGCTCAGTAGTCTGCGCCCACGAGCCTCGCGGCGGCTTTCTTGAGCCGGTCAATGAAGGGCAGGGGCTGGCGCCAGGGGTGGATTGGGCGGTTGCACGGGAAAGGAACAGGGTCGCCAAGCAGCCGGGGGTCGTTTTTATACACGTCCCTGACGGCTAAGCAGCTGGGCCTGATGGGCGGGGGGACAGGACGACTTGGGACGGCATTCATAATGATTACACATATTTATAGTGTGCATAACGATTTAAAAAAAGAGCGCTAATGCCTGAAATGCCGTATCCCGGTGAAGACCATGGCCATGCCGTGCCCGTCGGCAGCTGCTATGACCTCCTTGTCGTTTATGGACCCGCCCGGCTGGATGACAGCGGTTATGCCCAGCGACGCGGCGTAATCAATGCCGTCGCGGAACGGGAAGAACGCGTCGCTCGCCATGACGCAGCCTTTGAGCGTTTCCTTGTTGTCCTTGGCTATCATGGCCGCGAGCCTGGCCGCATCTATGCGCTTCATCTGCCCTGCGCCTATGCCGACAGCGCGGTTCTCGCGCGCGTACACGATGGCATTGGACCGGACGTATTTCACGATTTTCCAGGCGTAGCGCAGCGCCTTCGTCTCGCTCTCGCTCGGCTTGCGCTTGGTGACGACCTGCACCTCGTCCAGGAGCTTCACGTTCGCGTCCTGGACGAGCAGGCCGCCGAGGACCGAGCGGTATTTCCGGTATGGCATGCGCTTAACGGTCGTGCCCTTGTTCTCAAAGACGCGGATGTTCTTCTTTCCCTTGAACACCTCGAGCGCGCCTGCTGAGAATTCCGGCGCCATGACGATTTCCACGAACCTTCCGGTTATCTCCTTCGCCAGCTCCTCGCCGACGGGCCGGTTGAGCGCGACTATGCCCCCGAACGCGGCCTCGGGGTCCACTGCCTTTGCCATCTTGTAGGCCGTGAGTATGTCAGCTGCCGACGCGACGCCGCAGGGGTTGTTGTGCTTGACTATGACCGCGGTCGGCTCGTCGAACTCGCGGATTATCTTGAACGCGGAGTTGCAGTCCAGCACGTTGTTGTAGGACAGCACCTTGCCCTGGAGCTGCGGCGCGTCAAGCACGGACGGGTTGCGGTAGTGCTCGTCGCGGTATAATGCGGCGCGCTGGTGCGGGTTCTCGCCGTAGCGCAGGTCCTGCTTCTTGTGGAACGTGAGGTTCAGGTATTCAGGGAACTCGTCCTGGTAGCCGAACGTGCGCCTGAAGAACTGCTCTATCACGACGTCGTAGTGCGCCACGTGCTCCCAGGCCTCCACGGCCAGCCGCTCCAGCGTCCGGTCGGACAGCTCGCCCTTCGCCTTCCTGAGCTCTTCGGCGATTTCAGCGTACCTGGCAGGGTTGCAGACCACGGCCACGGCCGCGCAGTTTTTCGCTGCGGCCCGGATGAGCGTGGGGCCGCCGATGTCTATCTTCTCCATCGCGTCCCTGAGCCCGCCGCCTTTCAGCACCGTTTCCTCAAACGGGTAGAGGTTTACCACCACCAGGTCTATGAACCTTATGCCGAGCTTCTTCGCCTCCTCCAGGTGCTGGAGGTTGTTGCGGTCGGCGAGTATGGCTCCGTGTATCTTCGGGTGCAGCGTCTTCACCCGGCCGTCCATTATCTCAGGAGAGCCGGTGAAGTCGGAAACGTCAATGACCTTTATGCCGCTCTCGGAAAGCAGTTTCGCGGTGCCGCCGCTGGAGACGATTTCTATGCCGAGCTCTGCCAGGGCCCTGGCCAGCCCGGTCACGCCATCCTTATTGTAAACACTGATGAGTGCCCTTTTTACCCGCATAGAAGAACCAGTTAAATACTATGAGATTTCCTCATTATAAAGGTTTTCTTCCACCCGTCGGAATCCTCAGGAGCCGGCGATTGTTTTTTAAAAGTAAGTCAGCAGAAAGACATAACTCTTCAGGCGCGGAAGCTGCGGAGTTCCGCGTGTGACATGTTTCGCGTATCATGCCTTGGTAGTGTAGAGCCTTGAATGCGTTCGGGATTTGAACGCCTTCGGCGCTCAATGGTTAGCATACAAGACTGTCATCCCGCCTCGTGCGGGAACGTCGATACGTTCCCGCTGCGCCAAGAACGAAACATCGTTCTTGTGCGTTTAGGAAAAGGCGGCCCAAAACGGGCTGTAAGGCGGAACGGAACTCTTGCGACCCGGGTTCGAATCCCGGCCAAGGCGTTTTTATCCCACGTCGGAAGAGGGGGTTCGGAAAGCAGGGCGCGAAACAGTTTGAGAAGAAGTACGGAGCGAAATTGTAGGCTCTGTATGGCCATTAAATCCACCTTTCCGGTAGCGGATTGACAGCTCTCTGGTATGTGGCCTCAAAATCAGTCAGTCCTTCACCAGCGCCAGTTTCCAGTCCGTATCCAGTATGCATTTGGGTTATTTCACTCCGTGCTCTTTCAAAAGCAACTCAAGCGCGGGTTTCAAAGGCAGAAGCTCTTGAGTAGCGACCGTCCAGACGATATCCTCATCCACCCCGAAGTATTCGTGGATAAGCTTGTCCCGCATCCCGGACATCTCTTTCCATGGGATCTCCGGGTGCTTTTCCTTCACCGTTTCTGGAATTTTCTTAGCTGCTTCTCCGATGACTTCCAGGCTCCGCACGACCGCGTTTACCGTTTTCCGATCTGCAGAAAAACTCTTGCGATCCACCCCATCGATGAAGCTCTCGATCTCGTTTACCGAGCGGAGGATGTCCGCGAGATAATCACGGAAATCCCGCTCTCCTTTCATACGAAAACGGCCTCCTTCAGTATGCGTGCGCCGATGTATGGCTTAAGCGCCTTTTTCGAAACGAGGTCTACCTTCGTCCCAAGGATGCTACCAAGGTATTCCTCAAGCTCCATGAACTGGAAGAGACCGATAGGTTCCGTGAACGAAACCAGCACGTCGATGTCGCTTTTCCGGTCCTGCTCGCCCCGCACATAGGAACCGAATACGCCAATCTCCTTAACTTTGAACCTTTCGGCGATGTCCTTCCTGTGGCCGGCCAGGATACGCGTTATAGAATCTATATCTTTCATCTTAACACCGATTGAAATTAAGCTGGTAATGATTTTTAAGCCATCCGACGGCAAGATTATCTTTCCTTTTCTTTCCGTACCTGCTTTATTTCCAGCATCCGGTCTATCCTGAAGTTCCGATCCTCCTTCCTTTTCATGCAATAGGCCGCAAGCCCGAGGAAGCTTTTTCCCATGTATTCAAACTCCCCGACTTTCTTCGGGAGAACTATCCTCCTGCTCTTGATGTCGTTCGCCTTGAGGTAGGTGATTTCGAGGGGAAACCTGCCTGCGATTGCCTCCTCTATCAGCGCTATCTTTTCTGCGAGGGGCAGCGCCTCCTCAGATTTCCGGTACTGGAAATTAGTCTGGAATTTCACCACGCGCCAGTCCATGTAAACGTGTTTTTTCTCAAGCGGCTTTTTCAGCACGATCCCGTCCAGGGTCCTGCACCGGCTTAAAGCGACATACGCCTGGCCATGCACAAATGTGCCTTTCCCGATATCGAGTACCACCCGATCGAAGGTCTTGCCCTGGGCCTTGTGTATTGTCACTGCCCATGCAAGCCTGAGCGGATATTGGGTAAAGGAACCGATAACGTCAGCTTCAATCCTGTTTGCCTTCCTATCAAAGAAAAAATCGAAAACCTCCCACTTGTGCGGCGCGACCTGCACTTTTTCACCGGAAGTCAACTGGACGACGATTATATCCTCATCTTCAGAATGCCGTATATCTGTGATTTTCCCCATGCTTCCGTTAACCCATCTTTTGCCGGAGTCGTTATTCAGCAGCATCACCTGGGCGCCCTTTTTCAGGGAAAGCTTCTCGCTTGTCGGATAGTGGGCCGGACTTATCGATCCTCTTATCTCAGCCCGGTATACAAATGCCTTGTGCGGGAGCAGCGAGAGCTTATGCTCATTGACGGCATCCGCATCAGCGTTTGTGGTTGTAAGAGTAACGTAAAACTCGTTTTCGGGCGGAGTGAAATTAGGGTTTAACCGGGTATTCAGCATTTCAAGATCATCTGGTGTCGGAGTGTTGTTCCTGATGCTGTTCAGGATGCTGATGAACTTCTCGTCCTTCTGCCGGTAATTTTTCTCAAGCTCCACGAACTCCATCTCAAAAGTTTTCATCGCCTCGGAATTGAAAAAATAAGGCCCGGCATAATGCGTACTGAACAGCTCTTTTTCCCTGCCGCCGACCACCGGCGGCAGCTGGTACAGGTCCCCGATGAAGATCATCTGGCATCCGCCGAACGGCTTTTGCCTGTCCCTGCCATTGAGGCGCATGAACCTGTCCACGCAGTCGAGGAGGTCCGCGCGCGTCATCGAGATTTCATCGATGACGATGGCATCAATCATCTTGTAGGTTCCATTATTTTTGAATTTCCGCACCGAATCAGGCAGTATGTCCGGCTTGAAATGGAAAAATGAATGAATGGTCTGGCCCAGCACGTTCAGCGCCGCAACGCCCGTAGGCGCAAGGACCACCAGGTTTTTCCTGCTGCTACCCCGGAAGTATTGCAGCAGCGTCGATTTCCCCGTCCCTGCCCTGCCGGTTACAAAAACACTATGGGAACTGTTCTCCATCAGGTCGAATGCTTTCTGAAACTCCGGATTGAGCTCTATATCTCCAGTGGTAACAAGCATAACATTTCCTCAAAATACTCTTTCGCATCGTCATTCCAGGGACTTCCCGAAAATCCCGTCCATGAACTCCAGGTACCCGCGGCTCCCGCCGGATGAATGATGCCGCTTGACCGAGTTGAGGACATATGAGGCGGCAAGGGAAACGTCCCGTTCGTCATATTTGTGCGTTTTGACAAGAATCTTCCGTATCTCATCGCGGATTTCTTCGGAAAGCTCATCATCGGAAGGATGGCCGGGAGCATCCCGGATATCTTTCAGGGAGGCCAGCACCTCCTCGTCCCTGATTTCCCTGTGGCTGCGGTAGAACTGCATTATGGCGGATTCCATGACCATAAGGAGGGGCAGGAAATCCTCGCGATTCGCATTCTCCTAATCCTGAAATCATCGTCTTTAACTCCGAGGCCTTGATCCGGTCATTACTTCCCGATCTGGCCGATTTCATTCTTTCACTACCCCCGCTTCCATTTGGATCAAGGATATATCTGGCCTGCTTGTCTTTTTATCTCTTACTTTGAGACGGGGGGTCTCCAAAACGAATAAAAATTCTTCCTGCAATATCCTGTATATACCTGCTTGATGTTGTTTCTCCGAGGTAGGAAAACAAAGGCAGCTTTATTCACCGGCCAAGGCGTGTTCTTTTTTAGGAAAAAAGAACCAAAAAACCGATTCACGGCCTCCCTGCGGTTCGGCTACGATAAATCTCATGGGAAATCGCCTGTTTTTGCCAGCAGGCAAAAGACAAGGCGTTTTGCCAGTTATCCCTATCGCAAGTTCTTTAAATCGTCGTCCAAATAATATCGTTAATGCTCGTCGTGGCGAAATTCGGTGGCAGTACCCTCAGCAACGCTGATGACTACGCCAGGGTCGCTGGGATAATACGCGACAAGGCCGCGAAGGGCGAGCGGATAGCCGCGGTCGTGTCCGCCACGTTCGGCACCACGAACGAATTGATAGCCGCGCGCGGCGGAAAAGACTTTGACGCGATATTTGAAAAACACGCGCGCATTGCCGGACAGCTCGGTTCAGGCACGCGAGACAAAATCAACTCGCTCAGAGACTCGCTCCGAAACTCGCTTCGCGCGTCGCTGGAAAAGATGCAGATGCGCGGCGAGAGCGCTGGCATCGGCGCCTCACCCTTCGTGCAGAGCTTCGGCGAGAGGCTCAGCGCAATCCTCCTGGAAGGGTTCCTGGCGAAAGCCGGGGTCAGGGCGGTCGCGCTGGACTCGGAAGGCGCCGGCATCGTCGCGAACGGCAGCGGCGACAAGGGCGTGGCCGACATCCGTGAAACGCGGGAAAACCTGCAGGTCAGGCTCAGGCCGCTGCTGGAAACCGGCGTCGTAGTGCTGACCGGCTATTACGGGGTTTCAAAAAAAGGCGGGGTGGTCCTGTTCGGACGCGGCGGCAGCGATTATTCGGCCGGAGTGGTTGCGGCGTGCCTTCAGGCCGATGCCGTGGAGTTCTGGAAGGACGTGTCTGGCTTCCTGACCGCCGACCCGAAGATGGTTGCAAAAGCGAGGTTTATCGATTCCCTCAGCTTCAACGAAGTCGAGGAACTCGGCTATCTGGGCGCCAAGGTCATGCATCCGAGGGCGGTCCTGCCGCTCAGGGGCACGTCCACGCTGGTTTTCATCAAGAACGTCCTCAAGCCGCTGGAAAGAGGCACCGTGGTCACGGAAAAGGCAGCGGCCAGGGGCGCGAAAGCAGTTGCCGGAAAACCGGCTTCAATAATAACCGTGCGCGAAGCTGCGTTCGCTGCCGCTCCAGGAATGGCAGCCAGCGTATTCAGCGCCCTCGCGAAAGCCAACGTGAGCGTAGACCTGATTTCCACCAGCGAGGTGGACATATCCTTCACTACCAGCCCGGATGAAACAGGGAAAGCTGTGGAAGCCATGAAGGGGGTCAAGGACATAGAGGAAGTCACTGTGGAGAGGGACGTTTGCAGGATAGGCGTGGTCGGAGAGGGGCTGCGCCAGAACGGCGCGCCGGAATTGTTCTCGTACCTGGCCGGGAACAGCAGCGACGTCAGGCTCGTTTCCCAGGACGCAGGAAACGCGAGCATATCCTTCGTCATGCCGGCAGGGAAGATGAAAGAATGTTTAAATGAGTTGCACCGAAAACTGATTGAGAAAACTGATTGAAAAGTGATTGCATGAACAAAAAGGGAGTCGTAGTGCTGGGAGCCACCGGCCTGGTCGGCCAACGGATAGTGTCAATGCTTGAAAAGCACCCTTGGTTCGAACTGGTGGCAGTCGCCGCCAGCGAAAAGAACGCTGGCAGGAAATACGGCGAAGCCGTGAACTGGCACGTGGAAACCCCGCTTGGCGCTGAAGCGGCGCGGATGACGCTCCTGGAAGGCAGCGCGAAGGGAATCGTTTCTGGGTGCGACGCGGACTTCGTTTTCTCCTGCCTCCCCGGCGGCCTCGCGAAAACAGTGGAGCAGGACCTTGCGCGCGAGGGGCTGGGCGTGTTCTCAAAAGCGAGCGACAACCGCATGGAGCCGGACGTCCCGCTCATCGTCCCGGAGGTGAACCCGGAGCACGCGGAACTCATCAGGATACAAAAGGAAAGGCGTGGCTGGAGCGGCTTCATCACCACGGACCCGAATTGTTCAACCACCCAGCTGGTCCTCAGCCTCTTCCCGCTCAAAAAATACGGCTTGAAGAGGGTCGTCGTGTCTACGATGCAGGCGCTCAGCGGAGCCGGCTACCCAGGCGTAGCCTCGCTGGACGCGATTGGCAACGTCATACCGTTCATCGGCGGGGAAGAGGAGAAACTGGAGCGCGAGCCGAAAAAAATCCTTGGTTCCCTGCAAAACGGCGCAGTGAAGGAAGACCCGGTCGTAATCAGCGCTTCGTGCAACCGCGTTCCGGTCGCGGACGGGCACACGGAAACGGTAGTCGTAGAGCTTGAAAAACGGCCTTCTGTGGAGGAAGTGAAGAAAACGCTGGGCTCGTTCACCGCAGAGACGCAAAAGCTCGGGCTCCCGTCCGCAGTCAGGCCTATCGTGGTCAGGGAAGAGAACAACAGGCCACAGCCGAGGATGGACGTGTTTGAGGGCAATGGCATGAGCGTCGTCATCGGAAGAATCCGCCAGGACCCGGTCCTCGGGGTAAAATACACCTGCCTCTCCCACAACCTGGTCCGCGGCGCGGCTGGCAACGGCATGCTGCAGGCTGAGTTGTTCGCTGCCAGGAAGCTGGTCTGATTCCGCGCTTTGGTTTTTTTCACTGGCCTCGCCGGACGTTTCGTGCCGGCAGGTGTCCGGGGCTTGCCGGATGGGAGGCATAACTGCTTATAAAAATAGCGTGCAAAAGGCTCACCGGTGCATTACATGGCCGATGGCAAAAGCAAAGTGGACGACAAGGAGCTGGTTAGGGCGCACGTCTATACGCTGCTTGGCGAACCTGAAGACGGGGTGCTTGCAACGAGAAAGGCTGGAATCGCCTATGACGCCATACGTGAATATTCCAGGATGTTGTCGCCAATTAGCACCGGGAAGCTGCAGGATTTTTACGCTGAAGCGGCAGCTAACGGCCGGCGCGAAGAGTTCGAGAGAGCGCTCTACGACATTCTCTACGTCTATGGGCTTGGCAGGGTAGGTTATACCCGCCTGGCCAAGGCACTGGGCGGGACTGAGAGCGCCGGGGACTTCCTGGCGAATACGGACAAGGTGCTTGCAATCGCCCGGCAGAAGTCCGGTGTAGAGGTTGCGTATCCGTCCTATTCTGCACGGAAACCTGAGGTGAAAATCGTCAGGGACATGCCGGAAGAAAAGGAGCTGGCTGAACCTGAGATTCCACTGGAATCGCAGCCCGCAGAACCGGACACAGAGGCCGTGCGGCCCAAAGTAGTCACTCGCAGGGTGGAGAGGCCAGCTGCAGCGCCTGAACCAGCACCGCGCGGTACCACCTGGGAGGTGGGCGTCAGCTACCATAATGACAAGAGGATAGATGTTGACGTCTACGACAGGAAGGGGGCCATCAGGAGCATAAAGACGAATGCAGAAGGCTCGCAGGAGATGCTGATGAAAGACGGCAAGGCCTGCACGCTCAGGTGTGACAAGGACGAAATCCTGATGGAGGACAACCGACACAATCCCGTGGCCAGATATCAGATAAAAAAGGGCTTTTTCGGCGCTCCGTATGCGGTCGTGGAGAAGCTTGCTCCACCTGCAGACTTTCCCATAGCAGTGAAGGGGGCGAGGGTAGACGGGAAGGACCTTGCATTTGAGCAGATGAAGGTTTCACCGGATGAGCTTGCCCGCCAGAAGGGAAGGGAACGGCAAACCTCGTAGTGCGTCAGGAACTTTCCATGCTTCCAGGCGGTTCTCATAAGTCCTTAAGGGGTTACATCATATCGCCTAGGATGAGGCAGATACTCTGCACCCATCGGCTATTTTTTAAATTTTCCATCCGATAGGCTGGCAGCAGATAGTGAGGAACGGGAGGATGAGCACATGAAAGCGATTATAGTACTGATACTGGCATCCCTGCTCGTGTTCGGATGCCTGGGCATAGGAGGCACGCCGGCTTCACACCCGGCAGGCAACGGCTCGGCCAAGGGAACTGGCGGAACACAGGGCGCTGGCACAGGCGGCCAGCAGGCAGCGGCCTGCACGCCTGCGTATTCTTTCTCGGACCTGGCCGCCGGGGTGCTCTCAAAGACGAGCCACCTCGCGGCAACGGCCACCTGCGCCGCAGGCAAGCGGATGGTCGTGAAGCTTGACGGCACAGAGGCCGCGGCAGCCTCGCCTGCCGGCAACGACACGTCGCCGCTGGACTTCGCCATAGCGCCGAAAAAGGACGGCACAGTGAAGCTCACGGTTGAGAGCGACGGCACGACCGTGCTTTCCAGGGACTGGGAAGTGGCCCCGCTCGGGAGCAGCGACACCAGGGGCCTGGAAACCGATGCCATATCCTTCAAGGAATGGAGGGGCGTGGCATTCGCGGTTGAGAACCAGATGACCGTGGACAAGGTGAGGATGTTCCTGAAGCGGCTCGCGTCAACCACGCAGCCGGGCACCAACCTGGTCCTTGAGCTGAGGACAGACAGTGCCGGCAACCCTGGCGCAGTCATCGCCTCGGTGAAAAGGCCAGTAAACGTCACGACGCTCAGCGACAACTGGATTCCGTTTGAATTCGCTGAGAAGCCGGTCCTCGCGCCTGGAACGTACTGGGCTGTGCTGAAGGTTGAGCAGACCGAGGACGTGAGCCTGGTCAGCGATGCGGTCTACCTGCACTACGTTACCGTGGACAAGCAAGCCCCCGGAAACGCCTACACGAGGCAGATGCTGCTGTCCGTGGAGAGCAGGACTGGCGTGGCAAGCGAAACAGCCTGGACGCCCCTGGCGTATGACAGGACGTATGCCGTAACCATCCATGGTGCGGGCTGACGGGCAGGAAGCGCTCAAAATCCTTTTTTTTCTTCTATTTTTCTCGCTATTCCCAGCAGGTAGCCGAACCTGCGGTGCATGTCGTTCTCCATCTCCTCGAGCGTCTGCTCCAGGGAATGGCCGCGCAGGTAGTACATCCGGCCGTCCTTGACTACGAGGCCCGAGCGCTGGAAAAGGTTGAGGTGGTATATCACGGCGGCCTGGCTGACCTCGCCCAGTGCCATTATGTCCCTTGAGGATATCCCTGTGCCGTGCATGCTCGCCTTCACGAGCGCGCGGAAGACCGAGAGCCCCACGTCGTCACGCTCGTCACCCAGGCCAAGGCACTGGTATATATAATCTATCTCGCTGTTCGTATCGTCCTCGTTGGCAGGGACGGATATGTAGCGTATGACTATCTGACGGTAGTAACGCCGTGGCTGCATGTTTATGATTTCGCATGAAAATTTAAAAATCTTTCGTAATATTAAACAATCTGTTAAAAATAAGAACTTGGCAGGGTGATGACACGGACGGGCACAAGGCTAAAGACGCTGGGAAAAAACCTGAGCAGGCAGCGCCACGCGCTCCGCAGCCCGCGCAAACAAAATCAGAAGCCACCCAATCCGCAGCCGTCCAACCCGCAGCCGCAGCGCCAGACGTCAAGGCGCACGCCCAGGCAAATGCCGGCGGGAAGGAGCTTGAGGACCGCCTCCTGAGGCTTCAGGCAGAGTTTGAAAACTACAAGAAGCGGGCAGCGAAGGAGAACGCAGCTGTGCGCGAGAACGCTTGCGCGGACGTCCTGCTGAAGCTGCTGCCGGTCGTTGATGATTTTGACATGGCCGTGGCGCACATGGACGAGCACAAGGGCAGCCCTGCCAGGGAATTCGTACGCGGAATGGAACTCATATACGCCAAGCTGCTGGACGCGCTGAAAAAGGAGGGCGTGGAGGAGATGAAGGCGCTTGGCGAGCAGTTTGACCCGTACAGGCACGACGCATTGCGGCACGGCGAAGGCGACGAAGGGAAGGTAGTTGAAGTGGTCCAGAAGGGATACACGCTCAAATGGAAGGTCCTGCGGCACGCGAAAGTGGTCGTGGGAAAGGGAAAAGAAGCGAAGAAAGAGGAAGCAAAGAAGGATTGACGAGGTGGAATGGATATGGCTAGGATAATAGGGGTGGATTTGGGAACCAGTAATTCTGCTGCCGCGTTCCTGGAAGGGGGCAGGCCGAAAATCATACCGAGCGCCGAGGGCATAACGCAATACGGCAAGGCGTTCCCGAGCTACGTCGCGCTCACGCGCGACGGGCAGAGGATAATAGGCGAGCCGGCCAGGAGGCAGGCAGTCACCAACCCGGAGGGGACTGTCACCGCGTTCAAGAGGAAGATGGGCACGGACTACAAATACGAAATCCACGGCAAGCAGTACAGGCCGCAGGAATTGTCCGCGTTCCTCCTCCAGAAGATAAAGAAGGACGCCGAGGAGTTCCTGGGCGAGAAGGTGGACAAGGCGGTCATCACCGTGCCGGCGTATTTCAACGACAACCAGAGGCAGGCGACCAAGGACGCTGGCGAGATCGCGGGGCTGGAAGTGGTGAGGCTGGTGAACGAGCCCACTGCCGCGTGCCTCGCCTACGGGCTGGACAAGGCAGGCAAGGAGATGAAGATACTCGTCTACGACTTCGGCGGAGGGACGCTGGACGTGACGATAATGGACTTCGGCGGCGGTGTGTTCGAGGTCAAGTCCACGAGCGGCGACACGCAGCTCGGCGGGACCGACATGGACAGGATAATCGCAGAATACCTCACCGACCAGTTCCGCAAGGAGAGCGGCGTGGACATTTCAAAGGACAGGCAGGCCCACCAGAGGCTTCTGGAGGCTGCTGAGAAGGCGAAGATAGAGCTTTCCACGGCGCTGGATTCCGAGGTCAACCTGCCGTTCCTCGCATCGGCCGGCAACCAGCCCAAGCACTTCGTGCACAAGCTCACGAGGGCCAAGCTGGAGGACCTGGTGAGGCCGGTCATAGAAAGGTGCAGGACTCCTGTGGAGCAGGCGTTGCGCGACGCGAAACTGAATCCGTCGCAGGTGGACAGGATAATAATGGTGGGCGGGCCGACAAGGATGCCCATGGTGCAGAAATTCGTGGAGGACATGCTCGGCAAGAAGGTGGAGCGCGGCGTGGACCCCATGGAATGCGTCGCCATGGGCGCCGCGGTGCAGGCAGGGGTGCTTTCAGGCGAGGTCAAGGACATACTGCTCCTGGACGTAACCCCGTTGTCGCTCGGGCTTGAGACGCTGGGCGGCGTCATGACGCGGCTCATAGACAGGAACACCACCATACCGACGAAGAAGAGCCAGGTGTTCTCCACGGCCGCGGACATGCAGACCGCGGTGGACATACACATCCTGCAGGGCGAGAGGCCCATGGCCAAGGACAACGTGGAGCTGGGCAAGTTCACCCTCATGGGCATACCGCCTGCGCCACGCGGCGTGCCCCAGGTGGAGGTCACGTTTGACATAGACGCAAACGGCATCCTCCACGTGGGTGCGAAGGACCGCGCCACAGGCAAGGAGCAGAGCATGCGCGTCACAGCGCCGCTGAAGATGCGCGACGAGGAGATAAAGCAGAAGATGGCCGATGCCGACAGGTTCGCTGAGCAGGACCGGAAGGTGTTTGAGCTGGCGACTGCGAAGAACGAGGCCGAGTCCATGGTGTACGTGGCGAAGAAGACCGTGGAAGAGCTCAAGGAGAAGATGTCCAAGGAGCAGTTTGACAGGATAGACGCGGCGCGCAAGAAGGTGGAGGACGCGATGACCGGCGAGGACCCGGCGAGGATACGCGCCGAGACAGAAGCGCTCAAGAAGGCGCTGGAGGATGTCGGCGGCTCCATGTACCGGCAGCAGGGCGGAGGTGAAGTCCCGCCCGGCGGGCCTGGAAGCGGGAACCAGGGAAGCGAAGGCCCTGGCAACGCCTACGGAAAGGGCGGGCCCGGAACCGAACACCCAGACCCGGGCAAGGGCTACGAGCGCATGAAGAAAGGGAAAAAGAAGGGCGGCTCCGGCGGCGAGGACGTCGTGGAAGGCGAATACGAGAAGGTTGACAAGTGAACTGTAGATACGTGAACCTATGAAGGACTACCACGGCATCCTGCGCGTCAGCAGGGACGCCACCAGCGCCGAGATAAAGAAGGCGTACAGGAAGCTCGCCATGCTCTATCATCCGGACCGCAACAAGGAGCCGGACGCGGCAGGGAAGTTCAGGGAGATAAGCGAGGCCTACGCGGTGCTGTCCGGCAAGGAGAAGGCGCAGCAGCAAATGCCTGAATCCCAAACGCGAAACCCGAAACAGGAAACCGGCGGGCACAGGCAGCGATGGACCGGAAGCCGGAAACGCACCGACGACGACATGGATGCCGCATGGGAATATCGCGTGATTAATATATGGCAGGGCATAATGGAAAGGGAAAGCGACAACATGTACCGCTGACGGGCCGTGCCACATGACTGCGAAACGCGATTATTACGAGATTCTCGGGGTTCCGAAAGGCGCCAGCGCAGACCAGATAAAGCAGGCCTACCGCAAGCTCGCGCTCCAACACCACCCTGACCGCAACAAGGCGCCAGAGTCCACCGAGAAGTTCAAGGAGATTTCAGAGGCCTACGCGGTCCTCAGCGACGAGAAGAAAAGGGCGCAATACGACCAGTACGGCCACGCTGGCTTTGACCGGATGTACAGCCAGGAGGACATATTCCGCAGCGCGGACTTCAGCGACTTTGAGGACGTGTTCCGCAGCTTCGGCATGGACCCGTTCGGAGGTTTCGGCGGCGGGATATTCGGCGACATATTCGGGTTCAGGGGCGGCCGTGGCGGGCGGGGAGGGCGGATGCGCGAATACGGCGCAGACCTGGAAACCGCAGTGGAGATAACGCTTGAAGAGGCGGCAAAAGGCCTCAAGAAGGATATCAATTACCATCGCAGCAAGGCGTGCTCGCGGTGCAGCGGGAGCGGAAGCGAGCCCGGGAGTTCCAGGAGCACGTGCCCGGCGTGCAACGGAAGGGGCCAGGTGCAGCAGGCGAGGCGGGCAGGCCCGATGGCGTTTTATACTATAACGACGTGCGGCAGGTGCAGGGGCGAAGGGAGCGTCGTGGAGAAGCCCTGCAGGAGCTGCGGCGGTTCTGGCAAGGCGAGTTCCAACGAGCACATAAAGGCAGCCATCCCGCCAGGCGTGCAGAACGGCATGAGGCTGCATCTTGAGGGGCTGGGCGAATACGGCCGGGACGGGCCCGGAGACCTTTTCGTCCGCGTTTATGTGAAGCCCCACGAGCTGTTTGAGCGCAGGGATGACGACCTGTGGGTGGACGCTCCCCTGAGCTTCCCGCGCGCGGCGCTGGGAGGCGCGCTTGACGTGCCCACGCTCACGGGCAGGGCGAAGCTGCACGTGCCTCCAGGCACCCTGTCGCACACCGTGTTCAGGCTCAATGGCGAGGGCATGCCGCGGCTGGGCGGAAGGGGAGGGAGGGGGGACGAGATGGTGCGGGTGGTGATAGACGTGCCGAAAAGGCTCACCCCGCAGCAGAAAAAGCTTCTTGAGGAACTGGAAAAGGAAGGGAGCGAAGCAGGAAAACAGGAAAAGAAAGGATTTCTTGGCGCGTTCTAGTTTTTCAGGAACACCATGAGCAGGCTTTCAAGCGGCTCGGCATCGCTGCTGGTCGCGCTGAACATGTCCGTGCCATGGGCGCTGCCCTCGTAGATTTTCAGCGTCTTGGCCGTCGTGGGCGAGAGGCCGTAGACCTCGTTGGCTGCGTCCGCGGATGCCAGGTCCTCCCTTGAGGCGGCTATGAACAGAGGGTGGATGTACGCACCTGCGGCATCGCTTATGCCAACCCCGTGGTAATCCATGCCAGGCGAAAGCAGCGCCAGCTTTATGATAGTGGGGCTCCTGGCTGCCGCGGTTATGGCCGCCGTGGAGCCCATGCTGGCGCCGACCACGTAGAACTCCTTTATGGTCGGGTGCTTCACCTTCATGTACGCCATTGCATTCACGACGTCGCCCTGCATGGCCTTGTAGTCTTCCAGCTGGAAATTCTGCCACATGCCGAGGTTGGTGGTGTCCCCGTTGCCGCGCAAGTCCACGGCAAGCACCGGCGCGTTGCTTATCTCGTTGTGCATCCTGCCTATCAAGGACTGTGGATACGTGTCCCTGCTCTTGTTGAGCATGGGCAAGAGTATTATGCCTTTTGTCGGCTCAGTGGCGGTGCTCTCGTAGTAGGTGCCGTGGATGGTCCAGCTGAACGACTTGAACGTCACCTGTTCAGATGGCACGGCAGGCTGCTGCTGGGCCGGCGGTGGAGGTGGCTGGGGCTGGCTGCTCTGGTTTTGTGGTGCGGCCGGCTCCGGTGGTTGCGTTCCGCCTGTGCCTGGCCCCTGCTGCGCACCGCCTCCGGTTCCCGGTTGGGAAACGCCTGTGCTTCCGCCAGGCATCGCGCATCCTGCAAGCAGCAGTACTGACAGGAGCAACAGGAACGCAAAAATTGCCAGGATGCGCATGTTCAGCGCCTCTTTTTCTTCCCTGACGGCTTTTTACCTGCGGACTTCTTCCCTGTGGCTTTCTTCGCAGGCCTGGCCTTTTTTGGCTTTTTCACGGCCGCTTTCTTTCCGCCAGACGGAACAGCCTCGTTCTCCGACAGGGTTTCAAGCTCCACGGACATCGTCTCCAGCGCGTCAGAGAGCTTGTCCAGTGACAGCACCAGCCGGTCCACGTAGCTGGCCACGAGCTTTATGTCCGCGGCGTCAGCGTTGACGAACATCTCCTCGCGCAGCGCGCGCAGCTCGTCCTTGAATTCCTTTATCGTTTCAGCCATATCATCACCCTTAGGTGGATAATGGGGGTAATCTTATAAGAGTTCTGAGCGGTGCCCAGGCGGCACTTGGCGCGGCCAGGCGGGGGCTCCGGCGCTACTACGCCAGAAGTCCGGCTATCTCAAGGCAGTCCTCTTTCGTGAGCGTGCGCACGCGGCGCTTCGCGAACCGGCCGAGCTTCCCGGTCTCCTCGTCGCCGAACAGCTTTGAATCCAGCAGCGCGTTCCTCGCGGTCTTGTTCCTGTGCTGGAAAAGCGAGCGGATGACGTTCTCCTGCAACGCCGTGAGCGTTATGCCCTTCGGCCTGAGGATGACGATGGCAGAATCCACCTTCGGGACGGGACGGAACAGGTGGCGCAGCACCTTCCGCTCCAATGCGACGTCGTAGTTCAGCTGGGCTGTTACGCTGAGCCTGCCGTAGTTGCCGTCTCCGGGCTTCGCCACCATCTTTTCTGCGAATTCCTTCTGCACCATGAGGACGGCACGCTCAAACCTGAGGGACGCGAGCCTGAACACGATGCCGGACGATATGTAATATGGGATGTTGCCTGCGACCACGTCCGCGGGCGGGAGCTCGGCCTCCATGACGTCTGCCTCCAGCACCTCCACAGGCTTCCCTGCGAACTTTTCGCGGAGCAGGGAGGCGAAGCCGGCGTCAAGTTCCACGGCGATGATTTTTTTCGGCTTCAGCTGGAGCAGCGCCTCGGTGAGGCGGCCGTCGCCTGCGCCGATTTCCAGCACCACCTTGCCTTCGGGCTTCACGAGCCCGGCCTCAAGGCGCAGGATGTTCCTGTCCTTCAGGAAGCACTGGCCGAGGGATTTCTTCCGCTCCATAATTCGGTTAGATGGCTAGAGCTTCTTAACGATTCCCTTGTCGCCATCCACCTCTATGAGGTCGCCGGTTTTGATGGCTTTTGTCGCGATTTTTGTGCCTACGACGCACGGGATGCGAAACTCCCTTGACAGCACGGCAGCATGGCAGAGGATGCCGCCCTCGTTGGTGACAATGGCCGCCGCCTTTTTCATCGCGGTGACGAAGTCAGGGGTCGTCATGGAAGTGACAAGGATCTCGCCCTGGCTGATTTTGGAGGCTTCGGATGCAGACATGGTGACCTTCGCCCTTCCCCGGGCAATGCCGCCGCTTGCAGGCGCACCGCTCAGCTCCATCTGCTCCTGGTTGTGCACGATGTGCGGGTCAAGGCGCTTCCAGGCCTCGGCTGCGTCTTCGGTAAAACATTCCAATGTGCCCTTATCCGGGCGCCAGACCGCGAGAAAGCAGACCATCCGCTTTTCAAGCAATGAAACGTCAAATGTACCGCCCAGGATTTTTGGCACTTCCTCGGCCATGCTGTATTTCATGTGCTTCAGGGAAAGCCCTTTCCTCCGCCCGATTTCAGCCAGGGCCGCATCCAGGCAATGGAGCATCTTCATGGCGTATTCCTTGCGGTAATCCTGGTACCATGCGAACAGTTCCAGCAGTTGTATGAGTTCGTGCTGCTCCGGCGTGAGCCGCATGCGCCCCATGAGCTGCCGCTTTTTCTGCAGCACGGCCCCGAACTCGTTCCTGAGCTTTTCCAGATAGGCGGCAGGGTCGCCATTTTTAGAAAGCAGGATGGTGATCTGGGACCTGAAAAAATCAGGGCCCAGAACCTCAGTGGAGAAATAATTGTTGTGCAGCCAGTGATACTTCTGCGCATGCCCACGTAACGCGCCGTCTACATTGGCGCCGGATTGCGCACTGATGCCTATGGCAAGGAGGTCCTCCAATTCCCTTTTGGAGAATGATTTCCTTGGGGAGGTCGTCAGGAGGGACAGTTGCGCGTCAATCTCTTTGGCGGCTACCCCCTGCCCGCTGAGCAGCTCGCGCACCCTCCGCTCGCCGTCCAGGCCCACCGGCTCCACGAGCGCACCGGGAACGAACCAGTCTACGAAAGCGTTTTTGATGAGAAGATAATGGTCAATCAGCTCACGTTCGGTTAGCTGGACGAGATTGGCCAGTTCGGATATTTCAATGGTGCGGTCCAGCTTGCGTGCCATCCTTTCTATGTCCTGTTCCAGCCCTTTCCTCTTTTCAGGCTTCAGGTATGCGTCAAGCAGGTAGCGTCCGTAGTCCTCCAGCTCATCAAGAGGGTTGATCCAGTGTATCACGTCACCCCGGTAGTGCAGGTAGCTGGTTGGCCATGCCCTTCCGCAATACGCCTTCGTCGGCTGCATCCAGGCTTCCATGCAAAGAAGTAGCGGATGGACGGTGGCTTCCCTTTCCCATTCAAACCATTTTTCCTCTGTCATGATATTTTCCTCTTCCCAGGAAGCCCCAGTTCGGCCCTTACCGCGCCTATGCGCCTCGCATAATGAACACGAAGGGGTGCAGGTTTATAGTCATACAACCTATCGCCATAGAGGCAGACGTCAAGCACGTCAGCATCCTTGATGAGTTCTGACAATTTATCTTCCGAATAAACGTGCTTATCGCTGTGATTCTCAATCGCACGCACTATCCGGTTTATCTCGGATGGTGAAAAATCGCCAGTGCCCTCAAGGATTTTCCGTGCAATCCTGCCGCCGAGCAGGGCATGGTCTTCGTAGGTGCCGTGGACAATCACGTGGATGTCGTGCAGCGCAGCCGCAACGACAGCCAGCTCCTCGTCCACGCCTCTTTTCTGCGCGAGAAGCCTTGCAAGTTGTATGACGCTGGATGAATGCTTCAACTCCCAGAGCACGGAGCTCTCCCTTTCTTCCTGGGCCAGGCCGGACTTGAGCAACTCATTCACAACCCAGGCCTGGATTTTCTCATCCCTGCGCATGCCTTCGTGGACGAAATAATGGAATCCGGATGGGCTTTTTGACGTCATAATAGAGACCTCTCCACATACATGAAGAGAGATGGGCTGGAAAGGGAATATATTAATTTACTACTACTTAAAGGTAGTAGTATGGATTTGGAGATCTTGCGCAGGCTGGGGCTTTCAAAGAACGAGATAGCCGCCTACCTCGCTCTCCTATCCACAGGCAAGACGACCACAGGACCGCTGGTGAAGAAAACCGGGATACCCTCCTCCCGGATATATTCCACTCTTGATTCGTTGGTGACGAAAGGACTGGTCGGCTATGTAATTCAAGGAAAAGTCAAGCTGTTCAGTGCCAACAGGCCAGAGGTATTGGGCCATCTGATAGAGCTGAAAGAGCAGGAGTTGGAGCAGACAAAAAGGGAATTCAAATCCGTGCTGCCAGGCCTGAGGGCGGAATTTGAGGCTGAAAAGCAGGAATACGGCGTGGAAATTCTGGAGGGCCTCCGCGGCATCAAATCAGTCTATGATCTCTCGCTGGAGGTCGTAAGGAGGGGCGAATGCCTCTATACGCTTGGCTATCCGAAGCTGGCAAGCCAGCTTCTCAACGCCTATTTCCTGGAATACCATAAAAGGGTCGCTGAACTGGGGATCAGGGCGAAGGTGATATACGACTACGATACCTGGTTCGCGAAAAAACGGCTGGAAAGGCCTCACGCGGAGCAGCGGTACCTGCCACAAGGAGTTCACACACCCGGTTTCATCAACATCGCGAAGGATTATACCGCAATCATGGTCGTGACTGAAAAGCAGAAAACCGCGATCCTGATAAAGAACAAAGAGGTCGCTGAGAGCTACCTGCAGTATTTCAATCTCATCTGGGGGATTTCGCAC
>CAZBAM010000002.1:0-78350 GCA_964490215.1 Microcaldota archaeon | reverse complement strand
ATCGGCGCAGGCCACTTCATACACATCATGCGGAGGAACTACGACCTCGTCTACATGGTCCATGACAACCAGATATATGGGCTCACGACCGGCCAGGCTTCGCCCACCTCGCAGCTCGGCATGAAGACGAAGACGACGCCCTACGGCGTCGTTGAGATGCCTTTCAATCCGGTCGCCATCGCCATAAGCGGAGGCGCAACGTTCGTAGCGCGCGTGTTCGCAGGCGACATGGCGCACATGAAGGAAACCATCAAGCAGGCGATCGCCCACAGGGGCTTCGCGCTCATTGACGTATTCCAGCCCTGCGTGACCTTCAACAAGCTGAACACCTACGACTACTTCACCAAGCGCTGCTACAAACTGCAGGATTCCGGCCACGACACGTCAAGCGTCAATGCGGCGCTGGAGAAGGCGTTTGAGGCGTTCAATACGAATTACGAGAAGATACCGATTGGCTTGTTCTACAAGGCAGACAGGCCGACCTACGAGGACCAGCAGCCCCAGCTGAAGGACAAGGCGCTGGTGGAACAGGGCCTGGACAACCTGGACATTTCGGCTGCCTACCAGGATATGATGTAGAGCGTGCCTGCAGGATGCAGGGGAGTCAGGCGGAAGGCGCCGGAGCAACAGGCTCGCCACCCCTCTTGACGTAGTCCACGAAGGTTATGATGAGCTTTGCCGAGTCTAATATGGCCGCGGGAATCAAAGTCTTGCCCTGCTCCTTGCATTCGGCATCGGCCAGCGCACCAGACAGTTCACCGGTTTTGATCTGGTACGGCGCGGGCCCTACACCTGCAACGTCCACGCTCCGGTATTTTTGCGTGTTGGAAGCTATGCCAACCGCAAAGTCCGTGAGTTTTATGCCCACGTTGGTCTTGTCCCAGCCTGGTTCAGGAGCAGGAGGCGTAAATGGCCTGCTGTCCCAGATGCTTGCGTTGGAATCTTTTGGGCCGCGGGCGATGTCCGGGAAATCGGTCCGCGCGGTCCATTTCTCGAACGAATCCTCCTTTCCCAGGAAAATCGTCGGGCCGTGGGGGTCGTTGTGCACGTGCGCAGGCACGTGCATGTCCTGCACAAGGTGCACGGCATGGCCAAGAGCGCAGAACGCCCTTGGCGCATCGCCTTTCGCGTAATAATCAGTTGCAAGCTTCCAGTATTTTATCAGCCGCTGCATTGAGCTCTGGAATCTCAGTTCGCCGCCAAGCAGGACGAGCCCTTCGCCATCAAGAGGGTTGAGAAGTTTGTAGAAGTGCGCCCAGTACGGCCGGTTAACTGGATTGTCATACGGGTCTTTTCCGAACCAGCCCGCTATGCGGGAGACCAACTGCATGACGCCATTGAAGAAGCCGGATGATTTGGCGCCAGATTCACCCTTAAACCGGGACAGGGCGTCCTGCAGGTCCTTGGGGTTTGCACTGACGTCCTTGAGGGATTCGCCGGGCATGAATGTGAAGTCCTCTGCCAGGGCACCGAGAACGAGATGCAGGGCGTGTTTCCTCACCAGCACATCATTGTTATACATCCTGGCGGCCTCGGAAGTTATGTATGAATGGACCGCACGGGGGTTCTTGAGTATTTGTGACATCGCCCGCTGGGCTTCATCGTAGCCCATCTGCAGCTTCTGCGGGTCGCGCGCATCGTTGGCCTCAAGGACGGCTATGCTGGCTTGCCAGTCCATAAGCTTCCTTGACGGCGTGTCGGCCTTTGGTGCAGGGCCTGAATCAAAAAGCGTGATATGGTCGGTGGAAGGCCGCGGCGCGCTGATTATGGCATTGCCTGCTACTGAAGTGCCTGCCTGCGGGCATGCCAGGGCAGGCATAGCGAAGCCGTGGCTGAAGTCCGGCAGCACGAGGTCTTTCGCAGTCCGGAAGAACTCCCTCGCAGCCGCTTTTGCCCTCGCCAGCACGACCGACCGGCGGTCAGGCACATACATTGTCATGTGCATAGGATGCCTCGCCCACCCGTTATACCGGTATTATATATAGACAAAACTCCTTTAAAAACCACTCCATTACGCATTTTCACTGTTCCGGCAAGGCGCATGCCTGCGTTCCCAAGCAGTATTTAATCTGTTATGACGGATATTCCTTTATGGCTGGTGCATTGACGCAGAAAGATGTCACAGGACTGCAGGGGGAATTGTTCGGGGGGGCAGGCAGACGGCTGGCGCTGATTTTAAGGCTGAAAAAGCCTGAGCCCGACACAGGACCGGCGCGCAAGGAGCTCAAACAAAAACGGAATGACGCCAGGATGACCAGTGATTATTGCACCATGGCAGAATGCGACATAGCCCTCGGCATGGACGGAGAGAAGGCATGGAAGAAGGCGGGCGACCGTTATATGTTGGATGGGAGGGCAGTGGAGGCACGCGACTGCTATGTGACGGCAGGAAGGACGGACCTGCTCAAAAAGAAAAATTATCTCAAGACGAGGGTGGAACGGGCCAGAGAAGACTGCGACTTCGAGACCGCTGCAATATTTGAAATAGCCCTTGGCGCTGACAAGGCGTCAACGTGGAAAAGAGTTGGCGATTATTACAGCAGCAGAAGTATGTATTCCACGGCGGCACGTTGTTATAAAAACGGCGGGTTTGAACAGGAAGCTGAAGAAGCGGGAGGGCTGGCAGTGGCGAAAAAGGAGGGGGCGCAAAGGACGGGCACGCCGATACCTCCTGAAGATGCACCTCGTGACTATGCCTATAAAAGCACGCCACTGTAGCCGCGGAAATGCACCCTGCAACGGTTAAAAAGAACCCCGGCGAATTACTGATGTGGAACTAATCCCGCGCGCCTACCAGCTGGCGATATACAGCTCAATCATGCAGAAAGGCAATACGCTAGTGGTATTGCCGACTGGGTTAGGAGCATTTATAATGTGATTCATAAATATTTTACGCATGAAGGAATACGTCAGCCATTCACTAATTAATCCGAACGTAATCGAGAGACGAGATTATCAGGAAGCGATAGCAAGATCTGCAATGGATAAAAATACACTAGTCGTCCTCCCAACGGGTTTGGGAAAATGTCATGGTTTTGAAGACTTAATACTTCTGGAAAACGGCCAGACGGAGTACATGGGCGAACTTGTTGAAAAAGCACTGGCAAGTTCACCGGGCTTTCAGATGCATAATGGGTCCATCACGCTCAATCAATCACGGGATTTGCGGGTCGTCTCATTCACAGAGCATGGTATTAAAGCAACGGAGGTCATAGCATTTTGTAAATTCAAAGCCGATGAGATCATCGAAGTAGAAACAGAGGCGGGCATATCGGTTCGGGTAACCCCGGAACACCTCATTCTTGGTTTTGATAAAGATTTTTCATGGGTCAGCGCTGCTGAATTGAAATTGAAGGACTGGGTGGCCATCCCAAACAAAATCAGCCCTGCGGCACATGAAACCAGAATAGACTTTTGCAAAGTATTTGAGAGCGTACCGGGAAAGAGATTTGTAAGCGGGTATGACGGAAAGGTTCTGGGGGTTTATTGCGTAGGAGGCAGAAGTTCGAAGGACGTAGTGAAGCCAGTTGACGAGTTGACCCCTGAATTGGCCCGATTTTTGGGTCTGATAACAGCGGAAGCCCGTCTCGATGGTGGCATAAACTTTTACAATGAAGACGAGGTCATCCTAAAAGATTTCGAAATTCTTTCAAGAACCCTTTTTGGCCTGGAAACCACAAAAATAGATGGGGGTTTACATGTCAGTTCAACTGCCCTTATTTACTTTCTAAGATCCGCATTCGGCATAACTAATTGTCATTCAAGAGACAAGATAGTACCAAAAGCGATAATGAGGGCACCGGCCGGGGTGGTCTCCGCTTTTATTTGTGGCTTATATGACGGCGATGGTTCGGTACGGAAAGATGGGCTCATCGAATTTATGACTGCAAGCAAAAGAATGGCGCAGGCATTGCCGTATCTTTTGTTAAGATTTGGCATCGTATGCAGAGTCAGACCAAAAAAATCCAAAGCGACAAATTCTCCAAACCCAAAAGAAAGGACGTATTACCGGATCAACATTGAGGGCAAAGAAAACCTCAAATTGTTTGAAGATTACATAGGTTTTAAACAACCGGAAAGAAAGGAACGGCTGGCTAGGATAACAAAGTCGGCAAAAATAGCCAACACGAACGTGGATGTGCTTCCAGTCGGCAAAATACTGGGGGAAATAAGAAAAAGCATGGGCCTTGTGACCTCGAAGGGAAAGGACTTTAATCAATTGTCTGATTTCGGAATCTATGAAAGGGGCATACGGAATCCCTCGCGGAACATGCTGGCGTATATCGTATCTGTTTTGGAAGAAAGAAGGGCGGAATTACAATCTATTAGTCGGGATGTGGATGCGCTAAACGTTTTCAGGGAGATTTTGGATATAAAGGGGCAACTCAAGACAGGGAGGGGCACGAGAAGCTTTTTGAGAGATACGGAAATTATCGGTAAGCAGTACAAAGCATGGAGCGGGGGCAGATATTTCCCAAAAATCAAAGATGGGTCACCTTATATTCGCTTACTTTATGCAGCTGGTAGGATAAAGCGCCTTGATAAACGAACCGAACTACAGGGTAGAATAGGGAGAATCATAACAGCCATGAGGATCACGAATTTTGAATTGAGAAGGGCGGGGGTGAATCCCGCGACAGTAAACCCGCAGAAACTTTTATCGCTTATCGACTATATGGACAGAAAATGGAAATGCGCTGCCAGCTCATTCGGAAAAATAGACATGCTTAAACAGCTGCTTCAGGCAAACATAGCTTTTGATAAAATAAAAAGTATTTCTCATGTAAAAAAACCGCAGTGGGTTTATGACATATGCACGGAAAATGGAAATTTCATCGCTGGGGATTATGGCGCTCTCATTTCGCATAATACCTCAATCGCAGCTCTGATTGTAGCTCATAGTCTGGACCGCCATCCCGATAAGAAAATCCTCATTCTCGCACCTACCAAACCGCTTTCTTCACAACACCTGGGAACATTCAGGCAGTTCATCAGAAACGACATTAATCTCGTTCTATGCACCGGGGAGGTTGCTCCGGAGAAAAGACACGAACTGTATGATCAGGCCGATGTGATTTTTTCCACTCCGCAGACCATAAAAAATGATCTTCAGAACAATCGCATCAGCCTGGAGAATTTTTCGTTATGCGTATTTGATGAAGCTCATCGGGCGGTTAAGGATTATGCTTACACTTACATAGCAGAAAAACTTCCGCAAACCACATTAATCTTGGGCCTCACCGCCTCACCTGGAGGCAGGAGAGAGAGAATAAATGACGTATTGAATAACCTGAAAATAACCAATGTGGAGATACGCGGCCAGGACGACGCGGACGTCTCGCCGTACGTGCAGAAAAGCACGATAACCTGGGTGCCTGTGGACCTGTCCGGCCATTTCCGGGCTCTCAAGTCCGAACTGGACGCGCTCACCGGAAAACACGCGCAGCGGCTCGCGGGCATGGGATTCCCGCCCCCGCTGAGGCACAAGGGCAATTTCCTCGCGCTCGGCGAGCGCATACGCAACATCCCCCACAACATCAAATTCCCTGCGCTCGTGCAGTATTACGCCCTGCTCCACCTGCTCCACATGACCGAACTGCTTGAGACCCAGGGCATCTACCCGCTGCGGGAATACATAGCGAAGCTGGAGGCGAAGGAGGGCAAGTCAGCGAAACTGCTCCTGAACGAGCCCGGGATGGCGAAGGTGAAGGAGCTGTGCCTGAAGGACGAGGACCACCCCAAGATGAAGGTGCTGGTGGAGACCGTGAAGAGGCTCTCCGGCGCAGGGAAGAAGATGATAGTCTTCGTCCAGTACCGCTCGCAGATAGCGCGCATTGAGGACGTGCTGAGGGCGAACGGCATAAGCGCGAAACGTTTCGTGGGCAAGAAGGAGGGCGTGACCAGGAAGATGCAGGAGGAGACCATCGCGGAGTTCCGCGCAGGGAAGTTTGACGCCATGGTCGCGTCAAGCATCGGCGAGGAAGGCCTGGACATACCTGCGGTTGATGCGGTCATATTCTACGAGCCTGTTCCCAGCGAGATACGCACCATCCAGCGGAGAGGGCGCGCCGCCCGCCTCAAGGAAGGCGAGGTAATCGTGCTGATGACGAAGGGGACGAGGGACGAGTACTACCATTACGCGTCCCAGAACCGCGAGAAGAGGATGAAGAGCATACTGCACGGCATGAAGCGGGCAGGCGAGATTGCAGGGGGCAGGGCGCAGGCCTTCGTTCCTGCAGACACGATGGCCGGCAGGGCGAGGAGGCATGACGATTCGTTCGTCGTCGCCGACGAGCTGAAAAAGACCGCAAAACCCAAGCCGAAGGAAGGCCAAATGAAGATGACCGACTTCTGACAGGTGGCAAGGTGGCCGGCGTCTGACAGGTGGTAGATTTTTAAATAAAACGGCACAGGGTAATCTGCATGAAACTTAAAAAAGAATTATTTGACAAAGTGCTTACTGGGCTGAAAGAAGTTCCTGGTGCGGTTCATGCTCGTGATGCAAGGCTATTTTTCGCCAAAGAGGGGTCTCCATACCCGCCGATTTTTGAGGGTATAGGAAACAGTAATGGAGGCTCTTATCTCGTATACGCCACAATCAATGGCAAAACGCTTCTTCTTGAAAGGAGGATGATCTGCTCCATGACAAGTTCCGATTCGGGTAATCCATGCCATAACGTCTGCGCTGCAATGGACAGTATTGTCAGCAAGCCGCTCGAGGTCCTTGCAATGGAATTGACAGGCGAGCAATTTGGCAAGCACCCAAAATGGCAGATAATGCTGCTGCGCGACGGCGATGGTAGCGGCTTCATCCACGACGATGTCGCACGTGTGCTGAGCTAGCCGCAATGAACCTGCTTACTTCCGCTTCACGCGGCTGACGCTCGTCTCCATTATGAACGCGAACTGCTCTTCGTCAAGGCCGTAGAAATCCATGACAGCCTGGGGCTCGTCCTTCCCGTATTCCTTTATCAGGGGCAGGTAATAGAGCGCGGCCTTCCGTCCGGTGTGCAGCCTCGCGCCCAGCTTCGTCCCTATCGCCTTCAGCATCGCCCTGCGCTCCATGCTCCTTGACATGTTCCTCAGGTAGGACGGGAAATTGTATTTCGTGAACTTGCGGTAGGGCCGCGACTTCGCCAGCGCCACGCCGGCTGTCGCGAGGTCTATGGAATACTTCAGCAGCTGCCACTTCTGCTTCTTTATCCGGCCGTCAAATATGTCGGCCTTGGAAAGCGAGTCGTAGGCGGCCGCTATGTCTGCCGCGGTCTCGTATTCAAGCGGGATATTTTCGTCTATCCACAGTTTTATGTAGTCGTAGTCCAGGTCCCCGCGGACCGCTTCCCTGGCAGCCGCGTAGGTCTCTGCCTTGAGTATGTCCCTGACGACTGTGAAGATGTCCTTTTCAGTGTCGCGCAAGGTCGGGGTGAGTGCCTGGAGGTCGTTCAGCGCGGCGCGCACGTCCCCGTGCGAGTTGTCAGCCATGGCGCCTATGGCATCGGCCGAGAGCCCGAGCTTCTCAGTGGAAGAGATGTGCGCCAGCAGCTTCCGTATGGAGACCTTGCTCACGCGCTTCAATTCAACGACTTCACATTCATTGCGTATGGGCGCCAGCTTCTTGTCCCAGACGTCAGTGGCAGTGACTATGGTCGGGCAGGGCGATTCGCGCAGGAAGTCGGTAATGGCGCCTGAGCCGCCGCTGTCCGCCCGGCCTGCAAGCACGTCCGCGTCGTCTATTAGGACGAGCCTGCCGCGGCCGAAAAGCCCGCCTGCCAGCGACGCACCGTGAGTTATGCGCTCCACGCGCTCGCGGTTGCGCAGCTCGCTGGCGTTCAGTTCCAGCAGGTCAAGGTCAAACTCCTGTTTTATGGCATAGGCCAGGGACGTCTTGCCTGTGCCAGGCGGTCCCCAGACGAGGAGCGGCTTCCTCTTCCTGCCGCTGAGCCACTGGAGGACCCAGTTCTTCACCTGGGCGACCTTCTCCTCGTTGCCAAGCAGCCCGCCAAGGTTCTTAGGAGCGTATTTGACTGTGTAAAGCATCTACACCATCGCTTTCACTGCTTCTTTTCCTTTCACGGCTTCTTTCCAGAAGCGCCGGACCTCGTGTTCCGGGCTTTCTGACACAACGATTTTCTCTTTCGTGTTTAAAATCCATGAGTACCTGCTCCACCCGAAGCGCTCGTCCATGTAGACCACGGCGACGCGGTCGCCCTCCTTCCGCCTTGCCCTTCCGGCTGCCTGCAGCGCCTTTATGGTGCCGGGGTAGAGGTAGCCGTAGTCCCAGCCCCTGCCGAACTTCCCGTCGTAATAGTCTATGAGCGCGCGTTTTTCCACGTCCATCTCGTCCAGGGCCACGCCCACGATGACGATGGTCTTTATCTCGCCCACGCAATAATCAACGCCCTCTGCCAGGGATCCGCCCTGCACCCCGCAGAGCACCTGCCCGCACGGCACACGGCCACCACGCGGCACGCCGTCCGCGACCGTCATACCTACGCCATCCGCACCAGGCACGCCGGCCCTGCCCGGCACACTGTCCCCACACGGCACTCCATCAGCACCCGGCCCGCCGCCCGCGGCCTTCGTGCCTATGCCCCTGCCCTCTCCTACCGGCTGGCAGTTCCTGAAGTCCTTGAGCATCTGCCTGACCTCGTGCGGCCTCATGCCGCTTTTCTGAACCAGCATGCTGCGCTGGCGCATGAGCGGGAGGACCGCGTCCATGACGACGTAGGACGGGAAGAATATCGCAGTGCCGCCCGGCGTCGCTTCTATGACCGGGTCAAGCTTGCCTGCTATGGCTGCATAGCCAGCCTCGTCGCGCCGCGAATACCTGGTCGTCACGTCCGGCGTCACGATATTCACTATGCTGTCCGTGCTGAAGGGCGACTGGTAGCTCTTCATCGTGGTCCGCTGCGGGTCAAGGCCGAGCACGTCCCTGTGCATCTGCAGCGGCAGCAGCGTACCGCTCATGAGCACGGACGAGGCGCATGCGTTCAGCGCCTTAGTGGCCGGCGATGGGTCCAGCAGTCGCTTTGAAAGGTGGAAATTGCCGTTCTTCCGCTTCAGCACGCGCACGCACTCGTCCTCGCCCTCGCCCCAGGCTGTCAGGAAGCCTGCGAGCTTCAGGCAGGCGCTCTTCCTGCCGGTCTTCTCCACGACGTCAAAACCCGCCTCTGCCAGCTTCGGCAGTATCTCGTCAAGCGTCAGGCCGAAGCCTGCGATGAAATCGTGCAGCGAATACGGGGAGACGATGCGCTCCTCGTCCATGGCGAGTATCCGCTCTGCCCAGAGCGCGAACTCCTCGTCCACCGGGCCTGCGTCCATGCCGAGCGAGCGCATCTCCTTCCTCACGCGCATGAACGTGAAGCCGTTCACCGAGCTGGACATGCTCTCGCGCACGCGCGAGGCGAGGTTGTGCGCCTCGTCTATTATGACGATGGAGTCCTCAAGCCGCTTCCTGACCTTGGCCAGGAACATGTCACGTATCTTCGGCACCATGAGGTGGTAGTAGTCCGCGATTATCACGTTGGACGATTCGCCCAGCTTCAGCAGCCATTCGTAGGGGCAGCAGCCGTGCTCCATGCCGAGGGCGATGAGCTCTTCGTGGCCCCTGGCTGCACCGTAGCCGCCAATGGCCTTCCTGAACGCCAGCTCGGCCTTAAGCTCGCCAAGGCGGCCGTAGCCCCGCGCGTTCCCGTAGAAAATGCACTCCTGCTTCTTCCGCCTCCTGGCGCACGCGTTCTGGAAGCTCTCGTTGTCAAGCTGGGAGAGCGACCGGTCTATGCAGCAGTGGAACCTGCCCACGATGTCCACGGCCCGCAGCTGGAGCGAATGCTTTTTCGCGATGCCGCGCACGACGTCAAGCGCGATGCGGTGCTGTGATATCTTGGGCGTGAGGAAAAAGACCGTCTGGTTCCGCTCCAGGGCGCAGGTTATGGCTGCCGAAAGCGCCGCGTCGGTCTTCCCGCTGCCCGTGGGCGCCTGAGCCATGAAGTTCCTGCCGTCGCATATTGCCGAATAGATGTCCTCCATCAGCTCCTTCTGGTGGGGGCGCACGTGGTCGTGGCGGAAATAAGGCATGGGGAAGATTTGCGGGGGTGGTATTTAAGCGGGTTTTTCCGGCTCATTTCCGCAGGGAACGACGCTTCGTTCCCTGGGCCCCTTGTTCGGAGCGCCGAACAAGTGGGCCGCAGAGGAAACGCAGGGGGAACTGGCAGGGGAACGGGGCGGAGTGAGGAGCGGGGGGATTTTATTCCATTACGTTGATGATGGTTCCGTGCGAACGATCGTTTTCGCGCTCGCGTGCGCGTTCATGGTGCTGGCAGGCTGCTGCGACATCATCAACCCCACGACCTGCGACGCGCCTTACATAAAGAGCGGCAGCGTCTGCTGCCTGGACGCGAACGCCAACGACATGTGCGACAGCGACGAGTACGTGTGCGCGGACGGCACCGTGGCCGCGAGCGCGGGCGACTGCCCGCCGATGGTGGAATGCCCTGACGGCACGATGGTGTATGCGGCCGCGGACTGCCCGGCACCGCAGCGGCTGGACGAACCCGGATATTACGTGTGCAACACCAACAACGCGAGCGAGCCGTGCGACACCTACGTGCAATACTGCGAACGGTTCACGCCAGTGGACCTGGCGGTCAGGAGCGCGGCGGCCCAGGCCATATCCGGGCATCCTGGGGCCTTCTCGGTCAACCAGATAATGGACGTCTATGACTGGGTGAACAGGAACGTATTCTACCAGAACGTCCCGCTGGACATGAGCATGCCCTACCCGCCGAACGAGACGCTGCAGACGAAGTCCGGGGACTGCAAGAACCAGGCGGTCCTCGTCGCCTCCATGATAGAGGCGATAGGGGGCAGCGCCAAGGTGCTCATCGTGCCGGACTGCAGCCACGCGTTCCCGCTGGTCTATCTGGGGAACGAGAGCAACAAGGACGTGTTCTTCAAGGCCGTGCGGTCCCACTACGAGGACGCTTCCAACGCCACCCTGCACTTCTACCACCACACCGAGAACAACGAGACCGTGTATTGGGTGCTGGCAGACACAGCGGGCGCGTACTACCCGGGCGACACCATAGAGGGGTGCCTGAACGGCACGCAGACGTTTGAGATAGACCCCTGCAGCGGCCCTGCCGAGGAGCCAACCCCGCCAGAGACAGCCCGCGTGGAATACGGCCCGTGGACGCTGGTGCAGGAGACCAAGATAATCAACCCGGGCTGGACGCACTACCGCGAGATGTCAGGCCTGTGGGACAGCGTCCACAAGTTCTGCATGTACAACGTGACGCTGCGTTCCGAGTCAGGGTCCATGGACTGGTTCGTGACCGACCGCGAGGGCTATCAGGACTACAAGGACGGGGCGGCGTTCAGCTACAGCTACGGCGGCAAGGGTGTGCTGGGCGGGGCGGGTGACGTGTACAGGGACACGAAGGATTCCGTCTATCTCATAATAAACAACCCCAACAGGAACATCCCGGTGACCGCGGACATATCAGTAGTCGTCCGCTGCTACGGCCCTTAGGGGCGCGCGGAAATGTGCCAGGCAGATACGGGCCAGGTAAACTACCCGCCCAGGAGCGGGATGTGATGACCTCATGAAGTTCCTTTACAACGCCCCAGCCATCCTGTACAAGGACGCGCTCATAGTGGGCGACACGCACTTCGGCATGGAGGACAGGCTCCGCCGCCGCGGCATATTTGACGGGCAGTTCAGCATGCGGCTCTTTGAGAAGCTGAAGGAACTGATAACCGCCCACGAGGCGAAGAGGCTCATCCTCCTGGGGGACGTGAAGGAGGACATAACCGTGCTGGACCCGGTGACCGCGGACGTTCTCGCGCGGCTGTCGCTGCTCTGTGAGGTCATCGTGGCACGCGGCAACCATGACGGCGGCATAGAGAAGTGCGGCAGCGCGAAAATAATGCCATCGGCCGGCTTCGTCTACCGGGGCCTGGGCCTGATGCACGGCCATTCCTGGCCCGCGAAGGAGCTGATGGAGTGCGATTACCTGGTCAGCGGCCACCAGCACCCGCTCGTCACCATGACAGACACGCTGGGCAGGCGGCACAGCGAGCCGGTGTGGCTCATGGCACAGGCGGACGCTGGGAATGTCGCCGTGCATTACAAAAAATTCCGGGATGACATCACGCTGGTGCTCATGCCGGCCTTCAACCCGCTGGTCGGCTCGCCCATAAATTCCACGTCGGAAGAGCGTCTCGGACCCGTTCTTAACAACAATCTATTTAAACTCAACGATGCATTAGTATTCCGTCTGGACGGGACTCGTCTGGGAAAACTCAAAACCATAAAGTGATTTTGCATGGGCGCGCGGCGGGGAAGGGACAGGCTTGAACGGTGCGTTTCGTGCGGCAGGGCTGTCCCCCGCAACAAGGCAGTGGAATATTCCACGAGGACTCATTTTACAACGGACCTGAAAGAGGACAACGTGACCTACACAGGTTTCAGGGACTCCTACTACTGTATAAGCTGCGCAAAGCACAGGGGAATTTTTGAGAGGCTGAAGCAGCAGGAGCAGCGCAGGAGGGAGAGGGAAGCCCATGGATGAGGTTTCCTTTGAAGGCAAGAGGTACGTGGCGCTGAAGCAGGACATTGGAAATCTTCCCCTTATTGTCGTGAAGGCAAAAAAAGGATACATCGCCTGCAGCTACATAGACAAGGAAACCGCCGAGAAGGTGGGCGACATCGCCGCGTTCGTGTCCGGCGTGAAGTGCCTTGACGACCTGAAGAAGGCCAAGATAAGGTACACCACCACCTGGGCCGAGGACCTCGGCATAAGGGAAGGCATGAGCGTCAAGAAGGCCCTTGAGATAATGGATACCGAAATCTGATTTTCTAGCTTTCTAGCCTGCGGCCAGCGAATACCGCGCCAACGAGCACCAGCGGCAGCACGAAGAGGGCGTTGCACAGGCTGTCCGGGTGCGTCTGGAAATAGTTCTCGGGATGGAGGGCAGCCAGGCTCTTGGCCTCCTGGATGCACAGGTATTTTGTGGTCGTATGGCCAGCCAGCTTCGTGGCCACCGCATCAGGCTGGTTTGATATGAACTCGCAGGTGTCCGGGTCCTTGAGGATTTTCGCGATGTCGTAGAAGCAGTTGTTGGACTCAAGCTCGGCGCGCTGCGCGATGTCCGGGGCTGCAGCGGCCCATTCCGTCCATATCTTCTCGCAGGTCTGCTGGGCCAGGTACTTGTCCTGCATGTGGGCGACAGTCACGGCTGCGAGGTGGTAGCACTCCATGCTTTCCGATGCCCGGGTTATGCCGACGCAGTCAGCCGGGCTCGTGAGACCCAGGCTGCAGGACAGGGCGCCTGCCAGGACAAGGAGGATGGAGAAAACGACGAGCCGCTTCACGCCTACCCCTGCCTTGCCTTCTCGGCATACGGCCTGAGCAGCCTCTTGGCCTTGTCCAGCACTATCCTTATCTCCTTCTCGTTCTTGGCACCGGCGCAGATGACCTTGCCGTTCTTGAAAAGCAGCAGGGAGGCCTTTGGCTCCTTGAACTTGAGTATGGCGCCGGGGAACTGCTCCGGCTCGTATTCCACGTCCTTGAGCTTGGAGGCTATCTTGTAGAGGTCAAGCTCAAGCCCCAGATTGGCCGATGCCACGATGTTGGTTATGTCTATCTTGGGCTTCTTGGTGCTGTTTATCCTCTTGGCGTATGGCGTGAGCATCTTTATGGTCTTGTCTATCGTCCTCTCTATGAGAATGCGCTGCTTGCAGCCGACGCAGACCACCTTGCCGTTCTTGAAGAGCAGGAGCGATGCCTTGGGCTCCTTGAACTTGAGTATGGCGCCGGGGAACTGCTCCGGCTCGTATTCTATCTCCTTTATCTTGCTGGCCAGCGCGTAGAGGTCCAACTCAAGGCCGAGAGAGGCTGATGCCACCATGTTGGTGATTACAAAATCCGGTTTTTTAGACAAAAGACCACCTTTTATTTAAAGGCTTTATATATACAACGGGGACTACTATTTAAAAAGACTATCTCATAACAAACCGTCGTTAGAGAACTAATGCTTAGTGGTCCATATGGTCAGAGCTTCAAAAGGGTCTTTCAACAGGCTTACGCGCAGGCTCAAGGGCAAGAGCACGGTAACCGTGGCAGAATACGTCAGGACGTTCAACGTCGGTGACAAGGTAGTGGTCAGGCCGAAGGCCAAATGGATAGGCCTGCCGCACTTAAGGTATTCCAACCGGCACGGCATTGTGGTGGAAAAGAGGGGCAAGAGCTACGTGGTCGCGGTCAGGGACTATAAAAAGACCAAGAAGCTAATCGTCAGCCCAATCCACCTCGCACTCGGAGCGTGATTTAATGGAAACCAGATCATCCAAGGCAGTGAACGCATCCGAAGCCCGGACCATACTGGCCGCCAGGAAGGAAGGCGGCGAGCTGGGGTACGAGCAGGCGCAGGCCCTGGAGAACCTTGAGATAACCGCCAAGGCGGACCCGAAAGATGCCAGGGCGCTGAAGGAAAAGATGCCCAAGGGCAAAATCAGCGAGGAACTCACAGTCAAGCTAATTGACATACGGCCGGACAATCCAGCCACCGTAAGGGCCATCCTGTCCAAGGACAAGGTGGAGCTCAGCGAAGAGGACATAAACGAGATAATAAAGGAACTCGCGTGAGAGGGCGATGGCTATGGAAGACTTCGCATGGGTAATTGAATACATGCCGTCAGGGCATGCCGCGGCGCTCAGGAAGGAGCCGGCAGTCCAGCTTCTGGGCACCAGGTTCTTCACCCTGCTTGAAGCCACGGTCACCCCAGCGTCCAGCATAATGCTCAGCCAGAAGGTCAACGTCGGCAAGGAAGGCCGGACGGAGATAGTCCACATAAAGGGCAGGATAGGCTACGACGACCTCACGAACGGGGCCAGGGAGTTCCTGCCAAGCATGCTCAAGAAGGCGGTGGAGGAGAGGGAAGGAGAATTCGTGGCGTTCATAAACAACGCGAGGCCCATCTCCATCAGGGTGCACACCCTGGACCTGCTCCCGGGGATAGGGAAGAAGACCATGGAGGCCATCATCCATGAAAGGGAAACGAAGCCTTTTGACACCTTTGCAGATCTGCACAAGCGCGTGCCGACACTCACCGACCCGGTAGGCGTGTTCGCCCACCGCATACTCAGCGAGCTGCAGGGCCACGAGAAATATTACCTTTTCACCAAGCCGCCCCTGTCTGCCTGGCCGCGCTGAGCGGACCAACCACGCTTAAAAGGGTTGCGGGACTTAATTTTTCATGAGATACGCAGCCATTTTATTCGGATTGCTGGTTTTGGGCGCTGCTTTCGCGGCTTCAAGCGGGAACGGCGAGGCGATGATACAGTGCGCCAAGTCCTGCTGCACAGGCAACGGAGGCACCTGGGACAGCGGGGATAACGAATGCAGCATAGACAGCGAAAACCCCAACTCCGAGAGTTACGGCACCTGCGCCATGAGCTGCATCACATCCAACATGGGATGCTGCGGGCCGGGCTTGCTGCTCGCGGGCATCGCCGCGTTCGCTGCATTCAGGAAATGACTGATGCAGGGGGCTCAGACGGCCTGCTGACCGGCCAGATAGGTTGATAATGCTTTTTCTGGTTAGTCCTGCATGAAATACGCATTATTGTTGTTCGGACTGATGCTTGCCGGAAGCGGGTTCGCCATGAGCGCCCAGGAAGCGCAGCTGCAAAGCTGCCTGGAGAGCTGCTGCACCGGCAGCGGGGGCCAGTGGACCAGCGGCGGCGACTGCCTGGGTGGCAGCTCGGACGAATACGACCAGTGCTCCGTAGGCTGCATTGAAAACGCGTTCGGCGTGTCAAGCGGGTCGTCGTGCTGCGGCCCGACTGCCCTCCTTGCAGGGATTGCGGCGCTGACTGTGCTCAGGAGAAAATAATGGGCCCACCCAGGATCGAACTGGGGATCTTCGCTGTGTAAGAGCGACGTCTTAACCATTGTCGTCATGCCCTAAACAATAAGTTTTGGGCCGCCTTTGACGCTTTGAGCGTCAAATGTTGCCGCGAGATTGCGGCAACGCTTTTTCCAAAAGGCGGAACTCGACTATGGGCCCTGAGGATATTTAACTGACGCCGGTTTTTATGGCTTTGTGGGCGCGGCTCTGTAGAAAAACTCATGCGCCGTGCCGGGCTAGTCTTATTCAGGATGTAAGGACGCCCTTTGGGCACGGGACCGGGTGAATGAGGCGTCATTCACTGGTCCACAGAACGGTGCGCCGTTCTGCCGGACCCACCATCCCTTCGGGATGGTTCCCCCGTGCCGGTTCATGGAGGCATTTCTTGTGGGATTTCTGCAAAGACCGGGCACTGGACGAGGGGAACAAGAACATAAAAGGGAAAAAAGAAAATCAGACGTTGTAGTATTTCTGGAGCTCCAGCGCGGTCACGCCCTTCAGCGATTCCTTGTGCTGCCTTTCCTTCAGCTCTATGAAGTCTCCCATGAGCTCAACCGGAACCACGCCCTTGAGGAACTTCACGTCGCTCTGCAGCGCTGCCGAAGCCTCGCCGAGGCTGCCGGGCAGGGCCTTCTGCACCCTGGCTTTCCTGCCCTCTGTCTCCACAGGTTCCCCTGGGTCTATCTTGCTTTTTATGCCGTCAAGGCCCGCGGCCACCACGGCCGCATACGCCAGGTAGGGGTTGGCTGACGGGTCTGCGCCTGCATAGACAACCCTCTTGGTCTCCTTGACGTTCCGCTTGGCACAGGGGACGTAAACGAGGCAGTCCTTCCTCGCAGCGCTCCAGCCGGCCTTCCTGTTATCGGCTGCCAGCCTGCGGTAGGAGTTCGGCGTTGGCGCGGTGAACAGCGAGAGCGCGGCCGCGTGCTCCAGCAGGCCGCCGACGTAGTACCTGCCTGCCTGGCTGAGCTGGCCGTATTCCTCCTTGCCGTCGTAGAAGAGGTTCTGGTCGCCGGTCTTCCAGAGGCTCACCGCGACGTTCAGCGCGTTGCCCTTTTCGCCTTCCACCGGGTATGGCATGAAGGTGGCCGAGGCGTTCACGGCCGTGGCGAGGTTCCTGGTGATGAACTTCAGCGTGTTGAGCGCGTCGGCTGCGGATTTCAGGCCCCGCTCGGCAAGCTCAAACGTCTGCTGGGACGTGGGTGACCTGCCGTGCCGGTGCGAATCCACCAGCATGCCGAAGCTGTCCTCCATGGTCTCGCATATCTGGGTCCTCGCGGAATACATGGAGTCGTAGGGCGTGGCCACGTAGGCGCCGCGCGTCTCGTTGGAAAGCGGGGACGGCCCCCACCTGGCCTCGCGCGAGTCCATGATGACGCCGGTTCCCCTGCCGCGGGTGGTCTTGTCCGCGCTCGCGGTGTCAAATATGTAGCAGTCGGCCTCAGCGCCGATAAGCGCGTTCTTTATGCCTGCGGCCCCGAGGCTGGTCTCCAGCCTCTCGGCGACGTAGCGCGGATCCTTGAGGAACCGCTCCTTCTTCGCGGCCGCGAGTATGTCGCATACGAGGCGGACCGTGGCCGGCTCCCATGGAAGCCTGGCGAGCGTGTCCGGGTCCGGAAGCAGCACCAGGTCACCCTGCTCGCTCGGGCCGAAAACCTCGGTGAGGTCAGCGGCGGACACGCCTGCGCCGAAGCTGGACTCCTCAATTTTCCTGTTGGACAGGCTGACGCGGTGCATCAGGCCCTTTACGTCAAAGAACTGCAAGTCTATCCACCGTATCTCGTTGGTGGCGATATATTTCAGGACATCATCTATGGCAGACAAGAAACCACCTCTGGCTGTCCCTCGCATAGAAGGAATAAATAGGTTTCCGTTAGTGATTATCTCCATGTTCGGCACTTCAGGCATCAGAGGCATCTACGGCCAGGATATCACCGAAGGCCTTGCACTCAAGATAGCGAACATATTCGCCTCAGGCACGCTGGTGGCCGGAAGGGACATAAGGGAAAGCGGCGTGCCGCTGATGGAGGCCGTAGCAGCCGGCGCGCTCGCATCCGGGGCGGACGTGGTGGACCTCGGCATAGTGCCCACCCCGACGGTCGCCATTTACCCGAACCGGGGCATAATGGTGACCGCGTCCCACAACCCGCCTGAATACAACGGCCTCAAGCTCATGGAGAAGGGCAAGGAGATAGGCAAGGCCCTTGAGAAGGAGATAACCCAGGCGTACAGGGAAAGCCATTTCAGGATGGGTAGGACGCCGGGCCGCAAGGGCACTGACCCGGAAGCGGTGGACAGGCACAAGGCGATGGTCATGGGCCTGGTGGACTGCGAAGCCATAGCGCGTAAGAAGCCGAAAATCGTTGTGGACTGCAACGGCGCTGCGGCCGTGATAACCCCGTCCCTGCTCTCAGACCTTGGCTGCGTGGTGGTGAGCGTCAATGCCTCGCTGGAGGGGTTCGCGAGGCCCTCGGAGCCGAACGAGAAGAACCTTTCCTACCTCGGCGGCATAGTCAGGTCAGCCGGCGCGGACTTCGCGATAGCCCACGACGGCGACGGCGACCGGTGCGTCGTTTTTGACGAGACCGGGACGATGCTGCCGCTGGACGCCCAGCTCGCGATGATGATGGAGCACGAGCTCGCGTCCTCAAAGAACAAAAAAATCGTCTCCACGCTGGAGGCCTCGCTGGCTGTCAGTGACGCGGTGAAGCGCGCGGGCGGGAAAATCGCGATAACGCCGGTCGGGAGCACGTTCGTCGCCGACGAGCTTGAACGGCAAGAGGCGCTTTTCGGCGGCGAGCCGTGCGGCGAGTATATTTATGCGGGCGGGGTGCACGTGCCTGACGCGGTGCTTGCGGCAGCGAAGTTCGCGGAGATATTCTGCGTGGACGGCAGGTTCTCAAAGCTCAAGGCACGCTACCCTCAGCATTTCATGGCAAGGGAGAAGTTCCCTGCGCACGACAGGCAGGCTGCCATGGAGAGGATAGTGAAGGCGGTCAGGGCCAGCGGGATAACGGGGGAAGTCAGGAGCGACGACGGGGTGCGCGTTGACGAGGAAGACGGCTGGTTCCTCATCCGGGCGTCAGGGACTGAGCCGATTGTCCGGCTGACGATGGAGTACAAGGCGAAGGAAAAGCTTGAAGCGAGGAAAAAGGAACTGGCTGCGCTGATAGGGAAAAGCCTCTGATTACGCGGGCTTGTTCCCTGCGAGTAGATATCTCACGATTGTGCTGTTCATTCCGTTGGATATGGCTTGTCAGCTGCTAGGACTATCGCCGGATATCTCACGGCTGTGTTGTTCGTGCCACCACTGAAGTAGATTGTGAACTCACTAATCGGCAACTCAGCCTCCCTAAAGCCTGCAGACTTGAGAAGGTCGTGCCATTCTTTCATGAGAGGGATGTATGCCTCATGGGTCCTGGGGGCGGCTGCCGCAGACGTGCCGGAAACGAAATGTAAGGAGGATAAATAACTCTGTTGCTGCTCGTCCAATGAAGCCAGGTCAGCCACCACGAGCCTTCCGCCAGGCTTCATGGAGTCGTAAATAGAGCGAAATGCCTGGAGCTGGCGCTCTTTTGGCAGGTCAACGATGCCATTCTGCATGGCGACTACGTGGAAAGTGTCAGGGAAGCGCGTGCCTATGTCGCAGATGTCACGGTGCGCGATTAGCGCGGTCTCTCTCAGCTTTGCCAGCGGCGCCTCAGCGACGTCGTTGAAATAGAATGCGAAATGATGGAACTTATCCGCCATGGCCGCCTTGACCTTTTCCCTGATGGCAAGCCCGAGCGTTCCTGAGCCTGACATGGCATCCAGGAAATCCACGGCCGGCCGGATTGCGAGCTTCTGGAAATCGCACGCCTTGAAAACATGCTCCAGAAGCGGGGCAAAGCCATAGGTGGATTTGTTGAAGTCTAAGACCCGGGGGGACTTGAAGGGGCTAGGGCAGGAGGATTCACGACGTAACCTTGTTTTCATCATGGTATTGTGCCTCTCCTGCACATCATGCAGGTTTGTCCCCTGTGAGGACAATAACTGGAAGTTTCAGACTCGCACCCGCGTGGCCGAACTCCACCGCGCACCCGTTCTTGAAGGACTCGTTCCCCTCAGCCGTTTCTTTGATTATGCGGTTCATAGTGCGGATTTTCTGCTCTGGACCGTCATCGAACTCGCCTGCCCACTGGGAAACAGACACGTCATTGGTACCGGTGAATGCGATGGCAACGTTCACAAAGCCTGCACCGAAGGCGAGCGATGTCCATTCGTTAATAGTCGGAATATGACATATGCCCTCTTTCTCCACGTCCCTGCCCGCAAGCCCCTGCCTTGCGGAATGCACCCTTGTGATGCCATCCTGCTGCCAGAAATTATAAGCGGTCATGTCAGCGACTACAAGCCTTCCGCCTGGAAGAAGGCAGTTGTAGATGGCCTTGAGTGCGGCTTCCTGGTCATTTTTTGTCAACTCTGTGAGCCCGTAGCGCATTGCTGCCACATTGAAAGGCAACGTACATGTGGGGGCGTTAACCTCGCAAACATCAAAATTGAAAGTGCCGAAGGAAGCCGAGAAAGCACCGAGAATCTGCTGGATTGATTCCTTGCGCACGTCATTGAATATAATCGCAAGCTCGCTGGTATTGCCTCGCGGGCGCTGCCGGTCAAACATAGCCAGCAGTTCCAGGCCCAGGCCGCCCGGCCCTGACATGGCATCCAGCATAGTCGTCCTACTCCTGGAGAAATTGAACCTGCATGCCTTGAAAACAGGCTCCACGAGCAGGTCATGAGATTTTATGGACTTCCTGTAGCCGGCGGTGAGCCTGTCCACTTCTCCATAACGTTCCCTAAGCGGCTTGACTGTAGGTATCATGACTATCCCTCCTCTTACATAGAATACACGGACTTTGACACAAAACCAATAAAAAGGGCACTGGTGGGGCCAGCTGCGTGCCACGGGTTAAATCCCTTTCCGTCCAGTATATTCCGAGGTGGGAGGATGCTGGTTGCCGTATTATCGGACAAGCCGGAATTAAGGGAGCAGTTCTGCAAGCTGGCAGGGAAGGAAGCTGCGAAGGACGAGCTGACATTTTATCCGTGCGAGGCCGGCATAACGCTGGTGGAGCCGACTAATTATCCCGAGAAGATACAGCCGCTCCTCTATGCGCTGTCCATGGCTGACTACGCGGTCCTGCTCGTGGACGGGCTAAGCCCGAAGGTGGGCGAACTGATAATAGCGCTCAACAGCATCAGGCTTGACAAGGGCGTGATAGTGTCCAACGTCCCGCTGCCCATAGGCGGCACTGTGCTGGACAGGTACGAGAAGATGCCTGACCTGGCAGCTGCCGCGGCGAAGGTGAAGGCGCTCCAGCCAGAAGCAGCAGGCGAGCAGGTAATCGCGCTAATCCACAAGGCAGAGCAGGTGAAATCGCTCGGCCACGTCGCACACGGCGTCGTCAAGTCTGGGAAAATCAGCAAGCAGGACAGGCTGTTCGCGCTGCCTGAGAAGAAGGAGATAGAGGTCAGGAGCCTGCAGGTCTGCGGGCAGGAGGCTGACGAGGCGGCTGCGGGCGCGCACGTCTCGCTTGTATTCAGCGGCGAACCGTTTGAGAGGGGCATACTCGCACCAATGCGCAACGACTACGAGGTAAGCAACGTGGTCAACGGCAGGTTCTCCAAGAGCCCGTTCTTCAGGGACGAGCTGAAGGGGAAGATACACGCCTACACCAACATGCAGTATGTGGAAGGCACGCTTAACGACAGCGACATCACGCTGTCGCAGCCGCTGGCGTTTGAAAAGGGGGAGCAGATAGTAATCGTGGACGCCAGCAACCAGAAACTCAGGATAGCGGGCATTTTCCAGAGCAAATGGTAGTCAGACGAGCTTGCCGAGCACGCGCAACGCGTCTTCTTTTCTCTCATAGGGCACAAAAAGGTGGTCGTGGAAATATGCAGAGAAGGCATTCACGGCTATTTTCTCTTTTGCGAGCGCTTCGGTGATTTTAGCCAGGAAGCCGACCAGGTAAAGGTCGGTCTGCGCACCGAGCGTTATGAGTGCGAATGGGCCCTGGAGCTTCTTCCTGCTTAGGCCGGCAATGCCGTCTTTGGCGTCTTCGGAAACGACCACTGTAAGACCTTCAGTTTCGCGGAAAATCGCGGCCACGCTGCCCAGATAGCCGGTGATGGCCATCAGTTGCGATTCTTCCACGGTGGCGAAATAGTATTTTCCCTCGGCAAGGCGTGGTTCAATTTTCATTCCCATCCCGGCACTCTCTTCATAGCGTCAGGGAAGCAGTTCCCCTCTCGCCTGCTCTATCTGCATGCGGCCCACGTCCTGCTTCCTCCTGAACTCCGGCAGGATGGCATTGGAGAAGCGCAATGGGAGCAGCTCGTCGTAAATCTCCTCCATCATCTTGAAGTATTCGCCTGCCTCGTGCCTGTTGCCCCGCCTGAGCGACTCGTACATCTCTCTCTTCAGCTCCCCTATGGCGTCCAGCAGCCCGTTGAGATACGGGACTTCAGGCACCTTCAGCTCGCCGATGGACGGGATTTTCTTCAGCTCTATGGCTGACATGACTATGCGCGCCTCTGCGTATTCCTGGTAGACGTGGTCAAGCTGTCCCGGGAAGTGGTCGTGGTATTTCGCTATCTTCCCCAGGCCATCCTCAGCCTCGGCAAGGGATTTCTTCGCCTCGGCGATGTCGTGGGCGTGCAGCGCCTTTATGGCGTTGGAACACGAGCGGACAGTGAGCCGGTTACCGGTCAGCACCGCGTCCATCTCCTTTTCCATCCCTGAAAGCTTTTTCTCTATCTTGTCTATGCCGATGTGAAGTGCCATGGCAATAGAATGGACGATAGACTTATAAAATTGAGAGGGAATGTGTGTGCCATGGCGGTAGAAGACATCATCACGTTCTGTGGATTGCCAATAGTCATATTGGTCGGGTTTGGCCTTTTCGGCTCCATACGGGTGCTCATGCAGTACCAGGCCGGCATACTGTTCCAGCTCGGCAAGTACGTGCACACCGTCGGGCCGGGCGTAACGATTGTCATACCCTGGATCCAGGAGTTGCGCGTGGTTGACATGCGCATCATGACAGCGGACGTGCCCAAGCAGGAGGTCATAACCAAGGACAACATACCGGTCCTCGTCAACACCGTCGTCTATTACAAGGTGGAGAAACTAGAGGATGCGATCCTGAAAATACAGAACTTTGACTTCGCCGTCAGGCAATATACCCAGACCGCGCTCCGCGACGTCGTGGGCAACAGCGAACTGGACTTCGTGCTCACGGAAAGGGAGAAGATCGCGCAGGGAATAAAGAAAATCGTGGATGCCGAGACGTCCGAGTGGGGCGTGGACATATCCGCGATAAAAATCCAGGAGATTGAGCTTCCGTCTGAGATGAAAAGGGCCATGGCCAAGCAGGCCGAGGCAGAGAGGGAACGGAGGGCGACCGTCATAGTGTCCGAGGGCGAGCTGCAGGCGTCCGAGAACCTGAGGAAGGCGTCTGAGAACCTGTCCAAATCCCCGGCTGCCATCCACCTGAGGACGCTCCAGACCATAAGGGACATTGCCGCTGACCCGTCCGAGAAAATCGTGCTCTTCCTGCCCAGCGACTACGGCAAGGTAGTTGACACGCTCCTCGGCAGGAAGAAGGATTGAGATGGAGCTAAATGCCAGGAACAGGTATCTCCAGCTGGCGTTCAACCAGGACTCCTCAGTGGCCTCAAGGCTGCTGCCCCGCATACCGCGCGACCAGCGGATTCTCGTGGAGGCCGGGACCCCGTACATAAAGCGCGAGGGGGACAGGGCCATACGCTTCATACGTGCCATGTGGCCGGGCTACGTCGTCGCTGACATCAAGACCATGGACGGCGCGGTAGAGGAGGCTGCGGAGGCCGCCGGGGCAGGGGCGAACGGCGCGACCGTGTGCGGCGCTGCGCCGAAGGAAACGCTTGACCTGTTCATCAGGACATGTGAGGATGCGGGCATGGACTCCTTCATAGACATGCTCGGCGTGGCGGACCCGCTGCGCGTGCTGCTGAGGCTGAAGAAGCCGCCACGTGTGGTCGTCCTGCACAGGGGAAGGGACGAGGAGAGCACCTATTCCACGGTCATAAGATACGTCCACGTCAAGCGGGTGAGGAGCAAGTACGACGTGCTGATTTCAGTGGCAGGGGGCATAGACCTCAAGCAGGCGCAGAGCGCCTCCTTCAACGGCGCGAACATAGTGACCGTGAACATAGTGACGCCCGACGACCCATTTGAGGGCATCGCGACAGACGACAGGATTGAGGAGCTCGCGGTCAGGTTTTTGGAGAGCATAGACTAGGCCTGGCGGCCGAAAAGCGGTGGCACGTGCCGGCTTTGTAGAAATCCCATAAGAAATGCCTCCATGAACAGGCACGGGGGAACCATCCCGAAGGGATGGTGGGTCCCGTGCCCAAAGGGCGTCCAGAGGCTAGGATAAGACTAGCCCGGCAAGGCGCATGAGCTTTTCTACAGCGCCGCGTGTGCCCATGCTTTTTAAAATCAGCAGGGCAATCATACCATGCGCGTCGTACTTTCAATAGGCGGAAGCACCATAAACCCTGAGGGCAAGCCATCGCTGAAATTCCTGAAGGCAGTGGCTGTGATGATAAAGGAGAGCCCGAACGAGTTCGGCATACTGACCGGCGGCGGCTCCATCGCCAGGGTGTATGCCAACGCGGCCCGGGAGCTGGGGGCCAGCGAATACGAGGCGGACGCCATAGGCATAACCTCCACGAGGCAGAACGCGCAGCTGCTCATAACAGCGCTCGCCGGGGCCGGCGTGGACGTTTACAGGCACGTGATAACGGATTTTGAGGAAGCCAAGGGCAGGAGGAACAAGGCCGTCGTCATGGGCGGGACCATCCCGGGCATCACGACCGACACCGACGCGGTCCTGCTCGCCGAGGCCACCGGGGCGAAACGGCTCGTCAACATCAGCAACGTGGAAGGCATCTACGACAGCAACCCGAACAAGAACCCGAAGGCGAAAAAGTTCGCGAAGATGAGCTACAACGAGCTGATAAAGCTCGCAGCGGAGAACGACAGCCGCTCGGCAGGCACGCACTTCGTTTTTGACATGCTGGCGTGCAAGCTCATCGCCCGTTCAGGGATAGAGACGCATTTCGTGGCCGGGAACAGGATGGACTCCATAAAGAACGCCATAGCCGGGAAGAAGCACAACGGCACTGTCGTAAGGTAGGCTTTCGTCAATCTACAAAAAAAGTCAGAAAAGAGTGAAAGCGAAAATTCACGAGCCCTTCAGGTATTTCGCGACTTCCCGCCCGGGAGCGTCTGGCTGCCCGCAGGATTACAACTTCAACAGCAGGAAAACGTCCAGGGGGATGAAGGTAACGGTCACTCCGTCGTAATCTTTCTCATCAAAAAGGTTTTCGGTCACGACTATGGCTTTCCCTGCCTTCCGCCTTTTCGCATAATAAATGAGGTTCTCTATATCACTGCGCAGGACGATGGACTGGAATTTCACTTCTATGGGGACGGAGGAGATGAAATCAACCTCCCTTTTCTGCGCGTCCCTGTAGAATGACGGCCCGGAACCGGAAAGCTTGTCAAAAACCGCAGTTTCGGCAGCCTGGCCGGCATTCGGGTTCTCGGCAATCGCGTTATAGATGCTCGCCGTCTTTGCGAAGACCTTCTTCTGCTTCTTGAGCGCCTTCTGGAGAGACCCCTGGGGATAGACGACGTCCAGGAGGTACGCCTTTCGGAGATAAAGGAGGTAATCCGAAACCGCGTGCCTGCCCATCTGGAGCGCCTCGGCGAGATTAACCTCTGTGAAAAGCCGTGAGGAATTCGTAGCACACAGCCGGAACAGGTCGTACAGCTTGGAAGGATTCTCTATCTTAAAAATAGAGGGTATGTCGTCAAATACGATTTTTTCCACCGTACTGGTCCGTATGTACTCCGTTGCATCAATTTCCTTCCTTCCGGCCAGTTCAGGGAACGAGCCGCGCCTGAGGAACGACTCCAACCCGGCTTCATGCCGCTTTGCTTTCCTGAACAGGTCCGCAAGCCCAGGCCTTTCGGGCTTTTCGCCCCCAAGTTCCAGGTATTCTTCAAACCTGAGAGGCTGGATGTACCTCTCCACCATCCTTCCGGCCAGGCTTTCAACCCCCTTCTTTACTCCCAGCGCCGAGGATCCGCTCACTATGAAACGCGCCAGTTTCTGGTCGTGGTACCGCTTTATCAAACCGGACCAGTCCCCGACCCTGAACACCTCGTCCAGGGCGATGAGGGGCCTTTCGCCCTCTTTCACGAATGTTTCAATCACCTGCCTGAGCGCGTCAGGATTGGCGTATCTTTTTTCGTCAAAGGAGAAATAGAATGAATTCTTTCCCAGCGTCTGCTTTATCAGGGTGGTCTTTCCGACCCTGCGCAGGCCGGTTATCGCAACTATGAATCCGGTATCCAGCGCCGTGCCTATTTCCCTGAATGCAGTTCGCCGGTATTCCGGGACGTTCTCGATTCCACCTTTGTTTATCGGCGAGAAATCCATTATTTCGTTCTTGGTCGGGATTGCCATGTGTACTTATAGGAGCATAATTATTAAAAATATGCCCTTGTAGGGGCATATAGACACAAAACCAAGCCTGGCAACGCCAAAACAGGAAACGAAAGGATTCACGCGCCCTTCAGGTATTTCGCGACTTCCTTGTCCGAAAGCGTCAGCGCCTTCTTGGGCTTTATCGGGATGTAGGATATCTCCACGTTCTCAGCCTGGAGCTTCTCCTCCTGCGTGGTGCGGATCGCCTCAAGCGCGATTTTTATCGCCTCTTCCACGGTGAGCGTGTCCTTGTAGCTCTTCTCCAGGATGTCGTCCACTTCCTTCTTGTTCGCGCCGATTGAATCGGCCTTGTAGGCTGTCATGGCGCCGCTGGGCTCTGCCTCAAACAGCTTCGGGCCCTGCGCGTCCACGCCGGCGATGAGCAGCGACACGCCGAACGGCCGGATTCCGCCGTATTGCGTATAGACCTGCATCAGGTCGCACACGCTGCGGGCTATGGACTCCACGGTCGGCATCTCGTTGTAGGTGATGCGGTGGCGCTGGGCGTCCACCCTCGCCACGTCCACCAGCCTGCGCGCGTCCGCGATGAGGCCGCTGGCCGTGACGCAGATGTGAGAATCAACCTGGAACACCTTCTTGAGCGATTCCGGGACGACGAGCTTCGTGTGGATGGACTTGAACGCAACCAGGGCCACGCCGTCCTTGGCGGTTATGCCGACGGCTGTCGCACCGCGCTTGACCGCCTCCTTGGCGTATTCCACCTGGAAAAGCCTGCCGTCAGGGCTGAATACCGTAATCGCTCTGTCATATGCCTGGGGAGAAACACCGTACATGTTTTGCACCTCTGAATAAGGTCTGCGTAGTGCATTGGCTGACGATATTTATAAACTTGCTGGGGACAGACGGCGCAGCAGGTGCCGCGAACTGGAAACCGCCGGCTGCATGGCGCTACATGGCCCTGAGCCGCTTTATCCTGTCGTCTATGCCTGGGTGCGACGCGAACAGCAGGTTCATCTTGTTAGGGAACGGATTGGCGAAATAGAGCGACGCGGTGGTGTCCGTGGCTGCTTTCGTCGGGATGTTCGCGGCCCTTATCTTCTCCAGCGCGCCAGCGAGGCCGGGAGGGTATCTCGTCAGTTTCGCGCCATTCGCGTCTGCGAGGTATTCGCGCTCACGCGATATGGCAAAGCGGACGAGCTGCGCGAATATGGGCGCGAGGACGATGAACGCAAGCGACACGACGAGAAGGATGCCCTCGCCTCCGCCCCTGCGCCTGTCCCCTCCCCTGGCACCGCCGAACAGCATGGAGCGCAGCGCGAACTCGCCCAGCAGCGCGATGGCGCCTGCGAACACTATGGCGACCATCGCGAAGCGGATGTCGTAGTTGGCCACGTGCGACATCTCGTGCGCCAGCACGCCCTCAAGCTCCTCGCGCTTCATCATGGACAGCAGGCCGGTGGTGACGGCCACAGAAGCGTGCTGCGGATCCCTGCCCGTTGCGAACGCGTTGGGCGCCGGGTCTTCTATGACGTAGAGCTTCGGCACCGGGACCGAGGAGGCGAGCGCCAGGCCCTCCACGACGTTGTAGAGGAAGTGGTAATCGCCGCGGGTGGCCTGCTTTGCGCCGCTGAGGGCGAGTATGACGGCGTCGCCCTGGTAGTAGGTGACGAGCATGTAGAAAACGAGGAATGCGAAACCCAGCGCAGGGCCGTACACCCCGAGCCCGAACACGTAGGAGAGCGCGGCCATGAGCGCCAGGAAAATGACGAACATTGCGGCGATGAGGATGAACGTGTTGCGCTTGTTGGCCTCCATGGCGTCAAAGAAGCTCACACGCTCAGGCATCTTATCCGGCATCGTAGAACCTCACGCCATCCGAACGCGGCCCGGCCAGGCATCATTCAAACTTGACTTTCACGGCTGCCTTCTCGGCCCCTGGCACCTCGAAATACGGCTTGGGCTTGAAGCCGAACACGCCTGCTATGATGCTGCCCGGGAACATCTGGATGGAGTTGCTCAGGTCAAGCACCGCGTCGTTGTAAGCCGTGCGGACGTAGGAAATCTTGTTCTCGGTGCCGGCAAGCTCCTCCTGGAGCATCTTGAAGTTCTCGTTGGCCTTGAGGTTCGGGTAGTTCTCAGCCACCGCGAACAGGGACTTGAGGGCCTGGCTGAGCATGTTGTTCGCCTTCACCCTCTCCTCGTCGCTGCCAGTGACGAGCTGGGCCCGGTATTTCGTGACGCTCTCAAGGGTGGTCCTCTCGTGCTTCATGTAGCCCTTGACGGTCTCTATGAGGTTGGGTATGAGGTCGTATCTCCGCTTGAGCTGCACGTCTATCTGGGACCACATGTTCTCCACGCGGTTCCTGAGCGTGATGAGCCGGTTGTACGTGAGCACCACGTAGGCGCCCAGCGCCAGCACCACTCCGCCTGCGCACAGCCCGACGAGTAAGATTTCCCCTGCCATGTAAGCACCCCGCTTGTTTTTTTAATTTTTTTAAATTTTGACGTGTTTTTTTAATTTCGGCTTTTTAATTTATTTTTAATTTTGACTTTTCTAATTTGTGAAGCTTATTCCCTTTGCTCAGTTCCATCTGCTCAGCCGGAATTTTTAAGCCTATTCCCGGCCGCATGCGCTTTTTGTATGAATGCTGCCCATTCGGCCTCGCTGACGCCGGCTTCAATGCGCTTGCGCCGCGACGTGTGGCCTGAGACGATGCGCACGGGCGCACCGAGCAGTTTTGAAAGCTCCTTCACCAGCTCCATATTGGCCTTGTTGCCCTCGGCTGCGCTCTTAAGGAATATCTTCACCTTGCCGTCCTTGAGGGAAACTGAAAAACGCCCGGACTTGGGGACCGCGGTGACGTCGGCAATCATATCAGGATGAGGCTCCTCGCGAAGAACAGCGCAAGCACCATGCCGGCCACTATGAAGGGCAGGAAGGGCGGCAGCTTCGTGTATACCCACACGTCCGTTACCTTCGTCCTCTTCAGGCGCTCAAGCTCTGCTGTGGTCACCACGCGCTGTATCTTGTACCGCTCCATCAGGTCCTTGTTCATTATCTCCAGCGCGAGCACGTCCTCGGGCTGGACCTGTGCCAGCGGAAGCTCCTCTGCCAGCAGCAGGTTGAGCGAGTCCCTGAACATCAGGAAGAATATGGTGGCGAACAGGAGCAGCGAGATGAAGACGAAATAGACCGGCGAGAATATGAACGAGTTGACATAGACGTAGGCGAAAAGGAAGTAGGGGACCAGCATGAGGCCGTAGAGGAGGTTCGGCCGGACGTCCGGGTTCTGGGACAGCTTCCAGCCGAAATATGCCATGACGTAGAGCGCGAACAGCACGCCGGAGAATATGAACACCGAGAACGCGAAGGGCATGTTGAACGGCATGCCGATGAACGACGGGTGGATGGGCAGCAGCAGCATTATGGAGACGAGCACGAAGATGTCCGCGCCGCCGAGCTGGCCCACGCGGTAGAAGATGTAGCCCACGGCGGAGAAGAACACCGCCATGCCTATGGAGAACCAGAACAGGTCAGGCTGGTAGAATATGGCGTCCACCAGGAGGGCGGCGGCCAGGAACGCGTAAAGGAGGCCGTTGGGCACGTTCTTGGTGTTGAAAACGTCGTAGTACGCTGCCGCGCAGGTGCCGATGAAAGCGACAAGGAGGCGCACCATCTCCCCGGGCATGACAAGCTTGCCGAATATGACTTCCTCTAACATGCCGATACCTCAAATGAAACAGCATAATAAGCGGAACGGTTTATAAAAGCGCTATTTGCGGGCGGGCGGGGCATGCTCCGGCACGGCGGTGCCATAGGAAGCGAAGCGGAGCGCCAGCGCCGCCAGGGGCTGGGGGACCATGGCGCGGCGCAGGATTTTCTCCAGCAGCGACACGTCCTCGCGCCTGAGGCATTTCAGCAGGAGCGCCAGGAGGAGGAAAACGCCTGCCACGAACGCTGCCAGAAGGGCCAGGAACGAAAGGTAGACTGCCTTGTCGGCGATGGAGAACTGGGCGCTGGAAGGCTGCCAGAACGCGCCCAGCAGGGAGAACGCGGCCCCCTTGAGCAGGACCATGGCGGCGAATGCGGCCACCGCGGCCACCATCAGCCTGGGCGTCTCCGGCGGGAACGCAAAACCGTAAAGGCGCCGGCCGTAGTGGCGGTAGAGGAGCGCGAGCAGGGTGAAGCTGAGGAATGACGCAGCGGCCGCGCCGGCCATGCCGAACCCTGGGATGAGCAGGATGCAGAAGGCGATGTTGGCCAGTGCTGAGACTGCGGATATCCTGAGTTCCAGCCCGACCTGCCTCAGGGCCGCCAGGGCCATGGAAATCAGGTAGGCGAAGCCGTTCATCATTATCCCGAGGGTGAATATCGCCATTGCAAGCCATCCCACCTGGTATGCCTCGCCGTAGAAAATGCCCAGCAGTTCGGACGGCAGGGAGACCATGACGGCCGTTGCCGGAAGGATGATGAACAGGAGCCAGCGCTGGGCTGTGCCCATGGTGGAGCGCATCTGCCCGAGCTCTTCCCTGCCAGCGAGCCGGGACATCACCGGGAGGAATATGGCGCCTATCGCACCTGGCAGCATGATGAGCACAGTGGCCAGCGTCGTGGATATTGAATAGACTGCGACGAGCTGGGTTGCCTGCGAGGGCGGTGCCAGGTAGCCGAGCAGGATGCGGTCGGACGAGGCCAGGACCATGTTGAACGAGTATATGGCCGTGAGCATCAGGCCGAAGGGAACGACCTCCTTCAGCACGAATGAGAACGAGGGCAGGCTGTCCTGGCCTGAAGGCAGGGTGCGCTCCTTCCTGGAGACGAGCACGAAGCCCATCAGCACGACCAGCAGGTGGGCCAGCAGGAACGGCACGGCGATTGTGATGAAAGAGGCGCCCAGGAACAGGAAGAAGACCAGCGTGAGCAGGAACTTCAGCAGGTTGTCCATGTTCAGGAGGAACTGCATCTGCTTTATGTCGCTGAGGCCGTTGAGGAAGGAATAGTTTATCCTGAAGATGTTGTTCAGCAGCAGGAACAGGGAAACCACGCGCAGGGCTGCGGGCAGCAGCGGGTTCTGGTACATTGAGCCTATGGTGTCCGCGCACAGCCATATGGCAGCCAAGAACAGGACGCTCAGGAGGCTGACGACCAGGTACGCGTACTTCAGCAGCGCGCGCACTTTCCCGTGCTCACCCTTCCCTTCAAAATATGGCGCGTACCTGATGAGCGAGGCGGGCAGGCCCAGGTCGCTGACCACTATGAACGTGGTCACCACGGCCAGCGAGAGGTAAAAGAGTCCCACGTCGTTCTGGGACGCCATCCTGGCTATGAGTACCACGTAAATGAATGAGATGAACTTGTAGAACATGCCGCCGAAAAGGCTCCAGAAGCTGCCCCTTGCGACCTCGGTGGAATGGACCGAGACCTCATCCACCATGTCCTCGTCGCCGTCCATGTCAGCCTGCCCTTCGCCCCTGCCTTTGCCTGTCCTGGCCTGATTCTACCGCTCTTGACCTACTCTTGGCCTACCTTTGATAATACGCCAGAAGACGCCGGACGCCGTCCTCCAGCCCGGTTTTGGCCCTGAAACCGAGCCCTTCAGCTGCCTTCGTGGTGTCGGCAAGCGTGGTCCCGACGTAGTTCTTTATGTTGTTCCGCTCGTAGGCCGGTTCTATGGACGTGCCCAGCTGGCGGTTGAGCATGGCCACCACTTCGTTGAAGCTTGCCGCTTTTCCTGTGCCCACGTTGAAAACGCCGTGCTTGCTGGCCCGGAGAGCGAGCATGTTGGCCTCCACGACGTCGTCCACGTATATGAAGTCCCTGGACTGCCTGCCGTCGCCAAGTATGATCGGCCGCTCGCCCTTTTTCATGGCCCAGAGGAACTGCGTTATTATGTTCGCGTAGGTTTTCTTGGCGTCCTCGTGCGGACCATAGACGCTGAAATAGCGCAGCGCAGTCGTCTTTATGCCGTAGAACTGGTGGTATAGGTCTGCCATGCGCTCCATGGCATGGCGTCCTTCGGTGTAGAAGTCCGTGACCTTCACAGGCATGTCCTCGCGGTAAGGCGCGGGGTTGCCGTTGTATATGGAACTGGACGAGGCGAAGATGAGCTTGCAGCCGTCGTGCTTCCTGACATGCTCCAGGATGGATATCCATTCGTCCAGCACCTTCGCTGCAAGGTGCGGCTCCTTCCGGTACATCGGGGAGGAGGAATACGTGCCCTCGTGGATGATGGCGTCAAACTTCTCTTCCATCTTTCCGACAGAGCCAGAATCGGACTTTATGACGCGGACGCGCCCCTTCACTGACGCGATGTTGGCGTCGCTGCCTGTGTGCATGCTGTCCAACGCGGTCACTTCGTGCCCTTCCTTCACGAGCCGCTCGGTGATGTTGGAACCTATGAAACCGAGCGCCCCGGTAACGAGAATTTTCATGAGAACTCAGGTGACTTTTGCGCTGGTATAATTAAATACTTGCTGGCGCACGGCCCGGCATAATTTAAACCGGTTCGTTTTCGCTTCGGCCGGCCTGCCCTTCGCCCCGATGAAGCTCCAGCAGCTCTTCAGCGAGCCTGAAGCGGCCCATGCCGTCCACCAGCCCGTTCAGGCGGGCTGACATGCGGTCCCGGGCAGGCTTGTCAGTGAGGAGCGCTTCAAGCGGCTTCGCGCCCTGGGCGTCCAGGGAGCCTGCGTCGCCGAGCGAAAGCGCGAGGCCGTTCTTCGCTGCGTAATCGGAAACCGGCGACTCACCCATGAGCGCCGTGGGCAGCGCGAAAAGCGCAGGCTCGCAGAGCGATTCAGGACCGGTGATGGCGAAATCGCACGACGCGAGCCGTTTGGCGATGCTGCCGTCATTGCGCAGGACGTCAAAACGCGGGTCGATGCCTATCTCCCGCGCCAGCTCCTCGCCCCCCGCGGCTTCAGGCCCGGTGATTATGGACGCGGAGAACTGGGCGCGGACCTGCTTGAGCAGGCGCACGGCTTCCGGGGCGTGGTCCGGGCCGTTGAAATACACGAGAATGCGCCTGGCCTTCTCCGGGTTCTGGCAACTGAACTCCTGGAATTCGTCAAATTCCGGCTGTAGCAGGGCGAACTCGGTGCCCAGGAACGTGGCCCCGCCGCACGGGTATTCGGCCAGGTGCGCATGGACGCCTGGGTCTATGACTGCGTGGGCTGCGTATGATTTGAGGCTGGCCTGGTCGCAGAAGACCGCGAGCGTCCTCACCTTCCCTGCGAGCGAACTGAGGAACTCCTCGTCAATCCCGGGCCGGTCCACCACGAGCATGCCGATGCCGAGCTCCTCTGACTTCTCAGCGGTCGCCTCAAGGTCCCAGGAAACCAGGTTAAGCTCGCCAAACTGGGCGTGGCCGAAGCCGCTGCGCGCGATTGCCTGCGCGTCGCGCGCGTGCGAAAGGAACGTGATTTCGCACGAGGGGTCCGTTTCCTTCAGGCCTGACGCGAGCGCAAGGCAGCGCAGCAGCCGCCAGGAACCTGATTTGGGGTCTGACTCTGCGCGGAAGGCTATCCTGGGCATGTGAATCGCCTCACGCCCTTCTCCTGGCGAGGATGCCGTCCGCAGCGGCGAAGACCTCATCCACGGTTATCAGGCGCATGCACGCGCCGTCGCACTTGCCGAATTCGTTGAGATGGACGTTTATGACCGGGTGGCCGGGCGTCTGGTGATAGATGGCGACGTTGCGGCCCGGCGGGAACGGGCCGAAGCGCTCCGGCGTGTTCGGGCCGAAAAGGCCTATGGCCGGCACGCCCTGGGCCGCGGCGATGTGCATCGGGCCGGTGTCGTTGGATATCATGAGGTCGTACTGGCTTATGAGGTAGAAGAGCGTTGACGAGGCGAGGTCAGGGAAATTGTACACGCAGCCCTTCCGTTTCAGCAGCGAGATTATCTGCTCGTTGCCTGCGGCCTCGGCCCCTGAGCCGGTAAGTATCACCGTGCACCCGTATTTCGCGGTTATCCTATCTATCAGCTCTGCGAAGCGCTCCCTGGGCCATGCGCGCCACGGGGCTGTCGGGCCGCAGAACGCGTGCACGCCGACAATCGGCTTGCCGGTTTTCGGCTGGATGTTGTTGGCCTCAAAGCGCAGCTCGGCGGCCTTGCGCGCGTCCTCGCCGTATTTCAACCGGACGAGTTCGGCCGGCCTTGCAGCGATGCCAAGGGGCTGGAGCAGGTCGCAGAACGTATAGACCACGTGCTGGCGGTCGTTGTAAGGGACTTTTACGTCGTAGAGCTTCGCCCGCTCACCGTAGCCGAAACCGATGGAGCGCTTCCCCATGAAGAAGGCGAGGATGGCGGATATCGCGAAATGCGGCTCGGTGTCCAGCACGAGGTCGTATTTCCACAGGTTCGCGAGCACGAGCGCCGGGAGCTGCCACGTCCACACGGTCCTGCACGCGTCTATGAACGGCTGGGCGAAGAACACTTCGCGGTTGCGCGGGGTGCAAAGGACCGTGATTTTCGCGTCCGGCCTCGCGGCCTTGAGCGCCTTGAGCATGGGCAGCGTGAGTATCGTCTCGCCAACGCCCCAGAAGCGCAGGACGAGGATGCCCTTCGGCTCCGGGCCGGGCTGGCGCTTCCTCTTGAAGAAGGAGAGCAGCGTGCAGAACGCCGGGAGGACGTTCTTCTCCACGACGCGCTCAATCCCGTAAAACAGGGGCAAGGGCTCACCGCACCCCGCCTGAGTAGGCTTCCATTATTTTCTTTATCAGGTAAGTGGTGGTTATCTCGGATTCGGAATCCTCTATGACCACCCTGCCGCCGTAGGAGCGCACGAGCCCGGTCTCGGGCATTTTGTCAGCCTTCCAGTCGCCGCCCTTCACGTGGATGTCCGGCTGGAGCGCTTCAATCGTTTTTTCCGGGGTGGTTTCCCCGAAAATGACCACGTAATCAACGCAGGAGAGCGCGCACAGGACTTCGGCACGGTATTTCTCTGCCACTATGGGCCTGGACGGGCCTTTTATCTTTTTCACCGACTCGTCCGAGTTGATGCCGACGATGAGCACTGCACCGTGCGATTTCGCCTTTTTCAGGAAGCGCACGTGGCCCACGTGCATCAGGTCAAACACCCCGTTGGTGAAAACGACCTTCGCCTTCTTGTCCTGGTCCCTGAGCTTCTGCCGCACGGCCGCGAGCTTTTCAAGCGTAAGTAGTTCACCCATGGAATCATCAGTCCTGCGCGTTCCCGGCACCCGCAGTGAGTCCGGACAATTCCGCACTGGTTATGGACGGGTGCTGCTTAGCGATTGCCTTCGCGCACCCGAGGTTCGCCAGCTTCACCGCATCGTCCATGCTTTTCCCCGAGGCGAGGGCGAGCGTGAATATCGCGACGAAGATGTCGCCTGCGCCGGAGACGTTCACGACGTCCTCAGGCTTCACCATGGACGGATAAGTGCGGAACGAACCGGTTCCGGCCGCCTTGGATGCCGCCTCTGCTATGCTCGCGCCCTTCCCGCTCCGCTTCACGACAACCACGCTGCCGCTTGATTTGGACAGGGCGAGTGCGGCCTCCCGGACGCCGGCGTCCTCGTTCGGTATTTCCCTACCGGACGCGAGGCCGAGCTCGTGCAGGTTAGGCACTAGTATGACGTTGTCGCCCTTGTAGGCGCGGATGTCGCCCTTGGTGTCCACGACGACCCTCTTCCCTTTCGCACGGGCGAACCCGAGCACTTTCGCTATCATGCTTCCCGTGAGCAGGCCCTTCGCGTAGTCTGAAACGATTATTATGTCAAAAACCTTCCGCCCCTTCACGCCGCGCAATTCTGCAGCCTCAATCTCCAGCGCTGCGAACAGCGCGGTTTCTGTCCCGGGCCTTATGCCCTCGCGGGTCTCGCTGTCAGCGCGGAGGAGCATCTCAAACCGCGGATTGGTGCGGACGAAGCGCGTCTTCACCGTGGTTTTCCTGCCGCTTTCCTTTTCCAGGCTCGCGGAAACGCCCTGCTTGGCCAGCAGCTTCTCAACGTCCCCTGCGGCCGCGTCGTCGCCCACCGCCGAGAGGAAGGACACGTCGGCCCCGAGCGCCGCGAGCGCTGAGGCGACTATGCCGGCCCCGCCAGGGAAGCCCTCCTCCTTTTCCACGTCAAGCACCGGCACCGGCGCCTCAGGCGACATCCGGTTCACGGAGCCGTAAACGTAATGGTCAAGCATAACGTCGCCGATGACAAGTATTTTCGCCTTCCTGGACATGGCAGCTACCCGCTTTTGTGGGCTACGCGCAACGGCCCTGCGAACGCGTCGTCCACCATCCCGCAGATGCAGTGGATTATGAGTATGTGCATCTCCTGCACCGCCGGCGTGCTGTCCGAGGCGACCACGAGCGACCTGTCGCACGGCATCTTCAGCCGCCCGCCCCCTTTCCCGAGGAGGCCGACCGTGGCCATGCCGAGCGCCTTCGCCGCGTTCGCGGCCTCCAGCAGGTTCTCGGACTCGCCGCTGGTGCTTATGAGCACGAGCACGTCGCCCTTCCTGCCAAGCGCCTCCACCTGGCGTGCGAACACGCGCCCGAATCCGTAGTCGTTTGAAATCGCCGTCAGCACTGACGTGTCGGCAGTGAGCGCGATGCCTGGCAGCGCCTTCCTTTCCCGGACGTACCTGCCGCTGAGCTCTGCCGCGAAATGCTGGGCGTCGGCGGCACTGCCGCCGTTGCCGCAGATGAGGACCTTGTTGCCGGCCTTGAGGGCGGCGATGATTGGGGATGCGACTGCCTCAATCTCGGCGGCGCTGATGCGCTGGCAGGCTTTGAAGTGCTCCTGCAACAAATCGGATGGTTTCATCGTTGTAACCATATCGTGGACGGTTTTTATTGGTTTCCGGTTTCCCGTTTCCCGCCGGCCGCGGTTCCGCGCATCCCCTTCTTCCGCCTTTCCTTCGCTATCTTGAGGTTGTCCTTGCCTGTGACGTTCTCGTTTATCCTGCCTATCCCGGGCTTGCGGGCCAGCAGCTCCAGGACGTCCTCCATGGAGAAAGCCGCGCCTTTTGACGGATAAAGCTCCCTGAAGACCGCGGCCACGAAATCAAAATCCGCGGGATAATCAACGGTCCACCTGAGTTTTGAAAGGTCTTTCTTGTAGCGGAAGTTGCCGTGCCTGAACTCTTTGTCCCTGACGCCTATGTATGTCGTCACGTGCTCCCGGTCGTGGGTGTCAGTCGCCCGCTGGTACGCGGTTTCAAGCGCCCGGAAGGAGATTATCTCTATGTCCTGGCCGTCCGGATAGGTCCGCTCTATGGCGTTCGTGAAGTAGTCGTAGCCGCCCTTCCGGTACAGGAAAACAGCGTGGTCCACGAGCGCCGGGTCGATGAGCGGGCAGTCGGACGTCAGCCTGACCACCGGGTCAAGGGAGAACTTCTTCGCGGCCAGGTAGTATCTCGACAGCACGTCGTTCTCGCTTCCCCTGAACACCTGCACCCCGCACTGCCCGCAGAGCGCTGCGAGGCCGTCGTTCTCAGGCGTGTCAGGTATCGCGACCACCACTACGTCCAGCGAGCGGGCCAGCTTCACGCGCTCCAGCATGAGCGCCAGCAGCGGCTTGCCGAGGACGGTCTTCATGATCTTGCCCGGAAGCCTCGTGGAGCCCATCCTTGCCTGTATTATCGCGCCAACAGCCATGGAATCAGCACCTTACCAGCAACTCTTCGCCTGTTTCCTTACGGCGTCCTGCCGCCTGTTTTTTTTGCTATTTCTTGTAGTGCCTCGCTATCCTCACCAGTGCGTCAGCCACCAGCTCGAGCTCCTTTTCGCTCATGGAATGCGAGAACGGAACCGAGAAGGTGTTGTCTGAGATGAAAGCCGCGCGGGGGTAGTCCTCCCTGCGGAACCCGTATTTCTCGCGGTAGTACTTGTGGACGTGTAGGGAGCGGTAGTGCACCCCGACGCCTATGTTTTCCTTTTTCAGGGCCTCGAGCATGCGGTCCCGCGTTATCCGTGTTTCAGCCGGGTTGACCATGAACGGGAACATGTGCCAGGAACTTTTCACGTGCGGCGGCACGTCCGGCGGCAGTATGATGCCGGGCACGTCCTCGAGCCGGTCGGCGAGGTATTTCGCGTACCTGGCGCGCAGGGCGTTGAACCGCTCCACCTTCCTCAGCTGGCTCAGACCGAGCGCGGCTGAAACGTCAGGCATGTTGTACTTGAAGCCGGGCATCTCTATTTCGTAGTGCGCCGCGCCCTCCTTCGAGAACCGCTTGAACGCGTCCTTTGACATGCCGTGTAGTGAGAGCATGCGCATGCGGGAGAAAAGCGCCCGGTCCGCTGCCGGGCCGGTCACCATGCCGCCTTCTATCGTTGTCATGTTTTTCGTGGGGTAGAAGCTGAAGCACGAGAGGTTGGCTGAGCTGCCTATGCGCTTGCCGCGGTAGGCAGAACCGATGGCATGTGCGCAATCCTCTATTATGTGCAGGCCCTTTTCCACAGCCAGCGCACCTATCGCGTCCATCTCGCAGGGCAGGCCGCCGAAATGGACCGGAATCATGGCCTTCGTCCTGGGCGTTATCCGCCTGGCTGCGTCAGCCGGATCCATGTTGAAGCCTGACTGCACGGAATCGGCGAGCACAGGCTTCGCGCCCACCAGCTCGACCACGTTGGCAGTGGCAGCGAAGGTCATCGCAGGCACTATGACCTCGTCGCCGGGGCCTATGCCGTGGGCCAGGAGCGACAGGTGCAGGCCTGCTGTGCAGGAGTTGAGCGCGAGCGCGTTCTTCGCGCCCGTGTATTCCATGAACGCGGCCTCGAACTCCTGCGCCTTCGGGCCTGTGCTCAGCCATCCGCTCTTGAGGATCTCTTCGACAGCCCGCAGGTCGTCGACCTCGATCATGGGGGGGCAGAAGCGGATGTAATCCTTCTCCTGTGCCACTGGTTTTCCACCGTCAATCGCAGGCTTGTTCATCTCATCGCCAAACAGTCATCGTCAAACAGGGCTAACAGGGTTGATGCTGAAACCTAATGCTGAAACCATTTGTGATACCATATGTGCGCTGAAACTATCTTAAACCCGCATTTCTGGTAGAGCCGCTGGGCAGGGATGTTCCGGCCCTGCGTCACAACCTCCACGGTGTACGAGCCGCGGCCCTGCATCCAGCCCAGCATTGCGTCCACCAGCCGCCTGCCGGTGCCGTCGCCTGAGCTGGCCTCGTCCACGCCGACCAGGATTATCCTGCCGTGCCCGGCAGCGGAATCAACCTCGCCTGAAACGTAGCCCACGGGCTTCCCGTCCCTGTGCGCAACGAAGACCTTGCCCTGCGGGGAGCGGAAGGTGCCTTCAAGCCAGTCGCTGTAGAACCGCTCGAGCATTTCCTTGCTGAAGTGGCCGTCGTAGTAATACCTGCTCATGACGTAGCTCCGGCCGGCGATGGCCCTTATGCCGGGCAGATCCTGGGTTGCGCACTCGCGGATGTCAGGGCCGGTGCCGCGCTGCTGCGAATGGCCTTCCTGATGACCTCCTTGATGGCCTTCCAGGTGGCTTTCCGGGTGGCCTCCCTGATGGACTTGCGGATGCCCTTCCAGGTCTGCCTCCAAAGTGAGCCGGATGTCTGTGAAGTGGAAGCCGTGCGCCTCTGCAATGCTGACGCTTTCCGCGTGGTCGCAGTCGCACAGGTAGTAGAGGCAGCGGACCGAATTGGCTGCGCACCAGTCGTCTATGAACGATGCCATCCTTTCGTTGAGGCGGGAGGCTGTGACCTTGGCTATCTTCATCCTGAAAAAGCCGCTGTCCCAGTTCAGGGGCCTGACGACACGCACGAGGTCTGCCACCCGCCGGAGGCCCTTCCCGTCCACCAGCTTCCTGGCCTTGCGGGACATGCGCTGCCTAGCCTCGTGGTCGGACATGAGCGCGGCTGCGCGCCTGGATATCTCAGCCCCTGGGACCGCGTCCCCCAGTCCCAGGAAACCGCACGCGCCGCGCTTCGCGTATTCGCTCCCTGTCTTTGCCTGGTGGTCGTATTGCGCGAGCACGAGCGCTGGCACGCCTGCAGCCATGGCCTCAAAAAGGGTGAGGCCACCGTTCGTTATCGCGAGGTCAGAGCCTGACAGGAGTTCGGCGAAGTTTTCCGGCGCACGGTAAACAGAGAAGCGGCGCCCGGAGCTTTTCATGAATGCGTCCAACTCTGCCTGGAACGGGTATTCACTGCCGACCGCTATGCGCACGTCCTTTGACTTGTCCAGGGACTCCAGCGCCCGGGCCGCCTTGAGGGTGAGGTTGAGGTGGTCGTAGCCGCCGAAGCTGACGAATATCTTTTCGCACACCGGCCGGATTTCCTTCAACGAGGCGCCGGGCTGCGAGCCGAGGCCGGGCTGGGGCGGGGTTATGACGTAGGCCGGGCCTGTGTAGGACCCCTTGCCGTCGCCCACTATGCCGTTTATCACCAGGTCAGCGAGTTTCGCGCCAGGCCCGAGGTCGTCAACCGTCACCAGCACCCTGCAAAGCTTGCGGGCCGCGTCCATGAACGCGGGGTCCGAGTCCAGCCGGTCCACGACGAGTATGTCAGGCTTGTGCTTGGAGAGTATGGCAGCGCACGCCTTCAGGTCGTTTTCCGGGAAAAGATGGACCTTCCATTTCGCCCCTGACGCAAACGCCCTTGAGAAATCGTTGTCCCCCATCAGGAAGGACGCTTCCACGTCGCCGTCGCTGGCAAGGGCTTCGGCGAGGCGGCTGCAGCGCGCAACGTGGCCGGTGCCGATTTCCGGCGTCCTGCCGCCGTCGCACCTGAACAGGATGCGGATTGTACTGATTGCGTCTCCGGGCATATGGCAATAATTTCCAGCGTATTGGTTTTATTATGTGCGGTGTGAAAACCATCCAGGTGTCATTGGCATGAACGTGATTGATTCCTTCAGGCTTGAGGGCATGGTCGTGGTGGTGACTGGCGCGGCAGGGCAGGTCGGCGACCAGCTCACGAAGGCGTATTCCGAGGCAGGCGCGCACGTGGTGCTCGCTGACCTTGACGGCGACGCGCTGAAGGAGTGCGTAAAGCGCGCGAACGCGCTCTCAAAAGGCCGGAAGAAATGCGTCGGGCTGGCGATGGACATAACAGACCGCAAGTCAGTGGAGAAGGCACTGAAGGCAGTGCTTGCCGAATTCGGGAAGGCCGACGTGCTGGTGAACAACGCAGGCATGGGCGTATTCACGCTTTTTGAGAACAGGACAGTGGAGGAGTTTGAAAAGGCGCTGAAGGTCAATCTCACCGGCACGTTCCTTTGCTCGCAGGCGTTCGCGGCGCAGATGATGAGGCAGAAGGGCGGCTGCATAATAAACATCGGCTCGGTCTATGGCGTGACGACCGCTGACTACCGCATATACGGCGATTCAGGCAGGAACAGTTCGGAAGTCTATGCGGCCACCAAGGCAGGCGTGATACACATGACGCGCTACCTTGCGGCCTATCTCGCCAGGCACAACATCCGCGTGAACTGCATCTCGCCCGGCGGGCTCTTCAACAGCCAGGCGCCGGAGTTCGTGAAGAACTACGAATACAAGACGCCCATGGGAAGGATGGCCAATGACACGGACCTGAAGGGCGCTGCGGTGTTCCTCGCGTCGCCTGCTGCGAAATACGTTACAGGCCAGAACCTCGTCGTTGATGGCGGGTTCACGCTGCTGTAGGGGATTGGTATGTTCGAAATAACGCGCGACAACGTTGCAAAGTTCGTATTGGAAAAATGGGATGGATACGCCTCTGAATTGTCTGGCACATGGAAGGATATGGCCGGAACAAAAGCCGAACTGGCTAAGCTGGATAAATTCTACCTTACGCGATTCTCAGATGGCGTGCTGGACCCGCCGGTGAGATGTACCTGGCAATACATGATTGGCGGTCTGTCGAGATGCTTCGGGAGCAAACAGGGCATAACCAGACGGCTATATCTCCATATGATGAGAAATGCGCTTATCTGGCCTTTTCAGTCCGTCAGACCAAGAATAGAGTTTAACGTCCTTACCGAGGCAGGCATAACCCTGCCGCCTGACCGGAAGAACTTTCAGGACTTGTTTTACTCCTTCAATGGGAAAATATTCAATGCGAACATAAGACGTTATGCGGCACAGCTGGCGGTCATAAAGGCCAACGTGCCAGTCCTCCAGGAAAGCAGGTTCTCGGCTTGTGAGATTGGGGGGGGGTACGGAGGCTTCGCGGAACTATTCTGCCTCAACCAGGATAAACTGGACAACTACTACATAATAGACCTGTTTGAAACGCTTGCATTGAGCATGACTTACCTGGCCAGGCAGAGCACTGGCAGAAGGCTCTTTTTCGTTGAAAAGAAAGACGACCTGAAGAACTTCCGGGCAAAGGACTGCATTGTGTTCATCCCCTCCAGTCTCGCTGAGGAAGTGCTGCAAGCCAGGGACATACGGCTTTTCATAAACTCGGTTTCTCTTATTGAAATGCCATGGAATGAGATAGAGAAATATTTCCGCATAATACAAGCGCGCGGCAATATATATTTTTACAACTTCAACAGCACCAGCCGGCTAGAAAACGGTCGCATGCAATTCTATGAGCAAATGCCGTATGATTCCAATTGGAGCACAGTTTTTGACCGGGTGCTGAATATACATGGCGTGGTATCTGATATGCGTGAAACAATACGCTTCAGAAAATAAATGGGGCATAAAGTGGGCTGGTGGATGGTAATGCTGAAGTATCGTATCACACTTCTGTCTTCGTCCCGTCGCCGAGCACCAGGGACCTGCCGCCATCCGGCCTGCCTTTTCCCTTTCCAGTGACAGTGCAGCCGCTTCCGATTATGCTGTCGCTGATGCGGCCGGCATTCTTTATCACGGCGTTGTCAAACACCATGGAGAATTCCAGGGCGCTGCCGCTTATCTTCGCGCCATCTCCTATGGACGTGTAGGGGCCGACAAGGCAGTCCGGCCCTATGACGCAGTTGCTGCCTATGCACGCCGGCCCACGTATCTCGGTGTTGTCAAGTATCCGGCTGCCTCGGCCGATTCTCACCCTGCCGAACACCCTTGCGGACTGGGCGCACGTACCTTCGTTGAACGTTTCCTTCATGTGGTCAAGCACCAGGCCGTTGGCCACCAGCAGCGACTGCGGCTTGCCTGTGTCGTGCCACCAGTCCCTGACGAACTCGGCAGAAACAGGCTTTGAGGACGAGAGGAGTTCCTGTATCGCGTCGGTTATCTCAAGCTCGCCACGTGCTGACGGTTTTATCTTCGCTATGGCACCGAATATCGCAGGCCTGAACCCGTAGATGCCAACGACCGCGAAGTTGCTCGGCGGGTTTTTGGGCTTTTCCACGAGGCGGACAGGCCGCAGCTTGTCGTCCAGCTCCACCACGCCGAAGCGCGCCGGGTCGTCCACAACTGTGAGCATCAGCCGCGCGTCGTCCGAAGAGGATGCGAACGAGGAAACGAAACCGCTTATACCGCCGCTGAGCAGGTTGTCACCCAGGTATAGTATGAACGGCGAGGCGCCGGTGAAGCCCCTGGCGCACTGCACCGCGTGCGCAAGGCCGAGCGGCTCTGGCTGGGTTATGTAGGTTATCCTCACCTTCCAGCGCGAGCCGTCGCCGACCGCTTCCCTTATGGGGCCGCCGGCAGGGCTGACGACTATGCCTATGTCGCTTATGCCGGCGTTGATGATGTCCTCGACGATGTACAGTATCATCGGCTTGTTGGCCACTGGCACCAGCGGCTTGGGCCGCGTGTCTGTTATGGGCTTCAGGCCGCTGCCCCTGCCTGCCGCGAGTATGAGGGCCTTCATGCCGTGGATTTTCTCAGCGTTCGTGTAGTTGAGCCAAGCGGTCTCTATCTCGCCCACGCGGCTGATGCTGCCGTCAAAGAAATAAGCGAAGGGCGCCATCTCGGCCAGCCGTATGATTTCCTGGAACGTGATGCCGAAATGCAGCTCGCATGCCGCTATCGTCCTGAACACGAAAAGCCGCGAGGAAAGGCTGTAGTGCTGGCTGCGGACCTCTATTTTCGGCGTGCTTATCCGCAGGTCCGGGTGCCTGGTGAAAAGCAGGTCGTAGAACGCAAGGTCGCCCAGCCAGCTGTCCATGGCGCCGATGCCGGCTGCGATGCCAGCCTGGTATTTCAGCCCCCTGATTATGAAGAGCCCGCTCTGCAGGTCGCGCACCGGCATGGCCCACTTGTGGCGCAGGAACCCGTTCTCAAGGTCCTCCAGCGTCAGGCCGTCTATGGAGTCCCGCGTGAATATCACGCGCTTCATGCGCTCAGGGACCGTGACGCCCGGCTGGGCGCTGTCATACGCCTTGCGGACGGCTACGAATATGTGCTGGTCGTTGCCGTTTGTTACTATGACGTCTTCGCAGCGGTTTTTCTCAGCGTAGCCCAGTATCACAGACCAGGAGCGGCCGTGGCCCTCTGCCTTGTCAGAGTAGTGCACGACTGAATCAAAACGCGCGGCGAGGTCAGGCGGGACCGGCGCGCCGCACGCGGCGAGGATGAGCCTGGCGTCCGGGAAAGCCTTCCGCGCGTCCGCGGCCTGCCGCAGCACTTCCGGCAGCCCTTCAGCGCTTATGAAGCTCCGTATGCCTATGGCTAAGGTCATGTGTTTTCGCCTTTCCCTCCCACCACGCGCGGTTTTCCGCGTACCAGCGGACGGTTTCAGATATGCCTTTTTCAAACGTGAGTTTCGGGGCCCACCCGAGCGCGCGCACCCGCGAGCTGTCAAGCGCGTAGCGCATGTCCTCGCCGGGCCGCTGGGCCTCGTGGACGATGAGCGACTCGCCTGAGCCGCCCCTGCCCAGGGCCGAGAGGATAAGCCTCGCGACGTCCATGACGGTCTTCCTCTCGCCCGTGCCTATGTTGTACACCGAGCCGGAGCGGCCTTTTTCCAGGACCGCGAGTATCGCGTCGCAGTTGTCGTTCACGTGAATCCATTCCCTTACCGACTCGCCCGTGCCGTATACCGGGAGCTTCTTTCCCATGAGCGCGAGGAGCACGAATTTAGGTATGAGCTTCTCCATGTGCTGGAACGGCCCGTAGTTGTTGGTTGTGCGCGTTATCTTCACGTCCATGCCGTAGGTGCGGGAATACGCACCTACCAGCAGATCGGCTGCTGCCTTGGAAGCTGAATACGGGCTGGAAGGGACGAGCGGGTCTGATTCCCTGCTCTCGCCTTCCCGCACGTCGCCATAGACCTCGTCAGTGGATATGTGCAGGAACCTGACGTCGCGCTTCCTTGCGGCCTCAAGCAGGTTGAGCGTGCCGAGGACGTTGGTCTCGTAGAACAGCGCCGGGTTGGAGATGGAATAGTCAACGTGGCTCTCGGCAGCGAAATGGACTATTGCATCGCAGCCGTCCAGCGCCTTTTCCACAGCTGCCCGGTCGCGCACGTCGCCTTTCACGAACGAGTAGTTCTTGTTTTTTGAAACGCCTTCCAGGTTGCGCAAATCCGCAGCGTAGGTGAGTGCGTCCAGCACCCTGACGCCTGATGCCGGCGGCTCGTGCGCCCCGCCGGCCCCTGCGGTAAGCGCGCGGATGACGAAGTTGGAGCCGATGAAGCCGGCCCCGCCGGTTACCAGGAGTTTCATGCAAATCAGGCCTCAATGCCGCGCATCCCTCATAGTATGCTGTCCCAGGTTATGGGTTCCCACGCGTCCAGCGCTTTCCTTGCGCACGCCTTGGACGTCACAAGCTCGTAGTATTTCGGTTCCAGGCCCTTTTTCAGGGAGGCGCCAGGCCTGAGGACTGCTGCGTTTTCAGCTGTCAGCCTTTCGCCCTTTGCGATTTTGCGGGTGGAGAAAATGCTCTTGTACGCGAAATTGCGCACGTATTCCTCTATGTCGTACGTCCTGCGCACCGGGCTTCCGGCCAGGAGCGGCTCCACTCCGGGTCGCTTGCCGGAATTGTAACCGGCGCGTATTTTCCTCATGGCTGCGACCATCCGCTTCAGCTCGTCCGGCTCGGTCGCGAAGCCGTGGTCAGGCCCCGGAAGCTTTCGGTCAAGCGTAACGTGTATCTCAAAAAGGTCAGCTCCCATGCTCGCAGCGGCGATTGGCACGCGGCCAGAGTCTATCCGGCCTTTTTCGTCAGCGAAGCCGTTGTCGGAGAAACCGACCGGCACGCCGAACGAGCGCCTGAGGGTTTCCATCACTGCCAGGTTCGCGTAATGATAGGGTGCCGGATACTTGGCTATGCAGTGCATGATGGCGAATGGCGTTCCTGCCGCGGCCAGCGTTTCTGCTGTCTCGGCAACCTCGCTCATCTTCGCCCCGCCGCAGGAGAAAATCACCGGCTTCTTCTTCGTGTTCAGGTATTTTATGAGCGGGATGTTGGTCATGTCGTAGGACGAGACCTTGAACAGCGGCACGCCATGGCGGTCAAGCAGGTCAACGGCGCGTGGGGAAACCGGCGTGGAGAAGAACAGTATCCCGCGCTGCCTGCAGTAGTCGTTCAGCTCGCCAATCCAGGCCTCGGGCATCTCCAGCTGCACATGGAGGTCGTATATGGGGATGTCCTTTCCCATCAGCCTGTAGGTGCCTGAATGCTCCTTCGCTATGTAAAGGTCCCTGGCAGTGAATGTCTGGAACTTCGCAGCGTCGCAACCCGCGTCAGCCGCAGCGGCCACCATCTTTTTGGCGAGGTTGAGGTCGCCGTTGTGGTTGATGCCGATTTCGGCTATGAAAAAGATGTCCTCGCCCGGGCCCATCTTCCTGCTGCCGACCTTCACGATTGCCATAAGACATTGACCTCATTCAGAAATCGCTGATAGGGGTAATGTCCAGAAAGGGCTTAAATTACTTCTGCCCAACGACAGATAACGACAGACACGAAGGGAAAGGTGTAGCGATGGGCAAGGGAACCGAATTGTGGAACAAGGCGAAGAAAATCATACCCGGGGGCAGCCAGCTCCTTTCAAAGCGCTCGGAGATGTTCCTCCCTGACCAGTGGCCGTCTTATTATTCCAGGGCAAAGGGCATAGACGTATGGGACCTTGACGGGAAAAGGTACAAGGACATGAGCATAATGAGCGTGGGCGCTGCCATACTCGGCTACGCGGACGACGACGTGAACGAGGCGGTCGTGAAGGCGGTCCGGGACGGCAGCATATGCACCCTGAACTGCCCTGAGGAGGTTGAACTTGCCGAGAAGCTCATTTCGCTCAACCGCTGGGCAGGGGGGGTGAGGTACGCGCGCACAGCCGGCGAGGCGCTGGCAATTGCGGTGAGGATTGCCAGGGCGTTCACACGGAAGGACAAAGTGGCTTTTTGTGGATATCACGGCTGGTCGGATTGGTACCTTTCCGCGAACCTCGCTGACGAAAAGGGGCTTGACGGGCACCTGCTGCCCGGGCTGAAGCCGCTGGGCGTGCCGCGCGGGCTGAAGGGGACGTCCATACCTTTTGAGTACAACAAAGCCGAACAGCTGGAAGCGATAATAGAGAAGAACAGGGGCGAGGTCGGCACCATAGTCATGGAGCCCATGCTGCACCATCTCCCGCAGGCGGGTTTCCTGCCTAAGGTTCAGAAGATTGCGAAGGACAACGGCATCGTGCTCATAGCCGACGAGGTCACGGTCGGGTGGAGGAAGAACGTCGGTGGCGCGCACGCGCTGCTGGGCATGAAGCCTGACCTGGCCGTCTATGGCAAGGCCATGAGCAACGGGTATCCCATGGCTGCGATAATAGGAAGGGGCGAGGTCATGGACGTGGCTCAGGAATCCTTCATCAGCAGCACCTACTGGACCGAGCGCGTCGGGCCGGTGGCTGCGCTTGCGACCATAGCGAAGCTGGAAAGGGAGAACGTGCCTGCGCACCTGGTGAAAATAGGCAGGATGATAGGCGAGGGATGGAAGAAGCTCGCCGCTGAGAAGGGCCTTGACCTCACGGTCATGCTTGATTTTGAGCCGCTGGTGGCGTTTGACCTGAAATACGGGGACGCTTCCCAGGCGCTGGCGACGTTGTTCACGCAGGAGATGCTTGAGCGCGGGTATCTAGCTGCCAAGAAGGGCGTGTACGTCTCCTACAGCCATCACGACGATGACGTGCGGGACTATCTTGAGCATGCCGGGGAGGTGTTCGGCATCATGAAGAAAGCTGCTGACTCCGGAAACGTTGAAAAGCTACTGAAGGGGCCGGTTGCCCACACCGGCTTCAAGCGGCTGACGCACTGAGCGGGTCGCATGGAAGACGCTTATTTCAACACACAGGAGCGGATTGACGCGTACGAGGCAGGCGAGCCTCGCAACGCGAAATACAACCTTGACCTGCTCGCTTCGTATGGCATAACGCCGATTATGATGGCAGGCAGGAACGTCCTTGACCTGGGCTGCGGATGGGGGCTCCTGTTGAAGAGATTCCAGGATGCTGGCGCATTGTGCTTCGGCAGTGACGTATCCGCGCTGTCTGTATCCAGGTGCAGGGAAAGGTTCCCTGGCATAAGCGTAGAGCAGGCCGACTGCACCAAGAACCCTTTCGGAAAAAAGTTCTCGCTCGTCATGTCGTTCGGGGTCCTCGGGCTCGTCGCCAGGGAAAGGCACGCGGCTTTCCTGGCCAATGCGATGGACTCGCTGGAGGCAGGAGGGCTCCTGTTTGCCACGGCCCCGAACGCTGCGCGCTCCGGCCTGCTGGACGCCATCTCAGGAAAAAAGCGGTCCGCATCCTACGACAACGCGAGGACAGTGGGCGAGTGGAAAGGGTTGCTGGAAAAGGCAGGCTTGGCTGTGTCGGACGGCAGGAACATTGGGGCCAGGGTCTCCACTGTGCTGCGGCTGCCGAAATCAGAACTGCTTGTCGGCCGCAACGTGTTCATCAGGGCAGGCACCCACGGCGACCCCATAGTCATTTACGCGCGGAAGCCGTAGCGAGCCCGGAAACCGTGGCGAACCGCACCCTGAACGACTTCTTCAACTTCGCCACGGCATCCGCGAGCACCCCGAAGTTGCCTTCTGATGAATAGCCGAAGAACTCGTTGTCGTGCGCGGCGTCCGGCCGGAAGAATTCCCAGGGGTGGCTGAGGAAGACGACGAACGGCTTCTGCCCTGCAGCTGCCTGCGCCTTTGCCACGCGCATGGCTGCGCTGGCGATGCCGTCCCGGAACTCCCTGTTGGCGAGGTTGTGCGTATTGAACACCAGGTAGCGGGCCATGAGGAACCTCCCGAACAGCGGCTTCGGGTCAAAGGACACTGGTATCTCGGCGATGCCCTCAGGGTAGGAGCGAAGCGGGAGCCCGCCGGCATAGGACGGGAACGACGAATCCGCTGCGAACCCGGCATCCTTCAGGAGCCTGAACGACGCTGCGTCCATCACCATGTTCGGGGCGCGGAAAGAAAGGGGCCGTGGGAATCCGGCCCTTCCGAAGGCCGTCAGGGATTTTTTCAGGAGTTCCCTGCGCTCCGGGACCTGCGGAAGCTTCTCGCCTACGAACCACGATGCGCCCCAGGGCTCGTGCGCGTATCCGTGAAGACCGATTTCGTGGCTAGGGCCGAGGCCGTGCAGCCCTTCCGCTGCCTTTTCAACAAGGTTGCCCTGCACGAACAGCGTCGCTGATATGCCCTGCCCGCTGAAAAAGCCCCTTGCCCGTTCCAGGAACGGAAGGACGTGCCTCGCGCCGCCCGAACCGGCTGAGCCGTAGTCGTATTCCACGTCCAGCGTGAAAAGGACGTCCAGCTCCGGTCTGCTGCCGAGCTCCACTGCCTCCATGCGCCTGCTGAGCGAATTCCAGCGGCCGTGGTTGATGGGATAGTACAGGGGAAGGCGGGGGTCCGTGAGCAGGAACAGGCCGCGGCTTATGAGCATGGACAGGATAAGGCAGGGGGATGATTTAAAAGATTGGCTGGGGCTTTCAGGCCATGGCAGAAGCAAAGGAAAGCGTGTACCTGGTTTCCACGCAGTATCATTTTTTGCTTGCGGCAGCCATTGCAGCGTACATTGACAGGAACGGCAGGAAGCACCTGCTCATATCGTCGCATTTCCGTGACACTGAGAGGCTTGTGAAGGTCCTGAAGGGATGGGGGAAGAACCCCTTCTCCAGCGTGGAGATAGTGAACGAGCTGTGGGGCGGGAAGGGGCCGGTGGCCAGGATCGGGGCGATCCGTACCGGGCTTGGCAGGATAGGAAAGTTCCTTGACGCGCACCAGGGCGCCCTGGACGCCTACGTGTTCAACATAGAGCAGCCTGAAGGCCAGCTGCTTGCCTATTCCAACCGCCGGCGCGGCGGGAGGAACGTCTACGTGGAGGACGGCATAGACGCATACATGAAAAGGAAGTTCCGCGAGCACCTTGCCGCGAGGGTGGCGAAAACGCTGCTCTACGGCCACTGGTACCGCCGGGTGGAAACCCAGATAGAATATCCATACTTTGACAGGATAATGGTGCTCAGGCCTGAACTGATAGACGCGCCGCCTGCAGGGGCATCCCTCGTGAAAATACCGAACGACGTCTTCCTGCACCTGGACCGCGACGGGCTCATCGGCTCCATCCTTGCAGGCTACGGGGTGAAGAACCTGGAATGCGAGGCACTGGTGCTCGCTCCGAATTCCAAACAGGCAGTGCAGATGGGATACGCGCGGACAGTGGACGCCTACGGGAGGATACTTGACGCGCTCGCACGCAGGCGCATAAAGACCGTGGTCAAATACCATCCCCGCGAGGAGAAAGGGGATTTCCTCGGAGTGAAGGGGAGGATTGGGATGACCACGGTGAACCAGTCTGCGACTTCCGAGATGCTGTTCCTGCACTGGACAGGGCGGGGCGGGGAAAAGTTCGCCATAGGAGATACGACGACCGCGCTGTGCACCTGCAAGCTCATAGCCCCAGGCGCCACTGCCATAAGCATCGTGGAGGAAACTGGATACGCCGGCAAGGCGGACATAAGGAAGGTCTTCATGAGATGGGGCGTGCTCTGCCCGAAGACGATCGGCGAGGCGGTCGCCCTGGTCAGCGCCCGGGGCCGCGGGAAGGTGCGGCAGAAGGGGAAGGGCCGGGATTGACCTTCCCGAAAAGAAGCGCGTCCACGTATTTTCCATCCGAGAGGTATTGCGATTTCCGGACGCCTTCCTGCTCGAACCCTGCTGCGATGAACGCCTTCGTAGAGCCGAGATTGGCCGCGTAGCAGCCTGCATTGAGCTTGTGGAGCCTGAGCTTCCGGAACGCGTAGTCGGACAGGAGCTTCAGGGCCTCTGTGGCGTATCCCTTGCCCCAGCAGTCCTTTTCGCCTATGACTATGCCGACGTCGCCGCAGTTGTGCGTCCTGTTTATGGGCCCGAGCTTCACGTTGCCTATGTGCCTGTCGCCGTCTTTCAGGACTATGGCGAGGAAAAGCACGCCCGGGTTTTCCAGGGCTGACGCGACGAATTCCCTCATAGCCGGCTTCGTGTTCTTTGAGAAGCGGGCCTCAAGGAAGCGCGTCACCTCAGGGTCGTTCATCCAGCGGTAGTAGGGGCCGTCCACATCCGAAACCGTGATTGGCCGCAGGTAGATGCGCCCGCCTTCGATACGAAGCGTTTTCCTGGCGGGTTTTTCCATGGAAAACACTTGCCCGCTCGCTGTTTTAAATACTAACGAGGATAGTAAGAACCATGAACTGGAAATCCAGGAAGGTCCTTGTCACCGGCTCAGGCGGCTTCATCGGCTCCCATCTCACAGAGGAACTCGTGAGGCTCGGGGCCGACGTCAGGGCGATGGTGCACTACAACTCAGGCAACAACTGGGGCAACCTGGAACTGCTGCCGAAGGAAACGCGGGACGCGCTGGACGTGGTGGCAGGCGACGTGCGCGACCCGTTCTTCGTGCGCAGGGCCGTGAAGGGCTGCGACACAGTGTTCCACCTCGCCGCGCTTATAGCCATACCCTATTCATACATCGCACCCGGGGACTTCGTTGACACGAACGTGAAAGGCACGCTCAACGTCATGCAGGCATGCCTTGAGGAGAAGGTGGCAAAGGTCGTGCACACCTCCACGAGCGAGGTTTACGGCACTGCGAGATACGTCCCCATAGACGAGAACCACCCGCTGCAGGGGCAGTCGCCCTATTCCGCGAGCAAGATAGGCGCGGACATGGTGGCTGAGAGCTTCTACACCTCGTTCAACCTGCCGGTCGCCACGCTCAGGCCGTTCAACACCTTCGGCCCGCGCCAGTCCGCGCGTGCGGTGATTCCTGCGATAATAACGCAGATGGTGGCCGGGAAAAAAGAGATATCGCTCGGCTCGCTGGAGCCGGTGAGGGACTTCACCTACGTCAAGGACACGGTGAAGGCGTTCATCAGGGTGGCTGAATCGCAGAAGACGGTCGGAACCGTGGTCAATTCCGGAACAGGCCAGGGCAGGACCATAGGCGAGGTCGTGGAGCTGGCGAAGAAGCTCACCGGCAGCGCGGCCGCTATCGTGAAGGAAGGGCAGCGCGTGCGGCCTGACAGGAGCGAGGTCATGCGGCTCGTGTGCGGCAACAAAAAGATAGCGGAACTCGCAGGCTGGAAGCCGGAATACACGTTTGAGAAAGGCGTCGCTGAAACCGTGGCGCACATAAAGGCGAATTTGGCGCGCTACAAGCCGGACATATACAACATCTAGTGTCCGTGCATAGTGCCCGTGGAAGGCGCAGGGAAGCGCGAACGGGCGAATGGAGTTGATTTGTCATGCAGGCGATAATACTCGCGGGTGGGAAGGGGACGAGGCTGAGGCCGTACACCGCCACGTTCCCGAAGCCGCTCGTTCCATTGGGCGATAAGCCCATACTTGAAATCGTCATCCACCAGCTGAAGAAGGCCGGGTTCGTGGACATCGTCATATCCACCGGCCACCTCGCAGGGCTGATAGAGGCATATTTCGGCGACGGTGAAAATCTCGGCGTGAAGATAAGATACGTGCGGGAGGAGACACCGCTCAACACCGCCGGCGCGCTCGGCATCATGGAAGGCGCGGGCATACGCCTTGACGAGGACTTCCTGGTTATAAACGGCGACATCCTCACCACGCTTGATTACGGGAAGCTGATGAAATTCCACAAGGACAGGAAAGCGACGGCCACCATAGGCGTGTTTGAGCGCGTGCAGAAGATAGACTACGGCGTCATAACCGCGGACGGGGATATGAAGCTGAAGGATTATGTTGAGAAGCCCACGATGCCGTTCCTGGTCAGCATGGGCGTGAACGCGCTCAACAGGAAGGCGCTGGCCAGCATAAAGAAAGGCGAGGCGCTGGGCATGCCTGACCTGATGCTCAGGCTCAGGAAAAAGGGCGAGACAGTCTGCTGCTTCAGGGACAGATGCGAGTGGCTGGACATAGGCAGGCCGGACGACTACGAGCTGGCGCAGAAGGAGATGGAAGAGCACCCGGAGAAATATCTCAAGGAGTAAGACGAATTGTACGAGGAAGGGCGTTTGAATGGCTGATTATCTGGTGACTGGTGCGTGCGGGTTCGTGGGCAGGAATTTCGTGGACCTGCTGGTGAAGGAACGGCCTGGCTCGCGCATCGTGGGGGCAGGGCAGGGCGAGTGCACGCTCAGCGCCCCGGGCTTTGAATACAGGAAGGCGGATGTCGCGGACTTCGCTGCCGCTGCGTCGCTCGTCGCCGAGGCCAGGCCGGATTTCATATTCCATTTCGCAGGCGCCCCGGGCGCGTCAGACTGGAACGAACTGTTGAGGGCGAACGTGCAGACCGCCGTGGCAGTGCTTGAGGCCGTGGTGAAGCTGCAGGAAGGCGGGAAACGGCCCCGCGTCTTCGTAATCGGCTCCGCGGCCGAATACGGCGCGGTGGAGAAAAAGGACCTGCCGCTCAGGGAAACGAGGATGCCGAAGCCGATCACGCGCTACGGCATGTCCATGGCCGCGCGCACGGCGATTGCAGCAGGCTATACAGCGCTGGGCTGCGAGGTGACTGCGGGACGGCTGTTCAACCCGCTCGGGCGAGGGGTGCCTGAACGCATGGCGCCAGGCTCCTTCGCGAAACAGGTGGCTGAAATAGCGAACGGCAAGGGGCAGGGCCCGGTACTCGTCGGCAACCTTGAGGCGAAACGCGACTTCATAGACATGGAGGACGCTTCGCGCGCGTTCCTCGCAATAGCCGAGCGCGGGAAATCCGGCGAAATCTACAACGTCTGCACCGGCAAGTCGCACCGCATGGGCGAGCTGCTCGAACTGATGATGAAACAGGCGGGCGTCCGCGCGGAGATAAAGGCCGACCCGGCGCGCATCAGGAAAAACGAGGTGCCGGACGCCTACGGAAGCACCACGAAGATAACGAAGGACACCGGGTGGAAGCCCAGGATAAGCTTCGCGGAAAGCGTAGGCCAGATGCTCTAATGTCATCCCAGCAATAGGTATTACATCGTTCGCTCGCGTCGGCCGTGCCTCGCTCGCTCTATTTTCTTCGCCCTCACTTAGACGGCTTCTCCCAGGACTGGCACGCGCACTCCTTTCAGTCGTGCGCGTGGGTTCACCGGACAGTTCAACCGTAATGAAGGCGGCTCATATCCTCTTTTCCAGCGCCCGCTCAGATGCGCCTTTCAAGCGCTGCGAGTTCTTTCCTGAACAGTGCGACCATGTCCTTTTCGTTGAAGAACGAGGCGAGCGAGCGCGAGCGTGCGGAAAGCGACTCCTTCTCTTTTTGCGGCTTGTTGAAATATCCCGTTATCGCGCTGGCGATGCGGCCGGAATCAACTGGCACCACCATGCCGCCGTCCAGCCTGGCAGTGAATTCCTTCATGCCGTTCTCTTCTGAAACGATGCAGGGCACGCCGGCAGCCATTGCTTCCACGCACGCCACCGGGAACATGTCGCCCCGCGTGGGCTGGACGTAAAGCGCTGAGCGTGCGAAAACGTCGGCGATGGACGGCACGTTCCTTGAGACGGACATGAATTCCGGGTTGAAGCCGGCCACTGCCTCAACCTCTTCCGGCTCCATGCGGGTGACGATTTCAAGTTTTGCGTCCTTGTAACGCTCATGGACTGTTTCCATGGCCTGGAAAAGCGCATCCAGGCCCTTGTTGTACGGGTCGCTGGTGGCGATGATTGCGATGGAATGCGAGCTGAGGGCAGGCTTCACTCTGGACAGCGCTGCCATGGAAGCGTCGCCCACGAACGGGTAGATTATGCCTGCGGGCTTGACCTGCTTGAGGCGCGCGAGAAGCTCCATGCCGTAGGTGCCATACACGAGATGCCCGTCCACGTCCTTCAGCAGCTCCAGCAGCATTTTCCTCTCAAGGCCGGATATGCGGCTGCTCAGGAGGTGGTAGAACACCGGCCCGCAGCCCATGTTGATTATCTTCGTCTTTCCGAGCAGGCCCATGCGCCGTTTCAGCGCCGGGTAGTAGTAGCACGATTCGCATACGACGTAGCCGTAGCCGGACGGCACCGAAAGCGAGGAGCGCAGCAGGTTGAGCGCCTTGAGCGGCGCGGGCTGGCCCTTGGCCGCGAGGTCCCTGAGCTTCGTGGTCGCATCGCATGATTCGCCGAATTTGCGGTGCACCGGATGCGCGCCGGCGAGCAGCATGAGATCCTTAGCCATTCTTCTCCAACCACACCAGGTATTTTTTCACGCCTTTTTCAAACGAAACCTGCTCAGTCCAGCCAAGCCGCCCTATCTTTTCCGTGCTGAGGAGCATCAGGCGCACGTCGCCGGTCCAGCCGCGCAGCGTGCCGGTGTGTGAGAATTTGGGCTTCGCCTTCATGAGGCGGCACATCAGCCCTGCGAGTTCGTCCACGTCCACCTTGGCCCTGCTGCCCACGTTGAACACGTCATAATCCGCTTTCTGCCTTTTCCACGCGGTGAGCGTCGCTGACACGCAGTCGGAAACGTGGAGGTAGGACTTGTCCTGCTTCCCGTCGCCGAGGATTTCCAGCCTGTTCGGGTCCTTCTTCAGCTTGCGGTAGAAGTCAAGCATGACTCCGTGGGTGCTCCTTTCGCCGAATATGTTCGCGAAGCGCAGCGACGTCCCCTTCATGCCGTAGGAGCCGCAATACGCTGAAAGATACGCCTCGCATGCGAGCTTGGACGCGCCGTAGTTGCTTATGGGCAGGCAGGGGCACGTCTCAGGGGTGGGGATGACGCCGGCCTCGCCATACACAGTGGAGGTGGAAGCGAAAACGACGCGCCTGACGTCAGCCTTCCTGCACGACTCCAGCACGGCGAAGGTGCCTGCGACGTTCTGGCTGAACGTCCTGGCCGGCAGTGCGGCGCTGGAGCGGACGTCCGGGTCTGCGGCGAAATGGAACACGGTGTCAATGCCGCGCAATTCATCTGAAATGTCGTGCCTGACGTCCTTGCGCGCGAACTTCGCCTTCGGGCTGACGTTCTCCATCTTCCCGCAGGACAGGTCATCGATTACCGTCACGCCGGCGCCTTCGGAAACGAGCTTATCCACCAGGTGCGAGCCTATGAAACCGGCTCCGCCTGTGACCACTGCTCTCATCAGAGAAGAGATGGTGCGCAAGAATTAAATAGCGTTAAGACGATATATAAATCGGGGAAGCTCAGGCGTAATAAAGCACGTTGCAACATTGAGTGATTGCGGATGAAAATTCTTCTCATACAGCCGCAGTACCGTACATCGGAATTGCCGACGTATTTTCCCCTCGGGCTGGCTTACATCGCGGCAGTGCTCAGGAACGACGGCCACGAGATAAAGGTAATCGACATAGAGGGCAACCGTCATCCGCCTGAGGAAGTGGCGCGCCTCCTTGGCACCATGGAATACGACGCGGTCGGCATAAGCGCCCTCATCACGAGATACAAGTACCTCAAGAGGACGCTGATCCCGCTCATCAGGGCGAAGAAGCCGGGCGTGCCCATAGTCGTGGGAAACTCCCTGGCGACCGCGATACCGAAAATGACCGTCACCCACGTTGGCGCGGACGTAGCGGTCATAGACGAAGGCGAAGCCACTGCAGTGGAGCTTTTCAACGCGCTGGCGAAGGGCTGGGACGAGGAGGCGCTCGCGAAAATAGACGGCATCGCGTTCAGGACCAAGGACGGCGGCGTCGCCATAAACAAGCCGCGGGCGTTCATCCAGAATCTGGATAGTATCCCGTTCCCGGCCTGGGATCTTTTCCCTACCGAGAAGTACGTGGAGAACTACCCGCTCCAGCACGCCATGTTCCTTGACTTTCTCAAGCCTCTGCGGGGCATAAACGTGTCCACGGTCCGCGGCTGCCCGTTCCAGTGCCGCTACTGCTTCAAGGTCTTCGGCAGGAACGTCCGCTGGCGCTCGGTGGACAACATAGTGAAGGAGATAAAAGAGCTCAAGAAGCGCTACCGGGTGCAGCATATCTCATTCTCGGACGACTTGTTCACGGTGAACAGGACGAGGGTGGAGGAGTTCTGCAACCGGCTGATAAAGGAAAATCTGGGCGTGAACTTTCACATATCCGCCAGGGTCAATACCGTGGACGAGCCGTTGCTGAAGCTGCTGGCGAAGGCCGGCGTGGCCCAGCTGACATATGGCATAGAGTCAGCCAACAACGACGTGCTCAAGAGCATGAATAAGATGGCGACCAAGGAAATGGCCCACAAGGCTATGATAGCCGCCAGGAGGGCGGGCATATTCGCAAACCCATCGTTCATGATAGGATACCCGGGTGAGACCCCCCAGAGCATTGAGGAGACGGTCCGCTTCTGCGAGGAACTGGGCATCGCAACAGAGTTCTTCTTCACCACGGCCTATCCAGGCACGCCGCTCTACGAGCAGGCCAGGGCCGCAGGGAAGATACCGGACGAGGACGCGTATTTTGAGAGCCTGGGCGAGATGAGCCAGAACCTTCTCATCAACTTCACGGATATGAGCGACGAGGAACTCAGGCGGCTGAAGGAGGACGGCAACAGGCGCACGCGCGAGTCCCAGCTGGGCAAGCTCATCACCATAGGCAAGACGCTCGGTCCGACCAAGATGGTTAATGCCGCGGTCACCAGGGGCATATGCAAAATCCTGCGGGCAATGAGGCAGAAGGAGCCCACGGGAGCTTCGCAACAGGCACCGATGCCGCCGTCGCCAGGCAGGGAGGCTGGCCAGGGCGGCCCGCAGTGAGATGCGGCTCAGGAAGACTGTTTGGCTTTTATCCATTCAAAGGTTCTTTTCAGGCCCTCGTCCAGGTTTACCTTCGGCCTCCAGCCGAGCGAGAAGACCTTGTCCGCGCTCGGTATCCGCCTCCTCACGTCGTCCTTGAACGGCTTGAGGTGCGCGATCTTGAGCGGCTTGCCTGCCGGGCCGCAGAGCTTCCATATCTTGTCGAGCAGTTCCAGGACGGTAACGGGCTGGGGGTTGGCGACGTTGTAGGCCGCGTTGTCGGTCCGCTTGTCAAATGAGAGCGATGCGACCGCTTCTGCCAGGTCCGTGACGTAGGTGTAGGAGCGCACCTGGTTCCCGTCCCCGAATATCTCCACGGGATACTGCTTGTCAAAATAAATCTTCTTTATCAGGTCTGGTATCACGTGGGCTATGCCCGGCTCGTTGTCAGGTGATTCGCCTGGCCCGTAGGCGTTGAACGGGCGGAACACTGAGTATGAAAGGCCGTATTGGTCGTGGTAGGCTGCCGAATAGTACTCGCCGACGAGCTTTGAGAACCCGTAATGGCTTATCGGCGGCGGCGAGCTCCACACGTCCTCTTCGTTTGAGGGGAAATGGTCCGTCCTCTCAAAAACCATGGACGACGAGATGTATATCATCTTCCTGAAGGACTTGGACCGCAGTGCCTCGTCAAGCAGGTTGGAGTACATCAGGGTGTTGTCCCTGAGGATTTCAGCGGGGTATTTGTGGAAATACCCTATGCCCCCGATGCGTGCGGCGAAATGGAAGCAGTATTCCTGGTCGGCCAGGAGGGAGGACACCTGCGAGGCGTCGCACAGGTCTGCGCGCTTGAACGTCACCTTCTTCATGTCCAGGTTCGTCTGGGCACCCTTGCTCAGGTTGTCCACGACCGTCACGTCATGGCCTGCCTTGAGCAGCTCGTTGACCACTGCGCTCCCTATGAAACCCGCTCCGCCGGTAACAAGGACATTAGCCATCAGAACACCTGAAAATCACGCGGTTTTTCCCGAAGACGTTCCATATATCTATCACGACCGCGTCCTTCTTTATGAGCTTCCGGTAATATTCAAAGGGCTTCCTGTATTCGTCGTGCACGGTCGCGATGACGAGGAAGTCGGCGCCCCGGACCTGGGCATCAAAGTCCTTGCCGTCCCTGAACACGTCGTGCGTGTGCACGTCAGCCATCTCCTTCTGGAACAGCTTCCTGACCTTGTGGGAGAGCGACGCCCGCTCGTCGTCGTTGTTCGCCTTGAAAGCCATCCCGAGTATGGCGCATTTGGCGCCCTTTATGGCCTTCAGCTTCTTCGCCTTCTGGACCAGGTAGCCAGGGATGGTCTCGTTTATCTTCCATGCGGCGGTTATCAGGTCAGGGAATGGCATGCTCTCCAGCAGGAAGAAGCCGTCCTTGAAAAGGCAGGGGCCTGCGGCGAACCCGGGCGGCCTCGGCCCGCCGCGCGGGTATTTCCGGTTGGCAAGGTCGGTTATCTCGTAAATGTTGGCCCCCCATTCCTCGGAGATTATCATGAACTCGTTCGCAATTGAGAAATTTATGTAGCGGTACATGTTCGTGAACAGCTTGGTGAGCTCGGCATTGATTGCCGTGGTGGGATACACCTCGTCCTTGAAGGTCTTGAAGAAAGCCGTGGCCTTGCGCGTGCTCGCCTCGTCTATGCCCCCGACTATTTCAGGGAGCTCGCCGAGTTCCTTGAGGGCCTTGCCCTGCGCGATGCGCTCCGGGCAGAAGGCCAGGTAAAAGTTCCTGCCGATACGGTAGGAGCTTTTGGATTCAATGTAATTTTTTATGTGCTCGGTGGAGCCCGGCGAGACCGTGCTCCGCAGGATGAGCAGCTGGCCCTCGCGCAGGTGGGGCAGGAGGGCTTCAAGGGAAGAATGTATCTGTGAGAAATCCGGGTTGAGGAACTCGTCCACCGGCGTCCCGAGCGTCATGATGATGGTGTCAACACCGGAAACCGCAGAGAATTCGGTCGTCGGGAAGAAGGACTTGCCAAGCGTCTTCGCCAGCAGGGGCGCTGCCCCGTCCTCAGGGAACGGCATCCTGCCGCTCTTCAGCAGCTCCACCTTTTTCGCGTCTATGTCCAAGCCGCGGGATTCCAGGCCTTTTGAAGCGAGGTAAAGGGCCAGCGGAAGGCCTACGCGTCCGATACCTACTACACACACCTTCATTTTTCCACCAAAAAGCGCCTCTTCAGCATCCTAAGGAAAAGGAGGAAATATTTTAAAGCGGTATTGGAAAGCCTGAATTTCGCTGTGCCCTTCGTGCGGCCTGAGCAGCTCACCGGAATCTCAACGACACGGGCGCCGCCCAGGAGCATCCTGAGCATCATCTCGGCGCCTATTTCAAAACCCGTGGACTCGAATGACATCTTCCGGATTTTGGAGGCTGCGAACGCCTTGAAGTTGTTGGAGGTGTCCCTCACGCTGGTGAGGAAGAACGCCATGATGAAGAGGTTGAACAGCCGGTTGGAGAGGTATTTCAGGCGGGGGTAATTGGATATTTTCGCGCCGTTGATGAACCGCGAGCCGACCACGACGTCGTAGCCGTCGTTGAACCTAGCCCACATGTCCTTGACGAATGCAGGGTCGTCCGAAAGGTCTGCCATCATCACGACTATCAATTTCCCGCGGGACAGTGCGACGCCCTCCCGGATGGAATACCCGAAGCCGTATGGCGGCTTCCTCCGGACGAGCCGGATGACCGGGTTTTTCTTTGAGAATGATTCTACAAGCGCCTGGGTGCCGTCCTTGCTTTCGTCGTCCATTACGATGACTTCATAATCCAGGCCATCAGCCCCGAGCTGGCTCGTTATGGAAGTCAGGGTGGTCGTGATGCATTCCGCCTCGTTCCGGGTGGGCAGTATAATGCTGACCTGGGGCATGATATGGGGTTTGCTGCTGGGGATATTTAAATCGTGCTGGACGGCGGGGTCAGCCGCCCGTGGAGCGGTTGAGGAAAAGGACGTAGGTGGTGTTGCAGTTGACCGAGGGGTAGGTCGCCACAAGCACCATGCGGCTCCGGTTCCCGTCATAACCGTCGCTCAGCGGGCCTTCGTAAACGTGCAGGCCGTTCTCCCTGAGCAGGCATTCCACCGAAGCGAGGGAGGTGTTCTCCAGCCCCACGTACAGCGCTTTCCTGCCCGAGAGGTACACCGTTTCGGGCCACATGTTATTCTTGTCCGGGTAGCAGTCCCCGTAGAGGAAATAACTGTCGTTGGCCGCAAGCGAGGACACTGCCCCTGAAATGGAAAGGATTGCGGGCGCTGTGCCTGCAGGGCTGAGCAGGCGGACGTTGGCCGGGAGGACGAACGCGATAAAAAGCACGACTACCGCCAGGAGGACGTCGTTACGGCGGATGCCTTCCATACCCCGGGCGGAAATGGCCGCAAGCGGCACGGACCACAGGACCAGGTAATATGTGTTGCCCCAGGTCCCTGCGCTGAACACGAGCGCGTACAGGCAGACACCGAGGAAGAGCAGCACGTACGGGTCTGCGTCTTTCGGGCCCGAACGCCGCCATTCGTCAAAAGACAGGCGGAGCCCTTTCAAAAAGAAGATGAGGACGAACGCCGAGGATACGAGGATGGCCACGGCGTAGAAAAGATAAAGGTAGTAGTCGGCGCCGAGCAGGTTGGAGAGGTGCATGTAATCCCCGATGACAGAACTGCCGTTGTTGTAGCTGTAGGCGGCTATCTGCAGGAGGTAATACACCCCGTCCACCAAAGCCGCAGCCACGAAGATGGCCAGGAAACGGAGCCCGGCTTTCCTGACGATGAAAAGCTCATAGAGTACGAATGGAACGACGAGCGTGACCAGGGGCGGCTTGGAAAGGAAGAGCAGCGTTTCGGAAAGGAAAAGGAGGGCGCCCGACGAGAGCGTGCATGACTCCCTGAACCTGCCGTAAAAGTAGAGGAAGAGGAGCACGGACAGGACCGACAGCCCTTCCGGCAGGTAAGCCCGCCCGATGAAAAGATTCAGGGGGAACAGGGAGAACAGGATTGTCGCGATGACCGCCATATTCCGGCCTTCAAAACGCTTCCGTTGGAGGACGTAGAAGAGCGAGAGGGAAAGCAGCGAGAATACGACTGGGGCGAGCCTCAACGACGCGTTCGTCATGCCGAAAAGGTGCAGCAGGGGCTGGCTGGCTAGGGGGAGGAACTGGAATTCCAGGCCATTGAGGGTGAAAACCCGGTTTGACTCCTTCGCGTAATCGGTCAGCGGGCTTATGAGGTCTATCTTGTCCAGGTAAAAGTTTTTCGCGATGAGGATCGTCTGGTATTGCCTGATGCTGGCGTAATTGAGGAAATCCGCGTCAATGAAGACGAAGCGCGACAGGGTTGCAGCAAGCAGGACGAGGAAGAGGAACATGCAGAGCGCACGGTCCGAAATCACGACGCCGGTTTTCCTGACCGTGGTGCTGCCTGTGGGGCTGGCCGCGGCTTCCACCAGCTTTATCCCCACGTAGATTTGAACGAACAGGAATAACGATACGAGGGGGATGTACCGGGCAAGGCCGTAGAACAGGCCCAGGGACGGCATGGTGACGAGCAGGACCGGGGCGATGAGAAAAAGCACCCAGTCGTTCAGGGGTTTCTTCCCTGCACCTGGACTGAATGCGGCCTTTGACGCGACATACAAAGCCGAGAGCGTGAAAAAGTAAGCTGCGAACAGCACGCCCATCGACAGGGTCTCGTTCTGGTAGAAATAGGAGGCTGTAAGCGAGATCAGGACGATTTCGCACAGAATGAGCAGGCTTTCCCTTGGCAGCGTCATTGTATTCCTGATTTTTGGGGACAAATTTTAAATGCCTCGCCTCAGGGGGCGTCAATGCGCGCCTGTTATCCCCTTCAGCATCCCCTCCAGGCTGTGGCTGCGCAGATAGGCGAGGATCACGGGCAGCGAGAATATGTCCACCGTGATCATGGTGAGACGCGTCAGGAAGCCAAAGGTCACTCCGACTTCAAAGGGGATTCCGAAAAAGATGAGTATGGCTGCGAACCCGGCTTCGCTCGCACCGGCACCGGCGAGGGTCGGGATGGGAAGGAACTGGATTATCGTTATCGCCCCCTGGAATACCATGATGAACAGCAGGTCCTGGACGGGATTCCCGGACAGCGATATGCCTATGGCACGGGAGAGGAAGAACCATTCCACGCCCTTGATGAACCAGGATGAGAACGTGATGAGTATTATTTTCTCCTTCAGCGCCAGCACCTTGTCCGAATGGATGTGCATCCTGCGCAGGAAAGCGAACGCGAACGGCACGAACGGGATGGATTCCAGGGAGGCGAGCCGTGCGAGAAGAGGGGGATGGAACACCAGGACGCTCACGAAAAGAATCGTGGCCAGGAAGGCCAGGAGGAACGCGGCGTTGAGTGTCATGTCGCCCACTTCCACCATGGAGAGCAGCATGAGCAGCAGGACGCCTGCGCAGGTGACCTTGATGAGAAAATCAAACATCTGCGGGCCGAAGATGGACAGGATGGTTTTTTCAAGGGCGATGCCATTGCGCGAGGATATGGAGAAGGCGGTGAAGAAATATCCTGCCCTTGCCGGAGTGAAATCCGATGCGAGCATGCCTGCCAGGTTGGATGGGACGGCCTGCCACACACTAATCCGTTCTCCGATGCCTTCAAGCACGACCTTGATACGGTAGGACATGACGACGTTCAGAAAAGCATAGGCAAGGAGCGCAGCGGCCAGCAGCTCAGGCCTGGCTTTCAGGAGCACGGCCAGGATTTTGTCCACGCCCACGAGGTAGGCGATGAGCGCCAGGGACATCACTGATACAAGGAGATTCACCATGAGCTGGATTCTTTTGTCCAAGAAAGCACCACCTATGACATCGACGGAACGATTTAAAAATAATGGAGCGGAAACGATTTCATGTTAGTCATCGCCGTCCTGTATTTCCTTTTCATAAGCATGGGTTTGGGCCTTGCCGCATGGAAACTGCTCGGAATCAGCGAAGAGGACGGGGTTGCGCGCCTGTTCCTTTACATAGCGGGCGGCATGGTGGTTTTCGTGCAGGCCACGACGCTATTGGGCTTCCTCCACCTCTCAAACTGGCTCACCTACCTGGTCCTCACCGTAGTGCTTCTCGCATTGGCCTTCAGGAAATGGGATTTTTCGCTGAGGATGCCTGCGCTGTCAGGCGTATCCGGCGCATCAGGCGTGTCCAGGACGTGGGTGATGATATCCCTGCTATTCGTCGTGCACCTGTGCGTCTATTTCATCGGGGCAACCGGTTATCCCTGGCTTGAGGACGACGACCCCTGGGGGCACGCCACAGCAGTTCAGTACGCTTCGGCATTCAGCACGTACATCCAGCCCGCCCACCTGCCGATACACTACCTGGCCCCCTACCCCCCGTTCTTTGACGTCCTGCTCGGCGTGCTGTTCCAGGTTTCCGGCGGTTCGCTCCAGATGGTGCTGAAATTCTTCAACGCCCTCGTAATAAGCCTCGCCATACCGTTCTTCTTCTGCTGGGCGAGGACGCTCATCGGAGAGCGCAAGGCCCTCTGGGCCACCTTCATCCTGGCCGCGCTGCCCTGCTTCATGAGCCATTTCATATGGTCCCAGAGCCTCGCAGTGACGCTCGTTTTCCCGGCGCTCTATTTCCTTGAGAGGTTCAGAACCTCGCATGAGACGAGGAAATCGTTCGGCATATTCACGGTGCTTGCATGCGCCGCGGTTATGATAAGCCAGCCTTCGGCCGCAGCGATGTTCCTTGGGCTGCTTGGCGTCTATCTGGCCGCGATGGCGATAAGCGGCTTCATGGCCGCCGGGAAGGTGGATATTGACTCGTTCAGGTGGCCGCTTATAATAATCGCAGCCGCGTTCGTGCTCGCACTCCTGGAGTTCTGGATTCCGATGTTCACCATGTACACTGCCGACCAGGTACTGGACAAGCTCAGCCTGAGCGTGAAGATAATCGCTGACAGGTACGGGGATACAGGAGGGGGCCTCATCTACGGCGCCGAGGATTTCCTGAACGCGCCGGAATCGTCCAAGATGGACCAGCCGGTCGGCATCGGCATCGCGGCATGCCTCCTCGTGCTGGGCGGGATAATAGCGGCCGTAGCCGCGTTGAAAAAGGACAGGGCGGACCTCGTTTCACTGGTCCTGCTCCTCTGGCTCGCTTACTGCTTCATAGGCGTCGAGGGGAACGTGCTCCCGTTGAAGCTCGTGCCCCACCGATTCTGGGTTTTCCTGGCGATACCTGTGGCGCTTCTTGCCGGAAGCGGGGCGGTATGGCTGCTTGAACTCGTGAAAGGCAGGTTCCAGAGGTACGCGTGGATTGCCGCGGTGGTGCTGTTCCTTGCGGTTTTCGCCTCTTCAGTCTCCCCGAAGGTAGCTGTTGAGACCTCCCAATGGCCCCCGGGCGCCATGTGGCTGTCGTACGAGCAGATGGCCGGGTATTCCAACCTGCTCAACCTGACGCCCCAGACAAAGGTCTTCAGTTTCTGCATGAGCGAGGACGCGGCGAACGGTTTTGATAAATTCGCCTATGCCTGGGAGAAGGAAGTGACGGACTACAAGAACGTTTCAGTGACTGAAAGCGCCGACAGCAACTACGCGTTCCTGAAGAAATACGGCTACAGTTATGCGATAATAGACCAGGCCTGCACGAAACGCTTCAGCACGGACCAGATAAACGCCAAGGCCAATGCCCTGCTCTCGGACACGAGGTTTTCTCCTGCCCAGTCACTCTCCAACCAGGCAGTGATAGTCTTTGAGGTGAAGTAGGTTCTGCAGCTCTGCAAAGAAACTCAGGCACTATTCCTGATGAGATACCTGATGGTTTTCCTGATCCCGTCCTCTATGCTTACCTTCGGCTTCCATCCGGCAGCCTCAATCCGCTTCGTGGAGAGCAGGACCACCGGCTGGTCCCCCACCCATCCGATTTCGCCCCCGGTGTGCCTGTAAACGACGTTCCTGAGGCCCATCTCCCCGGTTATTATGCCGGCCACGTCGTCAACCAGGATCGTGTAGCCCTGGCCCAGGTTGAAGGTGGCGGAGCCGGAACGCGTGGCTGCCGCACCGGCCATCAGGCCTGCGACGCAGTCCTTGACGTACATGAAGGATTTCTTCTGCCTGCCATCCCCGAGTATCTCAAGCGTGCCGGGATCCTTCTTCAGCTTGCGGTAGAAGTCAATCACCACGCCGTGCGGGTAGCGCTCGCCCACGACGGAGACGAACCTGTAGATGGATGACGCGATTCCGTAATACCCGGAATACGCCTCAATGAACGCCTCGGCCGCGAGCTTGGACGCGCCATAGAGCGAGGTCTGCACCTTCGGCGCGTCTTCTGGGGTTGGGAAGACTTTCTGCGTGCCGTACACGGCTGCCGAAGAGCTGAACGCGATGCCCTTTATGTCGTTGAGCCGCATGGCCTCAATCACGTTGTGCGTGGCGATGGTGTTCTGCTCCAGGTCAATCCGGGTGTTGATTATGCCGCCGCGGATGTCCGCGTTGGCTGCGAGATGGAATACGAAGTCAGCGCCCCTGCACGCGCCGATGAGGGCTTCCTTCTCCAGCAGGTCAAGCTTCCGGAACGAGTAGTTCCTGTTCTTTTTGTGCTCAGCGACCACCCCGGGCTGGCCGGTGCGCATGTTGTCCAGAACGAGCACGTTCGCGCCCTGCGACAACAGCTCGTCAACCGCATGCGAGCCGATGAAGCCCGCGCCGCCTGTCACCACGACACGCTTGCCGCTGAAAAGCCCTGTCATCAGCGCACCGCCTTGTGGGTTGGCGTTTCAGGCGCCGGCTTCACCGTTCTGTCGTTGAACACTATGCGCGAGCCCTCGGCCGGGAAGTCGAACTTCACCTCGCGCATGGGCGCGAGCGCCTTGCGCACCGCGGCCTGCTTCTCCTCTTCGCAGTAGAACATGAAGAACCCGCCGCCGCCGGCGCCGAGAATCTTGCCTCCTGCCGCGCCTGCCTCCTTTGCAGCAGAGTAATAGTTGTCTATGAGCTCGGTGCTAACGCCAGAGGCGAACGTCCGCTTCAGCTGCCAGGACTCGTCAAGCATCTCCCCGAAGGAACCTAGGTCGCCGTGCTCCAGCTTGGATTTCGCCTCCTCTGCGAAGCCACGGAGGCGGTTGAGGTATTCCACCTTCTCGCCTATCTTCTCCTTCTGCTCCTTGAGCACCCTGCCGGAACTCCTGCTCACGCCGGTGTGGAAGAACAGCAGCTTTTTCCTGAATGCGGCCAGCGTGCCTGGCTTTATCTTCACAGGCTCCACGGAAACAGTGTCGTCCCGGTTGAACTTTATGAGGTTGAAGCCGCCGTAGGCCGCGATGTACTGGTCCTGCTTGCCTATTGGCTCGCCGAGCACGTTTATCTCTATGTTGCACGCGCACCTGGCGAGCTTCTCAGCGTCCGCAGGCTCGCCGCGGAGCGCGTAGAGCGCGTTGAGCACGCCCACCAGGAAGCTGCTGGACGAGCCCAGGCCGGTGCCGTGTGACGGGAAGTCAGCGAGCGCGCTAAGCTCCAGCGCCCGGTCCACGCCAGTGAACCTGAGCGCCTCGCGCAACGTGGGATGTAGTATCTGGTCCACGGACTCAACTATTTCGGTGAGCCTGTAGTTGAGCTGGATTGCGTTGTCAAACTTGCGGTTGGCCATTATGTAGACGTACTTGTCTATGGCCGCGCTGAGGACGCACCCGTAGTCCAGCTCGTAGTATTTCCTGAAATCGGTCCCTCCGCCGAAGAAGGATATGCGGAACGGCGTTCGTGACGTAAGCATTGCCTCAGACCCTCCCCATCTGTTTTCTCATGATGTGTATCTTGAGCAGGTGGCCGATGACGAAATGCACGTCCTCTGCAATCTCCACGTTGTCCGTCTTCGCTATTATGCAGTGCCTTGCGGTGGTGGCGAGCTTCCCGCCCCTGAACGCGGACAGGCCGGCCGTGTGCGCCCCTGCGCCGTTCGCGTATTCTATGGCGCGCAGGACGTTGGGTGAGTTGCCGCTGGTGCTTATGCCGATGACAGCATCGCCGGGCTTCAGCAGGCTCTCAAGCTGCTCCTTGAATATCATGTCGTACGACGTGTCGTTGGCCCACGCGGTCATCAGCGGAACGTTCTCGTTCAGGCAGACGATGTGAAGGCGCTTCTTGCCCGGGACTATGGTGCCCTTTGAAAGGTCAGCGGCGAAATGGACCGCGTTCGTGGCGCTGTCGCCGTTGCCGAAAACGTATATGGTGCCGCCGCGCGCGCTCGTTTCCAGCAGCAGCCCGGCAAGCGCAGCAACCTCACCTTCGTCTATGGCGTCCAGGCAGTCTTTCAGCATTTTCACGTAGGAGCGCAAATCCGGCACGTTCATGATATCCCTCCACCGAGCGATTTTTTCAGGCGCTCCGGCGTGCCTATGTCAAGGATGGCCTCCCGGGTCATGTAAGCGTAAAGCTTCCCGCCTTTCTTCAGGACGCCCGGCAGCGCTTCCTTGTCCAGCATAGACTTACCATCAGGAAAATACTTTAAGATTGCCTTCTCAAGGCAATAGACGCCCGCGTTGGATATGTTGGCGAATTTGTCGCCTGGCTTCGGTATTCCGAGGAACCGGGTTATCTCCCAGTCAGGCGTGACTGCGAGTATGTCGGAATCGTACGGGTGGTCGCTCTCGTGCACAGTGAGCGTGCCCTGCCCGCCCTTTGCGGCGTGGAATTCCGCGAGCTTCCGCAGGTCCATGCCGCTGAGCAGGTCGCCGTATATCATGATGAACCTGTCGCTGAGCAGTGGCGCGGCCTGCTTCAGGGCGCCGCCGGTTCCGAGAAGCTCCTTCTCCATGGAATATTCTATCCGCACGCCGAACCTGCTGCCGTCGCCGAAATGCGCCTGTATGCGCTCTGCCAGGTAGCCTGCGCAGATGACGATGTCCTTTATGCCATAGCGCGCCAGCCAGAGTATCTGGTGCTCCATCACTGGCTTGCCCTTCACCATGACAAGGCCTTTCGGCAGTTTTTTCGTCAATGGGCCGAGCCTGGTGCCAAGGCCTCCTGCGACTATGACGCCTTTTATGCCAGCCATGCGGGTCAGGTCAGCCATGCTTTTCGTGTCAGTCCTGCCGGTCGTGCCACTCACGCCAGCCATGCCACTCCTGCCACTCAGGTTGCCACTCGCGCCAGCCTTACCAGCGCAGCCGGTTCCAGCATCGTGCGCAGTCATATGGTGCCCACAACCATGATGCTCACCAGCAGCCTGGCGGCTTCGTAGAGGCTGTCGCAGACGTGGTCAGGGGTCGCCTCGTACCTTCCGTCCTTTCCGCCGTATCCGGTCCTGACTAGGATTGTCGTGCAGCCGAAGCTTTTCCCGGCTGCGATGTCCCTGGTGCTGTCGCCTATCATGAAGCACCGCTCCGGCGGCACGCGGAACTTCTTTGACGCCTCTTCCAGCATGCCTGCCTTCGGCTTCCTGCAGTAGCAGTCAGTGCGGTATTTGGGGTTGCCTTCCGGGTGGTGCTCAGGATGGTGCGGGCAGTAATAGACCGCATCCACGTGCGCGCCCTCTTTTGCCAGGAGGCCCTCCAGCTTCCTGTTTATCTGCCGGACGTCCTCCTCGGTGCACAGCCCCCTTGCCACCACGGGCTGGTTGGTGACCACTGCCACCTTGACGCCGCGCTCATTGAGCAGTTTTATGCCCTTGGCTGCGCCAGGGATGAGGGCAAGCCTGCTTTCGTGGTGGAGGAGGTCCACCTCCTGGTTGATGGTGCCGTCACGGTCCACAAGGGCGAGAAAACGCGGCCCTGGGTTTGACTTTGCTTTTGCCTTTGCTTTTGGTTTTGATTTTGGTTTCGTGTCAGTAGTCATGGCAGCATAATGTCGCTTCACCGCCTTAAAAAGATATTGAAAACACTCAGACCTGGCCGGACGAGGACCGCGGGATTGTTTGGGACGTGGGCGTGGAGGCGCTCGCGGCCGGAGGTACTGGCAGGGGCGTGGATGGAGGTGCGGGTGGAGGCGTGGATTGGTCATGCGGAGCGTCCGCATCCCCGTCAACGCTCTCGCCCAGGCGCCGGAGCGGCCTGAGCGGCCTCCCTCGCCCGCCACCGCCGAGTTCCTGCTGCTTTATGATGTAGGCTGCCACCACCGCGAGAATCGCGAGCGCGGTTATCCCGAGCAGCAGGAGGCTGTTGCCGTCGCCCTTGCCCGACGAGTCTATTTCCTTGGAGATTGCGGCACCGGCGCGCAGCGCATTTACGTATTCGCCGCTATTCAACATGCCTTCCATCACCCCGACTTTGGCCTCAAGGCCTGCACGCTTTGCACTGTCCAGGTTCGCACTGGCCAGCAGGCTTTTCACCAGGGCGAGCCTGGCTTCGGCCTCGGATTCCAGCCCGTCCAGGGCGCCGGCCAGCCTCTCTTTCGTGCGGTTGAGGTCTGCCATCTTCGCCTCTGCGACGCGGCAGTCGCCAGCGACCGAATCCTCTGCGTCCTTTATCTTCTTTGCTATGGCCTGGCTGGTCTCAGTGAAGAAACCGGCGTATTCGGTCCCCTTGGCAACTCCGGCCTCCCTGAGATAATGGTCCTGGATGCCGAGCACCTCTGATTTCAGCGCAGCAACCTCTGCGCGCAGCAGCTCCCGCGCGGCGCCCACACCGCCTTCCTGCACCGCCACCACCACCCTCACGCCCTCCAGCGCCCGGACGACGTCCACACCGTATCCCAGCCGGCCGCCGGTCTCAAGCCTGTTGAGCGCTGCCTCAAACACGAGGAACTGCTCCGGCGTGCTGGAGTTGCCGGCGTTGAAGAACCGCTCCTTGAGCTCGTTGTATTCCCTGTAGGAATCCTTCCTCAGCGTGCCGAGCGCGCCGTCCATCCAGCCGTAATCCACTTTCTCCAGTGCCGCGACCTGCCGGTCCAGGGGAAGGCCAGGCAGCCCGCCGAGCACCAGCTCAAGCTCCGCCTTCCTTGCCGAAAGCTTGTCCATGAACTGGCCTGTGGCGTTCGTGGCCAGGGCAGCATTGAGGCCGTCAAGCTCGCCTGACAGCTCCCCTGCCAGCTCGTCGTACTTCTTCCGGAGCTTTGCGTTTTCCACTGCCGCGTCCCTTTCCATGCCTTTTGCCTGCTCCACCAGCTCGAGCGCGCCTGTGTAGTTGCCGGTTTCCAGCTGGATACGCGCCCGGGCGAGCGCTTCGCGCGAGCGGTTGGTGAGGTTGCGCGCGTATAGCAGGTCCATCTCCGAGCGGACGTATGCCTCTGTATTGTCCACGATGTAGCTGACGTGGAGCACCACGGGCCGGCCTTTCCGCAGGCCGACAACCCTCGCGGAGTATTGCGAGGGCGAGACTTGGCTCCTGTCCCTGACCAGCTCGCCCGTGGCAGCTACGATTGTGAAGGCGGATATACCGGAACTGCCTGAAATGCTGGAACCGTTCGCGTTGTCCACGAATACCAGGGCGCTGTCCAGGTCCATGTGCGGGTTTATTTCTATGTCGTATTCCATCCTGCTGTTGATGCCGACCGGGTATGCCTTGAACCCGCCGCGGTTCTCGTCATATGCGTCGCTGACCACGTATTGCGCGAGCGCCAGGTGGCTGCCTGGCGCCAGGAGCCGCAAACCTGGATTGCCTGGATTGTAGCTGGCGCCGTCCACGACGGCGTTGCCAAAAGGAAGCGCAAGGCGCTTTACAGCCGTATCAAGCTCCAGTTCCAGCGAAGCGGACACCAGGGCCGCGCCGTCGCCGGTGCCCTCGGCGTGCACCTCGCTCCCGAGCGTGTGCGCCACCACGGCCTGTTTCTGGAGTATGACGTGCCTGGCCTGGAACGGGCCCACGGAAGCGAACGACAGTAGTATCGTGCGCCCGCCGTCGGCCATCCTCAGGCTGCCTACCTCGTCCCGGCCTGTGGTGATGTCCGAATATACGAATTCCAGGGGCGCGGCCATACTCACTTTCGCTGTGACGTTCCTCGCAGCGTAGTTCCTGGCGTTCTCAAGCACCGCGTCAAGGATTATTGTGGCAGGCTCGTCCGGTTTCGCGTCCTCCACGAGCGGCGACGCGCTTACTGACATTGAATTGCCCACGATTACTCCCATGTAGGCGTCAAGCGCCGCTTCCAGGGCGGCGTAATCCGCCTGGAGCCGCTTCAGTTTCCCTATGGCTTCCGGATAGGATATGACGCCGTCCCTGCTGATTACTCCGTTTTCTGAGCGGTAAAGGTCTGTGTAGAGGTCGGCAGCGCCCGGGCCTGCGAGCGCGAGCTTGTCCAGCAGCCTGGCCCGCGCGACGGGCAGGTCGTCGTAGCGCAGGCGCGCCTTGGTTATTATACTGCTTGTGGATGCGTTCGCTGCGTCGCGTATGTCAGCGCCTGACAGCGCTGCGTTGCCGAGGATGCCCAGGCTGGCCTCTTCCGTGGCGACGTTTATGTCGTCGGCTTTCGCTGCGGCGATGAGCGCCCGCAGCTGCTCAAGCATGGCCCTGGTCTCAAGCTCCATCCCGTATCCCCGGGCGGACCGCGCTTCCCTTGCCCTTTCCGCGGCCTTGTAATACGCGCCGAATTTCACGCCATATGCGGTTGCAGCCTCGCCATTCCGGAAACAGGACGCTGCCTCTTCGTATAGCGCCACGGATTCGCTGCTGCGCGCGCCGGCCCTGATGAACCCGCCCGTGACGTCAAGTTCGGTCCGGGCCTCCTCCCGCTGCTGTTCGGTCGCGGTGCGGCCGTCTGCCTGGAGCGCTGCGATGCCGGCAGCCAACGCAGCATAGCCGTCGGCCACGCCTGCCATCGCGTTTATGGAATTCGCAAGATGGCCGTCGGTGAAGGCGTCGGAATGGAGCAGGGTTGCGTCCGTGAGCGACTGCGAAAGCAGCCCGTTGCGCGCCTCAATCGCAGCAAGCCGCTCGGCGACAGAGCCCGCGTCCTGCGCTTCATAGCCTGCCGCGGCCTTTGTTATGAGGTCAAGGCGCTGCGTCCTTGCAGCGGCCAGGCCGCCTGAAGCCGCGGCTTTCCGCACCTGGGCAGCCTCCAGGAGCGCGCGGTATTCTGCCTCGGCGTCGGACTCGGCCTTGTGCGCGCTGGCGGCCAGGGCGTTGAAGGAATCCAGGACCCCGCCCTGCCCCCACACTAGGGCAGTGATGACGCCATATCTCGCAAGGGACGGCGCATCCGTCAGGATGTCTGACTGTAGCAGCCGCGCCTCGGACAGCGCAAGCGGGTATTTCCCGTATGCACCCTCGGTGACGTTGCCGTCCACTGCGATGAACGCGCTCTGCATCCCTGCGCACGGCCCGCTGCCCGGACGCGTGTAGTTCCTGTTGCACAGGCCCAGCCGCCTGATTTCCTCCCAGGCGGCGCGGGCGTTCTCCACCGAGCGTTCGGCCTCTGCGAGGCTGGCTTCGGTGGAAAGCAGGGCGCTGTCCACTGAACCACGCCATATCTCGCCATAGGTGCGGCAGGTGGGCACGTTGCTGAATGCGGTCAGGACATCGTAGCTCAGCAGGATGGGAAGCGCCAGCCTTGGCCAGAACGAGGACGTATTGGCAAGGCACGCCCCGAATGCGTTTTCCGCGTCGCTCTTCCCTTGCAGGGCTGCGTCAGCGTGCGTCCGGGCAGTGCCGTTCATCCGGAACGTGACTGCCGCTTCGGTGTCCAGGCTGTCCAGCGTCTTGTCAAGTTCAGGTATGTTCCACCAGATCCAGCCGCCGTAGATGTTCGGATTTTCCGAAAGCCACGTGGCGTTCTCCCACGGCCGCTGGAAATCCGCGGCCGAAGCCAGAGAAACAGCGATACAGATAAGGACTAGATATGCGTATCTCACAAAATCCCCCAAAAAACTTATGTGAAATAACGCTTAAAAAGCAGGCGTATGGGAGCAAAGGCAGGGGTTGGTATGGGCTTTAAATAATCAGAATGGCAAATCAAAGCATGCTCATTGTAATTGCAGACGAGATGGAGGAAGCGGTGGTTAGCGAGATAAGGAAGCTCGGCAGGGTGTTGTACAAGCCCGCTGACCTGCCTGCTGCACTCGCGGACGCAGACGCGCTCATAGTCAGGAGCGCCACGAAGGTGACGAAGGAGCTGCTGGCAGGCGCGAAAAGGCTGAAGCTCGTGGCCCGTGGCGGAGTGGGCCTTGACAACGTGGACCAGGAGGCGTGCAGGGCGAAGGGCGTAAAGGTCGTGAACACGCCCGGCGCATCCACGAACGCCGTGGCAGAGCTCGCGCTCGGGCTCATAATCTGTTCCATGCGGAACGTGCAGAAGGCGCACCACCAGATGAGGCAGGGGAAATGGGAGAAGAAAACGCTCACAGGCCGCGAGATATCCGGGAAGACGCTCGGCATCATCGGCTACGGCCGCATCGGCTCAGCGCTCGCAGCGAAGGCAGGCGCGCTCGGCATGAGCGTGCTCGCGTACAACCCGCTGCCCAGGCATGACGACGGGAACGCGCGGTTCGTGGAACTGGACGAGCTGCTGGCGAAGTCCGACGTCGTGTCGCTGCACGCGGCAGCCACGGAGAAGGACGCGAACCTCATAGGCAGGCAGGCGCTGGCGAAGATGAAGCCGGGCGCATTCCTCGTCAACACCGCGCGCGGCGAGCTCGTGGACGAGGATGCCCTCTACGAGGCGTGCAAAAGCGGCAGGCTCGCTGGCGCGGCGCTTGACGTCTATAAGAGCGAGCCGTACAAGGGGAAGCTGCTGGAACTGGAGAACGTCTATTTCACCCCGCACCTCGGCGCGGGCACGAAGGAGGCGCAGGAGAGGATAGGCGCTGAACTCGTGAGGATACTGAAAGCGGAGCTGGGATGATGAAGGCCGGCGATACAATGCTGCCGGGGCTGGGCTCGTGATGGCCGTTCCGGACTATGCGCTCGGCGCACTGGCGCTCCTGCTTGCGACGTCGGCTGGCGCCATGGCCGGGTTTTTCTTCGGTTGTATTGACAGGCTGAAGTATTCCGCCATGCTGTCCTTCGCGGCAGGGGCCATGGCATTCTCCGCCGTGGAGATGCTCCTGCAGACGCACGGTCTCGCGGGGGACGTGACCGTGGCTTCCGGCTTCGCCGTCGGATTCCTTTTTCTCATGACCGCGGAAAAGCTGCTGCCGCACGCCCACATGCACATCACGAAAAAGGAGATGACGAAAAGCGGGAAGAAGGCCGCGCTCATAGCCGGAGCCATATCCCTGCACAACATTCCGGAAGGGTTTGCTGTTGCAACCGCGTTCGCGGCATCAGGGCCGCTGGGCTGGTTCGTCACCACAGCCATCGCGCTGCAGGACGTCCCGGAAGGCGCGCTGGTGTCCACGCCGCTGGCCTGTTATGGGCTTGAGAAGCGCCGGTCGGTGCTGTTCGGGGTGCTGTCCGGGGCGGTGGAAGCGGCCGCAGCCGTGCTGGGCTACCTGTTCCTCAGCTCGTTCTCCTTCCTCGTCCCGACCGCGCTCGCATTTTCCGCGGGTGCCATGACCTACGTCATATTCGTGGAAATACTGCCTGACGCGCTCAGTGGAAGGATGGAACGGGTGGTAGCGGTGGCGTTCGCGGCAGGGGCGGCAGTCACCTTTGCCCTCGCAAGCATGTTTGCGGTCTGATTATGCGAACCATTTCGCGAACCAGCCGGCCGCGAGCCGCGCGGCCTCCTCAAGTGCCCCGGGCTCCTCGAACAGATGCGTTGCGCCAGGGATGATTTCCAGTTTTTTCACGGTCCTGAGTTTCGCGAACGCCGCTTCGTTTATTTTTATCACTTCGTAATCGTTCCCGCCGACGACAAGCAGCACCTGCGCCTTAACTGAAGGGAGCGCGTCCATTGCCAGGTCAGGCCTTCCGCCGCGCGAGACGACTGCGCGTATCCCTCCGCCAATCTTCGCAGCTGCGATGAGCGCCGCTGCGCTTCCGGTGCTCGCGCCAAAATACCCGATTTTCAGGCCCTTTGCTCCGGGCTGCCTCGCCACCCATGCGGTCGCTGCCACGAGCCGCTCTGCGAGGAGCGGGATGTTGAAGCGGTTCTCGTAGCGCTGGTCCTCCTCTTCGGTCAGCAAATCAAAAAGCAGCGTCGCGATTTTGCGCTTCTGCAGCTCGCTGGCGACGAAATTGTTGCGCGGGCTGAGGCGCGAGCTTCCGCTGCCGTGGGCGAAAATGACCAGGCCTTTTGCGCCTTTCGGGACGATGAGGTTCCCTTTCAGAACCGCGCCTGCGACCGGAATGCTTGCAGCGGACTCGGCAGCGGACTCTGACGGCCGGACAGCCATGGGCTACTCCTCGGCTTCAATTTCGGCTTCCACGACGTCGGCTTCTGCCGTGGCGTCTATGGGCGGGCCGGCCTTCTCGGCGAAATCGCCTGCCATCTTACCCCTGGGGAACACGCGGACGTCCCTGCACTTTATCGGAAGCTGGAGTTGCTCCGCGAGCCTGAGCAGCTCGGCGGTGGGGATGTAATGCTTGCACACGAGGAACGGCACGAGTCCCTGTACCATGCGCTCCCGCTCTATGGTGAGCCTGTGCGACTGGCGGAGGCCGGACACGAAGACCTTGACGTCCACGAAGCCGCGATTCAGTATCTCGTCCTTGCTAATCACGAATACCAACTCCTGCGAAGAATTTCATGTCCCTGCCCTTCCCTATGCGCACGACCTCGCCCCGCTTCAGGCGGCGGACGTAGATGCCGTCCACTATGAAGGCGCAGTCCCTGCCTGCTGTCATATTCGCCTTGCCGTTTTCCGGCAGCACTGATGGGAGAAACGCGCGCTTGTAAGGACAAATAGGGACAATGCTTATTTTCCTTTGGAGCGGTGGCATTTTAATACCGCCGGCCGAGTAGGCGTAGGCCGCCGAGCCGAGCGAGGTGGACGCGATGACGCCGTCGCCTTCAAAGGAGATGCGCTTCCTTTTCTTGCCGAAAGACGTCGCCACGCTGATTTCAGCGACGCGGAAATGCGTCGCGTGGACGACGAAGTCGTTCAGCGCGCTGTAGCGCTTTTTGCCGATGTGCGCGTCAAGCGTCATTATGCTGACAATCCGGTTCTGGTTGAGCATTCTCAGCAGTTTCCCGCGCCAGGATTTTTTGCTGAGCTGGCAGATGTAGCTTGTGGTGCCGCCGATGCCGAGCACAGGGCCTTCAATCCGTCTCTGGTGGTTGGCGTAGAGTATCGTGCCGTCCCCGCCGATGCATATGGTCGCGTCTGCGCGGCCGTGGACAACCGTGTGGGCGTGGCCGGCCCTGAGAAAGGCGGCGACTTCCATTGCGAGTGCCTTTGCCCATTTTTTCCTGGGATTGGCGATGAGCTTGAGCTTCATAAGAAACAACAAGGGGAAATGGGAAATAAAAACAGGATGGTCGCCTGCCGGTGCTATTAAAATACTTTCTACCATGAATGATAACAAGGTGACGAGATGCACAAATATTGTGACCCTGAGAGAAGGAAGCTTTTGAAGATACGCGAGGCGGTTGACGCTGGCGGCACGCAAGGCGTGTGGGAGATTAATAGCTCAATGGCACGGATGCTCGGGCCTGACAGGTTGCGCAGGCTTAACGCCGGCCTGCCTGAAAGGAGGACGTTCACGAACCTGCGCGGCTTGATTGATGAGATTGGCTGTTCTTCTCTGACGTGCAAGCGGGAAGTTGTTGGAATTGTGAGGGGACAGAATAAGAGGAAACTGGCGCGGAGAGATGCTAAAATTGAAGACACATTCAGGTCGGGGGTAGTGCTTAGACGGGAATCTGAATATACCAAAGCCCTACGATTGGCGTGCGTGGTTAATGTCATTGAGCCGAAAGTGGCACGCGCTTGTTGTAAAGAGTTTCCAAACCAGAAGGCAGTCATGACATCAATTATCAGTTATCTTTGCAGTAGGGCATAGGCGGGATAACATAACGGGAGGATGACCACGGCCTTGCCAGAATAAAAGAAGGAAAAAACGAAATAGAAAAAACAAGGAAAATAAAATAAAAGCGCTGCGCTTCGGGGAAATTGGTGGCGCTCGCTATCCGCGGGCT
>CAZBAM010000001.1:0-260015 GCA_964490215.1 Microcaldota archaeon | reverse complement strand
CTGTCCTGAACAGCAGCAACGGCACCAACGTCAGCTACACCAGGACCTACGCCACGCCCGGCTACTTCAACGTCACCTGCCAGCTGCTCAACCACCAGAACTACACCGGCTACGCATGGCACTGGATAACTGCAACGCAGTCCAACTGTCCCGTCATAACCTCCAGCGGCACCACAACAATGACCGGCAACTACACCGGTGCGCCCAACAGCGCAACGCCGCTGACCGATACCGTGTGCGTGAAGATTGCCGCCTCAAACGTCGTCTTTGACTGCAACGGTTACAGCATAACCAACAACGGCACCGCTGGCGCAACCTACGGCATACTGCTCAACGGCTCGCTGACAAACGTCACGGTGAGGAACTGCCCCAGTATATCAGGCTATGTTGAGGGCATCTATGCATATGAATCCAGCGACAGCGTGTTCGCCAATAATACCGCCTGGAACAACTCTGATTGTGGTCTCATCCTGCAATCCAGTTCCAGAATCAACATCACGAACAATACCGTCCATGACAATGTATACGGGCTCTACCTTTGGACAAGCTGCACAGACAACATCCTCACCAATAACAGCGCCTACAACAACACCGCTGACGGTTTCGTCCTTGACACCAGCTCCAGCAATAACATCCTCACCAACAACAGCGCCTACAATAACACCGGCCATGGCTTCTACCTCTATTCCAGCTACAACAACACCCTTACCAACAACAGCGCCTGGAACAACACCAACGGCTTCTACATCCCCGCCAGCTCCAGCAACAGATTCACCGACAACCAGCCCCATGACAACTCCCTTACCGGCTTCTACCTCCTCTCCAGCTCCCTTAACAACAACTTCACCGGCAACACCGCTTATAACAACCCCTACAATTTCGCCATCCAGGACGGCTCCAACGGCTGCAGGTTTGCAAATAACACAGCCTACGGAGGCTCCAGTTTCGATTTCCAGTTGAGCTCGGTCTCAGGCATCACGCTAACCAACAACACCGCCTACAGCGGCCCCTACGGCTTCTACCTCGACACCGTCTCCGGCAGCAGCCTCGCCGACAACAGCGCCTACAACAGCACCTATGATGGCTTTTTCGTCACCAACTCCAACAACACCACCCTCGCCAACAACTCCGCCTACAACAACCCCCGCTACGGCTTCTACCTCTACTATGCTTCCAACAACAACCTCACCAACAACAGCGCCTACAACAACCTATTCGGCTTCTTCCTCACCACCAGCGCCAGCAGCAACAACCTCACCAACAACAGCGCCTACAACAACACCCAGGATGGCTTCGTCGTCATCTTCAACTCCGGCAACAACCTCACCAACAACTCCGCCTACGACAACCTCCGCTACGGCTTCTACCTCGACACCGTCTCCGGCAGCAGCCTCACCAACAACAGCGCCTACAACAACACCCAGGACGGCTTCCACATCAACAACGTCGCAGGCAGCAGCCTCACCAACAACAGCGCCTACAACAGCACCTATGATGGCTTTTTCGTCACCAACTCCAACAACACCACCCTCGCCAACAACTCCGCCTACAACAACCCCCGCTACGGCTTCTACCTCTACTATGCTTCCAACAACAACCTCACCAACAACAGCGCCTACAACAACCTATTCGGCTTCTTCCTCACCACCAGCGCCAGCAGCAACAACCTCACCAGCAACAGCGCCTACAACAACACCCAGGATGGCTTTGTCGTCATCTTCAACTCCAACAACAACCTCACCAACAACAGCGCCTACAACAACCCCCGCTACGGCTTCTACCTCGTCTCCAGCACCGGCAACAATATCACCAGCAACACCGTTTACAACAACGAGGTCTACCAGATTATTCTCTCCGCATCAACAGGCAACCTGATATACAACAATAATTTCACGGCGTTTGCCCCCCAGTCAGTTGCAACCGACGACGCTGCCAACTACTGGAACACGACCAAGAACTGCGTGACCAACATCATAGGGGGCAACTGCACAGGAGGGAACTTCTACTCCGATTACGCCGGGTACACCTATGACGGAAGCGGGATAGGCGCCACCATATACCTGGTGGGAAATGCGACCGACTACCTGCCCCTGACGAACAACCCCGGCTATGCGCCCGGCCTCCTGAGCATCTCGCTGAACGCCACCTCGCCCCAGAACCTCTCATCCGACAACCTCACCTGCAACTACGTGCTCAATGGCACGGTAACGCACGTCGCCCTGTCCTGGTCAAGGAATTCCACGCCCTTCATGGCCCTCTACCTGCCGTTCGAAGGCAAGAACAGCAGCGTGGACAAGACGCTGCTGGACTATTCCGGATACCGGAACAACGCCACGGTTGTGAGCAGCCCGGTGTGGGACCCGTCAGGAGGGCCCAACGGCACCAGCGCCTACAGGTTCGACGGCGTGAATGACTACATCAGCGTCCCCAACTACACCGCATTGAACATCACCGGCAGCGTGACGCTCATAGCGAAAGTGATGCGCAACGACCGGCTCAACGACAACTACACCCAGGTTCTCAGCAAGAACGGCTCCTACGTGCTGTTCATATCGGACAACCAGTCACGCGTCTATTGCGGCAACTCAACCGCATGGGTGAGGACAAAGGAGGCGCCCATAATCCCGAACAGGTACCAGACCATCGCCTGCGTCATCAACGGCTCAAGCATACGCATCTTCATCAATTCCGGCGGCACCCCATCCTTCCCAGACGCTCCGATTTATACCCTCGGCGATTCAATCACCCAGGGCAATGGCCATTCGACGGGCTGGCACGCCGGCGACGGCACTGTCGATTACGGCTTTGACGGCGGCAATGTGGAGTGGTTGAAATACAGTTATGCGTACTGGCTGGACCACTATGCTTGGACATATGCCGGTTCAGAGAGCATGAACAAGACGCCCCTGGTCCAGGGAGGATACGAGCCGTTCCACTACAACAAGGGATGGGGCGCACTAATTTGCGACGACCTTCTGGGGCCGTCAGCACGCTTCCCTGGCTCATACGACCTGTATGGCAGCGAGGTCCCCAACGGCTCCTCGGTCATATCCATGTGCGGCGTGGTAGACCTCGTCCTGGGCGATAACGCATCCGAGGTGGAATCCAACCTCCAGCAGCTGTACAACCGCTCAGTCAACAAGACCGACCACATGATAATGATGACAATCACGCCCTATAACCCGTACTGTACGGAAATAAAGGAAGTGAACGCCTGGCTGAGGAATTTCACCACCAACAACAGCATCCCGTTCGTGGACACCTGGACGCCGCTTGTCGCGGCTGACAACTGCAGCTTTAACCCGCTTTACTCCTACCCCGACGCCCTTCATCCAAACCAGGCCGGTGCCCGGGTCATGGCACAGGCAATCTGGAGCGCAGTATTCAGCAACCAGTCCTGGAACAACACGGCAGTGGAGCAGGTGACCGAGAACGTCAGCTGGACCGGCCTGAACACGACAATCAACGGCCCGCTTTACATAGGAGCCCTTGCCAACGCTTCATATCCGCTCAACGGTTCGGTAGGCGAAATCCAGGTCTATCCGCGGGCCCTGTCCGCGGCGCAGATAAGCCTGCTCTTCAACAACAGCCCGGTCATGGTCTCCCAGGAGCTCCATGTGGGCGACACCTGGCAGTGCACGGTGACGCCGCTGTCCGCATGGCTGGTCGGCCCGACCAACAGCTCCAACAACGTCACCATCCAGGTAAACGTTTCCAACTGTCCCGTCATACCCTCCAGCGGCACCTACACCCAGCCAGGCAACTACACCGGCGCGCCCAACGACGCATCGCCGCTGACTGACACGGCGTGCGTCAAGATAGCTGCATCCAACGTCATATTTGACTGCGCCGGCTTCAGCATCACAAACAACGGCACCGCAGGCACGACCTATGGCATCGTGCTCAACGGCTCCCTCACCAACGTCACGGTGAGGAACTGCTCCAACATATCCTACTACAGCTACGGCATCTACGCCTACCAGTCCAACTACAGCCAGTTCCTCAACAACCTTGTCTTCAACAGCACCCTGTGCGGCATCGCCACGAACCTCAGTTCCGGCAATCTCATCAGCAACAACAGCGTTGACGGCAATATCAACCTCAGCAACACTACCTTCGACAACCTACAGTCAGCCATCTGCCTTTTCTCCGGCTCCAACAGCAACATTACCTACAACTTCGCCTACAATACCTATGACCCGGTGATCTACCTCGTGTCCAGCCCCAACAACCGCCTTGAGGGCAACATCGTGCATGACAACGGCCACCCGGCCTTCTACATCTACCACAGCAACAGCAACAACATCACCAACAACACCGCCTACAACACCTCCGTCGGCTTCGACCTTGAGACTTCAGGATACAACCTCCTGGCCAACAACACCGCATATAACAATTCCCAGGGATTCTACCTCTATTCCAGCTACAACAACACCCTCACCAACAACACCGTCTACAGTAATTCCGCGGATGGCTTCATCCTGTCATCCGGCTCCAACAACACCCTCGCCAACAATACAGCCTACAACAACTCCCAGCATGGCTTCAACCTCGCTTCAAACGACAACACCCTCACCAACAACACCGCCTACAACAACCTCCAGCACGGCTTCAACCTCGGCTACGTTTCCCGAATCAGCATCGCCAACAATTCGGCCTACAACAATACATACAACGGCTTCCTGCTCGCCTCCAGCTCAGACAACAACTTCACCGGCAACCTCGCATACAACAACTCCCTCAGCGGCTTCAACATCAGCTACTCCAGCAGCAACAACCTCACCAGCAACAGCGCCTACAACAGCATCTATGATGGCTTTTTCGTCACCAACTCCAACAACAACACCCTCGCCAACAACTCCGCCTACGACAACCCCCGCTACGGCTTCTACCTTAACTCCAGTTCCAACAACAGCTACACCAACAATTCCGCCTACAACAACACTGCCAGTGGCATCTTCCTGACTTCGCGTTCGGACAACAACACCTTCATCAGCAACCTGGTCTTCCTCAACGCCTACGGCGTGTACGTCATCAACTCCACCCTCAACAACTTCACCCGCAACAACATCACCAACAATACCAACACCGGCCTGCGGCTTGACTCCGCCAGCAACAGCACCAACACTACCTCCAACCGCGCCTGCTACAACTCCGTCCTTGACGTCCAGAACCTCGGCGTGCGGAACAACGGCACGCTGGACTCGTGCGACTCGTTCGCGGGCTGGACCGAGAACGGCCACCTCGGCTGCGAGTTCGCATGCACGTCCATGTGGACGCGCATATTCGGGAACGTCAACAGGACCATATTCCTTGGCGGCACCAACTCCACGCCCTATGCCTACTCCTGGAACGGCTCCGCGCTCAACGTCTACATGGCAGACTACGATTCAAACATACACTGGTCCCAGCTCCAGGCCATCGGCAGGAACACGTCAAACGGCACTACGACGAACGATTTCGTTGAGCTTGACGTGGCATTCAACACCACCTCCTACCAGGACAACATCAACAAGACGTATTCCATTGACAACAGCACCCCGAGGCAGACGGAAAACTACACGGTGTTCGGCAGGGCGATAGACTTCGTGCCCATAGCCAACTCCACTGCGACGAACACGACGTTCCGCACCGGCATACTGTGGGACACGACCGGCGTCGGCACCCAGTACAGCAACGCCTACAACCAGACGACCGTCTGGGTGGTGAAGGCGAATGCGAGCGCCAGCGACGTTTACGGCACCTACGATTACCTGGGCCAGGTGCCGTTCACCCTTGGCAACTACACCGGCACCAGCAACATCGTGGCTGTCTATGTGGAGCTGAAATGAGCGTCAAATGATAGCAATAAAACCCTTGATTTGCCATATGGAGCTGATGGCGATGGAGCAGCGTTTGGAGATATCCGTGCGGGAGGGGCTCAGGGACGTCCAGGGCGACCAGCTCGCGGAACGCATCAGGGCGTCCTGCGGCGCTGCGGTGCGGTGCAGGTTCGTGGAGGCATACAACCTCGGCGTGAAGCTGCCTGACGCGGACCTGGCGGCCATAGCTTCCGAAGTCTTCTGCGACCCGGTGGCGCAGCAATGCTCATCCAGTGAGCCCCTTTTCAGGGACGCCTGGCGCATAGAGATAGGCCTGCTGCCGGGCGTCACGGACAACGTCGGCAGGACCGCCTCGGCAGCCATCAGGGACCGGCTCGGCCGGGACGTTGACGTATATTACTGCCGCGTGTACGTGCTCGCCGGCGCCGTGAGCCTGGAGCTCTGCGCGCGCGTCGCAGCCATGCTGCACAACCCCCTCGTGGAAAAATACCACATCTACCGGCCCGGCACCGACCCGCCCCCGTATATCCCCAAAGTCAGCATATCCGGCGAGCCGTCGGTGCAGCGGATAAGCCTGCACATGAGCGAGGCGCGGTCCGAGGCGCTCGCAAAGGAGCGCCTGCTCGCCCTCAGCCCCGATGAGTTCGCGGCCATAAAGCAGTATTTCAGGAACGAGCGGGTGGTGGAGGCGCGCAGGAAGGTCGGGCTGGACAACAAGATAACCGACGTGGAGCTTGAATGCATCGCCCAGACCTGGAGCGAGCACTGCAAGCACAAGATATTCAACGCGCGCATAAGCTACGAGGAGAACGGCGAATCGCACGCCATAAACTCGCTCTTCAGGACTTTCATAAAGGCGGCCACGGAGCAGGTCAAGAAGCCGTACGTGGTCAGCGTGTTCAAGGACAACGGCGGCATCATAAAGTTCAACCACGAGTACGACATCGCGGTCAAGGTGGAGACGCACAACGCGCCGTCCGCCCTTGACCCGTACGGGGGCGCCCTCACCGGCATCCTGGGGGTCCAGAGGGACGTCCTGGGCACCGGGCTTGGCGCCAATCCCATCGCGAACCTGGACGTCCTGTGTTTCGGGTATCAGGACACGCCGCAGGGCGAAGTGCCCAAGGGCGTGCTCCACCCGAAGACGATATACGACGGCGTGGTGCGCGGCATAGAGCACGGCGGCAACAAGATGGGCATACCGACCGTGAACGGCTCCATACTGTTTGACAGGGCATACACCTGCAGGCCGCTGGTCTATTGCGGCACCGTCGGCATCATGCCGTCGCTGCTTGGCGGAAGGCGCACCTGCGACAAGGCCATAGAGCCCGGCTACCTGGCGGTCATGGTGGGCGGCAGGATAGGCAAGGACGGCATACACGGGGCGACCTTCTCGTCCATGCAGATGGACGCCTCGGTCCCGCAGAGCGTGGTCCAGATAGGCGACCCCATAACCCAGAAGAAGACGCTTGATTTCACGCTTGAGGCGAGGGACGCGTGCCTCTACGAGGCGATCACGGACAACGGCGCCGGCGGCCTGTCCTCCAGCGTGGGCGAGCTGGCCCAGCTCAGCGGCGGATGCGAGATATGGCTGGACAAGTGCCCGCTGAAATACGCCGGCCTTGAGCCCTGGGAGATACTGCTCTCCGAATCGCAGGAGCGCATGACGCTCGCGGTGAAGCCGGAGAACCTGGACAGGCTCATGGCCCTGGCCAGGGTGCACGACGTGGAAGCCACTGTGGTCGGCAGGTTCACGAAAAACAGGCGCTTCCACGCGCTCTACAAGGACCAGACCGTCGCATACCTTGACATGCACTTCCTGCATGACGGCGTGCCGCAGATGAAGCTGAGGGCGTCCTGGAAGCCGCTGCTCCACCCGGAGCCGGTAATCCCGCCGTTTGAGCCGGGCGATGTGCTGAAGCGCCTCCTGTCGTCGCCGGACATAACCACCAAGGAAAGCGTCGTCAGGCGCTACGACCACGAGGTCAAGGGCATGAGCGTGATAAAGCCGGCCATGCCCGGGCCGTCGGACGGCGCAGTGCTCAGGCCGCTGTTCGGGTCCGAGGAAGGGCTGGTCGTGGCGCACGGCATCTGCCCGCGCTACGTCCAGGACGGCTATGCACTGGCGTGCCTCGCTTTTGACGAGGCGGTCAGGAACGCGCTGGCAGTGGGCGCGAAGTTCGGCTACCTGGCCGCGCTGGACAACTTCTGCTGGCCCGACCCCATAAAGTCCGCGAAGACGCCGGACGGCGAGCAGAAGCTGGGCGCGCTGGTGCGCGCCTGCCTGGGGCTGTACGACTCGGCCACCAGCTACGGCATCCCGTTCATCTCTGGCAAGGACAGCATGAAGAACGACTACTACGCCGGCGACACGAAATACTCAATCAAGCCGACCGTCCTGGTCACCGTGGTGGGCAAGATGGATTCCATACACCTGGCGGCCAGCTCGGAATTCAAGAACCCGGGCGACGTGATATACCTGCTCGGCACCACCAGGGACGAGCTTGGCGGCAGCCAGTTCTACAGGCTTTTCAACGGGACCGGCAACAGCGCGCCGGCCACCCATCCTGATGAGCACGTCCCGCTCTACAAGGCGCTTTCGGCTGCGATGGAGGAAGGGCTTGCCGCGTCGGTCCACGACGTCTCGGACGGCGGCCTCGCCGTGGCGTTCGCCGAGTGCGCACTCGGCTTCGGCCTGGGGGCCGAGCTTGACCTGGACGCAATCCCAGCCGGCACGGACAAGGCAGACGCATTGCTGTTCGGGGAGAGCGCCGGCAGGTTCGTGGTCAGCGTCCCGCCCGGGAACGCTGAGAAGTTTGAGCGCGCGATGAAAGGGACCGCGTTCGCGAAGGCAGGCAGGGTGCGCGGTGACAGGCGCGTGATACTCAAGTTCCAGGGCCAGCCCCTCATAAACGAGCCGGTGGAGAACCTCAGGGAAGCGTACGACAAGGGCACCGGCTGACGGGTTTTCTTATGATTGACGACATAAAGGAAGAGATAGCTGCGCTGCTTGCGACTGCGAGCGGTGCCAGCAAAGAAGACGCGTTCGCGTCGCTGGAGCCGGGCCGGATAGGCGACCTGTCCAGCAGGCTCGCGTTCGTCCTCGCGATGTCGCGGTCTGCAGACCGCGAGCATGCCCGCCTTCGGATTGCCGAAGGCGACAAGGAGAAGAACGAGAACCCGGCGAAGCTGGCTGCGGCGATAACGGCAAAGCTCGCCAGGAGCGCCCTGGTGGAAAAGGTGGAGGCCGCAGGCCCGTACATAAACTTCCATCTCAGCGGGAAGGCGTACGCGAGGCTCCTTGCCGACGTGCTGGCGAAAAAGGGCAAATACGGCACGGGCAGGGCGAAAAAGGGCAAGACGATAATGGAATTCCCGTCCGTGAACCCGAACAAGCCGTGGCACATAGGCCACCTGCGCAACGCTGTGCTCGGAGAGTCCGTGGCGCGCATACTGGAGGCAGACGGCTATCCTGTGGAGCGCATGAATTACATAGACGACCTCGGCCTCCAGGTCGCCCAGAGCCTGTGGGGCTTCCTCAATTACGACTCCAATCCGCAGGGCAAGTTTGATTCCTGGCTCGGCCACCAGTACGTGGGCATAGCGAAGAAATTTGAGGAGGACAAATCCGTCGTGGAGGGCGTGCGCGACACCCTCAAGGCCATGGAAGGTGGCGATACCGAAATCGCCAGGGCCGGCAGGGACCTGGCCGAGAAATGCGTCCGCGCGCAGTACGAGACGGCATTCGCGTTCGGCGTGCACCACGACGTGCTCGTGTTTGAGAGCGACATCATGCGCACGATTTTCGGTGAAGGGCGCGGGCTGATAGAGGACAACGACGCGGTCGTGCTGGAGGCCGAAGGGAAGAACGCGGGCTGCTGGGTTGTGAAGCTCGGCGACGAATTTGAGAAGGAGTTCGGGAAGATGGAGAACCCTGACAAGGTGCTCATCCGCAGCGACGGCACTGCAGTCTATACCGGCAAGGACGTGATATTCCACCTGTGGAAGTTCGGGAAGCTGAAGAGCCGGTTCCGCTACGAGCCGTTCATAAAGCAGCCGGACGGGAAGACTTCATACAAGACGGTTTCCGCGCCGGCAGCCGGCCCTGCGGCAAAAGAAATGGGTTTCGGCGGCGCCACCCGCGTGATAAACGTAATCGGCGTGGAGCAGAAATACCCCCAGCGCGTGATTGCAGAGGTTTTCCGCAGGCTGAAGATGGAAAAGGAGGCCGCAGGGCTCCAGCACCTTTCCTACGAGCACGTGGGGCTGCCGGACGAGAAGTTCTCCGGGCGCAAGGGCACATGGGTCGGTTTCACAGCTGACGAGCTCCTGGCCGAGGCCGAAACCCGCGTCATGGAGAAGATAAAGGTGGACGTTCCCGAGGCTGAGAAGCGGAAAATCGCGCGCGCAGTCGGCGTCGGCGCTATAAAGTTCTCCTTGCTGCGCACGAGTTCGGAAAAGCGCATAACGTTCAGGTGGGGCGAGGCGCTGAGCATGGAGGGCAACTCGGGCCCGTACGTCCAATACGCCTGCGTCCGCACCAACGGCATACTCGCCAAGGCGAAGGAACAGGGCGCCAAGGCGGAAATCAGGAGCGAGTCGTTCAACGAGTCTGAGAAGCAGCTCCTCAAAAAGCTCGCGATGCTCAACGAACTGGTCTCCCGCAGCTCGCGTGACCTGGCCCCGCACCACGTCGCCCAGTACGTCCTTGAGGTCGCGGCCGATTTCACTGCGTTCTACGGCTCGTCGCCCGTGCTGGGCGCGGAGGACGCGGACACGCGCTCCACCAGGCTCGCGATAACGCTCGCCACCGGCATCGTCATAAGGAACGGGCTCGGCCTGCTCGGGATTGACTGCCCGGAAAGGATGTAGGGAAGCGGTTTTTCTACTGAGGCGCTGGCACGCTTTCTTTTCCTTCAACCTGATTGAACGATTCCTTGAGCAGAATCTCCTCCAATTTCATGAGAGCCCGCACTTTCTCATTCTGCCCGTTGAGACGGTATAGGGTAATCTTGCCGATTTTCCTCGCTGCCAGCACAACCTGTTCTTTGACGAGTTTAGGCAAGACCTTGTATATCGTCGGCCTAGAAACGCCGCAGCCTTCTGCGATGTCAGTTATGCTGTAATCAATTCCCTTCCCTTCCATGAGGAAGTCTATCGCCCTGTTCTCAGGCGTATCGCCAATCACTTCAAGCAGCATGGATTTTTCATATTTCATGGTATCCCGAGCCTTTCAATTTTTCAAGAATCTCCCATGTATTGTGAACCTGAACCATCTTCTGTTTCTTTAATCGTTTATCATTGGACCAGATTGGTAGCTTCAGATGAAGCGCCAATGCAAAGTACGGGGCGTCGAATTCATCCGGCGAAATCTTTAGCGCCTGCCCAATCAATTGCCTGTATTCTACTGCCGGAATCGTTTCGATGTTATGCAATAGTTCATGGATGACAACCTCGGTTTCTTCTTTGGTTTGATTGAGCTTTTCTCTGAGCTCCGAATCAGATTCAAGATGTTTCTCCAGCTCGGTTATGAGATACTCCGGAGCAGATAGCTTCAGGTGAGGACTGAATAGGAGCTTTCTTGTCGTGCTTTTTGCCAGCAATGCCGAAAATAGCACGTTTGCATCGACTATCAGTTCCAGCACCATGCTACACGCCCAGCCCTTTCCTGTGCGCTTTCCAGACTTTCTCCTTCAATATCCTGGAATGTTTTTCAGCATCCTCTTCCGAAAGCTTGCTTTTTGCCATTATCTCATCCAGTTTCTCAATGGCCTTGACCTTTTCCCATAATGCCTGCCTGGCAACTTCTACCCATTTGATTTCTTTGTGCCTTTCCATCTCTTCCTTTAGCTCTTCTGGCAACGGAACCGAAAGCATATTCGCCAATCTCTCACCTCCTTTTTATTAATATTATGAAAAGTGTGATTTTTAATACTATTCCCGGACCACTGATTAGTCGCGTATCCACTTCAGCGTCTTCTCCAGGTCGCGCTTCACGCCGTATTTCGCGAAATACTTCAGTATTATCGCCACATCGCGCTCCAAAAACCGCTCGGCGCGCGGATGCCTGAGCACCACGCCCTGCCCGAAATCAATCAGGTATGGCACGTCTCCCATCATGACGTTGTATTCGCTCAAATCGGCGTGCACCAGCCCTGCCCTGTGCATCTTCCTCAAATCGTCAAGTATGGAATCCAGGTCCTTCTCGCCGTGCAGCGGCCCGACCATGTTCATCGTGGGGTATGGCAGGTCGCCCTCGCCCAGGAACCCCATCACCAGGACGTTGTCCGTGATGTAATACGGCTTCGGCGCGTGCACGCCGGCCTTCTCGCATACCTGCAGGTTCTTGAACTCCTTGCGCGCGAACGCCTTGACTATCTCCCGGTCGTTGTGCTTTATGTTCCCGAACCGCGGGTCCCCGTCAAGGTATTCCTCCTTGCGGAAGAACGGCGCAGTCTCCATCTTGTATATCTTCACCGCGACGTGGCTGCCGTTGGGCGTGGTTGCCATGAACACGTTGGCCTCCTTGCCCGTGGATATAGGGTAATCCACCCTCTGGAGCATGCCCTTCTTTATGAAGCCCCACAGGATGAGCAGGACGCGCTTGTCAAAGACCTCGCTCTCGGTCTTGAAGCGCTCCTTGAGCTGGTAAACCTCCTTCAGCGGCTTTTGCTTCCCTGATGTGCTTCCTGACATTCGGATAAAGTGGGACGTTCTTTCTTATAAATTCACTGGCCGAGGCGGAAAACAACTCAAAAAGCGAAGAACTGCGGGAAGAGAGAAGCAGAAGGCACGAAAAAATGCCGGAGTCTCGCTCCTCAAATATAGCCCTCTTCCTTCAGTATCCTTGCCTGCATGGGCAGGTATCTCCATACGATGTCGCCCTTCTCGTCTCCCTGTATAGGCCACGGCCTGACGACGACAACGTCGCCCTCCTTCACCCATATCCTGTTCCTGAGCTTGCCAGGTATGCGGCACATCCTTTCCTTGCTGTCCTTGCAGGCGACCTTCATCCTGGAACCGCCCATCAGGCCGAGCACAAGCCCGAGCACCTCGCCTTCGCGCGGAAGCCTGAGCCTCCTCCTTTCCTCCTCCTGGCTCAGCTGTGGTGCCGGCGTCTTCCTGTGCCCTCCCCTGTAGAATGCCATCATATCACCTTATGCCTGCTGCAGTGACCGGTTTTGCGCCGGTTCTTCATCTGCCATATCATCGTATTGCCATCCGCGCGCCGCAGCTCTCGCATACCAGCTGGCGCAGGCCGTGCCCCATCTCCTGGACGTGGGTGTCAGGCCTCTTGCACTGCTTGCAGATGACGTATTTGAGCACGAACTCCTCCAGTTTCTTGTTGAGTATGTCGCCGCTGAGCTTCCTCTGGAGGATGAGCCTCTCGCCCTGGACCTCAACCGGCACGGCCAGCTCCTTGGAGAGGTGCTTGGACAGGAACTCAGGCTGGCGCCTTATCTTGTCCACCACCGCCTTGTAGTTCCTGATTATGGTCTTGTTGCCCTCGCTGAAGAACTCAAATTTCGGCATCTCAAACCTTTCGCTCCTGGTCACCTTCTCCGGAAGGTTGGCGTATATGCTGTCAAGTAGCCTGTCGTAATTCTCAGAACTCATGAAGGGATTAGCGACGGAATGATTTTTAATCACTCGTCATCCCTGCCATTCTTTACGTCCCTTCCTGCCAGCTTCCCAGGTACTTCTTCTGCTCGCCGGTGAGCGAGTCCTTCCTCACGCCCATCGCCCCCAGCTGGAGTTCTGCTATGTGATTGTCAATGGACTCCGGCAGGACGATGACGCCCGGCTTCAATTTCCCCCTGTTCTTCACTATGTATTCGCACGCAAGCGACTGGCCGGCGAACGACGTTGCCATCACCTCGCTGGGGTGGCCCTCGGCAGCGCCGAGATTGACCAGCCTGCCCTCTGCGCACAGGTATATCCTCTTCCCGCCGATGTCGTATTCGTCCAGGAACGGCCGTATCTTCCTCTTCTTCGCAATCTTCTCCAGCCCCTCCACGTCTATTTCAACGTCAAAATGGCCTGCGTTGGCGAGTATCGCGCCGTCCTTCATCTTACCCATGTGCTCTGTGCGTATCACGTGCTTGTCGCCCGTGACCGTGAGGAATATGTCCCCGAGCGCGGCCGCGTCCGCCACGGGCATCACCCTGTAGCCGTCAAGCGCCGCCTGCAGCGCGCGCACTGCGTCCACCTCAGTGACTATGACGTTCGCGCCCATGCCCTTCGCGCGCATGGCCACGCCCTTGCCGCAGTCGCCGTAGCCGCAGACGACGAACGACTTCCCTGCGAGCAGCGTGTTCGTCGCCCGCAATATGCCGTCTATGGACGACTGGCCGGTCCCGTAGTAGTTGTCAAGCAGGTGTTTGGTCCTGTTGTCGTTCACAGCGATGACCGGGTATCTGAGCGCCTTGTCCTTCTCCATCGCGCGGAGCCGTATCACGCCTGTGGTCGTCTCCTCGCAGCCGCCGATCACCTTCGCCAGCTTCTCGCTGCGCTTCGTGTGCAGCAGCGATATCAGGTCGCATCCGTCGTCTATGGTGATGTCCGGGCTGCGGTCCGCGACCGCGTTGATATACTTATAATATTCGTCCCTGCTCTCGCCCTTCTTGGCGAAGACGGCGACGCCTTCCTTCGCGAGCGCGGCGGCCACGTCGTCCTGGGTGGAGAGCGGGTTGCAGCTGGCTATGGCAACATTCGCCCCGCCGGCGATGAGCGTGCGCACGAGCACCGCCGTTTCCTTGGTGACGTGCAGCGCCAGCCCTATGACCAGTCCCCTGAAAGGCTGCTCCCTGGCGAAACGCGCCTTTATGCCCTGCATGAGCGGCATGTTCCGCTCAGCGTATTCTATGTTCAGCTTCCCCTGCCCTGCGAGCGAGAGGTCCTTCACTTCGTAGTCTGCCATAAGAACACCATACAACAAGCGGAAATATGTTGGCAGGGCTATCTTAAAAAAGGCACGGAAAAAGCGGCCGCAGCACGCGGGCGGCAGTTTCTTTTATAAACCCATGCACCGTAAGATGTATCAGATTCTGATATATCCCAGTGATTACCTATGGTGGTGGCGAAACCCCGCGGGTGCGGCGTGGCCGTCATGCGGCAGCAGATGACCGTCATGATGTCGGCCTTCCTGCTGTGGCTCATAGCGAAAAAGCCCACCCACGGCTACGAGATGATGCGCCTCCTGCGCAAGGAGCACGACTCCATGAAGATCGGGCCGGCCCACGTCTACCCCGTGCTCGCCGGGCTGGCACGCGGCGGCCTCATAAGCGTGAGGCTGGTGGCGAGCGGCAAAAGGATAAAAAAGCTCTACTCGGTGACATCATTGGGCAGGAAAAAGCTTCTTGAGATGAGGAAGGCGCACTTCCGCGACAGCCTGAGGGCCCAGTTCCTGAGGGAGATGCTGACATGAAGCACACCGAAGCGGATAAGGAACTCCACGTGAAGGAGATACTGAAACTGGAGAACGTATGCAAGACCTACAAGGAGGGTGCAAGCGGCGTCACGGCGGTTTGCGACGTTAATTTCACGGTCCACAAGGGCGAGCTGACCAGCATACTCGGCCCCAGCGGCTCCGGAAAGTCCACGCTGCTCCACCTGATGGGCCTGCTTGACCGCCCGACGTCCGGGAAGATATACGTGGACGGGGTGGACACCACGAAAATCAACCCCAACGGCCAGGCGCGCATACGCGGCAAGAAGATAGGCTTCATATTCCAGGCGTTCAACCTCGTGCCGTCTCTGACGGCGCTGGAGAATGTGGAACTCCCGCTCACCATATACGACGTGCCGAAGGACCAGAGGAGAAAAAAGGCCGCGGAAATACTGACAAGGCTGAGCCTTGGCGCGCGGCTGGAGCACCTGCCCTCGCAGCTCAGCGGCGGCGAGCGGCAGCGCGTCGCCATCGCGCGGGCGCTGATAAACGACCCGGAGATAATACTCGCGGACGAGCCGACCGGCAACCTGGATTCCAGGACCGGGCAGGATGTCCTCCAGATTCTTGAGGGCCTCCACCACGAGGGGAAGACCATAATAATAGTAACCCACGATGAGAGCGTCGTGAGGATCACGGAAAAGGTTGTAAGGATCAAGGACGGAAAAATCGTGAAGGTTGAGGTGCTGATATGAAAATGGATAATGCGTTCGGGGTTATGTTTGCTTTGGTGCTGCTCGCTGGCATGGCGTCAGCAGGGCTTTCGGTATCAAGTTTCTCGGTGTCCCAGGCTTCGTTCAAGCCCGGGGCGAGCGGCGTCATAACGCTTGACATATCCAACCCGCTCGTCACTGGCGTAACCGTGAAGTCGGTCAGCTCGGTGTCCATGGAGATATTCTCCCCGCCAGAGATAACCGTCACGGGCCAGCAGTTCATCGGCAGCATAGAGCCGGGCGGAACGACGCGCGTCTCCCTGCCGTTCAGAGTGGGCGCAACCGCGACCAGTTCCATATATTCCGTGGAAGTGCGGCTTACTGGCGTGTCAGACCGGTCCGACGGCGGCGGCTATGACACGTTCTCCAGGAGCACCACCATCCCGGTCACCGTGCTCAACGCGCCCATACTTTCGCTTTCCACTGACAAGCAGGTCATAGGCGGCATAGAGGCGGTGGCGCTCACCGTGTCCAACAACGGCGGGCCCCTCAGGAACCTGCGCATCAGCATCCCATCCACCTCCACCGTCGCGTTTTACGGCCTGAACGCCACAGATACTCAGATGTGCATGGAACATGCCCTGACTTCTGCCTCCACCGTAGCCTTTTACGGCCTGAACGAACTCTACGTGGGCGACGTGCTCGCGTCCAAGGTAGTTAACCTGACGCTTGACGCCAGGAACGCCAGCGACGGAGCGACCGGCGTATCATTCACCATGAACTACGAGGACGAGCTGGGGCTTCCGCATTCTGACGCCAGCACCCTGCACCTCACGGTCAAGAACGAGGTGCTGGACCTGCGCTTCAACCAGCTCCAGCCGCTCGTGACCAGAACGGACGGCACGCTCTCACTGGAAGTGACGAACAACGGCCAGGCGCTTTCCGACGTCCGCCTGTCATTCACGAACACGTCCATGCGCCTCAGGGACAGGAACGAGGTGGTCATAGGCGACCTGGCGGCAGGCGAGAAGAAAACCGTCTCAGCCGCGGTCTATAACGACCTCACGCCAGGCCTCAACCGGGTTGGCGCGAAGATAAGCTGGATTGAGAGGGACATCCGCAAGGAGCAGCAGCTTGACGTCCCGCTGACCATCGGCTCTGACGCCGACGTCAGCGTTTACCTTGACTCCAAGCCCAGCCCGCTCACCACCGGCGTGGAGCACACGATATCCGTGCTCGTGTCCAACGTGGGCTCATACGGCATAGACAACGTGGACGTGGGCATAAGCTCGCCGGCGTTTGAGTCCCTGGACATCACGCCAAGGCAGTACATCGGCTCGCTGGCCAAGGACGACTTCTCCACCGTGCAGTTCAAGGTCAAGGTGGACTCCGGTCCGGGCGACTACCCGATATCCATAAACGTGCGCTACAGGGACGCGTCAGGTGCGTGGGTGACCAGAACCATAGACCAAGCCGCTTCGGTCAAGGGGGTGCCGTCCAACGGCAGCGGCACGCTATACCTGCTGGTTGGCTTAGTGGCAATCGCCGCGGCCGCGGTGTGGTACTTCAGGCTGAGGAAGAAAGGATGAGACTGACCGATGCGCTGGCATATGCGCTGCATTCCATGCGCAGCCGCAGCCTCCGTTCCTGGCTCACAATCCTGGGCATCATCGTGGGCATAACCTCCATGGTGATACTCGTGGGCATGGTCCAGGGCCTGAAGAACAGCGTTGAGGACCAGCTGAAGAGCTTCGGCCCCAACACCCTGGTAATATTCCCGGCCGATGTGACCAAGGCCGCAGCCTATGGCAGCACGCAGTTCGTCCCAACCGCTGGCAAGCTGTACGAGCGGGATTACGCCCGCGTAATGAAGGTCGCGTCAATAGAGACCGGCACGAAGGTGCTGATGGGCCGTTTCAACGCAGAGTACAAGGACAGCTCCAAGTCCATATCAGCATTTGGCGTGCAGGCGGACACCTACCTGGAGACGGCCGGCTCAAGCGTGGAGATCGGCAGCGGCAGGTTCCTCACTTCGGCAGACCGGCGGGCCATGGTGGTGGGCGCAGATATGGCAGACAATCTTTTCGACAAAAAGGTCGAAGTGGGCAGCATAATCCTCCTGGGCGGCGAGCGGTTCAAGGTCGTGGGCATACTGAAAAAATCCGGGGGCACGGTATCCCAGACCGACAGCGCTGCAATAATACCGTTTGACGATGCACTGGAACTCCTCGGCGATTCCATGGCGGACAACGAGATCTCGGCCATCCGCCTGGTGATAAAGGAGGGCGAGAATGTGGACGAGGCTGCGGAACAGGTGGAGTCAATCCTGCTCGCGGCCCACCGCAAGACCGCCGAAAACAAGGACTTCAGCGTCCTGTCGCAGAAATTCATATCCCAGCAGATAGACCAGACCACGTCCCTCCTGTCCATCTTCCTGGGTGCCATCGCAGGCATATCGCTCCTGGTTGGCGCAGTCGGCGTGGCTAATACGATGTTCATGGCCGTCCTTGAAAGAAGGAGGGAAATCGGGATACTCAAGGCGGTCGGCATGATAGAAACCAGCATAGAGGGCCTGTTCCTGACCGAGGCTGCCCTGATAGGCGCGGCAGGCGGCTCTCTCGGGCTCGCAGTTGCGGCAGTCATAATACTGGTCATAAACCTCCTCGGCTTCCCGGCCGTGATACTCCCTGAGTTCGCGTTCGGGGCGGTGGCCTTCTCGGCCATAGTCGGCATCGTCGCCGGCTACGTGCCTGCGAGGCAGGCAGCCATGCAGGACGCGGTGGAGGCCCTCCGTTACGAGTGATGGCATGAACGTGCAGGATGCGGCGGCATACGCGGTGAAAAACCTACGGACGCGCCACGTGAGGAGCTGGCTCACGATAATCGGGGTCGTCATAGGCGTCATAGCCATGGTCGTCATCACATCGGTAACCGAAGGCGTGAACCAGAGCGTGAATGACCTCCTCGCCACCTTCGGCTCCGACATGATGTTCGTGGTGCCGATCAACATTGATAGCGGTACCAGCGGCCTGGCGAACCTGGGGCCTGCAGGCATGCCGATGGGCAAGCTCTACCAGCGGGATGTGGATTCAATAGCCGGCGTCCCGGGCGTGAAGGAGACTGCCCGCACAGTCTATGGCCGCGCCTCGGTCGGCTTCAGGGCCAAGGGCATACAGACGGCGGTCTACGGCATGGACCCCAGCGGCCTTGAGATGTACAGCAGCTACTTCCAGCTGGATAAGGGCAGGCTCTACACGGAATCGGAGCGGCGGGTGGCCGTGCTTGGCTACGACGCGGCCAACAAGTTCTTCGGCAACGACAAGCTGGACGTGGGCAACACATTCACCATAAACGGCAAGGACTACAAGGTCGTAGGGACGCTCAAGGAAATCCCCGGCTCCTTCGCATCCCAGGACAATGGCGTCATAATCCTGCCCTTCGACGAAGGGAGGGACCTCTTCACGACCCAGCTCGCCAGGAACGAGGTCACGTTCATATACCTGAACGTTGACGCGGCATACAACATGGAAGATGTGAAGGATGCCATAGAGCACAAGATAGCAGCCAACCACCGCGTGACGCTGGACGAGAAGGACTTCAGCGTGATAACCTCCGACTACATAAAGAAGACCGTGGGCAGCGTCCTGGACCTCCTGGGCCAGCTCCTGCTGGCCATAACAGCGGTGGCGACGGTCGTCGGCGGCATAGGCATATCCAATACCATGTTCATGGCGGTTCTTGAGCGCGTGCGCGAAATCGGCATCCTCAAGTCCGTGGGCGCCACCGACCGTGACATCCAGCTGATTTTCCTTACGGAGAGCGCGCTCATAGGCATCGCAGGCGGCGTGCTCGGCTTCCTGTGCGCCTTCGTCATTCTCGTGGCGGCGCAGGCGTTCGGCGTCCCCTACCTCATACAGCCGAAGTGGGTGGCTTTCGTCTTCCTGTTCTCAGCCGGGGTGGGCATACTCGCAGGCTACCTGCCAGCGCGCCAGGCAGCCAAGCTCGACCCGGTGCAGGCGCTTGGGTACATCTGATTTCCTGCTACCGGTTTGCGTTCCGGAAACTGTAAACCTATATATTCCTTCACATTTAACAGGAAACACAACCAACCTGAAGAAACACAATCAATCGGAAGCAAGGATACCTATGGAGCTCATTGTAGCGGAAAAGCCACGCGTAGCTGAAAAAATAGCCTCTGCCATAGGCGACAAGGTGGAGAAGAAGGCGTACGAGGGCGTATCCTATTACGAAGTGGTCAGGAACGGGAAGCAGATAGCCATAGCGCCTGCCGTGGGCCACGTCTATTCGCTCGTGGAAAAGGAGAAGAGCCGTGGCTACCCGGCATTTGACATAGAATGGGTGCCTGCCTACCGGGCGTCAAAGGAGGCGGCCTACACCCGCAGCTACGTGGAGCTGATCCAGAAGCTCGGCAGGAAGGCTGACACGTTCGTGTCAGCGTGCGACTACGACATAGAAGGATCGACCATTGCCTGGAATGTTTTCCGCTTCGCAACCACCATCCGCGAGGGCCGGAGGATGAAGTTCTCGGCGCTCACGCAGTCAGACCTGACCGACGCGTACGAGCAGCGCGGCGACTTTGACTACAACAACGCCTATGCCGGCGAGGCGCGGCACATACTGGACTGGTTCTACGGCATCAACCTCAGCCGCGCCCTCATGGGCTCGCTCAGGGCCGCGTCGCGCTACCGCGTGCTGTCAATCGGCCGTGTGCAGGGGCCGGCGCTCGGCCTGCTCTCCTCGCTTGAGAAGGACATCCGCGCCTTCGTCCCCACGCCCTACTGGGAGCTTACCATCCACGCCCGCGGTGCCGAGTTCTCCCACGTGCGGGGCAGGTTCCAGGACGAGAAGGAGGCAGAGGCCGCGCTAAGCCGCACTGCCGACAGCGCGACGGTCCGGTCTGTGGACCGGAAGGAGCAGCAGGTGCCGCCGATGCCCTGCTTTGACCTGACGAGCCTGCAACTGGAGGCGTACCGCCTGTTCAAATACGCGCCGTCCCGCGTGCTTGAGCTGTCGCAGGCGCTTTACGAGGCGTCGCTCATCACCTACCCGAGGACGTCGTCGCAGAAAATCCCGCCGTCAATCAACCTTCCCAAAATAATCGCCAGCCTGTCTTCCAACCCCGAATACGCGCCGCTGGCGAAGAAAATCGCCTCGGAAAAATGGTTCAGGCCGGTCCAGGGCAAGAAGGAGGACCCTGCGCACCCGGCAATCCACCCCACAGGCCAGGCGCCCGGCAGTATGGACGCGGCAGAGAAGAACCTCTACGACCTGATAGTCAGGCGCTTCCTGGCCGCATTCGCGCCACCTGCCACCCGGGAAAAGGTGCGCGTGGAGCTGGACGCGGGCGGCGAGGGCTACTCGGCCTCAGGCAGCAGGCTCACCGGAAAGGGATGGACCGAGTTCTACGGCAAATACTACACCAGCGAGGACACTGAGGTCCCGGCCTTCACGCAGGGCGAGCGCGTCGGCGTGGAGAAGAAAAAGAAGACCGCAAAGGAGACCAAGCCGCCGAAGCGGTACAGCCAGGCGTCGCTGGTGTCAGAGCTGGAAGACCGGCACCTCGGCACCAAGTCCACCCGCGCGGTGATAATAGACACGCTCCTGAAGCGCGGCTATGCAGGCGGCACCGCGTCCATAGAGGTGAGCGACTTCGGCCTCAAGGTGTGCGAGGTGCTCCAGAAATACGCGCCTGAAATCCTTGACGAGAACCTCACCCGGCGGCTTGAGGACGAGATGGAGGGCATACAGGAAGGCAAGATAGCCAAGGAGCAGGTCATAGCCGACGGCAAGGAGATACTCACAGGCATACTGGGCAGGTGGAAGGCCAACGAGGCGAAGATAGGCGCAGACCTGGCCGAGGCGCTGAAAGCCACTATGGAGCAGGAGAACATGGTCGGCGTGTGCGACAAGTGCGGCAAGAACCTGCGCATAATCCGGCTGGGCGCAGGCAGGCAGTTCATAGGCTGCACCGGCTACCCCGCGTGCAGGAACGCATACCCGCTCCCGGGCGGCGCGTTCGTGAAGGTCACCGGCAAGCCATGCCCGCAGTGCGGCAAGCCGACCATTTTCGTGAAGCGGAGCGGGGGCCGGCCGTTCACCATGTGCATAGACCCCAAGTGCCCGTCAAAGGCCGACTGGGGCAGGAAAAAGGAGGCCGTTGCCGTGCAGGCAGCGAAGCCAGCCGTTCCGGAAAAGGCGCCGGAGGCCGGGGCCGAAAAGAAGAAACCGGTGAAGCCTGCGAGAAAGCCGGCCAGGAAGGCCGTCGCTGCCGGCGGGACCCAGGCAGTGCCAGGGCCTGAACAGACCGGACAGGCCTAGGAGTAGTACTGAACCGCGAAGAGGCGAAGAGCACTAACAAGCCGCGAAGATGCGAAGAGCGGTAATAAGCCGCGAAAGTAGTGTAGTAATAAATATTGCCGGACATAGTGCATATCCGGGCGGAAGCACTTGCATTGAAGCGTAATCATAGCTGCATACATCGCTGCATACCCATAGCGGCATAATAGAGGCGTAATACCCTAGAGGCGTAATACATGAGAAAGATAGCCGACTATCCGGTGAAAGGCAGGAAAATCCTTGTAAGAGTGGACCTGAACTGCCCTGTGGAGAACGGGAAGATATCCGGGACCGTGCGCATAGGCGCCCATGCGAGGACCGTGAAGGAACTCAGCGACAGGGGCGCGAGGGTGATAGTGCTCTCCCACCAGGGCCGCAAGGGCCGTGACGATTTCATGGGCCTGGAGCAGCACGCACGGCTCCTCCATGCAGCCGTGGGCAGGGACGTCGGTTTCGTGGACGACGTCATCGGCGACCGGGCAAAGGCTGCAATAGGCCGCATGAAGGACGGCGACATACTCGTGCTTGACAACGTCCGCCACCTCCATTGCGAGACCAGGCATCCCAGCGGCGAGGGCGAGATAGTGTTCCACCTCGCCCCCCTGGCGGACTATTACGTGCTGGACGCCCTTTCAGTGGCGCACAGGAAGCATTCCAGCGTGGTCGGCTTCTGCAGGAAGATGCCCTGCTTCGCTGGCGACGTGCTCGCAGGCGAGGTGGAGGCGGTCTCAAAGGTGCGCCACAGCAGGGACGTGACATTCATATTCGGCGGCTCCAAGGTGGAGGACTCGTTCGCGGTCATGCAGAAATGGCTGGCGGACGGCACGGCGCGGGAGGTGCTGGTGGCCGGGGCGCTATCGGTGCTGTTCCTCTACGCGAGCGGCAGGCAGGTGGGCGACTCGCTCGGGTACCTCCGTGACTCCGGCCTGATGGAGCACGTGCCCGCGGCGAAGGAGATGCTGGACAAGTTCAACGGCAGGATAGTGCTGCCGGTGGACGTCGGCCTTTCAATTGACATGCAGCGCGTGGAATGCAACGCGGACGGCATAACCACGGGCCAGATATGGGACATAGGCGCCCGGACCATGGAGCGCTACACCGAGGCCATAAACAACTCGCATTGCGTGGTCATGAACGGCCCGGCAGGCGTGTACGAGCTGGACGAGTTCTCGCGCGGCACAAGAGTGCTGCTTGAGGCAATCGCCCGCTGCGACGCCTTCTCCCTGCTGGGCGGCGGCCACACGATAACCGCCCTGGAGAAGCTCGGCATAGACAGGAAGAATTTCGGCTACGTCAGCCTCTCCGGCAAGGCGCTCATAGAATACCTGTGCGGCATGGAGTTGCCTGGCCTGGCTGCGCTGGAAGAGAACAAGAAGCACTTCCCCAAGGTCTGATTCTGGCACTGCCTCACGATATGTTCCGGGTCCTGCCCCCGGCATCTCATTCACTCAGGCATCCGACCAGGCATCTGGCTCGGCATCTAATCCGGCTCAGCACCTCGTCCGGCCCCACCCCATCCGGCATCCGGGCGGACGGCATTCAATTGATATAGGCCCTGGAAATCCATCCTGAGGGGAGCACAAGAAGACGGCTTTCTAGCGACCGGTTCGCCGGTCGCTGGAATCCAGGGAGCAAAGCTCCCTAGATCAGCCGTCCTATTGTCCGGCGCACCGGACAATGGGACGCAGGGAACGAAGCGTCGTTCCCTGCCGTTGGATATCGGGAACGTCGCAACGTTCCCGAGCATGCTCATGTCGCGAACGACGATTCGTTCGCGAACACGCTCAAGGTCGAAACGTCGACCTTGACGAGGTCGGGCCGCCGGCCTTGAGATGAGCGGGCCGAATGTATACTGCTTCGTCGATAGCACCGCGGAAATGAACCCCGATAACACATATAAAAGACGTTTTCAGCAATATTCCCATGAAGACAACAAGGGCCTGGAAGTTCCGACTGTACCCGTCAAAAACCCAGCAAAGGGAGTTGTCCGGATGCCTCCACGAATGCAAAACGCTCTGGAACCGCCTTCTGGAATACACGAAAAAATATTATGAAGAAACCAGCAAGTTTCCAACCAGAAAACAGCTTTATCTCCAGACGAAAGACACTCCTCTTTTTTCACAGGTAGCCCAGAACGTCGCAGATCGGCTGGTAAAAAGCCTCAGGGGCGTGATTGCCAGAAAGAAGGCAGGCTTGAAGGCCGGGTTTCCGCGCTTCAAACCACTTGAACGGATGAAATCATTCACTTACCCCCAGTTCGGTTTCAGGCTGGACAAACGCCTTGAGCTTTCAGGCATAGGAAGTATTTCAATCAAGAAGCACCGGCAAATGCAAGGAGAAGTCAAAACACTGACGATCAAAAGATCTCCTTCAGGGAAGTGGTTCACCGTTTTCACTACTGAAGCGGAACGGATTGCACCTTGCAGAAAAACTGGCCCTGAGGCGGGATTAGACCTCGGCGTGGAGCACTTTGCCTGCCTCAGCGACGGCGAGGTCATAGAAAATCCCCGGCATCTCAGGCAGGCAGAAGAGTGCCTGAAGGAAACCCAGCAGCATCTCTCACGAAAAAAGAAGGGCAGCAAAAACAGGCAGAAGGCAAAACATCGGGTTGCAATTGCCTATGAACGGCTCACAAACAGAAGACGTGATTTCCTCCATAAAACCAGCAGACGGCTGGTTAGCGCATATTCTTTTCTTGCACTGGAAAACCTGAATGTTGCCGGTCTGGCAAAAGGTTTACTTGCAAAATCCGTGCTGGATTGCAGTTGGGCAGAGTTTGTCAGTATGATTCGTTACAAAGCGGAAGAAGCTGGTTGCGAAATCGTGCTGGTGGATCCGGCCCACACCTCGCAGAGGTGCAGCAACTGCGGTCTGGTACTGAAGAAATCGCTTGCTGAGAGGTGGCATGACTGCCCCTGCGGAGCATCCATGCACAGGGATCTCAATGCGGCGATAAATATACTCCAACGAGCTACCGGCGGAACGCTGGGAAGTAACGCCTGTGGAGAAGAAACCACTACTGGTTATAAACATAACTGGCAAGTATCTTCGTTGAAGCAGGAAGCCAACGCCTTCAGGCGTGGGTAGTTCACGATGGAAACCAGTGAATGCTTGAGGCGATAGGGATGCCCTTGGACAAGCAGCTCATCCAGAAGGTGCGTATCCGACACGGCGAAAGCAGGGTCATCCTCTCCCTGGAGGAGCGCGGGTTCTGCGTGTCGCTGTGCAGGGACGGCACCACGGTGGAAAAAGAGGCCCGCGCCGTGGACGAATTCCTTGAACTGGTGAAATCCTCCCAGGTCAGCTGGGTGGACTACATCTGCGACGACCTTCGGAACGAGGGCGCGAAGAAAATCGCCATGGACCTAGGCTTCAGCGAGCAGCTTATCGTCCCCCTCCTGAAATCGTCACGCAGCGGCTATGAGGACCTGGACACGGAAATGGGCTTCCTCATCCCGGCAATACTGGTGAACGGCTTCAACGTCCGCATAGAATACCTGCTCATCCTCCTCCGCAACAACCTGGTGGCCACCATCCACACCACGGAAGTGAAGCGGTTCTTCAGGCTCAGGCGCTACGCGAAGATATACATGAAGAAAATCAAGCCGGCCGTCACCTCCGAGGACCGGGTCACCACAGTCCTCATCCGCGTGCTTGACGAGAACAACAGCAGGAACTTTGACCACCTGCGCGAGATAGAGGAGAACTCCGACCTGGTCAGCGAGAAACTGTCCAAGGTGGAGACGCCCCGGGACGAGATAGGCCACGACATACATGCCATGAAGCACGCGCTCATAACATACCTCAGCGGCCTCTGGGAAACCGTGGACGTGCTGAACGCGCTGCGCTACGGCGACCCGGAACTGCTCACGGACGACCCGAAGCTCCTGCAGAGGCTGAGCGGCCTGGTGGTCGAGGTGAACTACCAGATAGGCCTGGCCGAGCACCTCAGCGACGTCCTGGCGAGCGGCCTTGAGGTCATGCAGAGCATATACAACAACCAGCTGCAGGTCCTCAACAACAAGCTGGCGTACATCGTCGCCTACCTCACGATAATCGGCACTGCTGTGCTGGTGCCGAATACCATCGCCACCGCGCTGAGCAATCCCGCGTACGACCTGAAGCCGGCTGACGCAGGCTGGTACAGCGTGCTGCTCCTCCTGTCAACGGTCGTGGCAACATTCCTGTCCTACTGGTGGGTGAAATCCACCGGCATGCTGCCGAAAAAGGCGGACAGCCAGAACTGACTACTTCCCGTAAAGGTCCTTTACCTTCCCGAGTATCATGTCCTCTATGCCGAATTTCACGTCCTTGTCCGGCACTATCAGCATGGCCTTCCAGCCCATGCCCTGTGAATACGCCACGCGCGCCCTGCGGTGGCCGTCAAGAAGAATCCGCCTGCCCTTTTTCTGCAACACGATGAGCGGCGTGGCATACCCCCCGCCTATGGCAGAGTTTATCATCTTCATCTTCTCTGCCGCCGTGGCCTCGGTCTCCTCGCCCGAATAAGTGTAATACAGCTCCCCTATCTCCACGCGCGTGAGCGTCACGTCCCTGCGCGTGAACCCGACTCCCGGGTAGATCTGCCCGTAATAACCAATGAGCTTTTTGCACAGCCTTTCCTCCTCTTCCGGCGGGACAAGACCCACGACCATCAGACCACCGGGGCTAAATCCAGCCCATGTTTTATATGCCTTCGCGTGGTGATTCCCCCATGTCAATACTAATCCGGGGCGCAACAATCCTCACGCCCGGCCGCGTCGTCCGGGGCGACATCTACACCGAGGCCAACACCATAGTCGGCATAGGTACGTGCAGGGAAAGGGCAGAGCACGTGATAGACGCGAAGGGGAAAATCGCCATGCCCGGCCTGGTTAATATGCACACGCACGTCGCCATGACCCTCTTCCGCGGCTACGGGGAGGACCTTCCGCTGCAGCGCTGGCTGGAGGAGAAGATATGGCCCATAGAGGCGAAAGAAACCGCGGCGGACGCCGAGGCTGCGGCCAGGCTCGCCTTCTGCGAGATGATACGGGGCGGCACGACCGCCTTCGCAGAGATGTGCCTGTTTGACACCCGCGGCATATTCCGTGCCGCGGAGCAGGCCGGCATGCGCGGCATCATTTCCCGATGTTTCATAGACTTTGAGGACCATGCCCGCACCACGGAGCAGTTGAGGGAAGTGCCCAAATCCCTTGAATACGGCAACGGCACCACGCTCCGGCCGTCCGTGGCCGCGCACGCGCCATACACCTGCTCAGAGGAGCTGCTGATAAAGTCCAAGGCCCTGGCAAGGAAGAAGGCCTACGCCTGCTCCGAGGAGATACTACTCAAGTCCAAGGCGCTGGCGAAAAGGAAGCACCTGAAATACCACATCCACGTCAGCGAGACCCGCCAGGAGGTTTTTGACGTGCTGAAAAAGCGCGGCAAATACCCCTACGAATACCTGGATTCCATAGGGCTGATGGACCGCGATTCGGTATTCGCCCATGGCGGCTGGCTCACCCGGCGGGAGATAGCGCTCGCCGGCAGGAGGGGCGTCAGCGTGGCCTGGTGCCCGGTCAGCAGCCTGAAGCTGGCCACGGGCGGGATAGCCCAGGCCGCCGAGCTGGACGCCGCTGGCGCAAACGTCTGCCTGGGCACGGACGGCGTGGCAAGCAACAACTCCCTTGACATGTTCCAGACAGCCAAGATGGCGGCCCTGCTCCAGAAGCACCACTACTGGCGGGCGGACGCGCTCCCCTGCGGCAGGGCCCTGGATTTCGCCACGGTGAACGGCGCCAGGGCGATGGGCTTCAACGCCGGTGCACTGGAGGAGGGCAGGCTGGCGGACATAGTCCTGCTTGAGCGCCTGCCCAACATGAGGCCGGCGCACGACCTTGTCGCAAACGTGGTCTATGCCGCAGGGCCGCAGAACGTCAGCGACGTCATAATAGACGGGCGTCCGGTCATGCTGGACCGGGAAATACTCACGCTGGACGAGAAGGCGGTCATGGAAGAGGCGGACCAGCGGGCTGCCGACATAGTCAGGCGCTGACGCGGCGGTGTCAGGATGCCTGCGTGGCTTCCCGCTGGCAGCCGGAATGGTCAGGCGCTGAGCGGCTTTACGGCGCAATCCATGCCGTATGCTCCCGCTGCACGCTTCCCCTGCCCGGCGCAGTCCCCGTTGCAGATTCCCCTTCTCCACCCGCCTTCTTTCTTCTCCGTGCCTTGACCGAAAAATATATAAATGCTCCGTTTCATAATTTGATAGCAAGTTTTTAAAAAGTTGCTACAACTTTTGAGAGGGATTTTGATGGAGTCTACGGCTACAAAGTGTCCAGAGTGCAAAAGCAAGAGGCTCGTAAGGGATTATGAGAAGGGGGAACTCCTGTGCGCCAACTGCGGCCTCATCGTCGCTGAGAACATACAGGACCTCGGCCCGGAATGGCGCGCGTTTGACGCGGAGCAGAAGGAGAAGAAGGCCCGCGGCGGCGCGCCGATAAAATACATGAGGCCGAACAAGGGCCTCGTCACCGAGATAGACCAGTACAACAGGGACATACGCGGCGGCAAGATAAGCCCGAAGAAGCAGGCCCAGCTCTACCGCATGAGGAAATGGCACAAGCGCGTGTCCATCGCCACGTCCATGGAAAGGAACCTCGTCATCGCGCTCGCGGAACTTGACCGCGTCGCGTCCTCGCTCGGCCTTCCGGAGAACATAAAGGAGAGCGCAGCGCTGCTTTACCGCAGGGCGGTAAAGGAGGAACTCATACGCGGCAGGCTCATTGAGAGCGTCGTCGCCGCTGTCGTCTATGGCATCTGCCGCATCCAGGGCATACCAAGGACGCTGGACGAAATCTCGCGCGCGTCGGGCATAGAGAAGAAGGAGATAGGCCGCGCGTACCGCTTCCTGAAGTCAGAGCTGCGCATAGACGTGCCGCTCACTGACCCGGCGCAATACGTGCCGAAGTTCGCCACCGCGCTGAAGCTCGGCGGCGAGGTCCAGGAGGAGGCCATAAAGCTCATAAGGAAGGCGCTGAAGAAGGGCCTGATATCAGGCAGGGGCCCGACAGGCGTGGCCGCTGCCGCGCTCTACATAACCAGCGCGATGCACGGCGAGAAGAAGACGCAGAAGGAGGTCGCTGACGTCGCCGGCGTGACCGAAGTCACGATACGCAACCGCTACCGCGAGCTGAAGAAGGAACTCGGGCTGAAGGTAAACCTCTGATTTTTTTCCTTATTTTGCTTTGTAGAAATCCCATAAGAAATGCCTCCGTGAACCGGCACGGGGGAACCGTCCGCAGATGGTCAACAATCCAGGGCTAATCTAGGGAGCTTTGCTCCCTGGATTCCAGCGACCGGCGAACCGGTCGCTAGAAAGCCCTTGGCTTGCGGAAGTGGCTTTAGGCGGGAGCCCGCAAGCCGAGTCGGGTGCGCTCCGCCCCTATTTGAAAGCATGGGCTCCCGCGCACCCTGGATTGTTGTGGGTCCTGTGCCCAAAGGGCGTCTATGGGTCAAAAATAAGACTAGCCCGGCAAGGGCCTGAGCTTTTCTACAGAGCCCTTATTTTTATCTTATTTGCGGTCAGACGTGATGTATACCTCATCGGGCTTGCGTCCTCGGTCTGTCGAACAGTCATCATCCCGGTCTTTCCCTTGCATCGCTCAAATTAAAAGGGCGTATTGAGAATCAGTTCCATAATGATGACAATGCAATACCTACGAGCGCTTCGGCGCGATGACTGAGATCTTGAGTTCTGAATCGCTTCGCTCATCAGAACTGCTCGCCAGCCTTGCTGGCGATTGAGTTCTGAATGAAATGAAGAACTCGAGAGCTGGCGGCATCAGCCGGCGGATCTTGAGTTCTGAATCGCTTCGCTCATCAGAACTGCTCGCCAGCATAGCTAGCGATTGAGTTCTGAATGAACTTCGTGCATTAAGCTTGACAGGGCCATACGTCCGGGGAAGACGGCCCGGCTCTACCAGCTGGAGAACCTTGCATGTTTCCAATTCCTGGACTGGTGATAATTACGAAATCAGAGCCTTTTTTAATGCCTAAAGGGCAATCATCATCCATGAAGCGCGTGCTGGTACTTACTCCAAACAGAATAGTGCAGACGCTTGAAGAGCACAGGGAGGAGATAAGGCAATACGGGGTTGAGCAGATAGGGCTTTTCGGCTCGGTCCTCAAAGGCACGGAAAAGAAGGGCAGCGACCTGGATTTCCTCGTTTCTTTCAGAATGGCGACGTTTGACAACTACATGGATCTGAAATTCTTCCTTGAACGCCTATTCCACAGGAAAGTGGATCTGGTGATGGAAAACAGCCTGAAACCTGCTCTCAGATATGTAAAAGAAGAGGCGCTTTATGTCCAAGGACTATAGGGTTTATCTGGAGGATATCCTTGAAGCGGCAGGCAAAATACGCAAATACTCAGAAGGCATGGACTTTGAAGCGTTCGCCGGGAACAGCCTCGTATCCGATGCAGTGATACGAAATCTCCTCATCATCGGTGAAGCCGCAAAATGCGTACCGGCTGAAATCAAAAAGCAGCACCAGGATATCAAATGGAAGAAAATATCCGGCTTACGGGACATTCTCGTCCACGAATACTCGGCTGTGGATATGGCGATTGTCTGGGATGTTGTGACCAACAAGCTGCCTGCCCTTGAAACGGCTGTCAGAACTATTCTTGGTAAATATGACCGATAGCGCCGGATGGGGTTCCCGAACGGTCATCGGGGCAAGATAGTAACTCTTGAGTTCTGAACAATTCAGACCGTCCGAAAGACGCGCGGCACGCCGCAGGAAAGGGTTTTATAATTTCGTCTGCAATCCGTCAGTATGCTCTGGGGGATGGGCAGGTTCGTGCTAGGAGTATTATTCGGCATCGCCATCTGCACGCTTGCCGCTCCTGCATTGTTCCCGCCTGTGATAACGCCCGTTTTCTCGCCAGGCGGCGGGCCTGAAATCCTGTCGCTCATTGATTCTGCGCAAAGCTCGCTGGACGTGGAAATGTACGTATTCACCTCGCACGAAGCCCTGGCAGCGCTGAAGCGGGCAAAGGCGCGCGGAGTAGATGTGCGCGTCATTCTGGAGCGGAACGTGATGGAGAACCAGAACCAGGACGCCTACGGCCAGCTCGCGTCGGACGGAATCAACGTCCGGTACGCCACGGCGAAATACGCCCTGACCCACGCCAAGTTCGTCATCGCCGACGGCAGGGCTGTCCTGGTCGGCTCGCACAACTTCTCAGGCGCTGCGTTATACGACAACCGCGAGGCCTCGGTCATCATCAGGGACGCGGCCACTGTCGCTGCGTTCAGCTCTGTTTTTGAAAAGGACTGGCGGCTCGCTTCCTGACCGGTTTTTCCTGCCTGTCATTCAGCGCCGTTTCTGCGCGGAGCCCGCGGATTTTTCCTCCGCCCGCCCCTCGCCCCTCTGCAATACATAGCGCGCGTATAGCCCTGCGAAAATCCTGTATTTTCCCCTGTCCAGCCTCGTTATCTGCCCCCTGTCCAGGAGCCTTCCGACCAGCGCGGTCGTGGGGCCGAGCGGCCTGCCGAGCGTCCTGGCGATGTCCGACACGTGCATCCCCTCGCTGTTTCCTGCCATGACCGCGAGAATCCTCCGCTCAGCCTCAGGCGTCGCCTGGTACATCCTGCCGAACCATTCGCCGGATAGCATGTTCATTATGTACGGCAGGTAGGCGAGGTAATGGCCCTTGTTTATTATCTTCTCGTTGTCCTTCAGCCTGTCATAGACGTGCCTGCAGACCGCCTTCAGCAGGCGGGGGTTCCCGCCGGTGTCCGTCATCACGCTGTGGAGGCACTCCTCGCCCATCTTCGGCCCCTTGCCAGGCCCGGGTCCTGCGCCCAGCGCCTTGTCTATGGCCTCCCTGGCGTCGTGCTCGTCAAAGGGCTTGAGCCTGAGGACGCCAAGGGCCGGGCTTTCGGGAAGCCGCAGCTCCCTCGTGTACGCCAGGACGAAGCCCACCGCCCTCCTGCCTTCCAGCGAGGCTGCGAGCCGCACCAGCTCCGCCGCTGCCTCGTCAGCCTTCCTGACGTCGTCAAAGTCGTCTATGAACACGAGGGTGCCGAAATACTTCCCCTGGCCGCCCTTCCCAAGCGATTCCACGAGTCCGGCAAAGGTGCCAGGGTGTGCACCTGCTCCCTGCGTGCGGAATTCCAGCAGCGACGCGGTTTCCTGGTATAGCCTGCCGGCCACGTCGGCCGCATCCTCGCCCTCCTCGGCCTTTGCATAGGGCGCCAGCATGCCCATCCCCTCTGCCTCGCGCCTGAAGTAGCGCAGCAGGAAGGTCTTGCCTGTGCCAGGGCCGCCATGGACTGCCAGCACCCGCGGCTGCCTTGCCGAGCACGCCCGCGCCATGGCGTCAAACACCCCTGATTCGTATTTCCTTCCGACCGCTTCCCCTGGGTTGTCCTCAAGGAAGGCGAACGGGTTCGGCCCCTTCATGCCACGCACCCCTTGTCCTGCCGTCTCATGCCCTGCCACCCCTTATCCTGCGCCCAGCCAATACCATGCGCCTCGCCAATACCATACACCTCGCTATCGTCTATTTTCTATAACATTAAACTACAACTTTTGTAGTTTTTGTAGTTTTCATATCCCTTGTGAACATAAACATTTATAAAGCGCCGGACACGCGTCTATATCATGATATCGTTGAAGAACGTGTTCGGGGCATTCGTCTTCCTCTTCATGGCAGCCGCGCTCTTCGCGGTTAGCACGCCAGGCCCGGCAGGCGGCATGCTCGGCGAGCAGTCGCAGGCGTTCACCCAGCTGGTGGTGACGCCGGCAGACGCCTACGGCTGCGTGGACCCGGCAAAGGACTGCATCCTGACCGCCACAGCGTTCGCATTTGAGCCTGCGGTGAGTGCCAGCGGGGAGACCAAGAGCGAGGCCGTGAGGAAGCTGCTGGCCGAGTGCAAGGCCGACCCGGCCTACGCCAACGACCTGCAGGGGTGCCTGTATGCCCGGAGCATGCAGCGGTTCGGCACATCACCGACCCAGAACCCCACGTTCGTGGCTATCCAGAACGCCAAGATTACGTTCATGTATAGGCTGGCGTCAGGTACTTACGCCCCGGTGGACGGCTGCGCCGGCCTGACAGCGGACATAAAGAAGACCGGTAATATGCCGTCCGGGACTTCCATCCCGATTCCGATTGACTATTACATAGCCCAGTGCAAGATTCCCAAGTCCCTCCGCGAGGGCCAGCCGACGACCGAGATAAAGGCAGTGTCCCTGCCGGCCCAGGTCACGATAAACGGCAAGGAAGAAACCGCCCAGGCAGCCACTTACGACTACGTCATAAGGAACCCGCCGAGCAGCGCCGCCCAGGCCCTCACGAGGAAGCTCGGCGACCTGATGGCAGGCATAGCACAGGCCCCTGGCTATACGGCCAATGGCGCCACGCTCCCCTGCGTCGGAGTGTTCCTCATACTCGGCCTGCTTCTCGCATCGCTCTACTTCACAGGCAAGTCCCCGGTTTCCCTGCTTGACATAACCACGCCGAGGCTTCCCGCACCGAAAGGCGTGGCGGCAGGCGGCCAGGTGCTGATGCCCTTCGGCTGGAGCGAGCTGAAGGGAGCCAACCTGAAGAAACTGACGGCGGGTGGTGCTTTCATACGCAAGCTCGCCCAGGGCGGCCCTTCCACTGCAGGCTTCAACAGGCTGATGAACTGGAAAAGCATGACGCCAGGCGACAAGGAAGTCGCCAAAGGCGCTCTCTCGCTCGGCCAGAAGACCGGCGCAAGCACCTCAGACCTGGAAAAACTCGCCAGGAAAAGCGTCTATAGCTACGGCAACGAGGAGCACAAGATAATTTCCGAGATATTCAACAAGGCGCAGGCGCTTGGCGGCAAGCACGCCACGATGGCCAGCGTCATGAAGGGCTACGTGATGGACGCGAGGGTCCACCAGAGCCTTGAGGCGATAACCGGCCACGCTGAAATCGGCAAGAGGAGCGCGATAATGTCCGGGATAGACAAGGCGCTCCAGCCCATGATGAACGTCAACAGGTACGCCATAGTCGGCCCGGTGGTGACCTCTGGCGCGGCATCGCTCGTGAGGAGCTGGCAGGTTGGCGCGCGTGGCACAAAGGCCGCAATCCGGGGCGCGCCGATTGTCGCGGGCCAGGTGGCGACGACCACTGCCGGGATGATAGGCGGCAAGAGGGCTGCCGAGCGGATGGCGCTGAACCTCAATGCAGCTGCCTCAAGCTTCAAGTCCACTGCAGCCGGCGCATGGCTCTCAACGAAGATGGGGCAGCACCCTGGCGACATAAAGATAGGAACCATGTACCCCATAACCCAGAAGCTGGCAGCGCAGTACAAGATCACCCTCAACGCGCACTACCGCGACGTGCAGGAATACATCCTCCAGCAGGGCTTCAAGGCCGTGGGCGTAAGGACTGACTTCACCCACAAGGAGCTCATGGAACTGGGGTACAAGAACGTTGACATACTAAGGCGCTGCGGCCTCAACACGGCAGACCCTGCGGCAGTAAGGGCAGTGGGGGCAGCGGCAAAGGAAATACTGTCCAACAAGAGCCTCAGCCAGCCGGAGAAGATACGGAGGCTGGCTGCGCTGATGGAATCCCACGGCGCCCACATAGACAGGCAGGCGCTTGCCATAACGCAGAGGCTGGAGGGCATAGAGCACGACGCCAAGCCGGAATACCTGAAAATGGGCATGGTGCAGACAGTGCTGAACGAGGAAAACCGCGCGCGCATGGCGACGCTGAGCGGCAAGCACGGCGCCGACGCCTACGTCTGCAACGTGGGCACGGAATCGCTTGAGGGCAGCCACCTGGCCAGGACCATGATATTCGGCACCATGATATGGGACTGCGAGCACGGCTACGGCCGCGGCGGCGTGCAGGACTGGCTTGTATCCTTCCGCCTGAACATGTCAAACCGGTGCGTCGGGCTTGACCCGGTCTACGTGGACCCGAAGACCGGCCAGATGAGCATGTCCCAGCTGCCGGAGTTCATGCAGAACAAGGCAGAGCTTGAGGCACTGGCTGCCAGGAACAAGGCAGACATGATATCGCTGTTCACAGAGGAGGGCAGGGCCGGTTTCCAGAAGGCAATGGGCAAGGGCATGGGTGCAGCTTCCATGGCCGAGATAGTGGGCTTCATGTACGGAGGCGTCACGAGCCAGCCCGGTGCCGAGCTGAGAGCTGACAAAGACGGGCAGCACATGTACGACAAGAAGACCGGCCAGATGATATGGGGTCCGAAGAGCGAACTCGGCCTGCCGAAGGAGGCCACCATCGTTGACGTCAAGAGGCACTGGATAACCTCCCTTGACGCCAGGGAGAACTTCGCCCTGGGGCAGTGGGTTCAGTCCAGGTTCACCAAGAGCTACGTTCCTTACTACGACGCAGGGATAGAGGCACAGCTTGACCGCATGCCCGGCTCCGCCCAATGGTCCAATGAGCAGAGGACCAGGATGGCAAAAGAGCTCCTTACTGAGAAACTTATGACCCAGGACCTGCAGAACCGCTTCAATTCACAGTTCGGCCAGAACTGCTACGGCGGCACCACCCGCGAGACCGCGAGGTTCTACGGCGGAGTGCTGGCCGGCGTGCTGGAAAAGGCCCTGCTGGAAAAGGGCATGGAGGCCAACCACCCTGACCTGGTCTTCCTGCAGAAGATGAACGTGAGCGACCCTTCGGCACAGGCAGAGCTAAACAAGCTGATGGGCAGGTACAAGCGTGAGCTGGAGGGGCGGCTCTTTGACAGCAACGGCCAGGCCAGGCCCGTGACCTACAACGACCTCGTCAGGTCCGACAAAGCCATGGTTATGCTCCACGAAGGCGGGCTTGCCTATTACCACAAGGGCATGATGCTCAGCGACCTGGACCGCGTTCTGGCCGGGGACGTGGCGCTGCGCGACGACAAGGGCCAGCTCAGGCCGTTCAGGCCCGAGGACGTCACAATCAAGTTCAGCAGCGATGCGCTCCAGCGCGAGTTTGAGCGCATAGCGTCGTCAAAGGACCCCGAGGCCTGGAAAGCGTTCCTGGAAGCTGCCAAGAACGACACCAAGGCAGGCGGATACAACTACGGCAAGGAGAAGGTGTTCGCAGCGGTCCTCTGGCAGTACGCCACCACCACGTGGGACTACACAAAGTTCTGGAACGAGAGCGCGGTTTCCGTCCAGTCCAAGAGGCAGACCGCCCCTGTGGCGCCGTCCATGCTGAGGTTCTTCGGCGTGGACTCGCCCGGGCTTTCCACGTTCCTGAGGCCGTGGAGGGACATCGGCCTGCACCTCGGCGACTACGTTTCCACAGTCGCACTGGCCGCAGGAGGCATGGACCGCGGGGTCCACCAGGCAGCCTACGACATCGCGCCGCTGAGCGAGATGCAGAGGCAGCAGTCCTGGCACAACGCCCAGTCCATACTCTCGGGCGAGGCCCTGAAGGGCATGACCCCGGACCAGCGCACAGCGGCCCGCGCATACGCCATGACGCACTTCGGCTACCACCAGGCGTGGGACTATATAATAGACAGGAACCCGTGGGGAACGTCAACGTCCTTCGGCGCCCACCAGGCGTGGGGCTCGTTCTTCCACTTCGGCCCGGCCCAGGTATACGACATCAAAGACAACCTGAGGGCGTTCATGGACCGGGGCCAGTACACCAACTTCATGGCGTTCTACGGCTTCCCGCTGGACCTGGCAGGCAAGATCATGAGGCCCTACACCTCCATGATGAGGGGCCTGCAGATGTCCATGCAGGGCTACGCGTCCAAGTGGGATTCCACCGGGAACGCGCTCGCGCAGTGGAACTACACCCAGCCCCGCATAAGGGAAGCAATGCAGTCCGTGAACCCGTTCTCGTTCAAGTGGTTCTCAGGCAAGACCTGGGACCGGCTGGCCGGCCTTAACGTCTACGGAGGCAGCCTTGAGAAGCACCAGCTTGCAGGCCGTGACTTCACCAAGGGACTCCTCCAGGGGCCCCAGGACATCTACCTGACGAGGAAGGGCGTGTATTCCAGTGCGAGGACGGACGAGGCCAACCCCGGCATCAGCGATTACGACTACCGCCATGTGCTTAATCCCACGGTCAAGGCCGCGGAATACGCCTTCCGCATGAACGAGGGCGCTTTCATGTACGACGAGCGCATACGCGCGGCGGCATTCACCAACACCGTGAACCGGACCGTGGGCGCCGAAGCGCTCGCAATGAGGCGGAACCAGGAGCTTTACAGCTTCGGCATAATGCAGAACCAGATGTTCAGCCTGCTCAACCCGCTGATGCCGCTGTGGCACGGCTTCCCGATGGGAGGCCCGTCCACGAAGGACATCGTGTCCGGCTACCTGGCAAGGTCCAAGACCGGTGGCTCAACAAGCTTCACGCAGAGGCTCCAGACGACCGTGGAAAACATCGGCAGGTCAGTGACGAGGGCCGTCCAGCCGCAGATGCTGGCCCGCACCACCTACTGCTGCGGCACTTCCAACTATCGCGGCAGCAGGTGCAGGAAGTGCGGGCGGGTCCAGTAGCGACTTCTTTCTTTTGCCTTTCTTCTGATTCATTTTGATTCATTCTTTGGATTAGTAGAAATCCCATAAGAAATGCCTCCGTGAACCGGCACGGGGGAACCAGCTGTCGCAACCCGTGCTTTTTTATCCGTTTCCTAACCAATACACATCATGAGGGCGGCCCCTGCGACGGTCATCACATTGCTGGCGTTCCTTCTTGCCGCAGGATGCCTCAACCACATCTCTTCCAGCAGGTATTACGTCAACGATTACGTGCAGCAGATGGCGAACGTGCCCATATCGGACTCAGCCCTGACGCAGAACTGCCTGGAGGCGAATTGCGTCTGCATGGTGTGCAAGAAGGGCACCGAGTTCTTCCCCTGGCTGACCTCCTACGTTGGCGGCTACTGCTATTTTGACAAGGACTGCAAGCCGGAGAAGTTCCAGTCAATAGGAGCTGGCGGATACGGCAAGGACCTCACCCTGAATTATTTCAGGCTGGGCCAGGGGCCGTCGTTCGCGGATTTCGGGGACGCCAACGGCTACTGCAACACCCGCCTGGGCATGGCAGTGCAATGGCTCGCGGGCAGCAAGACCATGCCCTACCCGCTTCCGAGCGCGTCAAGGGCGGTCTGCCTGCTTGACAAGGGCGTGATGCCTGTCTATGTCCTCTACAGCGATGGTGAGAACATAGACGCCACGCAGACGCTGCAAATCGCCAACGTCCTCGGCACAGGCGGCCAGGACGTGGCCACGGGCAGGCTCACCATCAAGCCCGTGGGGCCCGTAGTCGTCACCACCGAGATGAATTACGACGTTTCCCAGGCCGAGGCGGTGAAGGCGCAGATAGAAGCCATAAACACCGGGTGCAGAAACGACCGCTCAACCAACCCGCCGAAAATATACTGCCAGGTCGCGCTCGCGCCGAAGCTCGGGGATTACGATGCGCTCAACGCGGTCATGGTAGATGACCCCGCGGCATGCAACCTGAAACCCACTGACCCTGCCAGCTGCAAGCCGAGCGCCATCTCAAAGCAGGTTGACCTCATCGCATATGGCATAGACTCCCGCTACCTGGACTTCAGCGGTTCCTGCGACCCGACTTCGGCATGGAACGCCGCAGTGGAATTCTCGGAATACGCGCTTCATAGGGAAGGCGGCAAGCCATCCATAATCCCATACGTGCTTTTTGACGCAGGCGGCACCGACGCCAGCGGCACCTGCCCCTGGGACGAGTCCAGCCTCATTAACGGCTATTCGGCCTTCATCGCCACGTATTCCCAGGTCCTTCCGCAGGCAGGCGTCATCGGCGTCGCGCCATACTCCTTCACCAGCACCGCGTCCAGCCTCGGCAACCCTCTCGCGTGCACTGACTGCGCCCTCGGGAAGAACAACGAGCGCATAAGCTCGTGGTACGGCGGCTGCCAGGCCTACACAGAGCAGAGCATCAATACTGCGCAGGACACTGACATATCACCACAGCCTGGAACGTTCATCCGCTTCCCGGACCAGGCGTCCGGCTCCTGCAATGAGAACTTCAACGCGGCATTCCAGGTGAATCAGATGTCATTCACCGACAACGACTTCCTCAGCCCTGGGCAGCCGGAGATGGAAAAGGCCACCGACACCCTGGTGCGCTGCGATGCGTGCATATCAGAGAAGCTGGGCGACCCGCCGTTCAAATTCGGTACGGCGTCGGTTCCCCTGACATACTGCGACAGCTTCCCTGAGCTTGATTATTTCGCAAGCCAGTTCAGCCTTGACCCGTCTTACGTGCGCGCAATCGCCGCCGGAGAGAGCAATTTCAAGCCCTGCCAGGCAGCCAAGGTCTGCAAAGCCAATCCAGGCACCACCGGATGCTTTGACACGGACGACAGCACGAATGACGAATGCTACTCCACGGGTTTCAACAGCATGAGCGACCCTGCGGCACAGTGCCCACTGGCAAATGCGCCAAATTCAGGCACCAGCCAGCCATCATGGCGCTGGTGCGGCCTGGGCCTGATGCAGAGCCTTGAGCCGCCCATTGACTACTGGCCAGACTCGTACCAGCCGGCCGGCAAGACCGGCGACCCGGCCCACGTGGCGATATACAACGACGCCCTGCGCCGCGGGCTGGACATCAGGCTTGACCTGGCAAAGGCATGCAATCCGACGTCATTCAACCCATTCAACGCGGCAGACTCGGCGTGCGTGGGCACGATGAAACTCGCTGAGAAGATGCGCATTGCCGCGGAGAAAGTCCGCAAATACCATAACGACAGGGGTGTCAACCTGCTGGACTGGGAGGCAGGCACTGACAAGGACCAGGTGTTCATAGCATACATTGCCGCAAACCTTTACGCAGGCACCTGGCCGTCTGATGGCAGCGACGTGAACAACTGGGTGGGGGATTACTACATAAGCTGGAGCACGACTGCCGCTTACTGCGCCCAGAATCCGAATGGAAAAGGATGCGTGTCAGGCCAGCTTGACAACTGCTACGGCTACAAAGGTTACACTGATTTCGTTGATTATGTCCGCAATTGCGAAAGCGACGCGAACAAGGACCGCGGGGCGTCAAGGATGGCTGCCTACTATTACCTGAGGGACAAGTGCCCGAACAGCTTCTGCCCTTCCTGGAAGCGCCTGGACAAGATGAGAAAATGGACGACTGCGAACGGAGGCACGAACAAGGTGCCTTACGGCGGATAGCAGTCTGCGCTTTTTGGGAAAAAGCGCCCAAAAACAGACGGATGGCCTCGCTGGCGCTCGGCAGTTTGCCTAATTCTGACCTCCCCTAAGAGGAACCTCCCAGACTTCGGTGGCCTGACAAGTCAGACCTCCCCTAAGAGAAACCAGCATCGGCTTCGGTGGCCCAAGAGAAACAGTTGTCCACCGATACATGGTTTATACTGAGAGAGGCCTGGTTTATACTACGGAGGACGTAAGGGCCGTAGTCAGACTACGCGCAGCAGTCAAACTACGCCAGCCATTCTTTGTTCTTTATCTTCTTCCTTATGTATTCGCCCACGAACGTGAGCCTCTGGCCCTGGAGCGCGTCCTGCTCTATCTTCTTCCTCGTCTTCAGGACCATCTTCAGCTCGCGTACCCAGTCAGCATGGCGGTTTATCCAGGGATAGCCGAGCATCTCCTCGGCGCGCTTCACGTCAACGTCTTTCGCCTTTATGGTGAGCTTCTGCAGGAACTCAAACTCGTTTATGTCGCTCATGGTCACGCCGATGAACCTTGCCTCCGGGACCGCGAAGTCCCTGCCCAGGTAGGCGAGGTTCATACTGCCTGTCTTTATGGTCCAGTAGATGTACCATCCCCAGGCGTCGCAGTCCATCAGGCAATAAACCGGCAGCTTCCTGTCGGCAAGCTTCCTCAGCAGCCTCCGGGTGCCACGGGTGGACTGGCCCTTGGGCGTCACCAGCAGGCAGTTCTCCTTCTTCCAGAACTTGTCCTCGTTCAGCCTCTGCCAGAGCGCGTCCTTCTCCACCACCAGCACGTAGTCCGCGTCCAGCGTTTTTATCTCCATGCCGTTGTCCACGTCGCTTGGTATGCTCCAGCCGCTCCTTCCCTGCTTTTCCAGGTCTATGAGCGTGTCATCGCCGCCGAACCTGTCCATTATGGTCATCGGGCCGGCGACGAATCCCTTCCTGTCGGTCGTGAGGTTGAGGTCTTCCCTCTTTATCCTGAGCGCCACCTCTATATCCTCTATCAATGCGTTTGATTCGCTCTGCTCAGTGAAGAGGTCCTCGTCTATGTCCTCGCCGAGGGTGAACTTGAGCTGGTAGAAAAGGCCCCTGATGGACGTGTGCAGGTTCTCCTTCAGGAACTGCTTCGTCTTCGCACCTATCGCCACTGTCTGCATGAACGTGCGCGCCTGCGCCATGCTGAGGAATTTTCTGAGCTCCTTCCTGTCGCCGGTGCGCAGGCAGCCAAGCGCCTCGTCGTATATGGTGTTGCTCCTGGTGCGCAGGACGGTCTCAAACGTCGGGCCCTCTCCCTTCCCTATCTGCGCCACCATCTGCCTGCCGAGCGCATCAAGCTTCGCGGAAGCGTCAGTCATTCCTCATCGCCCTCCTCCTTTCCCCCCTCATTTCCGGCCTCAGGTTTTCCGGCTTCGTCCTTCCCGCCGCCTTCGTCCCCTTCGTCTTTCTGGGCGTATTTCTCCTCTATTATCCGCACGAGGCTCTTCTCTATGGGTTCCTTTTTCCCCCCGGAAAGGATTGCCAGGTCCGAGGAGAGCTGGCCCACGTAGCGGCTCACCAGCTTCTTCTTGTTGGCTATGTCGTGGGCGCGCCTCCTGCCGGACAGGTATTTCTGCACGGTGCGGCACGCTTCCATGAGCGCGAACTTTATCTCGTCCATCACGTCCTCCTCGGGGGATATCGCCTGCTTGCCAGCGCCGGTGTACGGAACGTGCACGCTTACGAGGTTGACCAGCACCGCCACCGGCTCCTCCTCAAAGTTCCTTATGTCGTAGCGCTTCCAGTCCATCGTCTTTATGGTCTCGGTGATGGCGCACCCGCCGCTGTCAAAGAGCAGGGGCACGCGGTTGGAGAAGCGCATGACGTCGCCCTTCCTGCCGGCGGACGCGAGCCCGCCGCCGTAGGCCACGCCCACCTCAACCATGAACGGTATGCCGCCCCTGTAGACCTTGGGGCTCCTCTCAGTGACCACCACCACCTCTGGCCTGAAGATGTTGGAGAACGAAAGCTCTATCTGCTCCTTGCCTATCGGCACAAGCGAGTCCGTGGCCGGCGCCACCCATTTCACCTGCTGGAACGCCTTCACCACCTGCTCGGCCTCGTTCCAGTCAAGCTCCTGCGGGCTCTTGTCAAAATCCACCCCGGGCACGAGCGCCCTGAGCTCTTCCACCTTGGCCGCGCTCAGCCGCGAGAACGCGTTCTGGAGGAACGCCGACAGCTTCCTGTTCTCCTTGTTGTGCCTGGCGAATTCCAGGAGGTCGTGCGTGCCTATGCCCAGCGGGTGGGGTTTTATCTCAAACGGCCTCGGCGGGTTGGCCTGCACCGAGCGCGGGAACGCGGACGTCTGCCCGTCCGGTTCCAGGAGGGTGATGCTGCAGTGCGGATTGGCCAGGGCGGTCCTCCGCAGGTATTCGTACACGCCGTAGTCGCTCCGTTCGTAGCGCACGTCCTTGAACTCCGCGGTCACGGTCAGGCCGCTCTCGCCTTCGGCTGCGGGCTCCTCCCCAAGCTCCTCCACGTTCGGCTTGTTGCTCTTGAAGTCTATGGTGATGTTGGCGGTCAGCTTCTTCCCGTGGTAGCACGAGACTGCCTTCGTTGGCTGGCCGGTGGTGAGGTAGGAATACATCGTGCACGCTGAAGCGCCTATGCCCTGCTGCCCCCTCTGCTGGAGGTAGCGGTGGAACTTGGTGCCTGCCAGCATCTGGCCGAGCGCCTTGCCCAGGTGGCTTTTCGGTATGCCCGGGCCGTTGTCCCTCACCGTCACCCGGTAATGGTCCTTGGTCTCGTGATCCAGTTCCTCCACGTGCACATGGACTTCCGGCAGGATGCCAGCCTCCTCGCACGCGTCCAGCGAATTGGTCACGAACTCGTGCACTATCATGGTGAGCGAGCGGACCTTGCCGGAGAAGCCGAGCATCTGCCTGTTCTTCTTGAAGAATTCCGCGATGGAGTGCTCCCTGAACTGCCTGAAGATGTCGTCGTCTGCCATCGGGAACCTCCTGTTAACTGGTCGCTATGCTCTTTTGTTGGAAGGTTAATAATCATTTACCCTGGCCGGTTGCCAAGTGTGGGGCAAAAGGTTAAATACCTGCGCTGTCTGTATGAACCCGTGCTTTCCAGCACAGTGTTCGCACCGGATAGGCGGGCGTCACGATGCAACAGAAATATTAGGCTCTTTTTACCCGTGCCCCTGACCGATACCCTGACGAAAAACGTGAACGTCGCCATTTTCGAAGACACCTCGGAATTCATGTCACTGTATCTCAGGCGCATGAGGCGCATAGACGGCGTGGAGCTCCCCTACAAGAACCCCGTGCACTCCACAGGTGCAGCCCTCGCGCTCTTCCGTAGCTTCAAGCCTGAAATAGTCATAACCGACCTGTCACTCAGCCAGCCAGCGCGGACGGACGGCATAGAGATCCTGCACGCGATAAAGCGCATGTCGCCAGGCACGCTGGTGGCGCTTGCCACCCTCCGCACGCCTGGCAGCACCACCCTCACCACGCAGGAAATAGACCGCGCCGGCTTTGACGCTGTCTTCAACAAGACCGATTTCGCTGGCATCTCCAAGTTCGTCCGCACGAACGTGGCGAAGATACGCTTCGGCTAGGCGCCCCTGAGCCTGGCGTCCATTATCTCCCTTCTTGCCTTGGACAGGTATGCCTCCACAGCGGCGTGCGTGGCGCCCTCCAGCAGCATCCCTATGGCCTCCTTCGCGTATGGCATGGTGTCTATGCGGGAGATTATGCCTATGGTGTTGCCATAGACGCTCAGGACTGACTGGGTGGCGCTCTCTATGTCGCCCTTTATCCTGCCCTCCCTGCCTATGACTCGCCCCTTGAGCCGCGTCATCGCCTTATCGGACGGCGCGATGTCCTTGAGCGGTATCAGGTAGAGGTTGTAGTCCTGGCCCGCGAGCCTGAGCGCGTCGCCCGGCGCGAACCCCCGCCCGATGGCCTTCACTACGTCCCTGGCGAAGAACACGTCCGTGGCGTCGCCGTCTATCTCCACGTCTCCTTCGTCCTCCACGGTAAGCGTGACGTTGCACTTCCTCTCTATCCTCCCCCTGGTGCTGCCGTTCTCGCCCATGAGCACCTTCACCCTTTCCAGCGGTATCTTCACAATCTCGGTCATTTCAAAGCCCCTGCGTCCTTCGCTGCCTGCCGCTCACTATGCTTCAGTCCCGGATTGCCGGTCCGTTTCGGATTGCCGTTCACTTCCCTTCCTGCCGGCTATCTTCTCCAGCACCTTCCTTATCCCGGCGTCAGTTTCCTCCCCGAGCCTTTTCTCCGCAGCCGCCCTGACTTCCGGGTCCCCGGCCATGCCTTTCAGCGCCCCTGCCGCTGCCTCCCTCGCGCCCTCGTCCCAGTGGGACAGCAGTATTATGAGCGACTGCCTCACCTCGGCGTCGTCCTTCATCCTGGACAGGACCTCTATGGCGTTGAGCTGGTTCCCGCCTATGTCCCCCCTCGCTATTATCATGAGCTCCTTTTTCACGCGTGCCGCGAACTTCCCGTCCTTCATGCCGGCCAGGTACGCCACTGCCACCGCGTTGCTGTTCCTGTCCCTTATCATGGTGCCGAACCACTCGCCCAGCCTTTCCCGGTGCTCGTCGCCTGCCGCGAGCTTCGCGAGCGCCGAAGACAGCACTTTCGCCACCGCGCCGTCTTCCTGGCCGCGCTCCAGGAACTCTGCGAACGCGTCCTTCCAGCCGCCTTCAAGAAGCATCGCGGCTGTGTATGTGGCGATGAACCTGGGCGCGAGTCCATATTGCTCGCCGTGCGGGCTTGAAAGCACGGACAAGGCCACCCTCACCAGCGCGAACCTGTCGTGCTCCAGCGTCTTGAGCTCCACGCCCGGCTTCTTCGTCGCAGCGTAGGACGCCATGAGCTTCCAGAACACGTCCCGGATGTTGACGTCCGGTGCCAGGCCGAACTTTGAGAGCTGGATTTTCCGTTTCGGCTGTTCCGGCTCGGCGCTGCCGCTGTCGTCGTCGCCTCCGAAAGTCTGCTCTGGCATGATGAATCATCCCTGTCCTGATTTTTAAAAGTGCGCGGGTGCGGCCTGCCGGGTCAGTCGTCGTCCGGCCTGTTAATGCCCCTTCGTCAGGTAGTTGTTTATGTAGACCCACACCGGGAGCCCTGCGGTAACCAGGTGTATGCTGTCGTCGCCCTTCAGCTCTCTCAGGAGATTGATGTAGATGATTCCCATCTTCACTTCGTCTATCAAGTCGGTGACGGGGTTGTTCGGTCTCAGTTGTCCTGACGTCTTAATCTTCCAAGGCGTGTCCTTCCGCATATTGCAGATGATTTTTGAGACCAGCCCGCTCTGGGCAAGGCGCCAGTTCAGTTCGGGGGTTTGAAACTCCCATTTCTTATGGAAGCGATACGCGTCCACCTCAACCATGCCCCTTATCTCGCCATTGCCGCCGTCCATCGGCTGTCGCGTCAGTCTCTCGATGGCCCTAAGCATCTTCGTGCTGTCCAAGTAATACGTTCCGGGGAGGCCGGCTTGGCTGCTGAATTCTCCGGGAAGCGGCAGATATTCCAATCGCGCCTCCGATATCTCGTATTTTCCCTTGGATGCTGTGCCCACCGGAGAATACCAGATGGACGGGGATTTATCCAGGCATCCGCAGAAGTCATACACCGGCTGCAGCAGTTCTGAAGGCTTGATTCCGTCCGCTGTGCATGCAAGCAGCATGAAGCTCCCTCCAACCATGGCATCCGGGCACGGCGTGGTTTTCCTGGTAACATAGTCGTAGGATGTATCGGCTCGGCCATCTATCTCAAAGGCACACTTCACCGTCAGGTTCGGTGCCGCCCCATTCACCAGCTTCCTGATGTGGTCCAGGATTGGCCTGCTGTTTCGCACGTCCCGTTTAAATCCGACTGCTATCTCGTCATTTTTTTTGCTGCATTGAAGCAATATCCTGTCAGCCATGTTCTCATCCTCCATCGCCGGCGTGTGTATCCACTGCCGGCGTTTTCGTTCCTGTTGCTTACTTCATCCCGTCCAAGAACCGAATGATTTCGGCCGTGTGGCTTCCGGAAGGGTCGCTTGGAATGACGTATATCCAGTCATCCGTTTTCAACCTGTCCAGAATGAATGCGAGTGCAACACTATCCCCATTGCCACAATGTTCCCATCCCCACTCATCCTCGCCTCTCAGCCAGCCTGACAACCTGACCCCTCCATTCCACCCGTTTGCGGAGTTCAGGAACCAGGCCGTACTTACGGCCATCCCTTTCTGCGCGTCACTCCAGTCAGACGCACTATTGGAAAGAATCTTCCGCCTCTCCCGCCTTTCCTGGATGTAATACGCCGCCTTCATTATCCACTCCCTTACGTAAGGTTTCCCTCCGAATTCGGCTGGTAGCGACAGTTCTTTTATCGCGTTGAGGATCTTCGTGCAATCCAGGTAATAGATTCCGGTCAGGTCGTATGTGATGTCATAACTGTAACTGACTTTCATCGCAAGCTTCAGCCGAACCCCGGCAACGTCGTACAGCGTGGTCGGCTCGCCGGTGCGATAGTAGATTCTGGCGTCTGATGACGTTCCGAAGGCTAATACCGCTTCGGACAGGTCAAAGACCGGGTCCAACAGGCCGTTTGGTCTGACCCTGTCAGCCGTGCATTCCAGTCCAACGAAAATCCTTTCACCCGGATGCGGCTGGCGCATTCTCATTCCGTACCAGTGCTGCTTTATGATGGGTCTGGTCGTGCCGCTGCCGTCAATCCCAACGGCTGACAGCAGCCGCAGGTTGGGCGCCACGCCGTCCGCCATCCTCCGCACGTGTTCCAGGAGCGGTTCGTTGCAGAACGAGCTAATGCAGCTGAATCCTATCCTGTCCCCTTTTTTGCTGTAAGAAAGCAGTCGTCTCTCCCTGGCAGTTATCATTGTTTCACTCCCATCATACGTTATGCTCATGAACGTTGTGCGCGCAGCCTATCTCACCGTAGCCAGCAAGCCGTTTATGTACGGCCCGTAGGGCACGATGGCCGGAGTGATATGCAGGTGCTCCCCCTGTGCCTTCAACACCAGCAGGACCCCTGAGATTAAGGTGTCGTCCAAGAAGTCGCCTGGCCCCTGCACCGCCATGCCCTCTCTTCCCAGTCTTCGTGACAAGCGCACGCCGTCTTGGTGTTCCCTCATATCATTCAGGGAGTTCACAATCCGGGCGGTCAGGCCCCTCTGCGCCAGCTCCCAGTTGTCATCGCAGCTTGTCGCTCTGTTCCCTCCTGAATTGTAATACGCCCCTTCACTGACCGCATTCCTGATGAAGCGGGCGCCTCCTGCTTCAAACGGGCGTGACCCTTCTTCCATCACACGGAGCAGATTTACGCAATCAAAATAATACATGCCATACATCAGTTTTGTATCTGCATTCAGCCTGGCCTCGGCAACTTCGAACCATTCTCCTGCCGGCCTGTTGCCCATGTTATAGAAGATGCGGAGCCCCTCCCCCTGCAAGCTCTCGCCGAGGTCGAACGCAGGCCCCAGGACTTCGGCCGGGGAAGGCGGCGCTGCCGAGGTGTATCCTCTGTGCGGCATGTACCTGAGCAGTATGAAACTCCCGTCGCCACGGAGCCGTTCTACCGCCGTACTCTTTCCAGTGGCATAATCATAGACAGTTCGCGATGATGAGCCATCCACCCTCCTGGCGAACAGCAGTTCCAGGTTGCGGGCGCTACCACCTGCCATCTTCTTAATGTGCTCAACGGCAGGCTCGTAGTTGTGCTTGGCAAAACCCAGCAGTATCCTGTCCCCCACTGCGCAGCGTTCAAGAACCCTTCTTTCAGCAGCCATTGTTTCACTCCCAATAACGCTGTGTTCATACATGATTTAAACCTTTTTATCAATCTTGTTCACCTGCCCACGCAATGGCTTAAAAGCCGCAGGCGCGAATATGCGCCATGGCTGACTCCTACGACGTGGTCATTGTCGGCGCAGGCCCGGGCGGGCTTTCCTGCGCCAAAAACCTTTCCGGTTCCGGGTTGCGCGTGCTCGTGCTGGAAAAAAACTCTGCCCCTGGAAGGAAAATCTGCTCAGGCGAAATCAGCTCCAAGGTCATTCCCGGCACTGACCCCTCGTCAATCTTCCGGGGCGCGCAGGAATGGAAAACGGTCGGCGTCGGCACTGCGAAAGGCGTGCACCACGTATCCTACGGCCGCCCCTACCTCTGGACAGTGGGCCGTTGTGAGTTTGAGAACTGGCTCCGCAGCGGCTGCGACGCCAATACGGAAATCCGCTTCTCAGAACCAGTGACAACGATAACCCCGGCATACGTGGAAACCCCAAGAACCCGCTACCGCTACAAATGGCTCGTGGGCGCTGACGGCTCGTTCTCGGTAGTCCGGCCGTTCCTCGGCCTGCCCATGGAGCACGTAGTCGGCCATGCATTCCATTTCGTGCTTGACCGCCCGTCTGAGGAGTTCCGCGTCTATTGGCTGCCCGGAATATTCACCCACGGCTACGGCTACCTGATGTCAAAGAACAGGAAGCAGACCATGATAGGCGGGGCCATGGCCGGCGTCCAGATGCACGAACTCGCACCGCGGGTAAGGAAATGGGCGAAAAAGGAGTTCGGCCTTGAGCCCGCAGAGCTCAGGAGCGAGGGATACCGAGGCAACGCAGACTACCGCGGCTGGAAGTTTCCCGTCGGGCCTGACGGCACACGGGGTGGTATAGGCGGGCCGGGCGTTTTCCTCGTGGGCGATGCCGCAGGCCTGCTCAACCCGGTGACCACCGAAGGGATATACTACGCAGTGAAAAGCGGCGAAGGAGTCGCGAAGCACATCCGCAACGACCCGGAAGGCGCCCGCATCATGTCGCGCCTCGCATCCACCCACCGCGCGCAGGTTTTCCTGTTTGACCTTTTCACCAACCCGTCGCTGCCCTTCTCATGGTTCGTGGGCTGGCTTCTTGAAGACCCGCGGACAGGCCTGAGAAAGAGGATTTTTGACTACGTATTCTGGCGCTTCATGGATGAGTAGCGGCCAGCCTCTCCCGCAGGGCCTCGGCCTGGGCGCGATAGGTGCCGAAGCTTTCCCACTTCCCGTTCTTGAACTCGTAAAGGTCGTCGTTGGTCATGACGATGAATATCTCGCCGGGCGTCCCGCCGCACGACCTCTCCCCGTCCGTGCAAAGGTGGTACTGGCCGCCGTTGCCTACGTATCCCGTGTAGGCGCCGTTCTGCGGCTCCAATGCCACCGCGCCGTCAAGGTTGCTGAGGTCCGCCACCGACTCTATCACCCCGCCGGCAAGCGCGACTACGCAGTGGCCCATGGGCACAGGCCCGCTCAAGTCGGTAAGGTAGCAGATGGCATATGGGCTTGTCTCATCCAGCCTGCCAAGATAAACCCCCTGGCCCGGGTAGTGCCACTCGGTGCCGCTGTCGCTCCGGTAGGCTAGGAACTGGCCGCTGCCATGCTTCCAGCCAAGAAGCCAGAGGTCGTTGCTGCCGTCCGGCAGGCTGTTGAGGAGCGCCTTCACGAACAGTGAATAGTCCTCGCAGTCGCCACCTCCCCGCGCCACCATCTCGTCTATGGTGTAGAGCCTGTCATTCTGCTCGTCTATGTACCTGAAGCCCACGCGCTTCTCCATGAACAGCGCTACGCATCCAAGGTTGAGGGAGCTGTCATTCACGCACTTGTCCATCACGTACTGGACGAAATAGGACGCGGAATCCGGCAGCCGCGAGTTGTCCCTGAACCACTGGACGTCCTCGTTGAGCGATTCCTCCATCCCGCTCAGGTTTTCCCGCAGTGAGGCGAACTCCTCCCTTGCCTGCGCAAGCGAGATGGCATTCCTCTCCAGCTCCTCCCTGATGCTGTTGAGCTCATCCTCGGCCTGCGAGAGGCTGGCGGCGGTCGCGTTCAATTCCAGCTCCTTCTCCGCGAGCCGCGACGTGAGGTTCCCCACCTGCAGCTCCCTTTCCAAAAGCGCGGCCTGTGTCCTTGCCAGCGTTGCCTGGATGCCTGCTTTCTCGGCGCTGGTTTTGTTGAGTGCAGCCTCGGTTTCGGCCAGCCGTTCCCCAAGCGAACCGTTCGCTAATACGAGCACAATCAGTGCAGCGATAAGGATGGTGCAGATGGCGGCGGCCGCTGCGATGCCATTATTGCCAAGCTTCATCTGGTCAATCCGCTTCCGCGAGCTTCTTCTTCAACTGCTCGAGCTCGTCGTGGACCGCCCTGTTCCTTTTCAGCGGGTCCATCCTCGCCTTCTCCTCAAGTTCCGCTATCCTGGTCTTGATATTGGCCTTCTTCCTTGACAAATCCTTCTTGCTCATTCCCATGCAAAAACCTCAGTTAAGCATCCATACGCAGAAATTAAGCAGGCTCGCGAATGAAACCCACAATATATACGGCACGAGCAGCAGCCCTGCGGTTTTTGATATCGCGTAAAACCTTATTATGGTGATGGCTATGGCCAGCCAGAGCGCCACTATGCACATCAGCCCGTAAATAGGCGAATGCAGTCCGAAGAAAAGCAGGGACCAGAGGACGTTGATGCCGAGCTGGACGCCGAAAACTGCGAGAGCGTCCCGCACTGCCTGCTTCTTCATGCCGGTCCTGTAAACGGCATACGCGGCGATGCCCATGAGCACGTAAAGCGCAGTCCAGACCGGCCCGAAAACCCAGTTTGGCGGGCTGAAGGAAGGCTTGTTGAGCGAGGCGTACCACCCTGGAATCGCAGGATAGGTCACCAGCCCGCCTATGGCGCCTGCTGCGAGACAGAGCAGTATGGAGAGCACGGCGGTTCCTATTTCCCTGGGTTTCACGCCATCGCTTCCATGCCTGGGTTTATCCGTTCCACGTCGCTGAAAAGCAAAAATCTATTCCGGCAATGGCGGCGGGCCATCCGGGTCCGTAGTGCCGCCATTCTCCTCGTCCGGGAAGGGGGGTGGCATGTCAGGCGCCTGGGAAACGGCCCCGGCATCCTGTCCCTGGCCCGCGTTCGCCTCCTGCTGTTGCGGCGTCACGCAGCCGGCCACCAGCAGGGCCACCACGAGCAGTGCAATCAATGCTTTCATAGTCATACCTCCTACTCCGGCAGCGGCGGGTAGACGCTGCTTCCCAGCTCGCAGCTGCTCACAACCTTCACGAAGAATCCATCAAAGGGAGCGATGCTCGTCGCCTTCACCCAGCTCTGGGATGCGGCATCAAATTTCCACGGTCCCTTTTCCGCTACACAGCTGCCGCGCACCGTCTCCCAGGTCGTCGCTACAATCGGCGCGCCAAGGTCAATCCAGCGGTTAGGCACTGCCGGCGTCGGGCCGGTGAACTGGAACGCCGCGCCACTGGCTTCGTATTCCAGCTCGCATGGCGTGCTTGTCTTTATCCAGTATGCCCTGCCTGACATCATGCTGCAGCCAGGCGATTGCCCGTATAGCTTGGCAGTCCAGTTACTGTACGTGTTGGTGGCAGAGTTGTAGGCGTATGCCTTGATTCCTGCCGGGCAGGTGGTTGATTTGAAGCAGCCGCGCTCATACGGGATGCTGACCAGGTTCCAGCCGGTCCTGAGCTTCAGCGCGAAGGTCGGATTCTGCTGGGGCGGTGCTGCCGCGCCGTGTATCCTGTACAATATCAGCATCTTTATTGACGAGCACTCGCCGTTGGAGACACGGCACAGCCCGCTGCTGTTTATGACGAAAGACGGCACCCCGTCGCCGTCAAGCTCCTGGTAGAAGCCATAGTTCCCTCCAAGGGCTCCGCTTGCGGCAGTCGTCACGTAGAACTGCTGGCCTGAATTCACTGTAAATGAAACCCCTGACGTGGTCGTCACTTCGGTATCAAGCGTCGCACCTGTTGAAGGGCTCTTCAGGTGGATTGTAACGCCGGTTACCGAAGGCGTGGTCACCCCTGCCGGTCCTGTTTCAACCGCTATCACCTTGAGCGTTTCCTGTGCAGCCTGCTGCTGTTGCACGCATACGCCCGCAGAGCAGGCATATCCTGTCGGGCATGGCCTGTTCCAGATGTTCGGCGTGGTGCCGACGCAGAAACTCTCTATGACCGTGGTCGTGCCGTTGCAGTAATCCGTGTAGGTGTAGCTGTACGGCTGGCCGTTGTACTTGTACGAATAACTCACCGTCCCCTTGGTGTATATCTTGTCACCGCCATCTGTGTCGGTGCAGACGAGGTCCGTATAGCCGGTCGGCGTCTGGTTTGCCTGCCCGTGTATCCTGTACAATATCAGCACCAGAACGGACGAGCAAGAATTGTCCGACAGCTTGCATAGCTGCAGGCTGCCTCCGACATCCTTTACCGCGAACGACGGCACACCATCTCCGTCAAGTTCCTGGTAGAATCCATAGTCGCCGCCCAGTGCGCCTGAGGCGGCAGTAGTCACGTAGAACTGCTGGCTTACGTTCACGTTGAACCCGACGCCCTGGCTGCTGGTCGTGTGCGAATCAAGAGTGGCGCCTGTGGCCGGGCTTTTAAGATATACTTTCACGCCGGTAACCGACGGGGTAGAAACTCCTGCCGGTCCGGTTTCCACAGCTATGACGCGCACAGTTGCCTCCTGTGGCGCCTGCTGCTGTTGCACGCACGCACCTGCAGAGCAGGAATACCCTGTCGGGCAGGGCCTGTTCCAGATGTTCGGCGTGGTGCCGACGCAGAAACTCTCTATCACAGCGCTAGTGCCGTTGCAGTAGTCCGTGTAGGTGCTGCTTGACGGCACTCCGTTGTACTTGTAGGAATACGTCACTGTCCCTTTGGTGTATATCTTGTCACCGCCATCGGTGTCTGTGCAGACGAGGTCTGTGTAGCCGGTCTCGGCCGGTGCTGCCGTGCCGTGTATCCTGTATAATATGAGCATCAGGATGGACGAGCACGAGTTGTCCGAAACGCGGCAGAGCTGGTAGCTGCTTCCGCTCTGCTTCACCGTGAAACTCGGCACCCCATCTCCGTCAAGTTCCTGGTAGAACCCATAGTCGCCGCCCAGTGCGCCTGAGGCGGCAGTAGTCACGTAGAACTGCTGGCTTACGTTCACCGCAAATCCGACCCCCTGGCTGCTGGTCGTGTGCGAATCAAGAGTGGCGCCTGTGGCCGGGCTCTTCAGGTAGACCTTCACGCCTGTGACCGAAGGCGTATCCACGCCGGCAGGCCCGGTCTCTACCGTGATGACGCGGACCGTTACCGATGCGGCACTGGCAACTGATACCAGAAGCAAAGCTATTACCATGCAGCGCAATGCTGTCCCGGCTATTTGTTTTATTTTAGTCATTTGTATCCCCTATGATAATCATCTATGGAACTGCTGGCACTGCTGCGTTTAAATATGCTGGTTCATTCGGTGGCACTATCGCGAAACAGGCGGTGTTTAATCTTAAAAATTTGTGCGCAGGAAAACGCGTGCCACTGTTTTTATTGGCCGCAGCCCCATCCTACCCCATGGATGCCGCTGCAATCAGGATAAAGGCCCTGCTGCTGTTCACATCTGCTTTGGCCGTAATCGGCCTCATGTTATTCGTGTCCGCCGGCACTCTGGATTACTGGCAGGCCTGGGTGTATGTCGCCATAGTGTTCATCCCAGCATCCCTCGTCATCCTTTATTTCCTGAATAAAGACCCTGAGTTCCTGGAGCGGAGGATGAAGATAAGGGAAAAGGAGGCAAAGCAGCAGCTGGTCGTGAAGCTATCAGGCATCCTTTTCGTGATTGGCTTCCTGATTCCGGGCCTTGATCATCGTTTCGGATGGTCTGATGTTACGTTCGGACTGGTGGCGGCTGCAGACGTGTGCGTCCTCCTCGGCTACCTCATCTGCTTCCTGGTCTTCAGGGAGAACAGCTACGCCGGGCGCACAATAGAGGTTGTGAAGGGGCAGAAGGTCATCTCCACAGGGCCATATTCAATCATCCGGCACCCCATGTACCTCGGCGTGCTGCTCTTGTATATCGCCACCCCGATAGCGCTTGGCTCTTATTGGGCGTTGCCCCCGTTCCTGCTCGTCGTGCCGGTTATACTCTTCCGCATCATGAACGAGGAGGAAGTCCTCCGGCGCGACCTGCCTGGATACAAGGAATATTGCCAGAATACGCGATACCGCCTGCTCCCCTTCATCTGGTGACTTAAACTGAAAAAACCCTCAAAAGAAAAGCGCCAACTCATAGCCGCCCTTCTGCCTTGAGCCTTGCCCTTTCATCCGCCGGAACTCCGTATTCAGCCGTATCTACCGAATCCGGGATGTTGCCCCTCTTATACCTCCAGAGTGGCGCTGTATCCAGCCGGTAAAGGAACTTCCAGCTGGAATATGTCGGGGCATAATCTATTCTCGTGCAGCCCCTGCTTTTGGCGAGCTTTATCCCTTCTGCCAACGCGACCTTCAGCGTTTCGCCGTATGCCTCATCCACGCCCCAGACACAGACCGACATGGTGCGGCCGTAGAAGAAATACTGGATTATCAGGATTTTTTTCCCGCCCTTGACTATGGACCAGTACTCCGTCCGCGGGTCCCTGTCCAGAATCTCATAGCACGCCCTGTTCTCGGTCGCGAAATCGGATTTTTCCCCGAACGTTATCTTGTTCATGTGGCCCATTTCCTCGAGCGTCCCCTGCTTCACGAATTCATATTCCCCGAACTGCTTTATCGTTCTCCTGAAATTCTTCTGATGCTTCCCGGAAAAGCGTTTGATGTAATCGTCTATGCCGTTTATCCCTGCCAGGTCTATGAAGAATTGCGGGCACGCCCCTTCCAGGCAGCCTTCAAACCTGTCCACCAAAAAATCGAAATATATGTCCTCGGGTATGTCTTTCGTCGTCTTCATGACCTGCTGGTCGAAGGTCACGTAGTTCCTCTCCGCCGTGGTCCCGCCCAGGATGGTGTAGTAGCCGTGTTCAGGCTCAAATTGCAGGGGGAAGAAGTTTTTCCCGTCGTAGAGGATGAGGGGTTTTTCTCCGTATTCCCTGCACAACGCTACGCGGATGTCCCAGTCGTCCGTCCAGACCAGCTTTTCCGGCACGAACCTGTCCCAGATTGGTTTGGCTTCCTCAAGTGATATCTCGCGCATCATGCTTTCACTTCTGTCCGTTCCGATTCTGCCTGGTCTGCGGGAGGTTCAAGGCAATCAACAAAAACGCCCGGGGAACCGAGGGTTTCTGACGTAAATATGCCTTTTGTATTGACACTTCCTTACGACTATGCATTATGGTAGAAGATTATTTAAATTGAAATCTCTCTTTTAATACCGTGTAAAATGTCTAAACTGCTTACAATGGACGAGTCGGGCAATACTCAACCAATTGCAGCGTTATGCCTGGTAAGTATGCCCCAACAGATTTTGCCCAAGGTCAAAAAAATCCTGACAATTTCAGAAGATGATCCACCTGAGGTTATTACACTTTATAACAAAGTTATGGAAGGTGAATTTAAATATGTGGGATTTCGACACGCGTGTAGGAGCACAGGACTGCAGGTTTATGATGACTTTTTAAAAAAGAAACTACGGGAAATTGCCACATTAGAACTGGAGGCATACTATACTGTTTTCCCAACTCCTTCTGATAATAAAGACCGAGTCTTTAGAATAGAAGATGAAGCACAGTACCTCTTTCATATCTGGGCGCATCAGCACCCCAGAGATGCGTTGGATCCTAATCTCGAAATTTTAATAGACCAGCAAGTATTCCATCAGAAGCACATGTTTCAATACTCCACTTCGCGTGGGCGTAATCATATGCTCATTTTTAATGTCCCCGAAGAAAAAAAATTACTGGAACGCGGCCGTTTAAAGAAAAAACTTTTTGCCACTGGCAAGTGTAATATAAAAGAAATTGCGGATGGAAGTAGTAAAACGCATAAAACTATCCAAATTTCGGATATGCTCGTTGGATGTATCAGAGAACGGCATATTAAACAAATTGAAGATTATTATGACCTGGTGCATTGTCTATTTCATAAAAATCGGACAAGAGTTCAATTGGAATCTTATGAAGTCCCACCTATGATTAGAATATAATGGGGCTCTCCTACCGGTTAATCGACCGCAGTCTCATGCCCTCGAAGCAACCCCATAGTAACTTAGTATGAATACATTTATAAATTATATCTTTTTAACACAGTTTACTACTTATTATCATTATTAACTTTACGTTTTCATACGCAATACACGCATAACCATGCAGGTTCTGGTAGGATTATTGCATGTGGAATATGCAAAGATTTCTAAAAATAACCCGTCCTATTTTTTCAAAACCATGATTTGCAAATCTTCACAAATTGGTTGTTCAATTTTTTCAAATTTTATACATGTAGTTAAATATATCGGAGAATCTCGAACTGGATTGCTTATATCGAAGGGACCGCAGCGCATCTGGATTTTACCGTGAGGTGGTATCGGAATTTTATTTTGGGGTGGATTAGAAGGCAGCGTTATTTCATCGCCGCTTACAACTGTGTTTTGTTGGTTATTTTTTGCCGGTGGTGCAGATATACTTAATAATGAAGAATTGGATTTGCAGGTTCCTTGAGTTAAATCTACATAATATTCTGTATCTGATGGATTTGTTACATAAAAATAGAAGACTTCCGAAGCAGTATTTCCTTCAACACGATAATCCAGTGCAATAATAGACGGCTTTTTAAGATCCGATATCTCTTTATTCAAAGCTAAATTTTCGTTATCTACTTTCGATTTCTCAATTTGTGAATAGATGGCAACAATTAGCATAACTACTGCTACTAGTAGAGAACCGAGCTTTATGGGGTCGTCTAAAATTTTTTGTTTTAGACTAGAATTTATCTCCTGTTCTTTCATATCGTCAATCCTGACCATTCTGGATTATTTGTACTTTAGAACATATGTCTTTACAATATATCGCATAAATGAATAAATCGTGGTGAACTAACTATCCTTACCGTCTCAAAACAGGATGAATTAAAACGCCCCGGGGATGATTTGAACATCCGGCCTGCTGATTGCTGTAAACTGGGAAGCCAGTTTTTGGGCCGCCTTTTTACTAAAAAGGCGGACTAACAGTCAGCCGCTCTACCGACTGAGCTACCGAGGCATATAGGATAAGCACATTTCCAGAACGTCTTTAAAAACCACACTGCCCCGCCCTTACGCTTCCTCGCACTCGCTCCAGCCGCACGATTCGCACTGGATGCAGCCCTCGCTGTGGGCGAGAGGGCTCTTGCACACAGGGCAGAGGCCCCTCTTTATGAGCTCACGCATCTCTTCGGTGTCGTTCTTCATTTCGCTCCAACTATGCTCTTAAGTCCCTTCACGAGGCCTTCGGTCTTGGCTTTCCAGCCCATCAGGAAGCCCTGCAGCCCATCCATGTTGCCGAGCTTGAGCAATATTCTCTCCGCCACCGTCAGTATCCCCTTGTTGCTGTCAAGGCCCGTGACCTGGAAAAGGGTGGAAAGCAGGTCGGTTACGCCGCGGCGGGTGAAAATTGGTTTTCCGTTCCGTTCCCTGGCCGCCCAGTCCTTCACGAACCGCTTCGCGTCAGGCGTCTTAAGGAATTCCTCCGCGCTGCTGGATTTCTCCTCTTGTGGGGGCTTCTGGGCGGTTTTCTGCTCTTCATCCTCGCCCTTGAACACGGGTCTGAACTGGCCTAGGAACATGAGGTTAAAACTCGTGGTAGCTTTTTAAAGGTATTTATGGGCTAACGTCAGAGGCCGAGGAGCTCCAGTATCCTGCCGGTCTTGAACTTCGTGTCGTCTATCCTGCTCGCGAGCCTCACTATCTCCACGCCCTTCGGCCTGACGAATTCCTTCTGGTCGTAGCCATAGACGATGACGTCCGGCTTCACGAACGCCAGCAGCTTTTCCGGCCTGTCAAAGCCGCACAGGGCGACGTCCACGGGCTTCAGCGCCTCCACCAGCATCCTGCGGTATTCCTGCGGATGCACCGGCGTCCTGCCCTTTTTCCTGATGTGCTCGTCCTTTGCCACCGCCACCACAAGCACGTCGCCGTGGCTTTTCGCTTCCGTGAGCGTCACTACGTGGCCTATGTGCAGGACGTCAAACACGCCGCCGGTGAGCACCACCCTTAACTTCCCGCGCCATCCGTCCCTGAGGAAGAACCTGCCCTTCCTCTCCACGAGCATCCCCTGCTCGGCCGCCGGGAGGAAGTGGTACGCGTCCTCGGCTATGCCGCCGTATTGCAACTGCATGACGTAGAGCTTCCTTGCCGTCTCCTTCACAGGCTTTCCTCCAGTATCCGCAGTCCGGTTCCGGCCTCGCCCTTCGTTATGGTGAGCGGCGGGCATATCCTTATGGCGCTTTCCCCCGCGGGCAGCAGCACCAGCCCCTTGTCCAGCGCCCTGTGAAGGATGTCGTCGCGCTCCTTTTTCCCGCATATCTCCACGCCTATCATCAGTCCCATGCCGCGCACGTCCACGATGGCGTCGCCCTTCATGGATTCAAGCTCCTTCATCATGAAGCTGCCGATTTTCACCGCGTTACGGCCAAGGTCCTTCTTCACCATGAAGTCCAGCGTGGCGATGCCTGCGGCGCACGCCAGCAGGTTGCCGCCGAACGTGTTCGCGTGCGCCCCTTTCGGCCAGTCCATTATCCTGTCAGTGGAAACCATGGCGCCGAGTGGTATGCCACCGCCTATGGCCTTGCTGAGCGACACGATGTCCGGCTTCACGCCGAAATTCTCAATGGCCAGGAACTTCCCGGTCCTGAAGCAGCCTGCCTGCACCTCGTCGTCGCAGAGCAGCGCGCCGTATTCGTTGCAGAGCTTCCTCACGCCCCTCACGAAGCTGGCCGTGGGCACGACGTATCCGCCCTCGCCCTGTATGGGCTCAAGGAAAACCGCGGCGAGGTCGTCCCTCATGGCGCTCATCCTGTCCTCAAGCAGCCCGAGGCAGTGCTGCGAGCATTCTTCCGGCTCCATGCCCATCCTGAACGCATTGGGGTAGAGGACGTGCACCACAGGCAGGAAAGGCCCGAACCTCTGCCTCTGCACAGGCCTGGAGTTCGTCATGGAAAGCGAGCCCATGGTCCTGCCGTGGAACGCGCCCTGGAACGCTATGGTCCAGGTGCGGTCGCTGTGCCAGCGCGCCAGCTTGTACGCGGCTTCCACGCTCTCGGTCCCTGAATTGCACAGGAACACCTTGCCGAAGCCGGGCATGAGCCCAAGGAGCTTCTCCGCGAGCTTCACCGGCTCCTCTGCATAGAAATCCGAGAAGGCCGAGTGTATGCCGTATTTTATCTGCCTCATTATGGCCTTCCTTATCACCGGGTTGTCGTGGCCTATGCTGTTGACCGCGATGCACGCTGTGAAGTCAAGGTAGCGCCTGCCGTCGGCGTCCCACATGTGGCAGCCGTGCGCCTTTGCGAAGACGAACGGCGTTTCCCTGGTGAGCGAGGGCGACATCACCCTGGCGTCCCTGGCGATTATTTCCGCGGACTTCGTCATGCCATTCCTCCTGCGCTTTCCTCTTTATTACCCTGCCTACTCCCCTGCCCGTTCCCGCACCTTCTTTCGCGGCATTTCCGGCTCCTGCGCCCCGCGATGACGGCTAGGCAGTCCGCCCTTCCGCCCATGCTGGTGCGGCAGTCATTCCTTAACGTCTATCTGCGCCTTCTGCAGCTTCCCGGAATAATCAACGTAAATCGTCTTGACGCTGGAGAACTCTTCCAGGCCGTGGATGCCTGCCTCGCGCGTGTGGCCTGTGCCCTTCACGCCCCCGAACGGCAGGTGGACCTCTGCGCCTATGGTGCTCGCATTGACGTAGGTCAGCCCGGCATCTATGCGCGAGATCGCCCTGAACGCGCTGTTCACGTCCCGCGTGTATATGGACGAGCTGAGGCCGTAATCCACTGAATTGGCGATGTCTATGGCCTCGTCCAGCCCCCGGAATTCCAGCACTGAAAGCACAGGCCCGAATATCTCCTCGCGCGCGATGCGCATGTCCCTGCCAACCCCGTCAAAAATGGTCGGGTAGTAGAAGAATCCCCTGCCCTTTGGCCGCCCGCCGCCGCACAGCAGCTTCGCGCCCTCCTTCTTTCCGATGGCCACGTACTTCCCGGTCTTCTCCACGGCCGCGCGGTTTATCAGGGGCCCGACGTCCGTGTTCCTTCGCGTCCCCGGCCCCAGCCTGAGCTTTTTCGCCCTTGCCACCAGGGCGTCCAGCAGCCTGCGCTTCACCCTGCCGCTCACTATGACCCTGCTCGCAGCCGTGCACCTCTGCCCGGTCGTGCCGAAAGCGCCCCACAGTATGCCTTCCACCGCAAGTCCGAGGTCAGCGTCATCCATGACTATTATGGGGTTCTTGCCTCCAAGTTCCAGCCCGACCTTCTTCAGGCCAGCGTTCCTGGTTATCCACTCGCCTGTGCTCTTTGAGCCGGTGAATGACAGCCCCTCTATCTTCCGGTGCCTTACGACGGCCTCGCCCACAGAAGAGGCCGGGCCTGTCACGAAATTCAGGACGCCGGGCGGCACTCCTGCCTTAATGAGGATTTTAACCAGTTCCAGCGCGCAAAGCGGAGTGTCCGAACTCGGCTTGAAAACGACGGTGTTGCCGCAGACCAGCGCAGGCGCGAGCTTCCACGCCGGTATGGCTATCGGGAAGTTCCACGGGGTTATCAGCCCCACGACGCCAACCGGCCTGCGGAGCGTCATCGCGAACTTGTCCCTGAGCTCGCTGGTGGTGGTGTGGCCGAACAGCCGCCTGCCTTCGCCTGCGAAATACTCAAAGGTGTCTATGGCCTCCTGCACGTCGCCCAGGGCCTCAGGCAGGACCTTGCCCATCTCGGTCGCCACCAGCTTCCCGAGCCTCTGCTTGTCCCGCCGCAGGATGTCCGCAGTGCGCTGGAGCACCCTTGCCCTGTGCGGAGGCGGCGTTTCAGACCACGCGCGGAAAGCGTCCTCTGCCGCGTCAGCCGCCAGATCCACGTCAGCGCCGCTGCCTGCAGGGAACCGCGCCATTGCCGCCTCGGTCGCAGGATTGAGGTCGTCAAACTGCGCCTCTGCACCCACCCATTCCCCCCCGATGTACATGCGATAGGCCTGGACCATGGAACAGGAAGCCATCTAAACATTATAAAGGTTTGGCGGGAGAATAAAACCGGGAAAGGGAGAAATCCGAAGAAAGGGATTGCCATGATTCTGCCAAAACAGCATCTTGAGGAAATAAAGCCCGTTGATGTGCTGCACCCGTCGCAGTTCCAGCCGGCAGGCATTGACGTTACCCTGCGCGAGGCGTACCGGTTCAGGTCCGCCGGTAAAATTGACTTTGACAACCGGGAGAGGAAGATAAGCGAGGTGGAGCCCATCCCGTTCAACTCCGACGAGATAACCCTCCAGCCCGGCGCTTACAAAGTCATGTTCAACGAGTACGTCCGCATACCAGCGGACGCTGCCGCATTCTGCTTCCCCCGCTCATCGCTCCTGCGCTGCGGCGTGACGCTGGAGTGCGCTGTGTGGGACCCTGGCTACGAGGGGAGGAGCGAGGCGCTCCTCGTGGTGAGGAACGAGCACGGGGTGGCTCTCAAGCGCAACGCGAAAATCGGCCAGATGGTCTTCGTGAAGCTGGCCGAGGCAGCGAAGACGATGTACGAAGGAGTCTACAAGGGGGAGAATAAGGGGAAATGATTAGGTGCAGCTGATTACGGGCAAGTGATTAGGTGCGAGTGATTTTTTGCCGTCAGGCCCCCTGGTCTTGTCCCCTGATTTTTGTTATCCGTTCCCTATTCCTTCAGTCCCCCTATTTCTTCCCCGTTTTCAGGAACCTGTCCAGCACCTTCGCCAGCACGCCCGGCTCCTTTTCCCTGAGCGTGTAATGGACGTGGAGCATCGGCTTCCTGGTCTTCAGCAGGCGCGTGAGGTCCACAGGCGTGCCGCACACCACGACGTCCGCGCCGCTCCGGTTCACGGTCTCCGAGAGCTCCTCCACCTGCCTGCCATAGTATCCCATGGCCGGTATGATGTTCGCAAGGTGCTCGAACTTCACGTAAATTTCCTTTATGCTTCCCACCGCGAACGGTCTCGGGTCAATGGTAACCGCGCCGTGCCGCATCGCATACTCGTAGCCTGCGCCGAACTTCATGCCGCCGTGCGTGGTGGTCGGGCCGTCCTCAATCACTATCGCCTTCTTACCCCGGATGTCCATGTCCGGGCTTGCGGTCAGCTCAAGGTCGGTTTCCATCACGAGCGCGCCTGGGTTGGCGTTCTGCGCGTTCCTGCGTATCCTCCTTATGTCCGTGGGGTTCTCGCCAGCCTTGTTTATGATTATTATGCCCGCGGCCCTGAAGTTGGACTCGCCCGGGTAATACCACATCTCGTGGCCCGGCCTCAGAGCGTCGGCCACCACGAAATACAAGTCCGGCTTTATGAACGGCAGGTCGTTGTTACCGCCGTCCCATATTATGACGTCCGCCTCCTTCTCCGCGGCCCTGAGCACGTCTGCGTAATCCACGCCTGCGAACACCACAGTGCCGTTCCTCACGTGCGGCTCGTATTCCTCCCGCTCCTCTATGGTGCACTCCTGCCTGTCCAGGTCCGCCATGGTCGCGAACCTCTGCACCCTCTGCCTGAGCAGGTCGCCGTAGGGCATCGGGTGGCGGATGACCACGAACCTCGCCTTCCTCGCCCTCAGCATGCGGGCCAGGGTGAGTGAAAGCGGGCTCTTTCCAGCGCCGGTCCGCACTGCCGTCACCGCGATGACCTTCCTGCTGCTCTTCAGCATGGTCTCCCTGGGCCCGAGCAGCACGAAGCTCGCGCCCCTTGCCTGCGTCCGCGACGCCAGGTGCATGACGTATTCGTGCGAGACGTCGGAATAGGAGAAATAGACCTCGTCTATCGCGTGCTTCACTATCAGCGCTTCCAGGTCCTTTTCGTCGTATATAGGTATGCCTTTCGGATACAGCCTGCCTGCAAGCTCAGCCGGATACCTCCGCTTCGCTATGTTCGGTATCTGCGTCGCCGTGAATCCCACTACCTTGTATTCGGGGTTGTCGCGGAAAAACATGTTGAAATTATGGAAGTCGTGGGCCAGCCTGTCGTCAGTCCGGCCTATCACGTCCCGCGGCCCCTAGTATCAACACGTTCCTTTGCATGGAATCCACTTGCCGGTTAAGCTTTTTATCCTATCACCCGAATCCAGTTCATGCGTATAGTCATAGCTCTCGGAGGGAACGCGCTGCTCCAGAAAGGCGCGCGGGGGACGGCAAAAGAGCAGCTGAAGGCGGCCCGCTCCGCGCTCAGGAAGCTCTCCACGCTCATGGATGCGCACCAGGTGGCGCTCACCCACGGCAACGGCCCGCAGGTCGGCTCGCTCCTGCTCCAGCAGCATGCGACCCGGCGCGTGCCTGAGATGCCGCTTGACGTGCTTGACGCGATGACGCAGGGCGAAATCGGCTATTTCATGCAAAGCGCGCTGCGCAGGAAATCCGCGGTGCTGCTCACGCGCGCCCTCGTAGATGAACGCGACGCTGCGTTTCGCCATCCGACAAAGCCCATCGGCCCGTTCTACGACTCTATCCAGCCGGGCATGCACATGGTGATGGACGCGGGCAGGGGCTACCGCCTGGTCGTGCCGTCGCCTGAGCCGCTGGCCATACTTGAAAAAGACGCAATCGTCTCGCTCATGCGTTCCGGGTTCGTGGTCGTCTGCGGCGGAGGCGGCGGCATACCTGTCGCGAAAAGCGGCAAGGGCGTCCAGGCAGTGATAGACAAGGACCGGTTCTCATCGTTGCTCGCGTCCTCGGTGGGCGCAGACCTTCTGGTTTTCATAACGTCCGTGGACGCGGCCTACGCGGATTTCGGCAAGAAATCGCAGAGGCCGATACGCAGGGCGGACGTCAGGCAGATGAGGCGGCTGGCCGCGTCCGGGCATTTCGCAGAGGGCAGCATGGGGCCGAAGGTCCAGTCAGCCATCCGGTTCCTGGAAAAGGGCGGGAAGAAGGTTGTCATCTGCTCCATAAGTAACGTAGCGCGGGCGATAAATGGAAAGGCAGGGACGACGATTATCCGCTAGGCACCCAACATCCCCCTCGCCTTCTACACGTCTATTATTACAACCGCCTTCCATCCCTTCGCGGTCTTCTCAACACTGAACTTGTGCCAGCTCACGGCCTTGACGTCCACGAGAAGCTCGTGCTTTTTCATGTCAAGCGGCTCGCCCTTCGCCTTGGCGTTGAGGACGTATCTGCCGCCTTCCGTGCCCCTTCCCCCCTTCGCGTTTCCGCCCTTCGCACCCGCTTCCCTGGTTATCCTCAGTTCATATCCGCTGAACAGCAGCCGTTCCGCGTCCTTGAAGAATATCAATTCCTGCAGGAAATCGTGCAAAAGCCGCTCCTCATCGGCCGCCTTGAGGCTGAAGTCCTTTTCCACCTTATGCTCGACCTTCTTCAGGTCCTTGACCTGGGTGGTCATCATGGCATCGGCTGCGCTGGCGAACATCTCCTCCAGCGTTTTTCCCGTGGCTTCAAAAGCCACGTCAGCCATCGTCAGGCCCTCAAGAAACTTGTACGGCATTTTTTACCTGCACCCTGTTCAGCGTCTTGCGATTTTCGCTACGCGAAAATTAGCAAGAAAAACCTGTCCCCATCGCCCCTCATACGCTTGGCAACAACAAAGAACGGCGTGCCGTTCTTTGTGCCCCATTGTTCGGAGCGCCGAACAATAGGGAAGTTAGTCATATCATCGGGGCTTTGGTTCATCCGCTTATATCCCGCCGCCAACCCTTATATTCTTTTATATTATTCTCATCCCGTCAAGCGCACGGCATACGCTCTCCTTGTGCGCGAGTATCCGCTTCCCTATGAAGACCAGTTCTGTCCGTTTGCAGCTGAATTCCTCCAGTGCGCTCCTTCCGGCCACGTAGTTCATGAGAAAAGAGCCCTTTTCAGTGACTACGAACCCCTTGCCACGATAAATCTCCACTGGAAGCGATTCCAGGAACTGCAGGAATTTCCCGTGGTCAAGCGGCCTTTCTGCAGTGTAGTCGAAATATTCAAACGCGATTCCGTGGGTTTTGTGCGACGCGGCCGGTTCGTTCCGCCCGATGCCGAACAGGACGGACGTGTCTATGCCGCACTGTGACGCTTCCATGACGAGCGCGCGCTTGTTGAGCTCGCGCACCGTTGCGTGGACGTTCGCCATGTCCCCGGCCGCCACCAGGTCCGTCTTATTGACTATTATGATGTCTGCCAGCTCTATCTGCTCCCTTCCTGTGTGGCCCAGGCGCGGGAAGCGCACCGTCGCGTCCGCGTCAACCACAGTGACAATCGCGTCAAGCCGGACGCCGGGAATATTCTCAGCGATATCATGGGCGAGGGCAGCCGGCTCGGCGACCCCTGTCGTTTCCAGCACTATCCACTCAGGTTTCGCCTTTTCCAGCAGCTCGCCTATGGCGGCGTCGAACTCGCCTGAAAGCGAGCAGCACACGCACCCGCCGAGAAGCTCCACCATCCGCACGTTCCTGCCTTCCACGGCCTTGCCGTCCACTGCGATTTTCCCGAACTCGTTCATGACTATGGCCAGTTTCATGCGCGGCGCGCCTGCAGTGCCGCTCATGCCCTCTATTATCCTGCGGAGCAGCGTCGTCTTGCCTGCGCCGAGATAGCCGGTGATGATTGTAACAGGGGTTTTCATGGGCGTGCCACAGTCCGATTCCGAAGCCAAGTTTTTTATTCCAGCAGCGCCACATTCCTGCGACCGGCATGAAACGAGTGATAGCGCTGAATTCACTTTATACCTTCGTAGTGACATCCCTGTCCTTCCTGGTGCCGCTCTACCTGCTGGACCGGAACGTGCCCATAGAGACGGTCGGGTTCCTGGTGGCGCTCGGCCCGCTGACGTTCGCGGTGCTGCGCGTCGTGTTCGCGAGCATAGCCGACGAGATCGGCCCCCTGGCCATAGGGCTGCTCTATTCCATTTCCAGTGCTGCGAGCGTGCTCACGTACATGTTCGTCCCAACGTCGCCGGGCTTCGTGTTCGCTGGCGTACTCGGCGGCGTGCATAACTCCGCATTCTGGGCCGTGGTCCGGACTGACACGCTCAATTCTGCAAAAGGCGACCCGACGAAGGCGCTCGCCTACCTTGCCTTCGTCCGGCAGTTCGCGGACGGCATCTCCAGGCTCGCCATCGGCTTCATACTCGCATACCTCGCGTTCCAGGGCGCGTTCGCCCTGCTATTCGCCGTCTGCCTGGTCCTCCTCGGCCTCCTGCTCATCAAAAGGGATACAGTGCCCCTGAGCATTCCTGACGGCAGGCAGGTCCTCCGGCGCATCTTCAAAAAACGCCCTGGCTCCTTTTGGAACGCATCCGTGTTGCTCGCGGCCGTCTTGCTGTCCCTGAACGTCGTCTCCGGGTTCCTGCTGCCGGTCTACCTGGTCAAGGGCGTCGGCATGGGATACCAGCAGGCAGGCATTCTCCTAGCTGTGTTCTCACTGGCCATAGCCGTGGCGTCGCTGGCTTCCATGCGCATGGACAGGCGCACGCTGGTCATCGGCATCGCGTTCATGGTGCCTGCGCTCGCAGCCATCCCCTTCTTCGGCGCGTACCTCATGCCCCTGCTGCTCGTGGTAGCTTTCGGCAGCGGTTGCGCCAACGTGATAAACGAATACGTCCTCGCCGAACAGGTGTACGGCCGTGGGAACGTGTCAGCGGACATAGGCGCCATATTCGTGCCGCTGAAGGTCGGGGAGTTCGCCCTGCTGTCAGCCAGCGGCTTCATGATAGCGATGTGGGGCTTCCAGTCTGTTTTCGCCGCCTGCGCGCTGAGCGTGGCCGTATTCGCAGTTGCGATGTTCCTCTCCCCCAGTGCCCACCGCTAACAGTCAGAACCCCCATCCCGCACCGCGCTTCTATTCAGCGCCGCTGCCGGTTCCCCACCATCACCATCCGGCTGCCCTGCTGCTGCCCTTGTGCAGTTCTGCCCCCGGCTCCTGGAAGAATCCTGAAGGCCGTGCTGGTGGCGGCTTTGCCAATGGCTCTTCCTGAGGGTAAAACACCTCAAAATCCGTCTTTTTCCGGGAATTAGAATGTGGGGTAGGCGCAGCGCCAAAGTACAGATACGCCTTTCAGCAGCAGTTCCCGATTCACGATTTTCCTGTCCATTGTGCTACACCTCCTTTATGTTGTTGATTATGATATTGCTGGACGAATTGTTTTTAAATATATGTAACATCTCCATCAGCCCTTCACGTTCCCTATCGGCACGAGCTTGACGACCTTCCTGGAAATTCCTGCGTTGTGCGCGGTCTCTATGACCTCGTCTATGTCCTTGTACGCGCCCCCTGCCTCCTCGGCGAGGCCTGCGAACGACGTGGTCTTCACGTATATCCCCCTGCTTTCCATGTCCTTCTGGAGCTGGTCGCCGCGATAGAGCTGCTTCGCCCTTGTCCTGCTCATGGTCCGACCTGAGCCGTGCGCTGTGGTGAACCACGTCTGCGCGCCCCTTTCCTCGCCTACCAGCAGGTAGGAGCCGGTCTCCATGCTCCCGCCGATTATTATCGGCTGGCCGTCCTCCTTGTATTTCGGGGTGACGTATTCAGAGCCTGGCCCGAAAGCAGCGGTCGCGCCCTTCCTGTGGACGACGAGTTCCTTCATGCCGCCGTCCACCCTGTGCTTCTCCACGGACGCGCGGTTGTGCGCGACGTCGTAAACCTGGTGCATGCCTAGCTTCTCCGCGTCCATGCCGAACACGGACGAGAACGTTTCGCGCACCCGGTGCAGTATGGTCTGCCTGTTCGCGAACGACATGTTCATGGCGCACTTCATGCCTGAGAAGTAGTTCTGGCCCTCAGGCGAGTTGAACGGCGCAGATGCAAGCTCTCTATCAAGAATCTTTATCCTGTATTTGGTTTCCATGACGTCAAGGAAAAGGTTGAGGTAGTCGGTCGCCACCTGGTGGCCGAACCCGCGCGAGCCGCAGTGGAACATGACCACCATCTGGTCCGGGAAGATGCCCCATTTCTTCGCGAGCGCCTTGTCAATGATGTTCTCCTCCTTCACGTGCTGTATCTCAAGGTAGTGGTTGCCGCTTCCGAGCGTGCCTATCTGGTCCTTGCCCCTTTCCACTGCCTTGTTGCTGACGGTGCGGTTGTCCGCGTCCTTCTCGCGCCCGCCGAGTTCGGTCGCCTTCATGTCCTCGTCCCATCCGTAGCCGTTCTTCACGCACCACTCGGACCCCTCCTCCACGACCTTCCTGAACGTGTTCGCGTCCAGGCGCACGAAGCCGCGGCTCCCGACGCCTGCCGGCACTGCCTTGAAGAGCGCGTCCACCAGCTGGTGCAGTTTCGGTTTCACGTCCCTGTAGGTGAGGTTGGTCCGCACCAGCCGCATGCCGCAGTTGATGTCAAAACCGATTCCGCCCGGAGATATGACGCCGTTGTCGTTCATGTCCATGGCAGCGACTCCGCCGATTGGGAAACCGTATCCGGAATGGCCGTCAGGCATGCAGTAGGCGTAATTGACTATGCCGGGCAGCGTGGCGACGTTGGTTATCTGGTCAAACACCTGCACGTCCATGCCTTTGAGAAGGCCCTCGCTCGCGTATATGCGCGCAGGCACCCTCATGCCCTGCTTGTAGGACGGGTCTATCTCCCATATGTAATCGCTTATCTTCCTGAACTGCGGCCTTGCAATGTCCTTCCTGAAATCCATGCATTCACCAAGAAAAGTCTCCAGGGATAAGATAACAGATAGGTAAATTAAGGTTAGCTGAGCAATGGATTCATGAATCCCGACCGGCTGAAAGAGGCGCGCTCGGTCGCCGCCCGCTCCACCGAGCCTTTCGCTGCATGGACGGAGCTGAAGCGCTGGTCACTTGGCAAGGGGCCGGACGCTGCCAGGGCCGCTGCCGTCTCCTTCATGGAAACCCACGGCACCAGGCCAGAATCTGCTGCCATCCTGCCGGAAATCGCCCGGCTCGCCCAGCAGATGCCCGGGCCCCAGCGGAACGAGCTCCTCCACATCGCCCACGGCTCCTTTTCCATGGCCGCGGGCTTTATCAGCCGCCTGGTGCCGCAGCCGAATGCTTCGGCCGCCCGGTTTGGGAAAAAGGACGCGAAGCAGCTTCCGGTCACGCCGGACATCGCCCGCATGATGGAGCAGCGGGATGCCCTATTCCACGTAAATCGCGGCGCTCTCGCGCTGCCGCAGCCGCCCAGGGAGGCGAGGCGGGCTGGCCGGGCTGGACCGGCTGAGCCTGAAGCGCCACGCCTGACGCGCGAGGATTTTGAGCACGTTCTCATGAGCGACGGCCACGGCCATGCGCTTGTCCGTTCGCTTGCAGAAAGGCTGAGCAGGCACGGCCACGAGAGGTATCCTGCAATGGAAAGCTACGGGCTGCCGATGTACGCCAAAAAGCGCCCGGCAGTGAAAGCCAAGTCAGCGAAGCGCCCGGCTGCAAGGAAAAGGGCCAGGCCGGCAGGGAAAAAGTCCCTGGCGGCAAGGAAATCCCGCGCACCGGTCCGCAGCAGCCCCGTCCGCGCAGCGAAGAAGCCCGCCAGGAAAGCGGCGGCACGAAAGAAAAAGTCCCGCCGGAAATAATCTCCCTGCTTTTTGAGTTCCGGCGCCGGCGTCCTATCTACTTTTAAAAATCCTCGCCAGCAAGATAAGACCGCTGCTCCTGTCGTCTAGGAGCCCTTTTGGCTTGCGCCAAACTCATGGCAAGAGGGCTTCACCCCAAAACCATGAGGTGAAACGAGCCAACGGGCTGGATATCCCGGTCAAGGATATCAGACTCTCAGAAACTTTTTGGGAAGGGTTTCATCAAAAACCGGCCAAAAAGTCCGGAGAACTCTGAGGACCCGCGTTCAAATCGCGGCAGGAGCATATTGCTTTTATCTGAGTGTTCCCACTTATTGATACTACGGTGTCAATATTGGCAGAGAGCCTAAAATAGCCCTTCCACTGAGTTGAAAACATGGCGAAAGTGGATCTATACGACTATCCGCGTAGGCTTGAGCAGGCCATAGATAAGCTCAGGAATGAAAAGGGGATTTGCAAGGAGAATGTAAGTGCCATAATCTCGTTTTCCAAAGTCAAGCTTTAAATAGCTCCTGCCTCAGAAGCGCCTTCAGCGGAAGGCCAGCCGGGGATTTTTCTTACTCAAGCATGCCAACGAAAAATAATGGCCGGCGCATCTCATCCAGCATGCCTGGCTGAGTGAAGATAATCTTATGCTTGGCCGTAAAACCTTTGAACTGGGTCCGCCCCTTGTTGCGCCCCCCGATTTCACAGACAAGCTTGCCCACCTGATAATCCGGTGTTTTCTCCCCACGCGTCCCTTTGAGATAATCCAGTTGGATGCCAAGGCGTGAGATGGAATCCACGAAAAAATCCTCACGCAACGCCCCTATCGCGTCACTGTATGACCTGAAAAGTAATCTATACGGCGGGGCGAATAGGATTTTGGGTTCTTTGGTGATATTGGTGCCCTTCGGAAGTACGCGCCTGAGCACAAACGCCTTTTCCAGCAGATCCACATATTTCTGAATCTTTGTCTTGGCAATCTGGCCGTTTTTGGAGATGCTGGAATAGCTGATGCCTTCGCTTTCTGAGCGGCCAATAAAGAGGAGCATTTGGCGCACTTCAAAAGATTCGGCCAGGGTGATGCTGGAAACCCGAACCAAGTCGCGCTCAATCACAGCACCCAGCATATTTTGAAATTGGGAAAGGGTATCCTGCTGACCTAGAGTGAATAAGTAATTGCCACCCCTAAGGTAATCCTCGAACATGGATTCAAACTGCATGACCTGCCCGTAATACGTTCTGCAGCGTTCAGTATTCGTGAGGCCCGAGAAGGGTATTGGCTGGACTTTTGTATCTCTTGTAAAAAAGATAAACTCCCGAAAAGACAGTGAAGGGACAGTTATTAGTCTTACGCGGCGTGAAAGATCATAACTGGTGCTGTGGAGAGAGATTGCCGATGAACTCGTAAATATTACCTGCAATCTGGGCAGGAAGTCGTAGATCTTTTTGATTTCGTTGCCATAGTTTGGATACGCGTGGATCTCGTCTACGAGAAGCAGGCGGATGCCCCGGTTCATAAGCTCTTTTGACAATTCGAAAAGGTTTGTTACTCCTCCAGAATCAAGCGATATATAAAATGAGGCTTCGGCCTGATGATGAACCTGCTTCAGGAGCGTGCTTTTTCCCACTCCTCTGGGGCCAACTAGTGCAATGAAGATGCGTTCTCCTGAATGCCGTTTAATCTCTTCGTATACAAAACGCTTCTTGGGATAAGTGCCTCCTTCTCGTTTGGCCTGGTCACTCATCTCCAGCTGTTCTTCGTTTGGTACGTCAGTGCGAACTAAAACCCCCAACCGGGCCGATGGCGGTAATCCAGCATAAACAATACGTCGTGGGTCAACATCCGGAGGTGGAAGCTTACCACCACCTCTCTTACTACTACGTATATGTTTCGCATTAGTCATGAACTTCATTATCTCATAAACTATATAAACCTATCATTTTGATGATTTTTCATACGAAATGATAGTCATTTTAGATTATTCTAAGACGAAATGCTATTTTGGCTACGCGCCCTGAATTTTGACGCGTTCAGGAGTACCGTTTTTCTGAGGTAAAACTTAGTCAATCGTCTAACCAGCCTCAGGCCAAATCAAGAACGGCGGTCCGTTCTTGATTGTTGAAATTGCCAGGCAATTTCAGCAAGCCCTAAATAGCTCCTGCACCAGACCACCCATCAGCGGAAGGTCAATTGGCTTTCATGGTACGCAATCAGATAAGCTCCCTGCATCCGGCAGGAGCATCATAATCTTTCGCAACCCACGGCCAGAACGTATAAAAGCATTCCCGCCGTGGCATTGTCATGGCCAGGAAGAAAGCCCCTGAAGCCGGGGCAGCCAAACCTCCGGAAAAGACTGAAAAGGTCAGGACCTGCGGCAGCCTGTTCGAGCCTGTCGTCTGCATAATCGCGTTCATCATCTTCGCGTTCTACGAATGGCAGACAATCGGCATCATGCTCGGCAAGGACCCGTTCTCTGACCTGGCCAAGGGCCTGCTCTTCGCCCTGGCCATGCTCCTTGACGCCCTCTTCGTTTTCCTGCTCGGCTTCGCAGTCCTGTTCCACCTCGTTTCAATGACAGCCGGCAGCTACCCCAAGGGCTCGCTCCTGCTCAGGATTGACAGCTTCGTCGGAGACATGCTCTGGTGGCTGCTCGGCGGCCTCTGGTTCGCGAGGGTGATGCTCCAAATCGTCATCGCGTCAACATACCCGATAAGCGCGTTTGAATACTAGTGATACTATTTCGCGGTCCTTATACAAGCCGCGAGCCCGGAGAAACAGCCAAAGCACGGAATCAAAGCAGGGAAAGCGTAGCCGCAAGGCCTTCCAGGTCTTTGGCGATGACCACGAAGCCGTGCTCCCTTATCTTTATGAGGTCTGAGCGCCTGGACGCCTCGCCAGCGGCCGTGGCGAGCTCGGCAGTTCCGTAGTGGAACGGCCCGATTTCGGCCCACCGGCGCTCCATGCCCGGCATCCCGGCCCATGGCTCCCCGCCCAGCCTTTTGTCGTCGTGGAAATGCAGTATTACGTTGGCATCCTTCCTGTTCTTGTATATCGCCCAGTGCATCATTGACTCGGATGACGGCGTGCCGCCGGTTGCGTGCACAATGCCGCGTTCAACCTTCTGCACGAAAACGACGTCCGCCTCCGTGAGCTTCGTCATCCGCGCGCCGGCCCGCTTTATCAGGAACCCGCTGCCTTTCCTCACGCTCAGGTTCCCCTCGCCGCCTTCAGTACTGACGAACCGCGCCACCAGCGAGTCCGCCTCAAGCAGTCCGCCCGCGCCCTGCACGTTCCCCGGAAGCGTTTTCACCTTGAACTTGACGCCGTTGTATTTTTCCATAGGTTCGCCAGCTCCGACGCCTTGTGGATGCCCTTTTCGGTCACATAGGCGCTTACGTATCCCGCAGGGGTGACGTCAAACGCCGGGTTGAGTGCCCGCGTTCCCTTCCCGTAGACGCGCCCTCCCGACACCCCGAGAATCTCTGCCTCGTCCCGTTCCTCCACCACTATGCCGCTCCCGTCCGGAAGCGAGAAATCAAAAGTGGAAAGCGGCGCAAGCACATAGAACGGCACAGAGTTCTCCCTTGCCACCACGGCGAGCGGATAGGTGCCTATCTTGTTCGCGAAATCGCCGTTTCGCGCTATCCTGTCCGCGCCGACCATCACCATGTCCACGAGGCCCTGCCGCATGAGCGAGCCTGCCGCGGAATCCACTATCACGCGGTGCCCTACGCCGGCCTCCAGCAGTTCCCAGCTGGTGAGCGCGCCCTGGAAGCGCGGCCGCGTCTCGTCCACCCAGGCGCTTACCTTCTTCGTCCTGGCGGCCTCAAGCACCGCGCCGAGCGACGTCCCGTAGCCTGCTGTCGCAAGCGGCCCTGCGTTGCAGTGCAGGAGCACCCGCGCGCCGTCCGGGATGAGCGAGGCGCCGTATCTGCTTATGGCAGCGGTCTTTTCGCTTATCATCTTGTGCCATTCGTTCGCGGCATCAAGTGCTGTTTTCCCCTTCTTCATTCCGGCAAGCACGTAATCCACGGCGTTGGACAGGTCCGCGGCAGTGGGCCGCGCCTTCTTCAGCGTTTCCGCGGCCTTTTCCGGCCCGTCAGAAAGCGCCATCCCGTAGGCTGCAGCGACCCCGATTGCAGGAGCCCCACGCACCCGCATCTCCCTTATGGCCTTCGCCACTTCCCCCACCGTCCTACAGGTGACGTATGCCTTCCCGTGGGGTATCCTCGTCTGGTCAAGAATCCTCACGACCTTCATCCTGCCGCTCTTGAACGCGACTATCTCCATGCAGCAGTATGCGTTACTCTGGCTTAAAATAATTGGTGGACGAGGGCAACCTTCCGTTTCATCCAATAAGGCTTCCAATAACAAACATTTTAATCCATTTTGGCAGATATGTACCTGACATGATGAGGCTGGCATTTCATTCACCGTTGAAAGCAACTGCAGATGTTCACGCAGTGCAAAAGCACAAGGGGGGTTCCGGCTTCCAGCTCGCAGCTGCCGGCTTGGCCATTGCCGCTGGATTAACTTTCGGGCCGCTGGCCCCGCTTACCTCCGTCCGGGCAGCGCCTGCTGCCAAATCCGATAGCACGGTTGCTGTATCCGGCAGCGCACTGCGGTCGCACTTCTTTTTCGTGCCCGGCACCAGTACCGGGTATTATCAAAACGTGGTCAGGCAGGTTAATCTTCCGGTAGAACTAAGAACTGCCCCCTCGTCTTCGCCTCCGGTTGTCATAGGAGACGCCCGTGTTCCGGTGTATTCGAACTTATTCGTGCTCACCCTTAGTGCCGGGCAGAGCCTGTTTTACAAGAATTTTATCGCTGCTTTTGGTGTCGAAGGCGAGCTTGGCGTCCCCACAAAATCGTCTCGCTTAGTTGAGGCAGAGGGGGCATATTATTCTTCCATGCCAGGCTTTCGCTCCTTCAGAATTATGAAGAACCCCGGAGGTTCCATTACATTCAATCCCTGCGTTTTTGCAGAACTGGGGAAAGGAGCCGAAAAAGTATATGCCGGCATCGGATATAAACTGTACTGGGACCAAATCACAGCCGTTAATGGGACACATACTGTCCACACGGAATACTACCCGGACATCCACGAGGTACAGGACTATTCAGCAAAGAAATACGATTTAATGCGCCTGCTCGTGGGGGAGCCCTACGCCTATCTTGGGATCCCGTTGGGCCCGCGGAACCCCGAGAGCAAGGATCTGAACGCCCCGCTGCGGCCCAAGGTCTACGTGGGCCTAAGGCACGTGATAAGCACCCGCTCGACCGATTTAGGGCGGCAGGCGGAATTCATTTTCCGCACCCCGGCCTTGGTCGTGGGCGCGTCCATGCAATACCAGTTTTGAGCCGGCTCCCCCCCTCTAAAGATTTATAATCCGCAACGGATAATCATTTTCCATGCAGCTCAACATGAAAAAACCCAGGGAAGTGAAGGGGATTCTCGCGGTCGCGGTCATGCAGGGACAGCCGCTTCCGTTCCCGGAAGTGACCAAGGCCGTGCGCAAGGACGAGTTTGAAGGCAAATCCGGCCAGCTCCTCGCCATGGACACCCACGGGAAGGCGGCTTTCAGGAAGCTCGTCCTCTACGGCCTTGGCGGGAAGAAGGAGTTCAGGGCCGACTGCCTCAGGCGGTTCGGCGCTGCTGCGGTGCGCTACGCCGCCGATGTGAAAAGCCCGTCCGTGGCCGTCTGCGTTTTACTGAAGCCGGCAAGGGACGTCGCCCGGCTGATATGCGAGGGCGCGATACTCGCCAACTACAAGCCAATCAAGTTCAAGACAAAAAAGGACGATTATTTTGAGGTCAGGGAACTTGACGTGGTGGCCAGGGAGCCGATGGGCGACGTGCTGAAAAAGGCGGCAATCATGGCCAACGCCCAGAATTACGTCCGGGACCTGAACGAGGACCCGGCGAACATCGCCACCCCGCAGCTGCTTGCTGAGGAGGCACGGAAGCTGGCGAAGGAAAGGAAGCTGGACGTGGCAGTCTTTGACAAGACCGACCTGAAAAGGATGAAGATGAACGCAATCCTCGCGGTCAACCAGGGAAGCGCACTCCCGCCGGTGATGGTCGTGCTGGAATACAACAAGGACAGGAAGCGCCTGCCGCTCTACGCGGTGGTCGGCAAGGGCATAACGTTTGACAGCGGCGGCATATCCATAAAGCCGTCCAAGGGAATGTACGACATGAAATACGACAAGACCGGCGCTGTCGCTGCCATGGGCATAATCCGGGCTGTGAGCGAGATGAACCTCCCCATAAGGCTCATCGCTGCCTTCGCGGCCACCGAGAACATGCCTTCAGGAAGCGCGCAGAAGCCCGGCGACATAATAACCGCCTACAGCGGCAAGACCATAGAGGTGCTGAACACCGACGCCGAGGGCAGGCTCATCCTCGCGGACACGCTCGCCTGGGTGGCAGAGAAGAAGCCCAGGGCGATGATAGACCTGGCCACACTCACCGGCGCCATGGTCGTCTGCCTGGGCCGCAACCGGATAGGCCTTTTCACGAACGACGACCACCTCGCCAAGGTGATAAGCGATGCGGGCGAGCGGACGTTCGAGCGGGTGTGGCGCTTACCGCTGGACCAGGAATACAAGGACATGAACAAGGCTTATTTCGCGGACATAAAGAACATCGGGAGCGAGACAGGCGACGCCGGCTCAATAACCGCTGCGTGCTTCCTCTCGGAATTCATAGGCGACTGCAAATGGGCGCACCTTGACATCGCAGGCGTGGACCACATCAGCGAGCGCCACGGCTACCTGGAAAAGGGCGCGAGCGGGATTGGAGTCCGGCTTGTCGTTGAGAGCCTGGCCAGGCTTGCGAAAAGGTAGTCAGACACCTGTGAAAAAGCAGTCAGACGCTTGCGAAGCACTGGAAGTTCGGCCCGCCGTTCCTGCTGTAGTATATACATGCATTCTGCGGTACGAAAACCTCGCTTCTAGCTTTCAGGACATCGTCCAGCACAAATGCGGTGCGCTCGTTGGATTGGCCGCCCCACTCTGCCATGACGATGTAATTCGCCTCTTTTTTCACGGCCGTGGAAACTATGGTGAGCGGTATGACAGTGCCATTCGCGCCTTTCTGATCCAAATCGCCCGTCCCGTAGGCCTGGATTGCCAGCGCTTCCGGCTTTCCTGCGGCTTCCTTCATGCCGTTAAGCTCCCTTTTCACTTCCCCAGGCGGGCTGCGCGACTGGAGAATGGCATACGCCCTGCCGGTTTTTGCGTGCATCATGGTTATCCAGCCTCCCCTGAGCAGACCGCCATTTCTACCCCCCGATTATTCTGTACGTGTACGTGCCGCTGCCTTCCATGAAATAGACCGCAGCCATGGCATCCCCTATTTTCTCCACCACCGGCTCGGGCCCTTTGCACAAGTCCCCAAGGAAGGTCTGCAATTCATGGGCAGCCTTCCAGCTGGTGCTGTTCGGCACGCTGACTTTCAGCACGTAGTTCGCACCCCGGCCTTCCCATTCCCGGGCTATGCCCAAAAGTTGCTGCCCGGCATCAATAATTATTTTCGCCCCGGCCTTTACGTCCACGGTGCTGTATATCCTGTATCTGGGCGTGATTTTGGCGAGCGGTTCCGGTAGGGATTGCGATAACTCCGTCCTCCACCCTGGCCGTTTCTCCTCAACTTTTCTGACTATGCCTCCTTCTTCCAATCTTGATTTGAAGAAACAGTAAGCCCTGCCGCCTAAGGCTTGGGAACTGAGCTGCAGACGACTGGTTCTGGTTGTCATATTAGTTGATTATGCGATACAAATATTTATAACCACAAACTACCAACCGTTTTCCATGACAATTACCCGCTACGGAGTGGCAGTGCTGCGAAAGCAGCGGATGGCCGCGAGGACGGATGCGTTCGTGCGTGCCATGGAACGTTATGACGACCGCACGAGGGCATCCCACGGCTGCGCCCCTGGCAGGACCGAGAGCGGCAAGCACCTGGGCACCCGCCGCCCCGGCCTTTCAGGCGTCTTCGTGGACAAATGGTACGTGAACCTGCCCGTCCGAAGGGAGGACCGCGCGAAAATTTCCAAAGACCTGCAAGCTGCAGAAGCCCAGGTCAAGGCCGGCGTGCCACGGACCACGCTCAGGCTGCACACCCACGTAATCCGCACAGTCCGCATGCTCAAGCACATCCGCGAGGGATGCCTGGCAGAGATGGAAGCAACCGAGGCCTTGCTCGCCCCCCTTGACGCGCTGAACCTGATGCTTGCGGCGAAAGGCCAGCGCACAGCCACCGAGCTGGCATCGGCAGCCGTATGCCTGAAGGAATTCAGGGATTGCAGGCTTGCGGGAACGCATGCGGCCGTCAAGCGCATAATCGCCAGGGGCCGCCTGCAGGAAACCATCCGCAGGCTTGAAAACGCCGCTGGGATGGCCGGCAGCGACCGTGCGATGGAGATAAGCAGGGCATGCACCCAGTTCGCTGCGTTCCGCGCGCGCCTGGGCGAGTGGAGGGACAGGCAGGTTGCCGGCATCGCGGTGCACAACCTCAAGAGGGAATGCGCACTGCGCGTGGAGCGCGACAGGTGGGTGCTCGCGCAGCTTGACCGGTTCGCCACCTCGCTGGAGCAGATTTACGAATACGACCTCTTTGACCATCACAAGCGTGACGCGCTCATAGAGCTGGAAAGCATGGTCAGCCGCAATGCGCCGAAAGAGCTTGTACTCATGCAAATCCGGGCAGTGCACCCGCTTTTCCGCGTGCCTGAAAGGAAGCGGTTGGACATCGGCGAAAACGGGCTGCAGGAGTCCGGAGGCAATATAGACCAGCTCATCGCCCACTACGGCTGGCTTTACCGCTACGTCAGCAGCGGCCAGAAAGATAAGGCGCTCGCGAAGCTGGATTTCATCTCCACGTTCGTGAACGGCAACAAGCCCACGTTCATCCTCCGCGAGCTTTCCAGGGATGCGGACCGGTATCTTGGCCCGGTGCTCCGCAGGCTTGAAAAGGCAGTGGCCGCCTACAGGGGCATCCACGCGTCAGAGGACGTCCAGGCCGCGTTCGCAGCCGCAAAGGCAGCCTTCGCAGCCGCAAGGGACGAGTTAAAAAAGATTGTCGCCCCTGAAATTGCCCGATGAAGCTCAAACGCGAGCTGGGGCTGTTCAGCACGACGCTTTACGGCATCGGCGTCATACTCGGCGCGGGCATATACGCCCTCATCGCAATAGGTGCAGGGCTCGCAGGCAACATGCTCTGGCTGGCATTCCTCGTCTCTGCCGTAATCGCTATTTTCACCAGCCTGAGCTACGCAGAACTGTCCAGCATGTTCCCGAAGGAGGCTGCGGAATACAATTACGCGCGCAGGGCGTTCAGGCGCGAATGGCTTTCCTTTGCGGTCGGCTGGGTGCTGGCCATAGGCACCGTAATAGCCGCGGCCACCGTGGCGCTCGGCTTCGGCGGCTATTTCTCAGCGCTCACAGGAGTAGACGTCAAGGCCGCAGCACTTGGCATCCTGGGCGTCATGACATTGCTGAACTATCTCGGCATAAAGGAGTCATCATGGTTCAACAGCGCTGCAACCATCATCGAGATTGGAGGCCTCCTGATAGTCATCCTTGCAGGGCTTTTACTGCCCCCGCTTACGGATGCAAACCTACTGGAGATGCCCGCCGCAGGCTTTGCAGGCATACTCACCGCCATCTCGGTCATATTCTTCGCGTACATCGGCTTCGAGAACGTGGCCAACCTCTCAGAGGAGGTCAAAAACAGCAGGAAAATCGTCCCACAGGCGCTCGTCCTCGCGCTTGCGATCTCCACTGTCCTATACCTGCTCGTGGCCATAGCCGCTGTGCGCGAGGTCGGCTGGGAGGCGCTTTCGCAGTCCCAGGCGCCGCTCACACTCGTGGTTTCGCGCCTCCTCGGCCAGTACGCATCGCTGCTTTCCTATATCGCCCTGTTCGCGACCGCCAACACGGTCCTGATGTTCCTAATCGTCCCGTCGCGCATACTTTACGGCATGGCACAAGGCGGCTCGCTCCAGCGCCTTTTCTCCGTAGTCGGCTCCCGCGGCACGCCATACCTTTCGGTCGCCATCGTCGGCCTTGTCGCGGCGTTCATGGCCTTCGCCCTTGACATAAAGACGGTCGCACAGCTCACCGACCTGGCAGTATTCATCGCCTACCTTGTCGTCAACCTGGCGCTCATAGCGCTCGCCTCGTCCAAAATAAGGCGCGAATTCACAAGCCCGCGCGTCGCAGGCGTGCCGGTGCTCGCGTGGCTTGGCGTGCTCAGCGCCGCGTTCATGCTGTTCCATTTCGAGCCGAAGCTCTGGCTGGCCGAAGGCGTGGTCGTGGCAATAGGGCTGGCGCTGTTCGTGATGAACAAGAAGAAAGCGTGATGCTTCGCGTCAGGGCCGTCCTGCCGTCTGCCATCAAACCTGCGCCAGTATGACCACGTAGTTCCTGCCGTAGTATTTGGCGCAGGCCGGGCACGTGGTGTAGAAAAAGTACATCTTCTTCATCGTCCTGCCCTTCGCCTTCACGTGCTTTTGCATCTCGGCTATCCATTTGCCCATGTCCTGATACTGGCCTTCAAAGACCTTCGTGAGGAACCTGCCTGATACCTTCTCCATCCTGGCCCCGGGCACATTTTTGCTTACGTTGATGTATACGTCGCTGCCGAAAAGCGAATTCTCGTCCGAAAGCATGAGCGCCTTTTCAGGCAGGGCGTTGGCGCCCTTTATCCTCCCCATGTTCCTGACGATGACCTGCCCGAAGTTCAGCGGGATGTGGAATATGCTGGTGACGTGGTCCTTGACGAAAAGCTTGTCCTTCCAGACGATTTCCTTGTCCTCCCAGGGCTTCGGGTCGAACCTCTGGCAGCAGCCGGTTTCCGAGTCCTCGTAAAGTTTGTCCATGATATCCCTCGCGTCAACCCGTTTTCGTTCCGTGCGTTCAGGCCATCCTGCCTCATGCAGTTTCCAGCCTGCGCGCTCATGCCGTCTCCGGTCCCGCCTTCTCGCTTTTCACTCCGCCCACTTGAACGACGGTCCGTTCAAGGTGCCCGTGAAAAGCGGCCACCTTGTCTCATGCCGTTTCCGGCCCGGCCTTCTCGCTTTTCACTCCGTGGTCTGCGGCCTCGGTCGCCCACCAGTTGCCGTACCTTTCCTTAAGCTTCTCCTCTATGCTCCGGGATTCATGTATCGCGTGTTGCACGTCCTTCTTCTCTATGCTCTCCTTTTTCTCCATGGCCGCGCTGTCGCCTGCCATCTTTATTATGCCGGTGAGGTTGCGCAGCCTGAGCGTGAGGCCCTTGGCGTTGTCCACCCGCCGCGCGATGTTGCGCGCCTCGTCCATGACGAGCGAAACCGCAGCGTATCCGGCGTGCGGTATCTTGCCATCCTTCGTTATCTCCTGGGCCATGAACTGGGCGAGCTTTTTCTCGTTCGCGGCAGTGTCCTCCATGTAAGCGTTCATCAGCACCTCGTAGCCGTCCCCCCTGATGCGCGAGCGGAGCGGGGGCGTGATGTGCTTAATGTCGTTTATGTTGGTCGCGCCGACGAATATGAAGTCGCACGGCACTGCGTCCACGCGGACCGCAGCGCCGCTGCTCATGGGATTCCTCCCGACGATGGGGAACACCTTGTCCTGCATGGCGGTCAGTATGTAGCGCTGGATGTTGCCGAGCGTGGAGAGCTCGTCTATGAAAAGAACCCCTTCGTGCGCCTCGTGCACCGCGCCGGGCACCACGCGCTGGTACGCTGCCGTGCCGAGCTGGTGGTGGCCGCCGTAGGGGTCGTGCCTTATGTCGCCCAGGAGCTCGGTCTCGGTGCCGCCGCTCGCCTGCACGAACGTGGAGCGTTTCAGCGGGATTATGACCTTGCGCTTGGACTTCTTGCCCATTTCCTCGGCCTTCTTCATCTCCTCCTGCGTGAGCATGATTATCCTGCCGTCCACGGCCCGCTCGTAGATTATGACCTCGTCCCTTCCCGCGGGCAGGCGCCTGGTCGTCGCAACCCGCATCCGGTCCATTTCCGGCGGAGGGGCCATCTGCGGCGGCATGCCGTATCTCTCAAAAAGCGTGCTTCCCTGGGCCTTGTTGGCACCGCACTGCGGGCATATGGTGTCGGTGAAGGGGCTGAGCGCGGCGCACCGCCTGCACCTGAAGCCGAGCCTCTCGGCCACGAACGAAGGCACGTCAAGTGGCGTGACCTCGGTGCCGACCTTCTGCTCCTCGTTCTTCTCCCGGCTTATGCGGCCCTCGTCCCTTATCTCCACCACCGGCCTTTCAGGTATCTCAATGTTGTCCAGCACGGAAACCTCAAAATGGGGCGCCGGGAGCACGCTTGATATCGCCTGCGCTATCATACTCTTGCCGGTGCCCGGCGGGCCCACGAGAAGGAGGTGCCTGCGCTGGTGCGGGACCATGCGCGCTATCCTGACCGCCTCGTCCTGGCCGATGATGCGCTCAAACGGGTCGCGGGGTATCGCTATGTCTTTCGTGGTGTCAAATGCCTGGGCTTTGGCCATGACAGTATTTCCAGGTGCCCATATATAAATTCCCACCCCGCTGGAGGGGTAAGGGGGATTGGTAATAGAGGAGTATTACCTGGAAGATCCCATTTTAGGGATCCCCAGGCGGTGTGTTGTTTTCCAGATAACAAGTGGCATGGACCAAAGATGAGACGAGAGGCGGGAGTCAATCCATGCCCACTTGCCATCAGCGTGAGAAGAAAACCGCCCCGGACACTGGTCAGGGCCCAAGGCGTTTCCTGCTTTTGCTTACGGGCAACAAGGTCTGGCTCCGTACGAGCCAGCCTTATGCTCCCTGTGCTTATCTCAGGGAGCCAGCCCTTGTTGGGAGGATAACAAGTTGAGAACGGGCCAAATAATGAGATGAGAGGCGGGAGTCTGGCCCGTTCTCAGCCTTGCCATCAGTATTCATACGGGAAAGAAGAATACCTTCTTCCCCACCTGCGCCTTCTGCAGCAGGTTCATGTCGCAGAGGCGGTTGAGCCTTGCGCATGCAGCGTTTTTGCCTTTGTAACCGAATTTCGCCCGCACGTCTTCTGCTGTGCACCTGCCTTTCTCGCGGATGAAGGCCATTATTCCCTCATCCACTTCGGGCAGCAGCGGAGCGGTCAACGGGTTTTGCACAGTGTTTCCCCTCGCTTGGAGGACGTCCAGTTTCGCCAGTATGTTCTTGAGCAGGCGGTTCGTGTTCTCCCGTTCCTCAAGAAGCCGGTATACCAGCTCCCCCAGGACCACGGGGTCCCTGAACTTCGCCATGTTAGTTTCAAGGTCTTTCTGGATTTCGTGTGCGAACGCGTTGTCAGCAGGTTTATATTGCTTGTCGTCCATGAAACCACCACGTTGCTTGGTATGCATCGTTGCGATGAAATCACGCAACTATCATGACATAATCATGATATATTCTTAAACCTATCGTTTCCCTAAACAAAGTCAGTCCTTCAGCCGGATTGCCCTTGTTACCCAACTGGTGCCGACGTGAAAGCACTGAAAGAACTTGCATCCGAGGTCCTCTCAGCCTTCAGGAAACACAACCAGCGCAAGCTCAGGAAGCTCAACGACGCCATACTCAGGGCCGCATCGCTGAATTTCACCCCGCTCTATTTCAACATGGCCATCTTCTCCTACGTGCTCTCCAAAATCGTCTCAAAGCCCCGCTTCCTCAGGAGGGAATACGACGCCCTGATGCAGGACATAGAGCACGCGCTCCAGCGCATAGCCGACTCCGCAGGCTCGGCGCCTGACGAGGAAGTCCTCGCCACGTTTTCCTTCCTGGAGCGCTCCATAGCCGCGCTGGAGCAGCGCGACCCCCGCTTCGTGGTGGACCTGGTCACCAAGGGCAAGCTCAAGATGGCCGCCACGCTCTACGCCCAGGGGATGAGCCTCGGCGTGGCCTCGGAAATGACCGGCATGGAGAAGCAGGAGATACTGGACTACGCCGGCGAGACCATGATGTTTGACCGCCTGAAGGAGGAGAAGCCGATAGCAGAGCGGATGAAATTCGCGAGGAAGCTCATAGAAGAATGACACGGGATGGCCATGAAAACGCGCGACATACTCTGCGATTCCGGTGCGCTCATATCGCTCACTGCGGCGTGCCTGGACCACCTGCTGTATTACTTCCACGAGAACTACCACGTCCGCTTCATCATCCCGCCGTCCGTGGAGCGCGAGTCCGTGCTGCGGCCGCTGGAATCCAACCTGCGCAAATACCTTTTCTCGGCCATCCGCATAAAGAACGCCATAGAGGACGGCGTGGTCGTGAAGGTGGACGCGAACGTCGGCGACCAGTCAAGGAAATACATGAACGCAGCCAACAGCATGTTCTTCGCCCGCGGCACCCCACTGCGCCTGATACAGGAAGGCGAGTCCGAGATGCTCGCCCTGGCGAAGGCGCTTGGCGTGGAATACATACTCATGGACGAGCGGACGACGCGGATGCTGATTGAGGCGCCGCTGAAGCTGAAGGAGCACCTGGAGCAGGAGTTCAGCGTCAACATCATGGTGAACAAGGACAACCTCAAGTTCCTGACGTCGGAGATAGCGCCCCTGCGCGTCATACGCTCCAGCGAGCTGGTGATGCTCGCCCACGAGAAGGGCTATTTCAGGAATTTCAAGAAGCTGCAGAGGGACGCGCTGGAAGCCGCGCTCTACAAGATGAAGTATTCTGGCTGCGCCATCAGCTACGACGAGATAAACGCCTACATGGCAACGGCGCAGCAGCAGGGGTGATCCGCTTGCAGCAGTTCCTGGAGAAATCCCCGGACGGCAGGGTCCGCATCGCCATAGACCACCGCGAGGACGAAAAGTTTGACGGACTGCTCAGGGCGTTGGGCGCTGACGTTGAGCGGCGCGTGCTCAGCGTGGGCGATTTCCTGTGCTCCTCGCGCCTTGCCGTAGAGCGGAAGACGCGCGCTGACTTTGAGCAGTCAGTGATGGACGGCAGGCTTTTCACCCAGATGCCCAACCTGCTGGCGAACTACGGGCGTGTCGTGGTGGTCGTGGAGGGCACTGGCGACGGGGAACGGCTGGCGCGCCCCTCGCTTCTCGGGGCATACGCGGCCATCGTCGCCGACTATGGCGCCTCCCTGATTTTCACCGATGGCATGGAAGGGACCGCAGAGCTCGTGTTCAATTTCGCGAAGCACGAGCAGCTCGGCAAGGGCCTGCCCATGCGCATATACGCCAAGAGGAAGACGTTCACCCCGTCGCAGACCGCCCGCTCAATCGTCGAGGCGCTGCCCATGGTAGGCCCGAAAAGCGCAAAGGCGCTGCTCGCGCATTTCGGCAGCGTGGACGCGCTCGTCCATGCGTCCGAGCGCGAGCTGGCGGACGTTCCAGGCGTCGGCAGGAAGCGCGCGAAAATAATCCGCGCCGTCCTCGCCTACGAGTACCGGGAAGATGACGACCGGCAGCTTTTCTAACAACCATTATATTCTTTCTGCGCCATTTTCCCGCATGCACATCCCATGCGGCGGCCTCACGATAAGCCTTGACCATGCCGGCGGCGACCTGCCGTTCCTTTCGCATGCGCATTCTGACCATGCCGCCGGCCTGAAGAGGCAGAAAAGAATCATCGCCAGCCCGGAGACACTCGAACTGGCTGGCTTTGCCCCGGAGCCTGCGTCGTGCCCGGGTGCGAAACTGCTTGACGCAGGCCACATCCTCGGCTCGCGGCAACTGCTCGTTGACGGCGACGGCCTGCGCACCGCATACACCGGCGACTTCTCGCTCAAACCGAACGTCTTCGGCTGGAAGGCCGAAATCCCGCAGTGCGACCGGCTGATAATGGAAGCCACCTACGGCGACCCGTCCTATGCCTTCCCTTCCCGCGCGGAAATACACGGCATGATATCCGGCTGGGTGAAAAGGAACGACTCGTCCAACCTCCTCATCGGCTGCTACGAGCTCGGCAAGGCACAGGAGCTCGTGAGGATACTGAACGAGGCAGGCATCGCGCCCATAGTCACGCAGAAGACGGACTCATTCTCAGCAGTCTACGGGAAATACGGCGTGAAGCTTGACCGCATCGTTGTTGGAACAGAGGAGGCCGAGGGGGCGATGTCCCGCCGCTTCGTGGCCCTGCTTCCGATGGCGAAGGCAAAGCGCCATTTCGCGCACCGGCTCGCGCAGGCGTTCGGCCGCGACACGCTGTGCGCTGTGGCCACCGGCTGGGCGCTCCGCCACCGCTTTGACGCCGACGCCTCGTTTCCATTAAGCGACCATGCTGACTTCGGCGACCTCGTTGAATTCGTGGAGCGTAGCGGCGCTAAGGACGTGGAATTCTTCACCGGCGACGGCTCGCGGGTGCTCGCTGCGAGGAAACAAGCAATTTTAAACAGTTGAGCGCAAGTTTTATCCGGGCACAGCCAAAAGGAAAAAGTTAACAATCAGTTTTTGATCAAACTTTTTCCTAAAAAGTTTGATGGCCACGGTGGCGTAATGGTAGCGTGAGTGGCTGTGGCCCTCTAGGCCCGAGTTCGATTCTCGGCCGTGGCCCTTTTTTCCCTAATTAAGACAGCCTGGCCTTGTAATCAGCATATCCGAATTTTCTCACAACGCGGAGCTTCCCGCCTTCAGGGTCGTAAAGCGCCAGCGAGGGCAGCGCTATGCCGTTGAACGTGGTGTTTTTCACGAACGAGTAAAGGGCCATGTCCAGGAACACGAGCCTGTCGCCGCGCTTGAGCGGCGACCTGAACGAGTAATCCCCTATGACGTCCCCGGCGAGGCAGGAAATCCCGCCCAGCCGGTAGGTGTGCCTGAATTCGCCCGGCTTTCCGGCCCCAATCACGTTCGGGCGATAGGGCATCGCCAGCACGTCCGGCATGTGCGTTTCGGCTGACGTGTCCAATATCGCTATTTCAACGCCGTTTTTCACGATGTCCAGCACGCTTGCGACCAGCACCCCTGCATTGAGCACGACCGCCTCCCCTGGTTCCAGGTAGACCTCAACCCCGTATCTTTTCCTGAAACCGGTGATGGTTTCGCAGAGCAGTCCCACGTCATAGCCGCTCTTTGTCATGTGGTGTCCTCCCCCGAAATTCACCCATTTCATCCGCCTGACGTATTTTCCGAATCTTTTTTCAAAAGACTTCAGGACGCGCACCAGCACGTCAGAGTCCTGCTCGCACATCGCGTGGAAGTGCAGGCCCGAGATTCCGTCCAGGTCCTCGCCTTCCAGGTCTTCAGCGCGAATGCCGAGCCTTGAGCCCTTGCCGGCCGGATTGTACAGCTCTACTTCAACTTCTGAGTGCCCTGGATTCACCCGCAGGCCGACCTCTATCTTTTTCCCGCCCTCATTGGCCTCCCTTATCATGCCACGGTATTTTTTCCACTGGTAAACGGAATTGAAGACTATGTGGTCCGAATATCCAATGACCTTCTTCATGTCCTCTTCGGAATACGCAGGGGCGAAGGTGTGCACTTCGCGGCCGAATTCCTCGCGGCCCAGCCTCGCCTCAATCGGCCCGCTTGCGCAAACCCCGTGCAGGTATCTCCGGATGAGCGGGAACGTGCTCCACATCGCGTATGCCTTGAGGGCGAGGAGTATCTTCGCGCCGGTGCGCTTCTGCACCGAGTCCAGGATTTCCAGGTTCCGCCTGATTGCGCCGGTGCTGACTATGTAGCATGGCGTCCGCACCTTGCCCGTGGCCTCTTTCGGAAAATCTGATAGCGCCTGCCTGTAAATCTCCCGCATGTCCTGGCAGCCGCACGTTTCGCCCATGGGAGTCACTGCGGCATCTCGCCCTTGAAATCAACTTTTAGCGAAGGAAGCCCGTATTTGTCCAGGGCCTCCATCATCGGGTCAGGGTCAAGCTGCTCCACGTTGAGGACTCCGGTGCCTTTCCATATCCCTTTTATCACGAGCATCGCTGCGAGGACAGGAGGCACGCCGGCGGTGTAGGAAACCGCCTGGGACTGCACTTCCTTGTAGGTCTCGGCATGGTCGCATACGTTGTAGATGAAAACCTTCTTTCTCTTCCCGCCCTTCACCCCGTCAAAGACGCACCCGATTACGGTTTTCCCGGTGTAGTTCGTTCCGAGCGTGCCCGGGTCCGGGAGAAGCGATTTCAGGAACTTTATCGGGACGACCTTGCATCCGTTGTAATCAACCTCGTCTATCCTGGTGAGCCCCACGTTGTGCAGGACGCGGAAGTGGGTCAGGTAGTTTTCGGAAAATGTCATCCAGAACCTTATCCTCTCAAGCCCCTTTATGTTCTTCACGAGCGATTCCATCTCCTCGTGCCAGATGAGGAAGCTCTCCTTCGGGCCGGCGACCGGATAATTGAAAGCGAAATGCACGCACTCTGTGCTCAGGATCGGCGGCGTTTCCACCCATTTCCCGTTTTTCCAGTATTTTCCGTTGTGCAGGAACTCCCTGAGGTTGATCTCCGGATTGAAGTTTGTCGCAAAGCCCTTTCCGTGGCTGCCTGCGTTGCAGTCCACGATGTCTATGGTCTTTATCTCGTCAAAAATGTGCTTTTGCGCATAGGCGCAATATACGTTGGAAACGCCCGGGTCAAATCCGCACCCGAGGATCGCCATTATCCCCTTCTTACGGAATCTGTCCTGGTACGCCCATTGCCAGCTGTATTCAAACCTCGCCTCGTCGGGCGGCTCGTAGTTGGCGGTGTCTATGTAGTGCACCCCGCTTTCCAGGCACGCGTCCATTATGGCCAGGTCCTGGTAGGGAAGCGCGACGTTTATCACCACGTCAGGCTTGAACCCGCGTATGAGCCTGACGAGCTCCGGGACGTTGTCAGCGTCAACCTGCGCTACCTTTATCTCCCTGTTGTATCTCTTCCGTATCTCCTCCTGGATTTTTCGGGGTTTGTCCAGGCTCCTGCTCGCGAGCATGATGTCGCTGAAAACCTCAGGAATCTGCGCGCACTTTTTCGCGACGACGTTGCCTACTCCTCCTGCTCCTACGATAAGAACTCTCCCCATGTTACATCACCGTTTTTTCTTAAATCGTATCCTCTCTCCACAACTTTCGGGGCACAGGATTAAATAATTTGCCCTGCGCCGTTGGCGGGCCACCGTGGATGAAGTTGTCCATACGAGGCCGGAGGCATGATGTCGCAGGAAGGAGGCCAGGCCGTAAGCTTTTTCCTTCCTTCCATCCATCCTGAATGCACGTGATCGCATGGCAATGGCACAAAAAAATGCACAGGACATTAAGGACGAGGCGCTCAGGGCAGCGAACCTGGTGTTCAGCTCCCTTGACACCCCCCGCTACCAGCCCATACTGCCCGTCGGCATCAGCGCTGACCGCCTGGGGCTCACGGATTTCTTTTCAGGCCAGTCCCGCAGTTTCAAGCTGTTCAACGTGCGCCCCGACGAGAAACAATACCTGCTGGACCGGATCGTGGACAAGCTGACTGCCGCGCTGGTCAAGTACGACCCTTCGGTCTGGAAAGAATCCCGGTTCGCTGCCACCGACGTCAGTTACAAGGAGAAAGGCGGCGAGCTGGAATTCACGCTCAAAATCGTGGGCGGGGCCTCAGTGCTGGTGAAGAAGTGACGAAACCAGCCTGCCTCGTTCCACTCCTGGGCCCATGAATCTTCCCCCGCAGTTCTCCCGGCAGCCCTGCCAGTGGGTATTCGCGTTCAAAAACATTAACTTGCCGCCCTTACAAGGCGGAAACGGAAAGAGGACGAAAACTGAAAGAATCAGTGCTTCTTCTTAGCCAGCCTCATGAGCTTCCTCACTTTGGACATCTTGCTCTTGTTGCTGGGCCCGCGTCCCTTGGGGCGCTTCGCCCTGATTTTTTTCCTTGCCGTTTTTGCCTTCGGCTTGGCCTTTGCTTTCTTTTTTGCCATTTTGGTCACCATCTGGATTCTGACTTCTGGACTCGGTGAAGAAGAATTTCAAACGATTGCAGATATCAAGCTTAACCCATCCGCTCGTTTTAGATATCTACTTCGTGCCATAGACAAGCATGCGCAGGCATGAGTTTCGTGTAGTGAGTTATAGTCCAGACACCACACCAATGGCTGACTGCCCGCCAGAGGCCGCTATAGACGCATCCTTTTCAGGACAACCGAAATATCCTCGTCAGAATCCATCAGAGGGACAAGATAATGGAATCGCAAGATTATTAACCTTTCCTGTTTTCCGTGTCAAAAGCTGGCAGATTCACTGTAATTTTAGGCACAAATTGGATGTAACAGACACACCTTCCACTGATTTTTCATGGCACCCGCCGATGGTCAGCCGTAAAGCTGCTTCAGCTTCCGGAGCGCCTCGCCGAATCTTTTCACTTCGTCAGCCGTGTTGTAGACGTAGCAGCTCGCACGCACCGCGCCTTCCTTCGCCCCCATGGCCTCAACGCCGGGCTGCGCGCAGAAGAACCCGCTGCGGACCGCGATGTTATATTTGTCAAGCATGAGCGCCACGTCGTGCGCCTTCCCCCCCTTCAGGTTGAACGAGTAGAGCGCGCTGTGCCCTGCTGCGTCAGGCGGGCCGTAAACGACCGCGCCCGCGGCCTCCAGTTCCCTGCGCAACGCGGCTGCGAGCGCCTTTTCGTGCGCTTCCACCTTGTCCATGCCGATTTTTTTGAGGTAATCGCACGCCTCTGCGAGGCCGAGGATGCCGCTGTAGTGCTGCACGCCGGCCTCAAACCTCGTCTGGTCGTCCATGGGGTCTATCTTACCGCCGCTGACCGCCTTCACTGTGCCGCCGCCGGTCATGAGCGGCTCCAGCCCGTCAAGCAGCTCTTTTTTCGCGACAAGCGCGCCGATGCCGGTCGGGCCGAGCATCTTGTGGCCTGAGAAGCACAGGAAATCAAAGTTATCGCGCCTGAAGTCCGTCCTTGAGTGCGGCACGCCCTGCGCTCCGTCAATGCACACGAGCGCGCCGTTCGCGTGGGCGATTTTCGCCACCTCCCGCGCGTTGCCCTTCCATCCGGTGGTGTTCGTGCCGTTGTTCGTGACCACGAGCGCCGTCCCGCGGTCTATGGCATGCGACCATTTCCCCGCGCTTACAGTTCCGTCGCTTTCGCAACCTACTATCTCAAGCCTTATCGTCCCATTGTCCCTGAGCTTCATGAGCGGCAGGAGGACCGCGTGGTGCTCCATCACGCTCGTCACAACCTTCTTCCTTTTTGAGTAGTCAAGGCCGCGGGCCACGGTATTCAGGCCCTCGGTGGTGTTCCTCATCCACACCAGGCCGGATGCGTCCGCGCCGACGAACGCTGCGACCTTCTCCCGCGCCTCCTCGGTCCTCTCGCTCGTCTTCCTTCCGGATGCGTGTGAGCTCCTTCCCCCGCAGGCGCCGAGTTCCCGGTAGTAGGACATCTCCGCATCAATGACCTGCGCAGGCTTGAGCGATGTGCATGCACTGTCAAGATATACCAGCGCGGGGTTCGCTGCCAGGAACGGGAAATCCCTGCGTATGCCGTTCATCCTCCAACCCCCTGCGCCGCGGCAGGCCCCCCGGCAGCCACTATTGCATTTTCAAAATCCACCAGCGGCTTCGGTCCCACCAGCGGCTTTCCGTTGATGAAGAACGTGGGCGTGGCGTATATGTGCGCGTCCTTGCCTTCCTGCACGTATACCGCGAGCTCGGCGCCGGTCTCGTTGTTGTCAAAGCACCTGTTGAACCCGGCCATGTCAAGCCCGGCGCTCTGCGCAAGCGCCTTCAGGTCCGTCGTGCCTCCTGCGATGCACGCCGTCTGGTGCCTGAATATGAGGTCCTGCAGCTCCCACGACCTGTTCTGCCTGTGGGCGCACAGCACGGCGCGTGCGTCGTCAAAGCTGTTGTTGTGGCTGGGCAGCGGGAACGGCTTGAACACGTAGTAGATGGTTCCGTTGTACCTCTGCAGCAGCGTTTTCATCGTGGATTCAACTTCCTTGGTGTAAGGGCATGTGAAGCAGCCGAACTCTATTATGGTGACGTTGGCGCTGGCGTTCCCCTCTGCCATGCCGTCCAGGGCAATGGGCGGGACGAGGTCCGTGGGCTCGCTGAACCTGCCGTAATCGCCGGTGATGTCGTTGAGTATGCACGCGCCGATGGCCTGCGGGCCGTCGCAGTTGCCGTAGACGTAGAAATTGTAGACGCCGACGGCCGTGTAGGTGAAGCTTGCCACAGTGATTATGACGAAGAGCCACGACAGGGCCGCAAAGTGCGCGTTTATCACCTTCGCCAGCGCCGGCGAGTATTTGAGCACCGCCGACACCACGTCGGCCTTTATCCTCTCGTCCAGGCCGGTGTCGCATGGCTTCATCATCAGCGTCCTGAAGACGCAGCGGAAGCCCTCCTTTGCGAGCGGCCTGTATTTCGCCGAGAAGATTGACATTACGGCGAACACGAAAAACGCTATGAAACACAATACCATGGCATGCTCCCAGTTTCCAGTTTCGTTCCAACCCGCCCCCTGCGGGTTTTCCATTCACGTCATATCAGCAGAATAACGTATTTATATGTTCTTTGCGGCCGGGTCCTCATCCGCACGTTCCGGTCTCGCTGTTGCATGCCATGCCAGCCGGGCATGAGACGATGGAATACGTTATGCGTCCGTTGTCGCCGCAGCCGACCTCGCGGATGCTTACTCCGTCGCCAGAGCAGACGTCCTTCTCCGTCCGCACGGGGTTCGTGCCGTCATAAAGGGTCGCTGCCCCTGCGGAAGCAGCCGAACGGACTGCCGTCTCGCGGCACATATACGGATAGACGCATATGCCGTCCTGGCAGCTCTCTTCAGCCGGACAATTAACGTAGTTTGCCCCGATGGCTCCGTCATTGCAATAATACTGCACCAGAATTACCGTGCTGAGACAATAGTTGTCGCGGACGGACGTCACCGTCCTGTTGCTGGTGAGGATCACCGAGGATTTGTAGTGCACGTCCCCTTCCGTGCCAGTGCTCACCACGAAGCAACCTGGCCGGGCTATCGCCACGCAATTTCCGGACTGGCACACCTCATCATCGCTGCAAGACTGGTATGAGAACACCATTTTGCTGCTGTCGCAGGCATATGCCTTCGCGGTCTGGTAGTCAACGCAAGCGTTGTCCTGGGAAAGCAGGACGTCGCCGTTGTATCTTATCTGCACGCCGTTCTGCGACCTGGTGCAGGACAGGCTGGTTGCCGGCACGCATGCCCCGCCATGGCAGAACGTCTCGCACGGCAGTTCCACCCTGCTTACGGAAGAGCCATAGCAGGTATACCTGACAAACGTCCGGTTGTCCTTGCAGGCGTTACTATACGCGGTTCCGCCAGCTGTTACGCCGGACGCCGTCGCCACGCAGGGCGGAAGGCAGGCGCCGCCGGAGCAGTAGTAATCCTCTGCGCAGGTGACCGTCGTGTTCACGACGATGCCGTTGCCGCAGCCGTATTCGGTCAGCGTGGTCGAATTGACGCACGCGTCATGCATCTGCGATATCACCACGCCGCCGCCATAGAGCGTGGTGGTCCCTGCGGCAGACTGGTCCTGCGCGTCGGTATCAGTGCACGTCCGGTCCAGATGCACGCATGCGCCCCTCTCGCACTGGTCTCCTACGGGGCAATGGTAAGTGCTCTGGCTGACCGCGTCGTTATCGCACGAGTACTTGACCAGGCTGTAAAGGCCCTGGCAGACGTCGCTATACGTGGTTCCGTTGTACGTGACAGAGCCGGCGGTGTAATAATCCACGACCGGCGAGGTGGAAACGCATTTCGCGGCAGGCCGGACCGGTTCCCGGACCGCGGCGCATGCACCGGCTTCACAGGCGGAATCCTGCGGGCAGTCGGCTGTCATTGATCTGACCTGGCCCCCATCACAGTAGAATTTTTTCACAGATGCGTTGGAGACGCACGCATCGCTGAACTGGCTGCCGTTGTAGGAGGCGGTGCCGGCCACTGAAAGGCTGGCGCTGCCGCCAGTGCACGCAGGAGGCGGTGCGGCAGGAGAGGCGTTTGCCGCCCCGTTGGCGGTCCCCGCCTGCTGGATGCATCCGCCTGCGAGAACAACCATGCCAACCAGGATGATAAGCAGCGATTTCATGGGTTCCCTTTCTATGGAATATTTTTAAATGCCTTCAGCCCGAAAATCCTCTGATGACGGCTGCTGAGAAGGCGTGGAGGCTCAAAATCCTCGTCTTCGGCAATGCGCTCGTGGAGGAGGACTCGCTACCGCTGCGGATGATGGCGGCCCTGCGCCGGCGCTTCCCTTCGGTGGAGTTCAGGGAGTTTGATTCGGCAGAGAACCTGGAGGGCGAGGGCAGGGACCTTGTCATTCTGGACGCGGCCAAAGGCATTGACGGGGTGGTGCTGCTTGACTGGCCGGACAGCGTTGAAGCCCTGGAGACCGGCAAGATCTATTCCATGCACGATTTTGACCTTGCCGTCACCCTGAAAATCCTGAAGAAGATGAAGCTGCTGGACTCCGTGAGGATAATCGCTGTGCCCATGGGCTATCCTGAAAAGAAGGCGCTCGCGGAAGTGGCCGCGTTAATCATAGGCCTGCTAAGGATATAGCGTTACGAGATATCCGTATTCCGTGCCTTTTGGTATGCCAGTTATCTCATACCTGCGGACTCCTGCGTCTGCGAGCAGGTTCTCCAGGTACCGCCGGTCGAATTTCTGATAGACGAAACGCTCGACCTCTGCACCTCCGTCAACGATGCGGTATGGCTTGCCTTCCACCAGCATGAGTCCGTCTCTTATGCCAACGATGTTATCCTGTACAGACTCATAAGTCTTGAGCGAACTTACAATCGTCTCTTTGCCGTAGACTATGAAGGAAACCTCCCGTTTGGCTACGCGCAGCATCTCCTGTATGGCCTCCTTCTGCATGCACCGTAGTTCCTCCCAGTCGCCGACAATCTTCCACATCACGCCAAGGTTGTTGCCTACGAATGTGACGATGTCTATGCTAGCATCAGGAAATGGCAGGGCCTGTGCAATCCCCCGCACTATTGTTACCCGTTTGTTTCTGCCGAATCTCTGTTTGAGTTTCACAATCGCGCGCTTGTCCGGCTCCAGGGCGACTACCTGCTTGACCCCTTTCTTCAGGGCCGCCTCTACGAGCCTGCCGTATCCTGCTCCGGCATCGAGCATCCTATCCCCCGGTCGTATCCGTCTTTTCATTATGCCGACCTCTGCCTTGTAGATATCCGCGTAAGGTCCTACCGTTTGGCTGAGGTCTTTGGTTGGTAGTACATGTGCCTGTTTCAGTTTTCTCAGCCTTGTCTGGTATGCGCAGACTAGTTTTCGCTCATTTGCCGTGGCCGAGACTATGGCTAAGGCTGCCCCTTTGCCGCCATACCATCGCGGTGTTATCCTTATGTTAATGCCATTCACCCTAATCGGGAAGGTAACTCCTCAGGTTCATCCGGGACCCGAACCTCTTTTCGAGCGTTTCTTTGAGCTTGCGCTTCCACCTGGCCAAGTCATCGAAGCTAAGCACGCCATTGGTGATTATCCCGGTGGCATCCTTTGCTACCTCTGCATCATCGGAAAATGCCCGGTAGCCATAGTTGTTCCTGAACTGTGGGTCTTCTATGAGCCTACTCCAGATGAGGGAGCCAGGTCTGGGTATCATCGCGCTTATCTCAAAGCAGGGAAGTTTCTGGATACGCCTCTCGGCAAGATCATTAATCTCAAGAATGAATCTTTCTGTCGCATCCAGGGTTTGGAGCGTTTCTCCGGTGCAGCCAAGCACGATGCCAAAACTGAGGGTGATCCTGTGCTCAAAGAGATTTTTGATTGAATTCAGTTGCATGGCTGACGTTAAGCCCTTGCCCATGCTTTTCAGGACTGCATCCGAGCCGCTTTCCGCACCTATAAAAACCTCTTCGACCCCCAACTCTGCAAGTTTGCCGGCGGTTGCTGTGGTAATACAGCCCCTGGAACTGACCGTTCTCAATCGTGGCAATTTGGCGGTTTTGGCGAGGGCATGGAATTCATTGAACCAACCTCTGTCACCTGTCAGGTCTTGGCTGATTTCATCCACTTGTTCAAACCCCTGCGTACGAATCTTCGTCAAAAGCTGCACTGCCTGGGCAGGCGCGAGGGAATTCAGGTAACTTTCCTTGCATGCGCAAAACTCACAATAGCGAACGGCAACTGCGCGGTGGTTGCAGCCTTCCTGAGTCAATACCGGCACAACGACGTCCTTTTTTTCTTTTGTTCTCTGGAACGACAGGAGCGAGTAATCTATGTTGGGGAGATCCGGCAGTATGGATGACCTGGGGGTGTATTCCACCTGATTCGTCTGCACTGCACCCCGGCCATCACGCCAGACTAGGTTTGGTATTTCGGGGAACGGAATTCCGCCGACTATTTCGGCCAGTGCATTCTCGCCCTGGTGCCTGCATACCGCATCTATATCCGTGTGCTGTTTCATTATCAAATCCGCAGTGAATGTCGCATGATGGCCTCCACATACCACCGTCGCACCGATCCCCTTTGCTGCTGCCGCCAGCTTAAGTACGGAACGGTAGTTGATGGTCATCGGCGTAAAACATACGAGATCCGGCCTTTCCGCTTCAAGCGTCTTGCGCATCTGCTCCTCGTTATACTCGACTTCGTTGAAATGCGCGACGCTTACACTGGGATAGAAACGCCTGATTGGCGAGAATAACGCAAGCGGAGTGAGTAGCGGCGTGGAATCTCGTGGCAAAAAGGCCGATTCGCCCGGCGGTTGGAGCCAGAACACTTTTTTGAACGCCGGTTCTTCCCTAATCCTTGGTGAAAACTGCCGTATGACGCCGTCTAACCGGTCCTTGCGGATTTTGAAGATGTTACCCCTTCCTGTTGTGGTGGTTATCATCTTCATGCCATTTGCCTTCCTCACGGCCTGATGGGCTCAAGCTGCGGCATCCGCGGCACCTGGGCCCCTATGAACCGCTCATAAAGCCTGCGGAGGCGTTCTGCCGTCTTCTTCAGGGTTTTCTCCTCCCTGCCCCTGACCTTCAGGGCATAGTCATCCCGGCCGTCGCACGTCTTCTGGATCTGCCGCTCTGCGATCTTGCCCTTTTTGTCCTTCTCCTTCTTCGAGCCAAGGGCGAACTGCATCTCTTCCTTGTCCTTCAGCCGCGCAATCATGCGGCGCAGAAGCTCGAGAGGCCTCGCAACGGGCCCCAGCCTCCTGTTAACGACCTGTGTTTTTGTCATATGCATTATCCTCATACTATCACCACTGATATACACCACTCCAAACACCCATATAAATATATTTAAGGATTTTTTTGTCAAAATACGAAGATTTTAATTAATTATCTATTAAAAGTAAAAATATGCTCAAAATAGACAAATACGACCGAAAACTGCTCTTTGAACTCTGGCGCAACTGCCGCCAGCCCGACAGCCGGCTCGCCAAGGCAACCGGCATTTCAAAGCAGCGCGTCCATTACAGGATAGGCCGGCTCGTGCGGATGGGCATCCTCGGCGACAAGGTGCTGCGGGTTGATGCAGGCCGCCTCGGCTACCATAACTACGGCGTGTACCTCCAGTGGGACGACGTTTCCGTGAAAGAGGCCTTCATAGCAGAGGTGACGGCCGACCCGTCGGTGAGATACGCCGCGGAGTGCAGCGGGAGGGTTGATTTCGTGGTTTCCTTCTACGCCAGGAATCCCCTGGAATTCCAGCGCATATGGGACAGGTACGCCTCGAAATACGGGGCGGCCATGAGGGCGCATTCCATCCACCTGGCCACGGAAAACCGGGCCTTTGACAAATCCTATCTTGTCGGGAACGTGGAAGACAGGTCCGAGTCCTTCCTGGGCAGCCCTGAGAAAACCGTCGTCATGGACGGGACGGACAAGAAGGTCCTGCTGGCGCTGCAAAGGGACTGCCGGGCGCCTGTGGTTTCCATTGCCGAAGCCTGCTCCATCGCTCCGGAAACCGTCCGGGCCAGGATCAAGCGGATGGAAAAGGAGGCGCTGATATGGGGCTATGGCTGGATTTTCAGCACGCAAAAGGCAGGCATCCTGCTCTACGAGCTCCTGCTCTCGCTGAGGAACATGGATTCCCGGGCATGGGACGCACTGCTTGCGTATTGCCGCAGCAACCCGAACATAACCTATTATATCAGGAGCATCGGTTCATACGACGCGGACCTGATATTTGAGGTGAGCTCAGATTCGGATTTTGACAGCCAGCTGGACAGGCTGAAGAAGCGGCTTGGCAGGAACATCCACGATTTTGAGATAGCCAAGATAACCCGGGAGCACAGGTTCACGTACCTGCCTCCCCTGTGACGGGACACGGCCTGTTCAGCCTGAACTTCAAAAGATAGCGTTAAAAATAAACTACGGGATAACTTACCAGTGAATTTACCGGTGAATTGCAAATGTATAAGCTCTCCGCAATAGTGGAAAAAGAAGACAAATGGTATGTTGCTCATTGTCTGGAGTTGCAGGTTACAAGCCAGGGCAAGACCATTGAGGAATCCCTGAAAAACCTCAAGGAAGCTCTGGAACTCTACCTGAAACATGCCGATTCTGACGAGCTGGAACACCTCCGGAGAGCCCATGCAGAAGCCCCCCTCATCGCAACCCTCAGCGTGGGCTCATGAAACTTCCGGTCCTTTCCGGTCTTGAAGTCATAAAGATTCTTGCGAGCCTGGCTTCAGGCAGTTAGGCCAGCACGGTAGCCACGTGATTCTGATTCGGGAGGTTGACGGCAAGCGGCTCAAGCCGGTTGTGCCTCTGCATAAAGAGCTCGCACGCGGCACGCTGTTGAGCATCATCAGGCAGGCCGGCCTGACAAAAGACGGGTTTATCGGAATCTATTACGGGAAATAATCAATCCCTGCGGCCTGCCTATTTCCACCTTATCTTCAGGAAATGCGTCGCGCAGCTCATGCACGGGTCATAGGCGCGGATGAGCTTCTCCACTTCCAGCGAAATCGTCTCCTTTTCCACCCCTTCGTCCAGCTTCTGCTGGGCAAGGGCACCGATGTCCTTCTCTATCTTTATCTGGTTCTGGGACGTCGGTATGACCAGGTCCGCGAACGATATCCGGCCGGCGTCGTCGGTTTTCAGGTGGTAGTATAGCGTGCCGCGCGGCGCCTCAAGCACGCCGACGCCCTCAACGTTCACGGGCTTGAGCACCGGCCTTGGCTCTTCCTTGAATTCCATGGTCTCCAGCAGTTCCAGCGCCGAATCTATGCAATGCACGATTTCAATCGCCTGGGCGAGGTTGTTGTGGAACACGTTGGAGGACGGGAATTCCGAAAGCGCCCCGCTCAGGTCCCTGCGCGTGTCCGGGTGCAGCGTGTCCCTGTTTATGTTGAGCCTGGCCAGCGCGCCGACGACGTACGCCGTTCCCCCGAACTCAAAACCCGGCGCCTGGGAATACGGTATGACGTATTTCTGGAGGTGCTCGCGGAAGTTCTTCCGTCCTATGCACATGCCGTCCGAGGACGTGAGGTCGCCGCCGCGGTAGCTGAACTTGCTGTTCCTGAGCGCGATGTACGTGGTGTCGGTGTCAAAGCGGAAGCCGCACTTGCGGAATATCTCGACGAATTCAATCGCGTGTTCCCTCACTTCCCGGAGCCTGGCCGCGACCTTTTTCGCGTCCTCCCTGCCAGGGATTTTCATGAACCCCCCGACCTGCGGGAAAGGCGCGTGCACCGCCCTCCCGCCTGTCAGCACGCACAGGTCGTTGCCTGCCGATTTCACTTCAAACGCCTTGTGTATGAGGTCGTGCTCGTAGCCCTCGTCGGCGAATTCCAGCACCGAGTCCCTGCCGAACACGTCCGGGAGGCAGAACAGGTAAAGGTGCATGGCATGGTCGCGTATGTTCAGGCCGTAGAGCAGGAGGTCCCTGAGGTTCCTGACCTGCAGCGAGGGCTTGAAGTCCAGCGCGTTCTCCACGCAGTTTATGCAGCACATGATGTGGGCGATGGAGCAGGTCCCGCATATGCGCGACACTATCTGGTGCACCGCCAGCGCGGGCTTGCCGACCGCTGCGGTGGTGAAGAAGCGCTTGTTCTCGGTTATCCTGAGCCTTGAACCGACCACCTTCCCGTTCTTGACGCTTATGTCAAGGTCCGTGTGGCCCTCAACCTTGCAGAGGTTGTTTATGGTGATGTCAAAATCATTGCCGTGCATTCATTTCCCCCCTGCGCCGAACTCGTCCAGGTACCTGTTCAGCACTTCAAGGAACTTCTGCTCCATCATCGGGCAGCCGTCCACCTTCTCGTCCACCTTCACGACCTCGTCCAGCCTCAGGACCGTGCCGTAGAGGTTCCACTTCTTCAGGAAGGGCACCATCTTCTCCTTCATCTCCGGCGTGAAGTCGTTCCTCTGTGCGGACGGGTAGCCTGTGCACGCGCACGCGCCGGTCGCCACGAGGTATTTCGCCCTGGAGCGTATCTCAAGCAGCTTCTGCCTTTCCCGGTCGTTGGATATGGCCCCCTCCACGAACGCGACGTCAAGCTCGTCAAGCACGTTCCTGGACTTCAGCGGCCTGCAGTAGCGGAAATCCACCCTTTTCTTCCATTCAAAGTAGTGCTTATTCATGAGTTCAATGAGGACGATAGAGCTGTCCTCGCTGCACGTGAATGTGAACCAGCCGACCCTCAGTTTCCTCATCAATCCGGCTTTATCCCCCAGTGGTTTAAAACCTTGTTATCCCATAGGCTTTGCATGGCGGAGAACCACGAAAAAGGCCTGGCACTTGCATTGCTGGCCGCTCTCGTGAGCGGCGTCTCGGTGTTCGTGAACGGCGTGGCGGTCTCGCTCGCCGACCCGTTCGTTTATACGACGCTGAAAAATGCCGGCGCGCTTTTCTTCCTGGCGGCCATCGTGCTCGCCGCCGGCGGCACCCGCCACTTCGGCCGCCTCTTCAGCCGGCTCTCGCCCGGCCAGTGGGGCCTGCTCGCGCTCATCGGCGTGGTCGGGGGCAGCGTGCCTTTCCTGATGTTCTTCTGGGGCCTCAAGCTCGGAGGCGCCGCGGTCAGCTCGTTCATATTCCGCTCGCTTTTCATATTCGCAGGCGTCACCGGCTGGTTCATACTCAAGGAGCGGCCGTCGTCCAGGGACCTGGCAGCCGGCTTCGTCATCCTGGCAGGCAACGCGCTGCTCGTGTCAGGCGAGGCCGCGTTCGGCCCCGGACAGGCGCTCGTGCTCGGTGCTACCGTGCTGTGGGCTGCTGAATACGCGCTTTCGCGCAGGCTGATGCAGCCCGGCAGGCTCCTTGAAGGCGTCCATCCCCAGGCTGTGATGGCGTCCAGGATGTTCTTCGGCTCGCTGGTTCTGCTCGGGTTCCTGGCCGCCACAGGTTCGCTCGGCGCCCTTTTCACCGCCAACGCAGAGGTCCTTGGCTGGCTGGCGGTCACCTCGCTGCTGCTCTGCTGCTTCCTTTTCACCTGGTACACCACCCTGAAGCACCTGCCGCTCATGAAGGCCGCGGCCGTATTCACGCTCGGCGGCATCGTGACCGCCGCGCTCAACGCGGTATTCCTCGGCAAGGCGATAACGCTCGTGCAGGCAGTCGGGCTCGCCCTCGTCCTCGGCGGCGTGCTGATGGCCGTGGGCGTCCTGTCGCTCCTCCGCTCCTCTTCCAGGCTGCCGAAGGCGCTCCCCTGGCTGGTTGAATGAACAACGGTGTGGAGCTGGCCGCGCGCTACGCTTTCCCGCCGAACAGCAGGGGATACTGCGGCCGCCGGTCGTTCATCGCCGCGCTCAAGTCCGGCAACCAGCGCCGGATGGAGCAGGAGCTGAAAAGATTCACGGCCCACTACGGCTACCTCTCGCTCATCGCCCGTGCGAACGACAAAAAGCCGTTTGACCTGGACGTCGTGCGCGCGTTCTGGACAGGCAACCGGCTGCTCGGCAACGTTCCGCCTGAGGCCGTCCGCAGTTTCATCCCCACGATAATAAAAAATCCGGCCCGCGCGGAAAGGCTCGCCAGGAACCTGCCCGCCGGAATCACCGCGCACCACAGCTTCAACCCCCTCTACGTGAATTTCGCGACGGACAAGGTCGCCCGCTCAGTAAAAAACTACGACTCGTGCTGCGTGGCTTCAGGCCTGGTCCTGTCCCTGTCGCCGGATTCCGCACTCGTCCGCCGCCATTCGGTCGCGAGGAAGGCCGGGCGGCTCGCGCTCGTGCAGAAAAACGAGCGTGTCGCGCTGGTTAAAGGCGGCGTCCGCTTCGTAGGGGCGCTGAAAAAGGGCGACATGGTGTCCATCCACTGGGGCATGGCCATAGAGCGGCTCGCGCCGCAGCAATCCGCAGCATTGAAAAAATATACGCAGAAGAACATCGCTGCAGTGAATGACGCGGCAAAACGGTGACACACTCCCAGGGCTAAAGCCCTGGGCTTCTGGCTGACTGCTTTAGGCAGGAAGCCGTGTGGCACAAGAAAAACTGAGGATTCGGGTTCGCTTCCTCCTAGGTTTAAAAACCTAGGCTTCCGCGAACCCTGGGAGTGTGATGCGCAACCATGCTTGACGACTTCTTCAGGAACCCGTTCAACCGCTACCTCACGCTCGCGCTGATGGTGCTCGGAATCGCCATTTATCTCGCAGCCCCGCAGGCGGCTGAGGAGCAGTCCACGGCCAGGCTCACGATACATTTCTTCTACTCGCCCACGTGCCCGCACTGCGCGATGCAGGAGCCGTTCAACGAAAAGCTCGCCCAGGAATTCCCTGACGTGAAGATAGCCCGCCATGACGTCACCATCCCGGAGGAATACCGGCAGCTGCTCATCATGGCGCAGAACTTCAGCATTGACGAGTCCAGGCTCGCGACGCCGACCACATTCGTGGATGGCAGCGTCTTCATCGGTTTTGAATCCGAGGGGACGACCGGCGCGGAAATGCGCACTGCCATAGCCTCCTGCCTTGAGAACGGCTGCAACCGCACGGTCTCGGTATCAGGCGAATCTTCCCTGCGCTCCTTCAGCATCCCCCTGCTGGGCAGGATGGACCTCTCCACGCTGTCCCTGCCCGTGCTCGCAGCAGTCCTGGGCCTTATTGACGGCTTCAACCCCTGTGCCATGTGGGTCCTGGTCTACCTTATAGGGCTCGTCATGGAACTGAACGACCGGAAGCGCATCTGGCTCATAGTCGGCACCTTCCTGCTGGCTTCAGGCGTGCTCTATTTCCTGTTCATGACAGCCTGGCTGAACGCATTCCTTTTCCTTGGCTATGTCCGGCCGGTGACCATACTGGTCGGCCTTGTTGCGCTCGGCGGCGGCATACTGTCCGTAAAGGAATACTTTGAAACGAAAGGCGCCATGGTCTGCGAGGTGACGAGTGGCGCCGAGAAGAAAAAACTTACCGCGCGGATGCGCGAGCTTGTGGCCGCGCCCATGACCTGGGCAGTGCTTGTCGGGCTTGTGGTGCTGGCCTTCACCGTCAATTCAATAGAATTCGTATGCTCTTCAGCCATCCCCGCGGTCTTCACCCAGGTGCTCGCGCTCAGCAGCCTGCCCACCTGGCAGTATTATGCATACATCCTGCTGTACGACCTCTTCTTCATGCTGGACGACCTGCTCATCTTCGGCTCGGCCATCCTCATCTATGCGGAAGTGGGCGGAAAATACGCGAAATACTGCAAAATCATAGGCGGCGTGATAATGCTCGTGCTCGGCCTGATGCTGCTGTTCGCCCCGCAGATGCTGCAATAAGATTTGGCTGCGCTTTGGCGTCGTTGTCATACGATGAACTGGTTGGCCATTGTCTCGTCCCCGGCCCGGCAGAATATCCTGAAAAGGATTTTTTTCTCGTCTTTGCAGATGGTTGCAGCGTCCTTCCCCTCCAGGTAGCGCTTTGCACATTCATGCGCGGCTTCGGTCTCTGAGTGCTCAAGGAACAGCTTTGCAGCCCTGAACGCGTCGTCGCCAGTGCATTCCAGCGTGCATTCAATCGCTTCGCGTGGCATGCCCGCGGCTAGATATATGGTCGCTGCATCTGCCGTGCGGCCGACAGCCATGCACGCTTTTACGCCTCTTTTCGCATCCGTAATCTTCCCCTGCCTCGCATACTCCATGCCCGCCGCCAGGTGTCTGCCGTCGCTTTCCAGGTCCTTTGCTACCTGCAGGGGGTTTATTCCCAGTGTCACCTGCCCCCTATAGAAATATTGATGCATAGTTGGCCTGCTTGGTTGATGCGTGGTTGGTTTGTTTGACCGCTGGCCTGGCTGAGTTATCAAGAAGCTGGATCTGTTTGGCCTGTATTCGCCGTTGTGATTCATGTTCCCGCCCTTCTGTGTTACTTATGTAATTTATGTGGCATGCCTTTATTAGCATATCCATTGCCACCTCATAACATGCCTGGCCCGGCATCAACAGGTTTTTTTAACCCTCACTGCGACTGGAAAGCATGGCAGCTGACAACAAGAAGGCCATACTCCTCATCATAGACGGGCTGGGCGACCTGCCCACGCCGAAGACGCCGCTCCAGGCGGCAGTGAAGCCGAACCTGGACCGGCTGGCAAAGGAAGGCATCACAGGCATGCTCGCGCCAGTGAAGCGCTACGTCGTGCCTGGCAGCGACACCTCGCACCTGCAGATTCTCGGCTATGACCCTGCGATATTCTATCACGGCAGGGGCCCGCTGGAGGCGCTCGGCCTCGGCATGGACCTGTGCAACGGCGACGTGGCGTTCAGGGCCAATTTCGCGACCGTGAAGGACGGCAGGGTGGTTGACAGGCGCGCTGGCAGGATTGACACGAAAACAGCGAGTGCGTTGTCAGCGAACCTTTCCATGAAGATAGAGGGCGTGCAGGTGGAATTCCGCAACTCCGTGGAGCACCGCGGCGCGCTCGTCCTGCACGGCTCAGGCCTGAGCCACAACGTCTCAGAGACCGACCCCCACGAATCCGGCCCCATCCACGAGTGCCACCCGCTGGACGGGACGTGGCAGGCGGCAAAGACCGCGCGCATAATCAACCGTTTCACGGAAATCTCAGGCGGGATACTCTCGGCGGCCCCGGAGAACCGGAAGCGTGCGAAGCCGGCCAACGCCCTCCTGCTGAGGGGCGCGGGATACTACGCTGAAGCGCCGTCGTTCACCGAGCGCTTCGGCATTGATGCCGCGTGCGTGGCAGGCGGCGCGCTTTACAAGGGCATCGCGCGCTACGTCGGCATGGACGTCGTGCTCGTGCCTGGTGCAACCGGCGACAGGAACACTGACCTCAGGGCCAAGGCCAGGGCCGCAGTCAAGGCGCTGCAGGACTACGACGCCGTGTTCATGCACGTGAAGGCGTGCGACAGCGCAGGCCATGACGGCGATTTCATGGGCAAGAAGCGGATGATAGAGCGCATAGACGCTGAGGCAGTGCCCATCCTGGCGAAAAGCGGCGCCTGCCTCGTAATCACCGGGGACCATTCCACGCCCTGCTGCCGCAAGGCGCACTCTGGCCACGAGGTGCCCATAATGGTGTGCGGCAATGGCGAGCCCACTGACCGCGTGTCAAGATTTGACGAGATAAGCTGCGCGGAAGGCGGCCTCGGCCACATAAAGGGCAAGGACATCGTATATCTCATCCTGAACCTGATTGAAAAGGCGCAGAAATACGGGAGTTAGCCCGGGCTGGCAGAAAAGGAAAATAAAAATAGGAAATAAAAATTAAAAATAAAAAAGGAAGGTTCAGTCCGAAGCCTGGGCGGTGCCGGTTATGGTCGCGATGGCCAGCCTCTGCGGCGCGCCCGCGACCTCGTCCTGGTAGCCGTAGAGCACCGCTATGCTTCCCTTGAAGGTCGCGCCCGGGGCAAGAGATACCTGGTTCTCCCCGTCCGGTTCCACGCAGTCCAGTGTCACTGGCGTGCTCGCACCGGTATTCATGGAGCCCACCGACGTATCCACAAAGGAGTTTGCGCTGGTGAACGTCGCCGCGTTTATGTTGCCCGGAACGTCGCTGGAGCACAGCACCCCGTGGATGTCGATTTCCCTGCCCTGCTGGTTGTCCAGCTGGATTATGGCAGTCACCACGTTGTCGTTAGCCGTATCAGAAACTATAACGTGCTTCTTGGTGCTGCAGCCGAATCCAGGCTGGCTGAACTGGCAGTTCTCAGGCGCCTTGAGCTGGGGCAGGACGACCGCCACCAGTATGGCGAGCACTATCAAAATCACGAAGAGCGCGAGGCCGTAGGTTATCAGGTATTCCATGACCGCCTGGCCTTTTGCGCTTCCCTTCAAAGCATTCATAAAATCCATCCTATCAACTCCGTATCATCATACTATCTGGGCGAAAATGCCCTCTATCCCGATGCCTACCAGCCAGTATATGGCGTAGGACGCACCGAGGACGAACGGGAAATACTTCATGCCCTGGCTCCGGGTGCCGGTCCTTATCACGCTCACCATGAACGAGGATATGAGCGCGGTCACGAATATCGTGGGCATGGTGAACATGAAGAAGTCGCCGGAGCTTATTATGGCGGTGCCCACCTTGACGCTGGCAAGGGCTGACACGAAGCCTATGCCCCCGCTTCCGCCGAGGCTTGTCCCCCCTCCGAGCTGTGGCGCGAGCTTCTCAAATATCTGGATGAGCTTGGCCGCCACTGCGAAAAGGAACGGCGTGCCAACCACGGCCGCGAACAGGACGAATATCTCGTAGAGCACCAGCGAGGCGGCTATCTCCTTCTTCATTATCATGCTGTTGCGCAGGTCGTCGGTGGTCCGCTCAAGCACGCTGGTGAGCTCGCCGCCGGTGGTGGTGGCCTGCTTTAGCAGCAGTATCGTCCTCTTGAAGACGCGGGAGTCAAAGCGGGAGCCGAGCGTGTCCAGGGCGCTCTCCAGGGATTCTCCGCTGAACGAGCCTTTTACGATGCTCTTGACCTCGGTGGACAGCAGGCCGAACTCAGGCTTGGCCGAATACCACATCGCCTGGTCCAGCGTCATGCCCGCCTTTATGTTGGACGACACGAGCATCAGGAAATCCGGCAGGACTGCCTCCAGCTTGTTCCTGCGGTCGTCGGCTTTCATGAGCAGGTAGCTGGACAGCAGGGTGAGGGTGGCCAGGTAGGTGAATGCGAACGCCAGCGCCAGCACGACGAGGGGCATGAGCTGCGGCAGGCCGACATAAGCGGCCAGGACGCCAGCGACTGCGCCGCCGACAGGCACGTACACGACTGCCAGAAGCGTGAGGAACAGGGTTATCACGAGGACGTTTATGGCCATGTAGCCGGCGAACGACTCGGCCGGGATGTAGATGCCGGCTATGCCCAGTTCCTCCTCCAGGTCCTTTATGCGCTGCCTGGTGAAGAAGAGTCTTCCGGCCTTCTCAAATACGCTTTCGTTGGTCATGATCGGCACCTATACGAGATATTTCGGCCTGCTCGCCTCGGCCGCGCCCAGGAACAGGAACTGCACCACGCCCAGGATGAAGAACACCATCACCAGCAGGCCGGAGGAAAACCCGAACTTTCCGCCGCTTATGGCTGAGAACACCACCGTCGCAAGCACCACGCCCAGGGACGGGATTATGATGCCGAAAATCATGTAGAACATCACTATGGGCGTGAGCTTCTGGCTGTATTCCCTGAGCGCGATGACCTGCTCCTTTGATATCTGGTCCAGCACGCTCTCCAGCGACGTTCCCACGTCCGCGCCGCTGGCGACCGAGTTTGATATCTGTATGAGGACCCTGTTGAAATATTTTGAGGGGTTGTTCTGGGTGACGTCCCTTATGGCCTGGGCCACCGGCACTCCCATCACCACCTTGTCCACCACCTTCGCAAGTTCCCTGCTGACCGCGCCGTAGCCCGTGGACGCGCCCGCGAACGTGTCAAAGAGCGGCATGCCGGACTTGAGCGCTATGGCTATGTGCCTGCCGGCGAATACGATTTCGTAATCCAGTTCCTTCTCCCTCCTGGCCACCTTCGCTTCGGGATAGAACAGCAGGTAGCGGAATGCGGCCATTGGTACGAGAACCAGCGGGCCGATTATCATTAGCGCAGCGCCGGCGGGGTTCGCTGGCAGGCTGTCGGCTATGGCCTGGTATACGAAGAAATACGTGATGACCAGCAGGCAGCCGGACAGCACCAGCGCCGTCGTCAGTGTCTTTTCCAGGAAGGCGACCGGCTCGTCGTCCATGCCGGCCATCCTGAGCTTGGGGCGGAGTTCGGGCATGCGCTGGGCCAGCAGTTCCGCGGCCGGAGCCAGCGGCCCCCTCCTCTTCTGGGATGGCGGCTCGGACGCCTGGACACGTATGTCGCTGTCTTTGTCCCTGCTGCTCCCGGCGCTGCCAGCGCCGCCTTTGGGTTCGGCTGCCATCTCAGTTCCCTGTTTCGCTGAAGTACTTCCTTATCATGCCTTCACTTAACCCTTTCTCCTTTGCAAGCAGTGTCTTCGCCCTGGCCGTGGCCTCGGCCCTTGACATCTCCTTCCTCTCGTATCTGGCGTAGAAGGCCGCGTCCCTGGACTGCAGGTAGGCCAGGAGGGTGCCATCGTCCGTGGCGCTTATCTCCGCCACCACGTCCAGCCGCTTGTCTTCCTTCTCGCCTTCGCCCTTCTCAAACACCCCGCTTCCGGCCGAGTCTATGAGCGCTTCTATCTGCCGGCCGATTATGCCCTTGACCGGCGCGAATTCAGCAGCGTATCCGGTCCTTATGTGCTCCAGCTGCTCCCCGGCCCTGGCCGAGGTGGCCTTCTCTCCGCTGCCCAGGGATCCCACGAGCTTCTCCAGTTCAGCTGAGTGCTTCCGGACCGTGTAATCCTGGTATTTCGTTATGACTCCCGGAAGCTGCTCCACCAGGGACGTCACCGAGAACACGAACGCGTCAAACACGGCCTTCCTCTTCGCCGGCTCCTCCACCCTGCCGATGTCGTCGTAGAACTTCTTCCTTATGGAGCCTATCTGGCGGTTGTACGAGTCTATGATGCTGTCCTTGGTCTGGGCGAGTTCCGCCTGCTGGCTACTGACAATCGTGTCCAGCAGCCTGCCGTGCGCCTCCCCTTCCCCCCCGGCCTTCCTCCTCCTGCCTCCCGCAGCAGCCCCGGCGCCGCCGGAGGTTAGCAGGTTCTTCATCACGCTTATCTGCGTCTTGAGCTGTTCCCTCCTGTTGAAGCTCTTTTCCTTGAAAAGTTCCTTGGTGAGTTCCAGCATCTTCTTCTTTATGGTGACCTCGTCGGTGGCACCGCCGAGCATGGCATCCACCTGTTCCTCCATCTGCTCGTATTTCCTGGTCGCTGCCTCGTCAGGGCTCTCGCGCAGCGCAGGAGGGACCGTGGCTATCACGAGCTTCTTTTCCATCGGCACCTCAACTGCCGGCTGTCCGGTTTCGGTCAGCGAAGGCTGCGGGACAGCCGCTTCCTCCCCGCTCTTCCTGGCCTTTTCTTCGGCCTCCTCCCTCTTTTCCACGCCGCCTTTCTCCCACTCGCCTGGTATTTCCAGTTCCATGTCAGTTACAGCCTGCCGCGCTGCCGGTTCCTCCATCCCTGTCCTTTCAGCCTTCCTTTCAGGCGCACCGGCTGGTTTCTCTGCTGCTGCCTTGTGCTCAAATTCTATCTCCATCTCGTAGGACCTCGGGGATGGCGCCTCTTCCCTCACGGCTTCCGGAACATGGGGCTGCTTCTTCGGGACAATCGGCCCCCTGGACACCTCTTCCGCCCTCTTCAGCGTTTCGGCAGTCATTTCCTGGAGCTTCGTCTCCATCGCCCTGATGGCCGCGCTGGGTGCAAGTATTCCGCCTGCCGTGGTTTTGGCTGGCGCGGCTTCGCCGGGTCCGAACGCTGCCACCGTGCTCCTTATCTTCTCCGTCCTTTCATACATGTTGAGCATGTCCGCATAGGCGAGGTCCGCGAGTTCCCTGGGCTCAAGCTCCAGCGTCCGCGCCATGCTGACTTCGCCGCCATATGGAACGTACTGCAGGGCCTTTCCCTCCAGCCCCCTGACCGCTTCGGCCGTTTCCCTGAAGTCGCCTTTCTCAGCCATCTGCCCATCACATCCTGGCTTGCGCCCTGAATTCCCACTGCCTGCCCTTGGCCACCGCTTCAATGACCTCGTCCGGGTTCGCGTAGTAGTGCGACACTATCTGCCCGGCCTGGTCCACGTCGTCGTAATTGTTTTTGACCATCCATTCCAGGATTTTCGCCTTCTCATCCACGTCTTCCTCTATCTCCTTCTCCTCCATGCCCGCGTAGAGCGAGAGCGTCTCGGCCAGCCGCACCATTCCGCCGGCGCGTTTCACCTTGTCAGTCCTGACGTCCCACCTGGAGAGCACGTTGGCCTTGCCCTGGGCGGTGACCTCCGCGAACTCCAGCACGCGGCGTATGTTGAAGCGCCTGTGCCTGAACGTGACTACGATTCCCGCGAGCGCGTCCAGCATGGCCGGCGGCACGTTGATGGGCGGGTTGGTGAGCCGGGATATCGTCTGCTCGGCGTTGTCCGCGTGCAGCGTCGCATAGACGCTGTGGCCGGTGTGCATTGCCTCAAACATGACCTCGGCCTCGCGCTGGCGCCTGATTTCGCCTACTATGATGCGGTCAGGCCGCTGGCGCAGCGCGTTCACCATGAGGTCAAGCATGGTGACCTCGCCCTTGCCTTCAGGGTTCGGCTCGCGCACCACCATGGGCACCCAGTGGAGGAACGACGGCAGCGTAAGCTCGCGCGTGTCCTCTATGGTCACTATGCGCTGGTTGGCCGGTATCAGGCCGGCCATTGCGTTGAGGAACGACGTCTTGCCGCTTCCCGTGCCTCCGGTCACGAGCAGGGAAAGCTCGTTCTGCATGCACAGCCATATGAGCGCTGCCACGTCCGGCGTGACCGTCCTGGAGCGGATGAAGTTGGTTATGGTCCAGGGATTGCGCGAGAACTTCCTGATGGTGATGGTGTTGCCGAAGGACGATATCGGGAACAGGGTGGCGTTCACACGGTCGCCGCTCGGCAGGTGCGCGTCCAGCGTCGGGTTCAGCACGTTTATCTGCCGGCCTACCTTGCGGGCGATGGTTGACGCGTAATCGTACACCATCTCCTCGCTCTTTATGCGCACGTTGGTCCTGCACCAGCCGAACTTCTTGTGGTACACCCACACCGGCTCGCGGGAGTTGTTGACCACCACTTCCTCCAGCTGCTCGTCAGCGAGAAGCGCCTCCAGCTCGCCCATGCCGAGCGTGTTCTGGAGGAGGTAGACCGCGAGTATCTCCTTCTTGTCTTCCGGAAGCGACGGGAAGTTCCGGGTCAGGATCTTCTTGGCGGCCTCCAGAAACCTCGCCTTCACGCCTTCGTATTTCTTCGGGTCAAGTATGTCGCCTATGTCCAGCTTGACCTCGGTGACCAGCTCCCCCTTGAGCTTGGTTTCCAGTATGAGCTTGGTGCCCTCGGCTATGCCCGGGATGCTTATCTCGTAACGCGGCACGAACTCGTCCTTCCGCGTCACCAGCACTTCCACCGGCAGGCCTTCGCTCCTGAACGAATACGAGGAAAGCGCGCCCTGGCCCGCCTTCGGCTTCTGCTCCCATGCGACGGGGTCGGCTGCCTCGCCTTTCTTCCCCCGCATCTCTTCCTTGGGCATGTCATCACTCCCAGAGCTTCTTGATAAGGTTCTTCAGCTCCTCTCTCTTCCGGCTGAACTCCATCTCCTCCTGTTCGGTGAGACGCAGCTCCTGCCTCAGCTCCTCCTTCCTGGCGTCCTTCCGGGCTCCTTCCGAGACTTCGCCGCCGGTCCTTATCTCAAGCAGCTTGGCCTCGCGTGAGAGGAGCGTTATCCTCTTGTTGAGGTTGTCGGACATGTTGTCCAGGTCTTCCAGCGACTGCGTTATCTCGTCAAGCATCTTCTTCTTTTCGGTCACTTCCTGCGCCACCCTGAGCGCCTCCTGCGCCTCGCCACCCTTGAACGCAGCCTGGAGCTTCCCTGCGTCTTCCCCGAGGAGGCCCCCGGCGGAGGCGCTCTGCCGCTCCAGCTTTTCCACTTCCGCCCCCAGCACGTCAAGCTCCCTCTTGTAGGCCTCCATGGAGGGGACCACCCTCTCCTTTATCTTCTGGAACGTGAGATACGTCGCTTTCTCGTCCTCCAGGGCGCCTGCCAGCGAGTCCATGTCGTTGCGCATCTGCGCGGCCTTCTCGTCCATCCGCTTTGCGAGCTCGGCGAACTGCTTTGCTGACACCTGCTTGCCGCCCGCGGCCTCCAGCAGCTTTTCCATCGCGTCCAGCTTTTCCGCAAGCGACTCCTCGCCTTTCTGCACCCTGTCAAGCTCTGCCACGACCTTTTCCTGCGTGGGGAAGCGCGTAAGCACCGCCTTGGCGGTTTCGGCCGCTGACTCAAACCTCTCGCCAAGCTCGGCGCTCTCCTTCACCCTGGCGCCGATGTCCCTGGCCTTTTTAATCAGGGCGTCAGCCTCGCCCTGCAGCGCGGCCATCTCCCTGCGCAGGTCGCCGGCCTTTTCCTCGCGGCCCATGATGGACTCGGCCACGCTCCTGAGCACCTCTGAACTTTCCTGGAGGCTGAGCATGTCCTGCCTCATGCGGGCGTTCCTGGAGCGCAGGTCCGCGAATTCCCTGCCAAGGGCGTCAAACCGCTTCTTCAGCTCGGTTATGCCCGGCAGCGGCACCCCCTCAGGTGTCTGCTGTGCCGATTTTTTCCTGACTTGCTGGAACTCGGACTGCAAGCCTGAAAGCTCCGAGGCCATTTTTTCCACCTTCTCCATCCAGCCCCTGCTTTCCGCAGATCCCTTCTCAACGCCAACGCTCCGGAGCTCGCGCCTGGCGTCATCCAGGCTGCCCCTGACCTTCTCCAGCCTGTCGTTTACGTCACGGAGCGCCGCCTGCTGCTTTGCCACAGTGTTCTCGGTGGCGGCTTTCGCCGACGGCAGCTTGGCGACTTCCTTCTCCAGGCGCTCCATGCGCGGATACGCCTTTACGTAGAATTCCTGGAACGACTTGCGCAGCTCGTCAAAGCCCTGGGTCTGTTTCGCCACCCCCTGCCGGACCTTGTCCACTTCCTCCTCTATGCCCTTCTTTGCTTCGTAGAATGACCTGGCCTCGGTGGCGACCTCCTCCTCGCTGGGCTTCACCCACACGAGATAGACGCGGGTGAGCTTGTATTCCATGCGCAGGATGCCTTCTTCCTCAAGCACCCTCGCCCACTCCTCAAGTGTTTCCTTCCCTATGTTGAGGGCAGAAGCGGCCTCTTCAAGTTCGATTTTCTGCCTGTCTTTCACAAGACGCACAAGCGCATCAACACCTGTGGTTATCAGCAGTTCGTCGAACTCCATGGGCTAATATAAAGTGTGTATGTTAATAAAGATTTTGATGATTATTAGGTGAGAGCCGACGATTATTCACTAAACTATTCGCCAAAGCGTGGTGTTGATGGAAAAAGGTGCAGATTACCGCATTGTCAAGCTTGAAAAAGGCCCGCTGCAGCGCTTCAAGAACCAGAACCTACTGCTCAAGAAATACGGGGAGATAGGCCTCCAGATATACAAGGCCATCACTGGCAAGAGGACCGCGACCGAGCTCCGCAGGGACCTTGGCGTGGAGGAGGGCCTGTTCGCCGAGGTCCTGGATTTCATGCAGGACGCAGGCATGGTGGAGCTCCAGCCGACAGGCGCAGCGCGCAGGGAAGCGGGCGTGTCCGTGCCCGAGGAGGAAATCAGGCCAGGGGAGGAGAAGCCAGGCCGCGCACTGGAGGAGATTCCGCCCGGCGAGGAGCTTTCTGAAGAGGCCGGAGAGGAAAAGCCGCCGCTGGAAGAGCAGCCGCGCAGGAAGAGGCGGACGCTGGAAGAGGCGAAGCCGGAAGAGGAAGCCCGGCCTGAATCTGAAGAGGAACTCCGGCCTGAAGAGGAAGCTGCGCTGCCTGAAGAGGCGGCCCAGCAGGGGAAGCCTGCCCGCAGGAAAAAGGAAGCGGCCTTCGGTCCTGCTGTGTTTGACGAGATACGGCCGATAGAATTCGGCGAGGAGGAGAAGCCTGCCCGCAGGAAAAAGGAAGAGGAAGAAAAGGAAGCCGAGGGAGCTGCGCCGGCCGGGGAGGAGGCGCAGCCCGGGGAAGAGGCGAAGCCGGAAGAGGAAGCCCCGCCTGAATCCGAAGAGGAAATCCGGCCTGAGGAGGAAGCATATCCGGTTTCCGAGACTGCTGAAGCCGCGTCCGGCGGAGGGAGGAGAGCCGGCGAAGAGGGCGGCGGCCTGAGCCCTGTGGAGAAAATAATCTCTGACAAATACGGTGACATAGGCCTCAGGGTATACACGCTCATAGACGGCCAGAGGACCGCGGAGGAGATAATGCGGGACACCGGCCTTACCGAAGCCAAGCTCGTTGAGATACTGGACTTCATGGACGCGCAGGGCATAATAAAGCTTGACTACCCGAAGGGCCAGCCGCCGGCGGGCGGCGCGGCAGCGGCGGCAGAGGAGAAGAAGGAAGGCTTCACGCCCCTGATAGAGGGCGACCAGCCCGAGGAAACCGGCCCGGTGCCGTCCCCGCTGGAGATTCCCGTGAAGGCGCCGATGGACATCGTTAAATCCGTGCAGATGAAAGCCGGCATCATGCTGAAGTTCGGCGACAAGGGCGGCAGGATACTCAGCCAGATTGACGGCAAGAACGACATCCTGGACCTGGCCATGAACCTCGGCCTGCCGCTCTACACGGTCGCCGACGTGCTGAAATACCTGATGGAAAGCGGCCTGGTTATAATGAAGGCCGTGCAGCGGGCCGACGTCCGCAAGAAATACGGCGACGACGGCTATGCAGTGTACAAGAAATACGGCAAGGAAGGGCTGATGCTATACGAGCTCATAGGCAAGGACCTCACCATAAAGCAGATGGCCGACCACATAACCAGGGACAAGCAGAAAGTGATAGACATGTTCGTCTTCATCCACAAGGTGCTGGGCATAGAGCTGCCCATAGACCGGGACCTGCTGGCCAAGCAGCTGGGAGTCTAGAGCTCCGGGTTTTTGTCTGCTATCCGGTTTTGTTTATCTTTACTGCCCTTGTTTTTCCATCTTCCATTATGCGAGCGAAGTATAACCCAGCAGATGCGGCGGATGCGTTCCAGACGAAATTGCCCGAGGCGTCCGGCGCGAGCCTTGTGACTACGCTTCCTTTCAGGTCAACTATTGTGCAGTCCGCGCGTTTCGCATCTTTTGCCGCAGGTATGGTGTAGATGTTACCGGCGTGCCTGACGAGCGGCTCTTTTGAAACCGGTGGCGTGCGGGGGATTACCGGATGCATGATTCTGTAGTCATAGACCCCGGTTTCTGCACCATTAAATTCCACGCTGGTAATCTGCAGTTTATCGTCAAATGATATTTCGCGCAGGCCACCTGGTGTCTTAGCCCCAAAGCATCTCGCTTCCAGGATTTCCGCAACGACGTTTGCGAGATTTGCATCCCCCTGGTTGCTCCCTGCAGTGGAGCATGCATTCAGGATAACATCCGCATATGGAACCAGCAGCGGTTTTATCTGTTTCAATAGCTCAGCGTCGCCCACATCCAACGTGTTAGGACTCACTGATATGGTTGTATTTACAGCTCTTTTGAGTACAATCGCTCCAGGGTTTCCATGGCCGTTCACCATCAGATACCTGAATTTTGTTCCGAGCCGCGCGGACGTTTCCTTCATCAGCGAAACCATCTTGTCGTCGCTTCCAGGTTCTATTACACGGACATCAAAATCCTTGTAATCAGCTGCCTCAAATGCCGAACCTGGGAAATACACGCCATGCGGTCTTTTGGTAAATACCATGAAAATTATCGGTTTGCCAGTGGCCTTCGTTCTGTCTTCATAGAGATGTTCGAGCACTTCCAGGGGGTATTCATCAAAGCGGGTAATGCCAGTATCCTCAAAGAGCGTTTTTATGACCGGTTCTCCCCTGTATTTTGCTGTGAGGTTGTATATTGCTTGGAAGTATGATGAACTACCGTCAAACTCTGGTTCTGGTGACTGCGAAATAATGCCCTGGATGGTAGCACCATCAAGCCCCAGCAAGGAACCTATTTCCGGTTTGTCAGCATAGGCAGGATCGTGAAAGCACCATCTGCAAACGAGCTGCCAAACTGTAGCTTTTGTGCCATCCTCCATGTTCGGATAGTTCGGTATGGGCAGAAGTGTTGAAAATATATTGTTGATAAGTTCTTCACTTGAAACCTCGCTATTGATGAGTTTGATCAATCCGGTATATGTGGATAACCTGTCAAACCCTTTTATGCACGATGCCAGATTGCCCTGCGATAGTTTATCCAGGGGAAACGAAGTTAAATTCGGGTCTTCATACAGCTTTATCCTTGCTACCAAAGCATCTGCTATGCCTGTCACTTCCGTATCGGAAAGTTGACGAGGAAAAAGTGGGCGAGTATAAACTAATTTATTATTTGTAATATAATTCAACGCATTTGCCACCTGCTCCTGCGTGCTCTGGGGATTTTTGAGTATATCAAGATTCGCCTGGAACTCGTCCGCCGCAGTCTTGGCAAGCGGCTTCGGTACAACCTGGGAAATCGTCGGCTGGGGCGCCTGCCTTTGTGCAACTTCTTTCTGCACCCAGCTCTGCTCGAACGTTTCCTTCTCTATTCTCGTCCGGTGCATCTCCGCCATGAATGACTATCGCAGTTTAGGGTTAAATAGCCTGCGTTTTCCCTTCAGCTTTTTATCCGCGACAGCGAGATTCTTTCCAGCGCAAGCGGCCCGGCGTTTTTCCGGAACCTAATCCTGTTTGCCCTTCAGCACCTCAATCAGTTCCTTGGTGGTGATGACCCGTATTTTATCCTGCTTTTTGAAGTGCTTGTCATCGCTCCAGATGGGAGAACTGGTAGCTAATGCTGCCGCGATGAATGGAACGTCCGAGGGGTCGGTTTTTTCCATCAGTTCCTTTGCTTCTTCCATGTGGCTTTCGATTATCCTGTCGTCTATGATGACAATCTTTGAAATGAGCTTCTCAAGAATCATGTCTAACTCGCTTTCAGATATCTTCGCTTTTTTCAGTATCTCATCCATGTGGTCTCCCAGTTCCTCTTTAGAGAACGCAATCGTAATCAGTTCTCCATCGAAATGCAGGATGATTCTTCTGGAAACGCTATCCTTGACCAATGCTGCAATGATGCGGTTAGTGTCAACGACCAGCCTCATCTGGAAAACCTTTTTTTCACCTTGGCTTTGATTCCATGCCCTATTCGTTCAGCATCTTCCTCAGTCATCCTGCTGTTCTTGAGAACCTCGTCCATCCAGTGGAGCTCTCTGATCCGCTTCTCGAAAGCCTGACGCGCTACATCGCTCCACTTGAGTTCAGAATGCGCCACCATCTCTTTGTAAAGTTCTTCCGGTATGGAAAGTGTCATGTTTACCATATTTTCACCTATTTGTAATATGTGCTAACACATATAAATCCTTTCCCTTCAGCTCTTTATCCGTGACAGCGAGATTTTTTCCAGCGCAAGCGGCTCGCCGCTGGCCTTCAGCCCTGGCGCCAGCACCCGGGTTCCGGCGCCCAGCTCCCTGAGGACGCGCTCCCTGCCTGCATCCGAAAACACGACGACGAAAAACTCCCGCTCGCCCCCGCGCGGGGACAGCTCGCGGAAGGCGCTGTCTATGTCGCCCCTGCCCGCGAGCCAGAGCATGAACTCACAGGCAGGGTTCCTGGCAATGTTCCTCTTCTCCGCAACCGCCTTCTGCGCCAGGTGCCACGCGAGCCTCAGCTCATCAGCGGACTCCACGGCCCCGCACCTTATCGCGACGGCGTCCAGCCTGCCCAGGGCCGTGCAAAGCTCCGCAGGGGCGAGGCCGCTGGCAACCCGGAAGAATCGCATGCGGATTTACCCGTCGGCAACGTTTTAAAATCCCTGCCGTCATAATGCTTGTGCTAATGCTCGCGCGGCGATGCGCGGAGATTCTATCAGAGAGGTTATCTCATGGACCAATATCACAGGCCTTATGGCAAGAAAGTCGGCACCGGTACGGGCGGCAGGAGACGCAAGTTCAGGGACAAGAAGCTCTCGCAGATAGGGGGCGTGTTCCCGGCGACCAGGGTCGCCGCAAAGGACCTCAAGACCAGCGTGCGCGCAAGGGGCGGCAGCCGTAACATAAAGCTGAAGAAGGCGTCCATGATAAACGTCGTCATGAAGGACGGGAAGATGAAAAAGGCTGCCATAAAGAGGGTGATGGAGAGCCACAACCCGGAGTTCGTGCGCATGAACATAATAACCAAGGGCGCGGTGCTGGAGACCGAACTCGGCAAGGTGCGCGTCACCAACCGCGTCGGGCAGGACGGCATCGTGAATGGCGTGCTGCTCTGATTCTGTTATAGAAACTTTAAAAGACGGTTTTTAAAATCCGTTGCCCCAACTGCCATTACTGTTATTGTTAGGTGCGGTAATGGCTGAAAATCTGGCGCTCAAAGGCGTCTGCAGGTATTTCCTGGACGAGCGCGTCACGGTGCACATAGGTGTGCTGCGCGGTTCTGGCACCGGCGAGAAGACACCATACCTCGGCATACCCCCGCTCATTGACCGGTTCAATTCAGCCAACAACTCCAATGTCCGGCTCATGCGGTGGCAGGTCGCTGAGGCAGTGCTCACCAGCCGCCCGGACCACTGGCAGTTTTTCGCGCAATGCGGCTGCCTCATCTTCCCCACCTCTGCCGTGGTCGCCTACACCCCGCCGGATAAATTTTTTAAGGCGGACGTCCGGGTCGCCGGTTTAGGCGGCCAGCTGCTGAGCGTTTATACCGGGGATAACGCAGCCACTTACGGGAGCGTCATGCTGATGGCCCAGCAAGTCACTTCTGCCAATTTCTCCACGCGCGGGAGAAATATGACGACGATGACCGCTGCGATGGAGCAGTATATCATCCCACCCATCAGCGGCTACTACACTGGCAGGAGCGTGGTGCCCTTCGTTCGGCCGAACCCGAAGCAGCCCGATGCGCCGGACTTGCGTTACGTCTTCAGGGACGATTCTGAGAGCGACTTCGTCGGGCCGCTCGTGCGCGAAACAGGCCCGGACGGCAGCCGGACAAAGATAATCTCAATCAACTGCAGCCCGTTCGAGAGCTACGGCGTGGCCGTGGAAATACCCACGCCTGACGTGAATAAATTCTTCAGGGGCCAAAGATGAGACTACCCCGGCACGGCGCATGAGTTTTTCCATAGAGCCGCTGAAACACCCTTTTATTTCCTTTGGCTTATTCTTTCCCTGATGGCACCTCCCAGCGGCAACGCTTTCCTCCGGCTCATGTCGGTCTATGCGCTCTACAACGCGGTAGGCCTGGTCATGGGCGGCATTTTTGAGGCCTATTTCTACCACCTGGGGCTGGACCTTGCGGAGATAGTGCTCACGTCCGCAGGGCTTTTCGCTGTCCCGCTCCTCTTCCTCGCGCTCATGCGAAAGTTTGAGGCGCGCCAGTCCGTCCTCATCGGGATGGCGATGAACGCGCTGGCAGGCCTGCTCCTGGCGTTCTTTCCAGACCCGGCAGTCCCGTTCGTCGCGAGGATGATAATGGGCACGTCCATCTTCTTTTTCTGGATGCCGCTGAACGTGCTCTACTACGAGCACGCGAAAAGCAACAGGGCGTTCATGAGTTCCGTCTATTACGCCATTTCGCCGGTGCTTTCCCTCGTCCTGCCCGCGTTCGCCGGATGGGTGGCCTTCGCGTTCGGCTACCCTGCCATGTTCCTGCTCTCGGTCGCGATGCTGCTCGTGAACATGGCTATGGCCGCCAGGTTCGTGGAGCCGAAAAAGTATTCCTACGACCCGGTGGCGAGCCTGCGCTCCATATCCGGGCTGCGCACGCTTTTCTTCATTGAGGGCTTCTCCATAATGTCCATCGCCCAGATCACGCTGAGCGCGATGATACTGCTCTTCTTCACCGACCCCGTGAATTTCGGGGGCATGCTGTCGGCTGTGACTGTGTTCGCAATAATCGCCTCGTTCGTCACCGCGAGGCTGTCCGACCACTTCGGCCAGAGGAGGATGTTCCTCGTCGCAGCAGCGCTGGGCTTCCTGCTCTCCGCGATTTTCACGAGCTTCACCAGCGGTGTCGCGCTGTTCTTCCTGGGATTCGGTGCCATTACATTCTTCAGGAGCATACTGCTGCCGCTGCCGCTCGCGCTGGCCGTGGACAACAGCATGAACATCGTTGATACAATGGTAGGCCGCGAGATAATGCTCAACCTGGGGAGGGTCGTTGCGGCAGTCGCCGGATTCGCGCTCATAGTCCTGTTTGACATACGCGCCATGCTGCTGGTGCAGACGCTCGCCGCAGCGCTCTACATACCGGTTTTTGAGCTCAAGAAAAGGAAGCTGGAGAAATTCTGAGGCCGTCCTAATCAGCCGCGTGCATCGCCCTTCTCATTATCAGGAAGGCGTTGAACCAGCACAGCGGCAGCCAGAGCGGGGTGCCGAACATGGCGGCGGAATACTGCCAGCCGCCCGCGATTATGCACGCGGTCTCCATCGCAGTTCCGAAAACCGCTGCCATGACGCCCGGGACGACGTCCTGCTTCCTGTGATAGCCTGCGAGGAACAGCCCTGCGGTGGCGATGGCAAACAGGAACAGCAGGGAGATTTCGCTGCGGAACGCCATGCCTGCGCCGGCGGTGCCTGCGAACGCCAGCAGCACGGACCAGCCCGAAGGCCTTGCAGGCGCGCTCCGTGAGAACGCCTCGTCTATCAGGACCGCTGCCATGCCCCATCCCACTGGCAGCCAGAGGGGCGCGAAAAGCCAGCCAGCGTTCGCGTAGTGCCACGCGCCCATGGCGACTGCGAGGTTCTCGCACGCGCCGCCCACGAGCGTGGCGATGAGGAAATGCTTCGCCCTTTTCCAGCCGTCCATGGCAAGAAGCAGGGCTGACGCGGCTCCCATGATGCCGAAAAGCAGCAGCTCTTCCCTCCAGAGCAGGACCATGGCGGTGGTGCCTGCGATGAAGAACAAAATCGCCAGATGCGGTTTCATGGCATTCCCCGGAAGCGTGGCGCAAGGCGCCTACACAACGACTCCTTCCTTCACGTTCTTCATCTTCAGCTCCTCGCCCTGCGTCGCGAGCGGCTTCCCCCCGGATACGACCGCGAAATCCTTCACCGCTATTTTTACCCTTTTGAATTCGTCAAACGTCACGAGTTTCGCAGGCGACGGCTTCGCGCCCTTCTGCGCGACCTTGTCGCCCACCTCGCTGCGCTCGCAGAAAATCACTTCAACCCCGCCGCTCTCAGGCCCCTTGCCCTTCCCCCCGCTGCCCTTGCCTTTCTCTACTCCGGGCGGGATGCTCTCCCTGCCCTCGGCCGCGAGCAGCATGCCGTTGGACTCCACGCCCCGGAGAACCGCTGGCTTCAGGTTCTTCACTATGACGACCTTCTTCCCCACCAGCTCCTCAGGGAAGTAATACCCGGCGAGGCCGGACACTATCTGCCTTTCGCCGTCAGAAAGCAGGACCTTTTCCACGAACAGCTTCTCCGCGTCCGGGTGCTTTTCAACGCCGATTATCCTGCCGACCTCAAGGTCAAGGATGCCGATGTCCTGCACGCCCTGGATTCCACCAGCCGCCCCGCCCTCCTTCTTCCCGGCGAACTTCGCCTTGAGCGCCTCAATCTCCTTCCGCTCTATCTTCCTGAAAAGCGGGCTTGGCTGGCCGATTTCATGCCCGGCTGGCAGCGGCTTTCCGAGTTCCGCCCACCTGCCCTCCTGCACGTTCAGCTGCCCTGCAATCGCAGCCGCGGTAGCCGGCAGGTGCGGCGCAATGAGTATGGAAAGGTCCTTCACCTGGTTCGCCAGCACGCCAAGCACTGCGGCGGCCCGCGCCCTGCCGGTTGCCGGGTCCCCGTCCCCCGTCTTGACGAGTTCCCATGGCTTGTTGTCCTGGAAATACCTGTTCGCGTTCTTGGACAGCGACATCGTGCGGTGCAGTGCGTCCTTGAGCCTGACCTTCTCCAGGTCCGCGGTTATCGCGTCGGCCAGCGTCTTCTGCCCTGCGATGAAGGCGAGGTCCGCGTCGTTCAGCGCTGCGGCGCCTTCAGCGCCTGCCTGCGGCACCTTCCCCCCGAAATTGTTCTTTATGAACACGAGCGTCCTGTTCACCAGGTTGCCAAGGTTCGCGAGCAGCTCGTTGTTGCTTTTGTCCGCGAAATCATACCACAGGAAATTGGTGTCGGCCTGCTCAGGCCTGTTCGCCAGCAGGTAATACCTCCAGACGTCCGCTGGTATGCCGGAGTTCATGGCGTCGTCGCCGAACACGCCGACCGACCGCGATTTGGAGAACTTGCCTCCCTCGTAGTTGAGGAACTCCGTGGTGCTCAGGTGGTGGACGAGCGTCCAGCCCTGCCTGGTGCCCATAAGGGTGGAGGGGAAGATGACAGCGTGGAACGGCACGTTGTCCTTGCCCATGAACTGGTAAAGCCTCACGCCTTCAGGGTCCATCCACCATTTTTGCCACTCTTCCGTGAGGTTCGCGGTTATGGAGACGTATCCTATGGGGGCGTCAAACCAGACGTAAAAAACCTTGTTCTCGTAGCCCGGAAGCGGGACCGGCACCCCCCATTTCAGGTCGCGGGTTATCGCCCTTCTCTTCAGCCCTTCGCGCAGCCAGGATTCCGCTATGCGCACGGTGTTCTGCGACCAGAAGCCCGCAGCCGACTCCTTCGCTATCCACGCCGCCAGCTCCTTCTCCATGCCTGGCAGGTTGATGAAAAGGTGCTTCGTCCTCCTCATGACCGGCTTCGTCTTCGTCACCTTGCTTATAGGGTCTATCAGCTCGCCCGGATGGAGCAGCTTGCCGCACCGGTCGCACTGGTCCGAGCGCGCGCTCCCGGAGCCGCAATGCGGGCACGTGCCCTCTATATAACGGTCAGCGAGGAACATGCCTGCCTTCTCGTCGTAGAACTGCTCCGCCTCGTCCTCCACCACGTAGCCGTTCCTGTGCAGGCGCAGGAATATGTCCTGGGTTATCCGCGTGTGCTTCTCAGTGGACGTCCTGCCGAAAATGTCAAACCGTATCCCGAACCACCGGTAGATGTCGCTGTGGATTTTGTAGTACTTGTCGCATATCTCCTTCGGCGTCACGCCCTCCTCAAGCGCCTTTATCTCGGTCGCCGTCCCGTATTCGTCCGTCCCGCACACGTACAGGCACTCGTACCCCCTGGAGCGGCAGTAGCGGGCGAACACGTCCGCGGACAGCACGCACCCTATTATGTTGCCGAGATGCGGGACGTTGTTGACGTAAGGCAGGGCTGATGTTATCAGGATTTTCATTCTTTCACCGCAGTGTTGAGCGCCGTATTGAGCGCCGTGCCAGCCGGAATCGCAGGAAAACCACTTCGGCGCTGGATTTATACGGCGGCACATATGTTTAAATAGTTCTCATACCCAATATGGTGTTATACATTAAGTATTTGTGAGGTGCATAGTATGGCTGATGATAAAAACAAGTTGTCAATGGCAGCAGCCGATTTCCTGGAGAAGAACGGCTACGTCATGGACATGGAGGCTACCCGTGTGGCCAGAACCCAGCTCGTCAGGAAGTCCACCACTGAAATGACAGTCTTCTACAATGCCAGTACCCGTACCTATGCCTATACGGAGACCGACGGTAAATCCTACGTGGCGCTTAGCAAGGCCACCTGGAACCCGGTATCTAATATGCTCCACGTAGGCTCCGGCGGAAAGATAGGGGATGCGCAGCAGAAAACTGCCGACGAGCTGGCCGATAGGATGAGGCTGATTGCGGCAGACAACGGCATCCTGCTGAGCGCTGCAACGCGGCAGAAGACAAAACTGCAGTCATAACCGTAGCCATACCTCCAGCCATAACCGCAGTTTTATGACACCTGCCATTTTCCGCCCTTCCATTTTCTATTTTCAAATTTTTACGGCTCTGTAGAAAGGCTCAGGCGCCGTGCCGGGCTAGTCTTATTTCTAACTTCTAGAGTCCCTTTGGGCACAGGACCCACCGTCTGCGGACGGTTCCCCCGTGCCGGTTCATGGAGGCATTTCTTATGGGATTTCTACAAAGCCATTTTTACATAAAAAACAACTCTTTTTATACATTTCGCCACATATACCTGCCGTGACGGTCAGGCTGGAGTTTCGCTCCGAGAAAGCTGCCGGTGTCCGGCAGGTCGTTCCACTCCTGGCCAAAGCTATTTTCACCGGAATGGCAGTTCTTCCACTCGTTTTCCTTCCGTCAAAAGGCTCAGCCGCGGTGCCGTCAGGTAGGGCGTCCATTGAGCTGGCCCGGTCTGCGCCTCTTACAGATAATTCATCTCTCCGTAATCCTGATTCCGCAAACATGACGACCGAAGCCGTTATCCCCTGCATGGGCCCCAGAACCGAACGCGTCCTGGACGTGGACGTGGAGGTTGACCGGCCGGGAGTCCCACTCAGGCAGCTCGCCTTGGCCTGCTATCAGGTCAGTGAAAGCCGCTTCGGTCTGGGCGTTGGCAGAGCACATTGCTGCACACTGGTGGACGGAAGCGACACGTTTTCCGTCACCACGAACCTGCGCAGAGGGGAAATGCAGGTGAGCCTGAAATTCAAAAAGGAAAGCGACCGCTACAATGTCCCGCAGCCAGGCACGCGCAGCTTTAATGCGGACGGCTTCGTCAGCCTCGTCCGCAGCCTTCCGCAGGACCCGCGCTGGGCCGGGCTTGGGGTGAAGGGCTGGTCAGAGACGAAAATCTTCCTTGAGAGGGTGGACAGCGACATAAAGTCGGCTTTTTTCGTCCCTGTGGATTCCAGGGGGCGCGCAGTGACCGCGCTCGGCGAAGGGCGGTACCTGGTGTTCGCCGTCGTATATTATGCCGGATGCATCGTCCGTGCCCAGCCCAAGGTGATTTACGAAAAGGGCGGCGATTATTCCATTCCCACGGCCCGGAAAAAATAGCCCGCTCACCAGACCTGCTCCGGCTGCCCGGCGCTTTCAGCGGCTCTGTAGAGACCACATAAGAAATGCCTCCAAGAACCGGCACGGGGGAACCATCCCGAAGGGATGGTGGGTCCTGTGCCCAAAGGGCGTCCCTATGTTGCGCAGCATGTTGCGCAGCAGCGCGACAGCTGGTGACCGCAGTCACCGGAGCGCGACAGCCGGGAACCGCAGTTCCCGGAAGTCAAGAACAAGACTAGCCCGGCAGGGCGCCTTAGTTTTTCTAAAGCGCCCGTTCAGCAACTTATTTAATATCGCCTGCCAAAACCACTTCCATGGATTCATATTCCCACATCGCCCCATACCTGAAGCGGGTTGAGGAGCTGATGGAAAGCCGCCTCGGCGGCGAAGAAAAAGACGTGTACGGCCTGCTGGTGCCGTTCCTCAGGCGAGGCGGAAAGCGGATACGCCCGGTCCTTTCCCTCCTTTCCTGCGGTGCCGCGGGAGGAGATTACGCAGCCGCAGTGGAGCCTGCAGCCATAATAGAGATGTTCCACAACTTCACCCTCATCCATGACGACATAGAGGACGACTCCCGCTTCCGCAGGGGCGAGCCGGCGCTCCACGTCTCGCACGGCGTGCCAATGGCGCTCAACTCCGGCGATGCCCTTTACACCCTGCTGTGGCGGGAACTGGTCGCGATGAAGCTCAGGCCGTCGCGGCACATGGCCCTCCAGAAGCTTTATGCGGACTCTTTCAAGCGCGTGGTGGACGGCCAGGGCCTGGAGCTGGCCTGGATACGCAACGGCAGGTTTGACGTCAGCGAGGCGGAATACCTTGCAATGATAGGCGGCAAGACTGCGGCGCTCATGGGCCTCTCCTGCGAGGTTGGCGCGTTCATTGCCGGCTCCGGCAGGCGCGTGAGGACCGCGCTGCGCGGCTACGGCGAGGGCATCGGCGCCGCGTTCCAGATGCAGGACGACGTGCTGAACGTCACCGGCGATTTCGGGAAATACCAGAAGGAGATAGGCGGCGACATATCAGAGGGCAAGAGGACGCTGATGGTGGTCCATTGCCTTTCCAGGGCCCCGGAGGCCGACCGCAGGCGCCTCATGGAGATTCTCGCCTCCCATTCCAGGGAAAAGGGTGAAATCGCCGAGGCAGTTTCCCTGCTCACGAAGCACGGCTCAGTGGAATACGCCCGGAAGCGGGCGCAGGCGCTGGTCGCCAAAGCCGTGAAATCGCTCGCCCGGCTTCCCGAGTCCGTGGACAAGGCATCACTGGTTTCCATCGCCGGGTATGTCATAAATCGCGAGCGGTAAAAATCGCCGAAGGCAAAAGCGCGCGCGATGAACTTGCGGGCGGTAAAAGCGCCACTGGCGCCCGCTGCGTCCGCTGAACGCGCTGCAGCCTGCCGTCCCGGCCGCGCGCCGAAGGCACAAAATATTTAAAGCATGTCCTCCTATCCCTATTAATGGCCTCCCTCAAGACCGCCTTCATGGCACTGTTACTCGCAGGGCTGCTGTCGGCATTCAACCTCAGCAGCTATATCTATCCGACCGAGAAGAACGTCACGGTCGCCTATACGAATTTCACGCTTGACGGGGACAACTACTCGCTTGTGGCGTTTAACGGCGTCAATACGTTCCTGCTGCAGAACGACGAGCCGCTCAGGAACCAGAGCGACATCGCGCCGGCCCTGTTCCGGTATTATTCCATGACGTATTATCCCAGCGCGGACGAGCTCGCCAACCTGAGCGCGGCCATAAAGCGCTTCAACGACAGCAGGAACAACGGGTACGACTTCAAGAACAAGGAGGAATACGTGTGCAGGGACGACGTCCTCCTCTCCAACGGCAAGGTCCAGGTCATGGGCGTGCCCATCATATGCAGCAACAACACCTCGTGCACCAAGGTCGCGATGCTCCTCTTCTCGGTCTATGGCCAGGGCCTCAACCTGGGCAGCGGCACCGTCCTGATGCAGCCCCTCATGGACTTCACCCCGCCGAGCCTGGAGATGGACGCGATACTCGGCAACTACACCTCACGGCTCGCCAACCTGAGCCAGGACAATGTCGCGGACACCATGGACTATATAAAAGGCACCGCAGGCACCCTCAAGGCAGACTCGCTCAAGATAGAGAGTTCCATATTCCGTACCCCGCGCCTTAACGACACCGCGGACCGCAGGGACTGCCAGCTCAGGTGCTACGCCATCTGCCCTTCCTTTGACCTTGACCAGGACGCGGCAGACCAGATAAAGGCCATGGCCACAGCCCTCAGCAACAAGGTGGCGCCGCTCAAGAACTTCAATTCCTTCTCCCAGCAGATAGCCGGCAATTCAGCTGCGAGGCTCGGTTATGCCAAGAACGAATCCACGGCCGCCTACTACACGGACATGTTCCGGGGCCTCAACGCCAGCGGCAGTGAAGCCATAGAGCTCGGTAAGGAGGCAAAGAAGCACGTCCTGAACGGCACGCTCAACGCCGCCCTGGACCGGCTCATGTCGCTCCACGCCACGATACCGGACGACATAGCGGACCGGACTTTCACCCACATTGAGGCCGACCTTGCGAATTACACCTATTTCACCAAGCTCGTAAAGAACATCTCCAACCAGCTTCTCGGCGCTTACAACGACACCCTGGACGCCAAGAACACTGCAGATTCGGTGATGCTCCTGCTGGAGACGAAGGACCTGGATCCAGGGGCCCTGGAGACCTTCCGGCTGCTGCAAAACAGGACCGCGGACCTTGACGCAGCCTTCAGGGACGGCTACACCGTCTCACAGCTCACTGCCCTCAGGCTCAACTACACCAACGTGAGCGCAGATGCGCAGGAGCTTCTCAAGAGCGAAAGCGACGTGCCTGCGAGCAAGGCCGTGCTTCTCTTCAGGGGCTTCGCGAGGCGCGTTAACGGCGGCATAGCGAAGTTCGCAATCGCAACCAAACTGGGCGATGGCCCGTCAATAGCCGCCAACGGCCTCCTCTCGTTCGGCGGATTCTCCACCCTCGTCTTCCTGTCCCTCAGTTCGTTGTCGCTGCTTTTCTTCCTCTACATCCTGGTCTCGTTCACCCTGGACATACCCCAGAGCAGGTACGTGCTTGGCGCGGCTTTCGTTTCCAGCGTCGTCCTGTTCCTTGGATTCAGCCTGTTCCTCTTCCTCTTCCTTGACAAGACATCTGCCTCGGCCACGCTCACTGAATTCCTTTCGGACTTCAATACCCATAATTCAACCTCCATCGTGGTGGACCTGCGAAACGTCTCCTATTCCGACGCGCAGTCAATGAACAACTGCGCCGGCAGCCTTTCCTCGCTGTTCTCCCAGGCGAACAAGACCTGGACCATGTACGCCATTACCCCGAACGCCTGCACCGAGCGCACCTCCGCGGGCGCCAACAGCAGCCTGACCGTGGCCGAATGCCTTGACCGGGCGTCCAACCAGTCGTCCTCATTCGTGCTGGGATACGCCCCGCATAACGCTCCGCCGAAGTTTTCCATCATCTACCAGAGCAGGGCCGAGATAAGGGCCAATTCAGATTACTACAAGTCCTGCCCGCTCGTGGCGCTTTTCGGTTGATGCCAACAACCCAGGGCTAAAGCCCTGGGCTTGCGATGATAAATATGGAGGAAAAACAAAAGGGCTTTAGGCGGAAGCCGATTCTTGGGCGCAAGCCCATGGAATGTGCGCTCCTCGTCAGTTTGAAAACTGAGGCTTCCGCGCACCCTGGGTTGTTGTGATGGCAAGGAAGAAAGCGAAGCCGGCGGTTTCTCCTGGGTCTGGAACTGCGAAGCCGGCCCCCGAACCAAATGCCGTGTCAGAAACGTCCAAGCCAGACCTCGAGCCTTCGATTGCCGCACCAAAGCCTGAAGCTAAAAAATCCAACCTCCCCAAAATCTGGGCCGTCGTCATCCTCGCCGTGCTCGTGCTCGCAATGGCATGGCATTTCGTCACCAGCGCTGCCACCACCTTCAATCCAGGTGCGGCAGTTGATGCTGAGACGTTCAAGGACATATTCAACCAGGCCGACAAGGTCTACATCATCATGGACGTGCGCGGCGTAAGGGACGCCAACGCCAGCAGGAACATCCTCCAGTGCGGCGTGGACTTCGCAGGCAGCAGCGGTATGGGCGGGAAGAACGTTTCATACCTGTCGCTGGGCGACGACGGCTGCGTGGCCGGCGACGGCGCACACACAGCAGAATACTGCATCTCCCTGCTGAAAAACGGCATTGTAATATACGTGAAGGAAGGCACGTCGTCGTCCTACTACTCCAACGCGCTCGTGGTCGGCGTCGGGCCGCAATACCCGGCCAGCAGCTGCGCCATCAGGAAGGTATAGCCCCATGGCAACCGCAGTGCCGCGAGCCGCGGAAAAGCCCTACCGGCTCCTTTACCCGCTCCGCGTCGTCCTAGTCACAAGCAAATACGGCGAGAAGGAGAACGTGATGGCAGCTGCGTGGTGCTTCCCTATCTCAATGGAGCCGCAGCTTTTCGGGGTTTCCATCAGCCGCAAGCGCTTCTCGCACGAGCTTATCTCAAAAGGCCGTGCGTTCGCCATAAACCTCGTGGACGCGAAGATGAAGGAAAAGGCGCTCGCGGCCGGCAGGACCAGCGGCAGGGAGCGCGACAAGTTCGCCGAGTTGTGCATAGCGAAGGAATACGGCAAGCTCGGCATTCCGCTCGCCAGGGATTCGCCCGCCAGCATAGAATGCAGGCTCGTCCAGGAAATTGAGCTGGGTGACCACGTGCTTTTCGTGGGCGAGGCCGTGAATATCATAGAAAGGAGAAAAGCAAAAGGCCTCTATCACGCCGGCGGGGACGAATTCGTTGAAGTCTGAACCGCGCGCTCACTGGTTGAAAATCCACTTTATCTCGCTGTGGAAACCCGCGGTTATCCCGTTCCATCTCTCCAACTCGTCATGCGGCAGCCCGGTTTTGCGGTAGGTGGTGTTGAAGAATATCTCCGGGGCTGCGGTCGTCCTGCTCAGGTCAGCCGGGTCTATGACCGTCGCCTTCGCTGCAGCCCTGAGCACGTACGCGTCTTTGTCCCTGCCCCCGGGCGCGTTGTCATTCTCCCTTGATATGCACCATATCATGCCAAGGCCTGCGCCCGTCCTGTTTTTCATGAGTCCCCCGACCTGCCTTCTCTTCGCGTTCTCATGCGCAGAGTAACGGGCTGGCAGGACGAATGATCCGCTTCTCATGACGGAGAAGGTCGCCGAGAACTCGTTCCACAGCAGCTGAATGGACCCCCACAGCCGGTCCTTCCCCTGCTCGCTGCCGAAATCCTTGTAAAAAGCCTCAAACCACGGCTTTTGCCTGCACACCCCGTATCCGGCGTTGTATAATATTATCTCGGAAAGCGGGTCGTTGAACCTGGCGTTGCCGCCTGTCTCCCTTACGGTTGTTATGCCCCCCGTGTTGCCTGCCATCACGTGCACGTGCAGGTGCGGCACTGTCTGGCCTGCCGGGATGCCGTAATGCCCGAACGCGATGAGGTGGCGCCTTCTCTCCAGAATGGCATGGATGGCGGAAAGCATCTCCCTCGCATCCGGCGTGCGCATCTCGTGGATGCCCTTTACGTGCTCCTTCGGCACGAGCAGGACGTGTTCCGGGACCGCCCTGAACGCCGCTTTCATTATGGCAGTGTGCCTCATTTCCACGAGTGGCTCTTCGCTCCTTTGCCTGAGTATGGAGCACATCCTGCATTCCGCCGGGCGTGACATGCTGTTTCTTATGAACGCGTCAGTCCTTTTGTGATAAGCCGGTGCTGTGACTATACGTATTCCCATACGCACACAAATTATAACTAAGTGTTTATAATGCCACGGCCTGCCGCACGTTCGCTGGCGGCTATGATTTCGTTGAAGTTTGAACGCTCTTCGGAGCCCGCGGAAATGAGCCGGCGTTTTCTTTATTCACCCTCCTGCAGCAATAGCGTCGGGCAGCCCGTTTTGGCCAGCCAGGGGTTTGGGCATAGCTTAATATGTGTTTAGTGCTATGATAATGCAATTATAATGCACAAAAGTGGTAAAAATGAACGTGAACCTCCACCTGAGCGGCGAACTTGAGCAGTTCATAAACGAGCTTATAAGCCACGGCCTGGCCGCGAACAAGACCGAGGCCATCAGGCTTGCGATAACACGCTATTACGAGGAACGGCAGCGTCCGCGCAAGGTGAACGAGGAGCCGCTGGACCGCTCTACTATTGAGGCCGCCTGGAACAATCCCCCGGACGAGAAGGCCGCGGACTTCTACAGGAAGCGGTATCTATGAGACGGCGCGACATCGTGCTTGCACGCGTTTTCTTTTCCGATTCGCCTGAGAGCAAGGTGCGGCCTGCAATCGTGCTGTCCGGTGAGCAGTACAATTCCGGCGATTACCTGCTTCTTTCAGCCATAACGACCGCAGCGGACGATTGCTGCCTCATGCTTTCGGACACGGCCGCGTCATGCCAGCTTGAAAAAGGCAGCGGGGCGAGATTTGACGGCATAGTGAAGCTGCACAGGAAACAGGTCGTACGGGGCATCGGCAGGGTTACGCCGGAATTCCATTCAAAACTCGTTGAGCGCATAATCTCGCTGATAAGCTGACGTCCCTATCTCGTCTTATACCTGAGGAAAGCGCCGATGCCGCCGAATCCGGTCAGGAACTGCGCGCCCTCTGCCGTGTTCGTGGAAAGGATTTCAACAGGTATCTCGCTCTGCTTGGCCAGCTCTGCCAGCTCGTCCAGCAGCAGCTCGCTGCCCTGCAGTTTCGCCTGGCTGTTGCACGCCGGGCACGCTATGGTGTCGTCAGGCTTGCCGCGGAAGGACTTTCGTGTCTCCGTGGCGCAGGACTGGCACTTGTAAAGGCCGCTGTTGTATTCCAGCCCTTCCGACAGCAGGACCTGCTCGGCCTGTTTCGTCGCTATCACGTTGCGTACCTCCTTCTCGCCGTAGGTCGCAAGGCCTTCGTTTACCACGGCCTTGATGAACCTGTCCACGAGTACCTTCTCCTTCACCGCCTCCTGGTGGGCGAGTATGTTCTCGCTTTTCGCCAGCGCCTCGCGGATTCCGTATTCCTCGGTGTAGCCGGTGTCCACGACGCCCAGCACCTTTATCTGGTAGTTGAACGGGCTCATCTTCATGAAGAACTCCTTGGCCGGGCCGGGCCCGCCGACTATCACGCCCTTCACCCTGTTGAGGAACGCGGCATCCATCGCGACGCCGATGCGCTTGTAATAGACCTCTATCGCTTCCTCAATTAACCGCTCATAGCGACGAGCACTCTGACCCCCCTTCCTTATCTTTGCATGGGCCGTGGAGTTCAGCTTCTTTATGATGCTTATGTTCGTGCCCTTGACTATGGCCACTGTCGCCTCCCTGCCGTCCAGCACGACGATGCCGTAGGAGTCCGTGGCGCCCAGCTGGGCCTGCAGCGGGTCCAGGAAGAACCTGCTGTCGCACCTGTAGGCGCCTATGTTCAGCTTCTCAGGCGGCTCCAGGGCGAACAGCTCTATGTCCACCTTCGCCGGGTTGTCGGATACGTTGCCTGCGAACACCGCCAGCCCGTTCGGCGGCGTCTTCTTGTACATCTTGAAGTAGTTCAGCACCCTTTCCAGCGCGCCCAGCACGTTGAGCTTGGTGGATTTGGACTTTATGTTGCTGGCCTGGCTCATCTCCTCGCGGAGCTTGTTGCCCATCTCGTGTATGGGCGAGCCTGAGGGTATGTAGACCGATATGAGCTCGGTGCCGCTGCCCCTGAAGGCCTCCAGCCTCCGGAGCTGCTTCTTCAGGGCGTACGTCTTTTCCGAATCAGCCATTTTTATCAGCAGTAAAATAGAAGGAAAATATAAAAAAGGGAGTGCGTTTTTTGCGATGCTTATTTAAATGGAAGATTTACAATCGTGGCTATGAGAATCGGATACAAGCATCTGGTCCAGAAGCCACAGTTATGTTTTGCTGCAGTAATCTCCATGGTTGTCTTGAGGCGGGGTATCTGGCTTGATCAGGAGTTAATCGCAAAAGAATTAGGTATCAGAGTTACAAATGATGTACTGCCTGCATTCAACTATAAGTACAGGATCGCGAAGGACACTCTTGATGCGGGTTACGATGTCCAACACATAAATCTGAATAAATTGAATCTGATTTTCAAGAAATATAAAATCCCTATCGAATCGACTTTCGTGAAGCTGTCTGAGATAGAGAACATTGACAAGTTTATATCTGAAAACATGAAAAATGGCAACGACCTCGATATCCTATTTTTATGGAAAGCCTTCGGTTATAAGGCAAACTATGCTCACCACGTTTTGATTTCTTCATATTACAAAACAACAAAATCAGTGGAGGTCTGCGATCCTGGTTCAACAGGCACAAAAAGCTACTGGAAAGCAAAACTCAATAAATTCACATCCGGAATGTCAGATAAATTGGATGGAAAAGAAAGGGGCTTCTTCATATTCAAAAACAAATAAGGGAGATTTTGCTCCTTTATGAAAAGGGCTCATTTCTTCACTATCATCTCTACAGCACCGCCGAGGCTGTATTTCATGCCGACGAGCTTCAGCGCGCCGCTTTCCAATGCGGCCTTCACCGGCTGCAGCTTCTTCAGCTTTCCCATGACCTTCTTCACGTTGATTGCCGCGGCCTGCTCCACCTCGGCGGCTTTCTCGCCGCCCTTCTTGGCCTTTTTCACTGCCGGAGCAATCCTCTTCACTATGGCAGCCAGGTTGCCCTCGGCGTGCCCGCCGTCGTAGGCTGCCGTGACAGCGCCGCACTTCTCGTGGCCCAGCACGACGAGCAGCGGGGTGTGGAGGTGCCCGACGCCGTATTCCACTGAGCCGAGCCCGACCTTGTCAAGCACGTTGCCGGCGCTCTCAACCGTGAATATCTCGCCCAGCCCGACGTCAAATATGTATTCAGGCACGACGCGCGAGTCCGAGCAGGTCACGACAGTGGCTATCGGGTGCTGGCCTTCCACCAGCTGCGCCCTGCGCCCGGCCATGTCCTTCGCCTCGGGCGTTCCTGCGACGAACCGCCTGTTCCCTTCCAAAAGCTTCGCTAACGCTTCATCTCCATTCATGTTCTCAGTCCTTTCAGGGATAAAAGCAGCCAAGTAATTTAAATTTGACCATAACTCATGCTTGCATGCCGTACGATTGCGGACGGTTAAAACGGCAGTTAAAAATCACCAGTTAGCATAAAAAGACACCATTTATAAAGACTATCCAGCAGAGTATATATCGTGAAAACGAACCCCTCAGAGGTTCTGATATGGCCCGGATGATGAAACATTGCGCTCCCTGGCGCAGCGGGATTCCAGACCGATTCATGGTGCAAGTCGCCGAAAAGCGGCCTTTTGACGTCGCTTCCCTGAAAGAGTACCTTCTTCGTTCCAATGCAGGGGTGCGGGAACGCATAATCGGCCCGCACATCTCCAGTCACGGCCCCCTTGTCCATGCCGGCTCTTCCGACCAATCTGGCTTCAAAGGGTATGACTTCAAACTCCACCAGTGCACGGATGCCCGTCATGTGACCGTGCCGCCGCAGTTCTTCCTGAAGTTCTCAGCCATCCACAGGCGCACCGCAGCCAGCGTCGTGGGAAATGGCAGGGGCTTCAAGGACGTGCGCGCGGGCGGGGCCATAATAGCCGAGGCGCATAAAACCTGCGGCGGAACGGCAGCCGCGTACGCGTTCGAGACCTCGCCTAAACCGCCGACCGGAAGGATTGACATGGACCCCAATATCCTCACGCTCATAAACCACATACCGCACAATGTCAAGCGCCTTTCCGACCCCTCGGTGCGCGACCGGGAAAACGCGCTTACGCAGGCGTTCATCATTCGCAGGCTCCTGAAACAGCTGCATGGGCGGACGGACATCTCAGTGTGGCCGGCATATTACAGCTGGGAAAGCGGCTATGACTGGCTCGGAGAAACTCCGTCCGAACGGCCGTCCCCCGAAGTCATGCAAAAAATGCGCCAGGCTGCGAGGATAATGACCCGCTACGCCCTGGCAGAAGGCCGTGAGTTCGAAACCCAGTATGCAGCGCTCACCATGCTTTACGACCCCTACCGGCTCGGTCGCGTAAACGACCCGCGCGCGGTTTTCGGTTCGCTCGGCAACGAGATGTTCTGCGTGACCGCAGATTTCCGTAATGTCACTGCTTCCCAAACCAGCAACGAGCGGCTCTCCAGGCTTTCGCTCGCATCCCTGTTTTATGCCGGATTCGACTCTGCGGGCGGGCATCACGGCCACGTGCGTGGCGTCGGCGGCAGCGACGGCACCCACATATTGGGAATAATGGACACGTCCAGGGAAGTCATCGGCCGCGTCAAGAAGCACCTGCTGGAGACTTTCCCGATAATCAACCAGCTTACACACGGCGGCGAGCGTATCCTCTCCATACTCTACGACCGGGATACGGCCGAAGCAAAGTTCGTCTGAATCCGGACTCCTCGCCCTGATTTCCGCGGACAGCTGACCGCCACCCCCGCCCCTCATCCTTTTTATTGATTTCCGGCCTTATCCCTGTCATGTGCGGGATTATCGGCTATGTCGGCTCACGCAAGGCTGCAGAGGTCATAACCGGCGGCCTGAAGCGCCTCGTTTACCGCGGATACGATTCCGTGGGAATAGCCGTGCTTGACGAAAAAAAGCTGGAGGTCCGCAAGGACAAGGGCATGGTTGAGGACGTCTCCGACGCCCTGAACTTCACCGGCATGGGCGGCAACATCGGCATCGGCCACACCCGCTGGGCGACGCACGGCGTGGTCTGCAAGGAGAATTCCCACCCGCACACGGACTGCACCCGCAACGTGGTCATAGCCCATAACGGGGTGATAGAGAACTTCGCAGCGCTCAAAAGCGGGCTGCTGGCAGGCCGGCACAAGTTCTCCTCCGAGACCGACTCGGAGATAATCGCACACCTGATAGAGGAGAACGGCCGCACCCAGCCTCTGCTCAGGGCGTTCATGGCCGCGGTCCGCAGCCTTGAAGGCTCATATGCCATAGTGGCGCTGAGCGCCTCGGACAAGGAAGGCAGGCTGTTCCTGGCGAGGAAGAACAGCCCGCTCATCATCGGCGTGGGCAAGGGCGAGATGTTCTGCGCCTCAGACATACCGGCCATGCTGCAATACACCCGCACGTTCGTGCCGCTGGAGGAAGGCGACCTGGCAGTGCTTTCGCGCTCCGGCTACAAGGTCTACTCCCTGCAGGGCGCCGAAGTCCAGAGGAAGCAGATAACCGTGGACTGGGACGTGGAGATGGCCCAGAAGGGCGGGTATCCGCATTTCATGCTCAAGGAGATAAACGACCAGAAGCATTTCATCAACGAGAGCCTTGCCGCGGACGTCACGGCCGCAAAGACGCTCCTGGACTCGCACAGCCGCGTGGACATAGTTGCGGCAGGTACGTCCTACCACGCGGGCCTCATGCTGGCAGCCCTGCTCCAGGAGAAGGGCAAGTCAGCCCAGGCGTTCATAGCCAGCGACTACCCGTTCATAGCCAGGCCGGATGCAGGCACGCTGGTGGTCGCCATAAGCCAGAGCGGCGAGACCGCCGACGTGCTCCAGGCGCTCAGGTACGCCGGGAGCAGCAAAAAGCTCGCGCTAACTAACGTCGTAGGCTCGACGATAACGACGTTGTGCGACGCCATCGTCTTCCTTCACGCAGGCCCGGAAATCGGGGTTGCCGCAACCAAGACATTCACTGCCCAGCTTGGCGTCATATACAAGCTCATGTACGGGAGGGAGCGGCTGGACGGCCTGTCGCATCTCATAGGAAAAATGCTGGAGCTGGAGGGCCAGGTAAGGGAAGTTGCCGCGAAGCTCGCGTCCGCAGAGGACGTCTTCTTCATAGCCCGGGGCAAGAGCGTCCCCATAGCCTACGAGGCGTCGCTGAAGTTCAAGGAGATAACCTACATACATTCGGAAGCGTATCCGGGCGGCGAGCTCAAGCACGGCACCCTGAGCCTCATAACCCAGGGCACGCCGGTCATCGCGCTCGCCCCGAAGGACGAGACCCTGGCCAAGCTGTTCGGGAACATAAAGGAGGCGAAGGCAAGGGGCGGCATGATAATCAGCGTGACCAACGACGCCGAAGTGGCGGGGGAAAGCGCGCTGTCCATCCCGCTGCCTGAAGTCAGCGACCCGATACTCTACCCGTTCGCGCTTATCGTGCCGCTGCAATTGCTCGCCTACCACGTGAGCGTCCTGCGCGGCATAAACCCGGACAGGCCGCGGAACCTGGCGAAATCGGTCACGGTAGAGTAATCCGGCGAAATCCGGGACAGTGGAATAAGGCTCCGGCGTTATCTTTTTCTCGCCTTTACGCTCGCCCAGGCCTTCCAAAGCAGCACGAGGATGAGCACCCCGCCCACGCCTGCATAGAGCGGGTTCACGCCGGCCGAGCTGACGTTTATGCGCACGTTCGCGTCTCCGAATCCGGTCTTCTTCACCGTGGCGTCATACTGGCCCGCTGGCAGCTTGATGGTGGCGTTCTTGTCCCCCCTGATGTCCTTGCCTGCGATTGTGAGCGTGAACCGGTCCACCGGCGAGCCGTCGTCCTTGTCATTGACGTAGATGGTGAACGGGACGTTGTCGGTTACGAGCGGGGAAACTGTCACCACGAGCGTGCCGGTGGGCATGTTCTGGTCGTAATCCACCGCGACGCTGGTGAAACTGCTGCCGCGCTCCTCCCCGCTGCTGTCAGACACCCTGCACGATATGACGTTGATGCCCGGCTTGAAGGCGCCCGCGGGATTTGCGTAGTAAGTCCAGCCGTCTCCGCTGGTGTTGGTCCTCTGCCAGGACTCGCCGTTGAAGTTCACCCAGACCGAAGCTCCGCCTGCCTGGGAAACGTATTTACCCTGCACGACGACCTCTTTCCTCCCGATGACGCTGCCCTCGCGCGGGTTCGTTATGGAGCACGCCCTCTCGCTGCTGTATGCGTAGATGCGGTCGTCTTCCGAGCCGAATATGACGAGGTTCTGGTAGAACAGCGGGCTGCCTGCCGCGCCGGCCGCAGAGCCTTTCCAGACGATCTGGCCGTTGTCGGTGTTGATGGCGTATACGCTCCTGTCCGTGCCTCCGGCGAATATGACGCTCCTGCCGCCCATGACGCCGGCCTCCGGCGTCGTTTCCACTGCGAGCGTTGTCTGCGCCTGCCATATGATGGCGCCCGTGGCAGTGTCAGCCGCATAGACTGCACCGTCGTTGCTTCCGAAATACGCCCTGCCGCCCTGAACCAGCGGCGTGCTCATCACCCAGTTGCGCGTCCTCGCCTCCCAGAGCTGGCCGCCGTTGCTCGCGGAATAGGCGTGCATCCTGCCGTCCAGGGCGCCTGCATAGACTACGTTCCCCTGGATGGCAGGCCTGGCCCAGAACGACCCGCTCTCAAGCGGGCTTTTCCACCTGACGTTTCCGTCATAGCCGGCCTCGTACAGGGAGTCGCCCTGGCCGTATATGACGTAGTCGTCTGCTGAAGCCGGAGGCGTCATGAGCGTTCCGGCCGGGTAATGCCGCAGCAGCCGGGCCGTCGTGTTCCTCTCTATGAGGTATAAGCCGTTGCTGGCGGTCAGGAAAATCCCCCTGGAATTCGCTGCCGCTCCGTATATGTAGGAGACGTTGTATGGCGTGGTGTTGAGATTCACTGTCCACGTGGCCTTGCCGAGGCCGTCCAGCCTGACCACCCGGCCGCCGGTAGTGGAAACCACCACGGAATTTTCAAATGGAATCACTTCATTCGGCTTCTGCCCGACCTGCGCCTGCCATATCCTGGCTCCGGAGGTGGGATTGAGCGCGTAGACGTTGCCGTCGTCAGAAGCTACTATGAGCATGCCCTGGAATGCCAGCGGCTTTGAGGCCACCGCGCCATCCGTGCTGAATTGCCATACCAGCGAGCCGTAGGAAACGCAGGCGAGTAAGGCGAAAAACAACAGGAGGGCCGCACTTTTCATGAAGTCATCCCGTCATCCCTTGAGAAGGGAGTCGTGCCTGCCTTCGTCTATCTCCTTCATGACGTCCTTGGCTTTCTTGCCGTCTACGTTCACTCCCATGCTGATGCACGAGCCGAGAATCTCTTTAAGCGTTTCCTTTGCGTCCCTGGCCAGCGAATTCTTCTTCGCCTTGGCGATTTTTACGAGCTTCTCCAGCGGGACGTTCCCTGCCGGCGTTTCCCGGTTGCCGGCGCCTTTTTCTATGCCGGCTTCCTTCTTTATTATCTCCGCGGTGGGCGGGCTGCCGACCTCTATGGTGAACGTCTTGGCCTTGGGGTCCACATGGACCTTGACCGGCACCTTCATGCCTCCGAACTCCTTCGTGGCCTCGTTTATCTTCGCCACCACCTGCCCGGCATTTATGCCGAGCGGCCCGAGCGCCGGGCCCAGGGGCGGGCCTGCGGTCGCCTTTCCTCCCTCCACTATCACATCAATAGTCTTCATGTCAATGACCTTTTCCTTTTTCCATAAATCGTATTCGATGACTTAGTTTAATTCCATGCGCTTCCTTTTTTATTGCTTTGTAAATTCGGTTCTGCTGACTTATTGCTGGTAACAAATCAATAAAATTATAAAGAACGTATTAATGATTAGGATATATGTCAAACAATGATTTTGTCGGTGTAATCATCGAGGAAAGCCTTGAAAACAAATCCGTTCTGAAGAAAGTAAAAATCCTTTCAACAAAAATAGAATATGTTGTCAAAAAGCATCAAACTCCCTGGCTTTCAAAGTGGACCCTGCACACTATTGAAGTACCAGCAGGCAAAGCAAAAGAGATTGCAGAAGAACTAAGCAGGTCATTGGATGGAAAACATGGCGGTTCCTGGTACGCTGACTTCAAAGATAAAACCAGCCATTACATAATTTTCAGAAATAAGATTTTCTTCATTGATAGGACCAGCAAGGAACAATATGCCGGAGCCAAACGATACGGGTTGTCACTTGGCATCCCAGAGTATCAGGTTGATTTTCACCCCTGATGAACTGCTGACCAGCCGGTGTCTAGCCCCACCCTTCCATGCTTACCCTTTTCGGGTCCACGCCGAGCCCGGCAAGGCATTCCTTGACCGCCTTTATCATGTCCACCGGCCCGCACATCCACCAGTCAAAGTCGGCCGGCATGCCCAGGTGCTTGCATATCATCTCCCTGCCTATCCTGCCGCACTCGCCGGTCCAGCCCTGCGGCGTCTCCCTGGTAAGCGTTATCACCGTCTTTATGCAGGGGTTCTTCTTCCGCAGGCGCTCCAGCTCCTTCCCGTACAGGAGCCTGTCAGGGCTCCTGACGCTATAAAACAGGATGAACTCGCCCTTCATCTTCGTGTCGGCTATGTGCCTCAGCATGCTCATCACAGGGCTTATGCCTGTGCCGCCGGCGATGAACACCGCCTTCTGCTGGCCTGCGTAGGCCATCCGGCCCTGCGGCCCCTCTATGCCAAGGACAGTGCCGACGCCGGCCGCGTCCAGCCTGGCGGTGAACGCGCCGCCCCTCATCTCTATGCAGAACTCCAGGAAGGGGGACGACGGCGCCGAGGCTATGGAATACGGCCTTTTGTCCACGCTGTTGCCGTTGCTGTCCAGCAGGTGGATGAACGCCCACTGGCCTGGCATGAACTTCGGCATGGTCTGCATAGCTCCTGCCGGCCCATCCCCGGGCCCCACGGGTTCCATGCGGAAGACCTTGATGTGCTCAGCCTGCGCCTCCACTGAGGCTATCCGGTATTTCATTATTGCCAAACAAGACCACCATTGAGCGGGCGTTTCTTCCATTTCCATTTTAGGCTGGCGTTTCTTCTCCTTTCCTTCCCCTCTCATTTCCTCCTAAATATTTAAAAATTACGTCCTCCAAGTGTGAGCATGGAAGATGACTTCTCCAGGGTGTTAGGGTATGCCACTGACTTCTATCTCAGGCGGCTTGGGCTCATCGTGCTCTTCTCGCTGCCATTCGTTGCGGCATTCCTGATACCGGCGCTCGTCCCCGCGCCCACCTACCTGGCGCTTGGCGGCGTGTTCCTGCGCACCGGAAGCATCCCGGAACTTTCGCTCGCCGGCCTGCTGATAACCGCGTTCGGCTATGCGCTCGCGGTCTTCCTCATCGCCGACACCATCGTGAACGTCAATATAATCGTCCGCTCCAAGCGGACGCTGACGGACATCACGCAGGACATCATCGGCGCAATGGGGACGCACGCGACGCGGATATTCTACATCTACACCCTCGCCCTCCTGCTCATGTTCATCGTGCAGCTGCTAACCTACGACAACCCGTTCCAGTCCTGGCTCTACCCCCTGTTCCTCCTCGCCCTGTCCTACCTGCTGTTCTTCGTCCCGCCCGCGGTGGTGATAGACCACTCGGACACGCCCACTGCCATAAGGCGCTCGGCCCGGATGGCGCTCCTGAAACCGCGCTTTTTCATCATGTGGACGCTTATCGCGCTTTTCAGCCTGTCGCTGGTGAAGGTGGTTGCGGACTTCCTGTTTTCCGGCGTGTTCGCCGGCTATTTCGTGCTCCTCGTGAACTCGCTCATCGTGCTGCCGTTCCTCATCGTGCTCCAGACGCAGATGTACATGGAGAAGTATCCTCTGGCAAGGTAATCGGCAGGTAATGGGATGAAGACGAAAACCGAATCGCGCAAGAAGGATCACGTGGAGCTCGTGCTCAGGGAAGGCGCCCAGGGCGGGAAGAGCGCAGGCTTCGAGCGGCTTGACTTCATCCACAACGCGCTTCCTGAGATTTCGCTTGAAAAAGTTGACCTGTCCACGGAGTTTGTCGGCAGGCGCATAGGATACCCGATGATAATCACCGCGATAACCGGCGGCTACCGGGACGCAGAGGCGATAAACCGCGCCCTCGCCCAGGCAGCGCAAAAGCACGGCATCGCGTTCGGAATCGGCTCCCAGCGGGCGATGATGGAAACCCCCTCGCTCGCCAGGACCTACAAGGTCCGCGACGTGGCGCCCGACATCCCGCTCCTCGCGAACATCGGCGCGTACCAGCTGAAAAAATACTCCGCCGGGCAGATAGACTCGCTCGTATCGTCCGTGGAGGCTGACGCGCTCGCAATCCACCTGAACGCCCTGCAGGAGGTCATCCAGCCCGAGGGCGACACTGACTATTCAGGCGTCCTTGACGCGATAGGCAGGACGTGCGGGCGGCTTTCAGTCCCGGTGGTCGTCAAGGAGACCGGCGCAGGAATAAGCCAGGACGTGGCCCTGAAGCTCAAGGGCGCAGGCGTGAAATGGATTGACGTGGCAGGGGCGGGAGGGACGTCCTGGAGCAGCGTGGAATACCTCCGCGCAGGCGCAATCCCGGGCTTTGAGAGCTGGGGCATACCCACCGTTGAGTCCATACTCCAGTGCCGAGGCGTTCTCCCGATGATAGCCAGCGGCGGCATCCGGAGCGGCATTGACGGCGCGAAGGCGATAGCGCTCGGCGCGGACATGTGCGGCGCAGCATACCCGTTCCTCAAGGCCCTCCAGATGAAGAAGCTTGACCAGCTCATAGGCACGTTCCAGAAGCAGATGAAGCTCTGCGCGTTCCTGACCGGCTCGCGGAACGTGGCCGAGCTGAAGAAGGCGAAAATGCGGTTTATCTAGCCGCTTACCTTCTTGGCGGCCCCTGCATTCGGACCAATTCCAAAGCTTTAAATACAGTTTTAGTAAGTATATACTTATGGCTACGGCTCAGATTGACCCCCGCTGTGATCGCTCAGGCAGCCCATACCCTGCGCCATTGGCCGCGTCTTCACAGCGCTGGTTGAAGGCTTATCAGGCACACAGGGGCGAGAGGGCCTACGCCTACTCAAAGCAGACCGTCGAGCTCATGATTGATTATGGCGTCCTGAAGCCCAAGGAGATAGGCGACCGCAGGGCAGACTGCCTCCAGCGCAACCAGAGGCTCGGCAACGTGGGGTTCGCCAGCGGCTTTAACGCGGGCCCTGAAAACCAGAGGGCGTTCCCCAGCGAAGATTTCGGCAACCACCCGCGTGTCATCGAAGGTTTCGATACCCTGTGCAGCCTGAGGGCGAACGACCTCGGCGCCCAGAACCCTGATGTTTATGCAAGGCTGCTGGAGACCCCGTCGCTCGGCACCCTTGTCAGGATGGTCGAGCTCATGCAGTACTACGGCGTGGGGATGGTTTCCAGGAACGAACTCGCCAGGCTCCAGCCCCGCTTCTATCTTGGCGGTGGGGCGGTCGATACTTCGCACTACAAGAGGATCGCGCAGGTCGCCCATAAGCTCTACGGCCCGCTGGCCGAGTTCTTCGGATACACAAAGCGGCTCGCAGGCGACCTGGACCAGATGTCCTACTATTACCTGAAGCGCAGTTTCTACGACAAGGTCATACTCTCCCTCAGGCAAATGCACCCCCGCGTGAGGGCCACCACCCGCATCATGGACGTGGTGGTCCCCCAGCTGCGCAACGTCCTGCCTGCGGCAGGATACGAATGCGACATATTCGTGCGCGACGGGAAGCATCCCGGAAGGGTGATGCAGAAGGTGGAGCGCAAGCTGGACAGCGTCGGTGGGCGCATAAACGAGCACATCTCGGACCTGAGGGACCTCGCCGCCTTCACCGTGGTGCTCCACACCTACAAGGACAAGCCGGTCGTGGACATAGACCGCTTCCAGGAGGTCGCCAAAATAATCGCAGCCCTTGTAATGGGGCTGAATGAACTGAAAGGCATTGGAACTGTGGGAAAGGTGGATGCCACATTCACCGACCACATAAGCCAGCCCAAGCCGAACGGCTACCAGTCCCTCCACGCCGACATGGTCTTTGAAAACCCCAACCTGGCCGGCATGGAGGCCCTGATCCGGAATACGCACATGGACTGCATGGCCAGGAACGGAGGCGCGGCGCATTACCTCTACAAGGGCGCCGGCGCCGGTTTCGAGGCGGTCCAGCTCGCATACCAGAGGGTCAAGGGAATCATATTCAAGGAACTCGGCCTCGCATAGTCATACGCCGTCAAATTCGGTGAGCCGCTTCACCACGTTAAGCACGACGTTGGTGTTGGTCTTCTCCACGCCGTCTATGGAGAGCATCCTTTTCACCGTGGCGCTCAGCTCGCCGCGGCTCTTGCACATGACGACCGCGAGGGCGTCAAATTCGCCGGTGGTGTCCCAGACCGCGGCCACGCGGGGCAGTTTCGCTATTTTCTGCTCCGCTTCCACTATCCGCTTGCCTGATATGCTTATCTCCACCAGCCCCATGAACTCGTAGCCCAGCTTCAGGTAGTCCAGGCGCGCGCCGTAGCCGATTATCCTGCCGGCTGCCTCCAGTTCGCGTATGCGGTCTATTATCGCCGTGGTGGACATGCCAAGGTCCTTCGCAAGGGCACGGTAGGAGCGGTTGGAATTGCGCACGAGCTCGCGCATGATGCGGAGGTCAAGTTCGTCCGGTTTCCTGGCTTCTTTTTCCATATAATCCGAACATTTGTATGTAATGTTTATATAGTTATCGGACAAACGTTTGGTATTTCATGATTTCATAACCTTTTTAATCTTTATTTCGCTAATCCACCGTATAAACCTGTAATCCGAACGCAAAAGGCGGGAGAAACACGGGAAAACGCGGGATAAGCACAGGAAGAAACGCAGGAGAAAGACAGGAAGAAACACGGGAGACAGATACCATGGATGCCAAATCAGCGAAGCAACTGGCGGAAAAGGAAGGGTTGGAACTCGTTGACGTCAAGTTCTCGGACCTGTTCGGGCAGTGGCAGCACTTCACCCTGCCCCTTGACATGCTGGAATTCTCGGAAAAGGACTCGCTGCCGTTTGACGGCTCTTCCATACGCGGGTTCCAGGAAATCCACGAGAGCGACATGGAGCTGGTGCCGGATTACGCGACGTCGTTCGTGGACCCGTTCTCCTCAAAGTCCCTGTCGGTGGTGTGCGACGTTTACAACCCGCACAGCAAAAAATTCTACGACCGTGACTGCAGGTACGTGGCGAGGAAGGCAGAGGAATACCTGAAATCCACCGGCATCGGCGACACCGCGTACTTCGGGCCCGAGGCGGAGTTCTTCATATTTGACGACCTGCGCTTTGACCAGAACGAGAACTCCGGCTATTACTTCATAGATTCAGATGAAGGCGTATGGAATTCCGGAAGGGCAGGCACGCCCGGCACGCCTAACCTCGCCTACCGGCCGCGCTACAAGGAGGGCTACTTCCCGGTCCCGCCGCACGACTCGCTCCAGGAGATACGGAACGACGCGCTGCTCACCATGAGGCGATGCGGCATAGGCATAGAGAAGCACCACCACGAGGTCGCCACCGCTGGCCAGTGCGAAATCGGGATAAAGTACGCTGCGCTGACGCGCTCGGCTGACAACGTCATGCTGTATAAGTACATAGTCAAGAACGTCGCCAGGAAGCACGGCAAGGTCGCGACGTTCATGCCCAAGCCGCTCTTCAACGACAACGGCTCGGGCATGCACACCCACCAGAGCGTCTGGACCGGCGGGAAGAACACGTTCGCAGGCGACCGGTATGCCGGCCTCAGCCAGGACGCTCTCTATTACATCGGCGGCCTGCTGGCGCACGCCCGCTCGCTGGCGGCGATACTCTCGCCGACAACCAACTCGTACAAGCGGCTCGTGCCGGGATTCGAGGCTCCGGTCAACCTCGCCTACAGCCAGGCGAACAGGAGCGCGGCAGTGCGCATCCCGCTGACCCTGCCCGGCAACCCGGCAGCCAAAAGGATTGAATACCGGCCTCCAGACCCCAGTGCCAATCCCTACCTCGCGTTCTCGGCGATGCTCATGGCGGGATTAGACGGCATCAGGAGGAAAACCGACCCGGGCGAGGCTGTGAGCGAGAACATCTACAGCATGGCGAAGGAGAAGGCCGCTAAAATAAGGAAGCTGCCGGGCAGCCTGGACGAAGCCCTGGCGGAGCTTGAGCGCGACCATGCATACCTGCTTCAGGGCGGCGTGTTCACCAAAGACGTGATAGACACCTGGCTGGACCACAAGAGGCACAAGGAGATAGACCAGGTCAGGCTGCGGCCGCACCCCTGGGAATTCTACCTGTATCACGACGTGTGATGCCCTGTTTTTTCCCTTCGTTTCAGGAGCCCATCGCAGGGTTGAATTTTAAAATGGTGCGAGGGTATGTTATCCACACGGGCCTGTAGCTCAGCTTGGTAGAGCGTCGGACTTTTAGATTTGGGAGAAGGAGCCCGTTTTGGCTCCACGTTTTCCCAAAAAGTGGAAATCCGCAGGCCGAGGGTTCAAATCCCTCCAGGCCCGTAACGCACTTTTTAATATCCTTCCATACTCAAATGTCATTCAACATACACACGCTTCCCAGGAAGCGCAGGTTGAGGTGAAAAAAAATGAAAGGGTGGTTGGAAATCCAGTAGGACCGTGCAGCAGCTCCACAGAAGACACTTGACTCCTAATTTTGTAAGAAAGCCGAAAATCTGGGATACGACACTCCGCGACGGCCAGCAGACCGACGGCGTGAGCTTTTCCTCCGAAGCCAGGCGCGTGATAGCCAGGCACCTCAGCAACTACGGCGTGGACGTAATAGAGGCAGGCAGCGCGTGCAAAGGCAAACGGGAAAAGGCTGCCATACGCGGCGTGTGCGCGGAGCTCGGCTCAAACTCCTGTGTGGCGTCGTTCGCCAGGCTCAGGCACCGCGACATAGATGCCGTGGCCGAATCAGGCGCTGGCGTGGTTGCGCTCACGTTCCCTGCGTCTGACGCGCACATGCGTAACAAGCTCCGCACCGGCAGGAAAGGGACGCTGGACGAGGTGCTTTCCTGCGTGGGATACGCTCTGAAAAAGGGGCTGGGCGTGGAGTTGCTGGCAGAGGACGCGAGCAGGGCAAACCCGGACTTCCTGCTACATGCGGCGCTCAGGACGCAGTCCGCCGGCGCAGGCGGGTTCTGCCTGTGCGACACCGTCGGCGTGCTGCTTCCGGACGAGGCCAGCGCGCTCTTCAGCTTCCTGTCGGACGGCGGCGCGAAAAACCTGTCCTTCCACGGCCATAACGACCGGAGCCTTGCTGTGGCTAACACCCTGGCTGCCCTTGCCGCAGGCGCATCCGGATTCCAGGCAACCGTAAACGGCCTCGGCGAGCGCTGCGGCAACTGCGCGCTGGAGCAGGCGGCCCTGAACCTTCACCTCGGGTTCGGGATAAGAACCGTGGCGCTTCGGCGGACCGCGAAACTGTCCCGGCTCGTCGCTGAGCTTTCGGATTTCCATCCTGCCCAGAGCCAGCCGGTGGTCGGCCAGAACGCCTTCACCCACATAGCCGGCATACACATAGCCGCGCTCCACACCGGCGGAAGCGCGCTTTACGAAAGCTACGACCCGGCGCTCATAGGTGCGCGGCGCATCGTAAAGCTCGGTTCCGAATCCGGCCTCAAGGGCGTGGACTACAAGATAAATGAACTCGGCCTCAGGGTTCCCCGCGGGAGGCGGGCGGAGCTTCTGGAGATGGTGACAGAACTCGGCCACACTTCCGGTGGGGCCGTAAGCGATGCGGACGTCATGATGCTGGCGCGGAGGGTGTGCGGCCGCCGCAAGCACGAGCGGCTGGTGCTGGTTGAATCTCACATCAACACCGGCAACAGCACGACGCCGACCGCCACGGTCAGGCTCAGGATAAACGGTAGCCGGCGCGTCAGGTTCGGCGCCTCAACCGGGGACGGGCCGGTGGATGCGGCAGTGAAGGCGGTCAACCAGGCGCTCCACCGCAAAGGGGTGGAGCTGGCAGGCTACCACGTGGGTGCGGTCAGCGGCGGAAGCGACGCAGGCGTGCGGGTCACGATGAGCGTGCGCGTTGGCAGGAAGACGATCGCGTCGTCCGAAACCGGCACGGACATAATCAACACGAGCGTTGCCGCCTACATAAAGGCGCTCAACGTCCTGCTTTGATTTTAAACCCTTCGTGCCTTTTCATATCCGAACGCCGGGTTGGCAGATCGGCTATGCGGTCGCCTGCAGTTGCGCCTTTTAGTAAAAGGCGCCCCAAAACTGGCTCGTTAAAAACGGGCTGAAAGCGACACAGAGGGGTTCAAATCTCCTTAAAAAAGAGGGAACATCTCCCTTACCCGGCTTTTTTTCTACTCCTAACAAGGTCAATCCAGCTGAAGGATTGGCCTTGTTACTAAATCTGCCCGGTCCTGGCCAGTATCTCCAAGGCCATCGCCACCAGGTACATCCCAAGAAGGACCGCGCCTGCAGGCCGCGATATGGTCCCTTTCATGGTGAAGATGAAGAACGTCGCGGTCACGATGAGCAGCGCTGGCGCGGTTATGGCCGTCGTGACGGCGTCCACGGTGAAAGGCTGGATTATGGCTATGATGCCCAGCGTCATGAGCAGCGTGAGTATGTTGGAGCCGATTGTTTCCGACACCGCCAACTCGTCGTAGCCCTTCCGCACTGCCTGGACCGCTGCCGCCAGATTGGAGATGCTCGGGCCGAGTGCGCCGATGGTGAGGCCGATGAGGAGCTCTGATATGCCTGCGAGCGCAGCGATGGATATCAGCGAGCTTGTGAACAGTTCGCTGCCCACGACCAGCATCGCGAGCCCTCCGAGGAATATCAGCCTGCTGTCGTGGATGACCAGTTCTACGCCGTTTATCTTCCCTGTGAATTGCAGCGTCTTGCTTATCATCTCCGATTCTTTGTGCCTTTCCTTAATGGCCAGGTTCTTCTCCTGCTCGTATATGTTCACCACGTAAGGTATGAGGAGGAGCAGGAGCACTATGCCGTCCCGCCTCGTGGCGGTCCTGTCCTCAAGCACCATCAGCGAGACGACGATGGTGATGATGAGCATGAAGACCGCATCGCGCGTTATCACGTGGCGCGGTATCTTCAGCGGCCTTATCAGGGCCGACACGCCGATAATCAGGCCGAGGTTGACTATTATGGAGCCTATGACGGTCCCTATGCCCAGGTCGGCATGGCCCTTTGCCATGGCTGACATGGCCACCATGAGCTCTGGAAGGCTGAGAAGCAGGGATACGAGTATCAGGCCTATGGCCACGTAGGTGGTGTTCAGGAAGCTTGCAAGCGGGACTGCCGCATCCGTAACCCATTCAGAGCCCTTCAGTATCAGGTAGAGCCCCACGAGGGTTAGCACAATCTCTAGAATCATCGGCAAACATTTCCAGGGCAAGATAAAAAAAGGATTGTGTTTGACAACTGTCTAAGTTTGACAGGCGTCTAACTTTTCATGGGAACGTTTATATGCGCGAAAAGGCCGATACTATATCGGCGCCCGGGTTTTCCGGGTGCGGCAGCAACCAAATGGCTGCGACAAGCTATAACACCCCCGACTGCGGGCATATTCCCGTCTATGGGCTCGCCCCGTCAGGTGCTGGCTTGGCAGGCATGACACCCCCGACTGCGGGCATATCCCCTTTGTGTGGGCTCGCCCCGTCCGGTGTTTGCCTGATAGCGGAATTTGGTGCGTGTCGTCGGGCTTTGGCGGGTTGCCATTAAAAGCGACCTGTTACGCCTCGCCCGGGCCTGAAAGGCGCCAGGCACTCTGGTGTTATGGGCATGCGGTTACCCGGCCATTACAAGTACGGCATCGGGTGTTTCCGTAAACTGGAAACAAATTAAGCCGTTGTCCCGAACCCGGGGTGCAAGTCTGATCCTAAAATTTAACTCGGTCGTTGAGGCCGAATCAGCCTGGACAGCGGTAGTCGTCGCCGCAGGCGCTTCCGTCCTGGCATTCGTCGCTTTCGCCGGGCCGTGAGCAATAACCCCCTGGCGGCACTTTCATGGCCTCCATGGTCCTGTTTCCCAGTATGTCCGCCTGCCTCTGGACGCTTTCACCGGTCTTCTGGGCGGTCCCCATCATCTGTACAGCCACTATGGCCACTACCGCCAGTACGACGGTTATCAGAATCAGCATCTCTGCCGACAGTTGTCCTTTCATGTCTATCCCCCCAGGATGCTTTGTTCAGGAACTTTTATATTGTTTTAGAATCCAGCCTCTTCGGTGGTGGGATGAAAGCAAAGACGGCTTATCTCAGGATGAATACGGAGAAGCGCGTTCAGGCCGTGCGCATCACGGACAAGGTCGCGCAGGTGGTCAGTGAAAGCGGGGTGAAGGAAGGGCTGGTCCTCGTCAATCCCATGCACATAACCGCCGCAGTGGTCGTGAACGACGACGAACCCGGCCTGCAGGCTGATTACCTCCGGGTGCTTGAGCGGCTCGTGCCTTACGGCGGCGATTACCGCCACAACGACACCGGGGAGGACAACGCGGCATCGCACATCTGGCGCCAGCTCATGGGCCACCAGGTCGTGATGCCCATAACCAACGGAAAGCTGGACCTGGGAACCTGGGAGCAGATATTCTATTACGAGTTTGACGGCAAGCGGCCGAAGCGGGTTCTGGTCAAGGTAATCGGCGAATAATCAGAGCGCAGGGAGTGGGAACGAGCGGATGGGGCGCGGGTCCGGGTGGGAGCTGGAGAGAATGCGAACCTGGCGGCTGTGGCTTACGCGGGCGGCCGCCCCACCAAACGCGCACGCGTCAGCCCCCTCTCTGCAATGGCCGGCCGTACACCACCCGCACCGGGAACGGTATGCTGATTTTCTCCTTCCTGAACGTGTAGAACAGCTCGCGGTTCACGGCCTTCAGCACGTCAAACCTGTTCACGTAGCCCCTCATCACGTAGCCGAACTTGAAGTTGAGCGTGTAGTCTCCGAACGAGTCAAACCTCACCCATATTGATTTCCCGTCCATGGCCTGCTGCTTCTCCGCCACCCTGTGCAGTGCCGCGTCCATCACCTTCTCCACCCGGTCCACGTCCTCCTTGCAGTCCACCCCTATCTGGTAGATGACGCCGCTCGTGTCGTTTGGCGTGGAGTAGTTCTGGAGTATGGAGCCGGCGAGCTTTGAGTTCGGGACTATTACCTCGTTATGGTCGATGGTTACCAGCCTGGTCGTCCTCCAGCCTATCTGGGCCACCGTGCCCTCAAGGCCGGTTTCCAGTTTGATGTAGTCGCCCTGCCTGAACGGCTTGTCAACGAGTATGTGGACGCCGGCGAAGAAGTTGCCGAGCGTGTCCTGGAGGGCCAGCGCCACGGCGAGTCCGCCGACGCCGAGGCCCGTGAGTATCGCAGTGGTGTCAAAACCCAGCCGGTTGAGGACGAAAACGACGAATATGGCCACTATGGCTATCCGGATGACGTTCCTCACGAACGGGAACACCTCCGCGTCCCTGGGTTTCCTGCCCTCCTTCGGCCTTATCTCAAGGCCGTACCAGACCAGCACGGCGTCTGCAAGCGAGCCGAACAGGAGCCCCGCGACAATAAGCATCAGCGTCAGATAGATTTCAAAGTCGCTGTAGCTGCCCACGAGGTTTATGCCATGGTAAACCGTTTCCAGGGAAAGCCACAACGCCGTGAGTATGGATATGGGCGGAAGGTACCTGTTCAGCACCTTGAGGATGCGGTCGTCCACCGTGGTCTGCGTCCTGCTTACCAGCATGCCCAGTATCCTGAGTATGAGCGCGAGGGCGAAGTCAAATCCCACGGACAGGACCACGACCAATATGGCGAACGCCGTTATGTCGCCTCCCGGAAGGGCGCGAAGGCTGTCCGTGTATGGGAGGGTTATTGAAAGCATGATTCCTATAGAAAGCCCAGACTTTAAAAAAACATCGGCAGATTTCCAGTTTCAATCCGCGATCGTAGTCTAGTGGTAGGATTCGAGCTTCCCAAGCTCGCGACCCGGGTTCGAGCCCCGGCGGTCGCAATTTTTCCGCAGAAAAATTGGGACACGCGGACGGTTCGCCGTCCGCTCTGTCGCATTTGTTTCGCTAAAAATTTCGCTTCGCGAAATTTTGCGAAACCCCCCTTCCTATTTGTAAATCGGGAACCGTTCGCACAGCTCGTCCGCTTCCTTCCTGACGCGCAGCTTCAGCTCGCTGTCGTTAGGGTTTTCTATGACCTTCACGATGAGCCGGCCTATGTGCTTCATCTCGCCCTCTCCCATGCCGCGCGTCGTGAGCGCAGGCGTGCCAAGCCTCAGCCCGCTGGTGACGAACGGCGGCCTCGGGTCGTAGGGTATCGCGTTCCTGTTGCTGATTATGCCTGCCTCCTCAAGGGCGAGCTGCGCCTCCTTGCCTGTTATGCCCTTTGGCGTGAGGTCCACGAGTATGAGGTGCGTCTCCGTCTTCCCTGCGACAAGCCGCAGGCCGTTGGCGACGAGTTCGTCCGCGAGCGCCTTCGCGTTCCTGACTATCCGGGTCGCGTAGTCCCGGAATTCAGGCTGGAGCGCCTCATGGAAGCACACTGCCTTGGCCGCGATGCAGTGCTCAAGCGGTCCGCCCTGCATGCCAGGGAACACCGCCTTGTCTATCTTCTGGGCGTTCGCCTCCGGGCACATTATCATCGCGCCTCTCGGCCCGCGGAGCGTCTTGTGCGTCGTAGAGGTGATGATGTCCGCGTAGGGCGCCGGGGACGGATAAACCCCCCCGGCCACGAGGCCGGCGAAGTGGCTTATGTCCGCCATCAGTATCGCGCCTGTTTCGTCGCATATCTCGCGGAACGCCTTGAAGTCTATCACGAGCGGATAGGCGGTGTAGCCGCAGATTATGAGCTTCGGCTTCTCCTCCAGGGCGCGCTTCCGTATGTGGTCGTAGTCCAGCGCCTCGGTCTTCCTGTCAACCGCGTATGCGCACGGCCTGAACCACTTGCCTGAGAAATTGACCGGGGAGCCGTGCGTGAGGTGGCCGCCGTTCGCGAGGTCCAGCCCCATGAACTTGTCACCCGGCGCGAGGAAGGCGTAGAAGGCTGCTATGTTGGCAGACGCGCCTGCGTGCGGCTGCACGTTCGCGTGCCCGGTGCCAAAGAGCTTCTTCGCCCTTTCTATTGCAAGTATCTCAATCTCGTCAACATACTGGTTGCCGGCGTAATACCTCTTTTTCGGATACCCTTCGGCGTACTTGTTGGTGAGGACGGAGCCGGTCGCTTCCATGACCGCACGGCTGGCGTAGTTCTCGGACGCGATGAGCCGCAGCGTCTTCTGCTGGTATTCCAGCTCCTTCTGCAAAAGTTCGTACACTGCCCCGTCAGTCTGTTTCAGATACGACATGAAAACGGCCTCCCATTCCGTAGATTGCGGATAACTATTAAAAAGAGAGGTGGCACGTAGATATAACTTCTTGTGAAACACCTGTTTCATGCCGACGACCTATTGTTCTGCTGAACAACGGTCGTCAGCTTACTTGCTTTGCTCGTAAGCCGACGTCGCATAAAGCCCTGGGCGACGTTTCGTCCAGGATTTGCCCGCATAGCGTGCAACCCGGTAGTGCGCACGCCTGGAAATTTTGGTAATAACGAGTCCGTTTTTGGGCGCTTTTTACCAAAAAGCGCAAGCGTGTTCCCCTGTGGATTGGGAGTTCAAATCTCCCCGTCGGCGTGTTCTTTTTTAGTAAAAAAGAACCAAAAAACCAGCTGTTAGCGGAGCGTGGCCGTCGAGTGTAGTGGCCGGATGTCATGAACGTCGAAACGTTCATGAGCATGCTCATGGACAATGCGTTGTCCATGACAACACCGGCCACTCAACCCCGCCGGCGAATTTTTTTCCTCCGTCTTGGGTTTCGCCTCAAACCAAAACAATATAAAGTCCCGGGTTGTCCTATTGTGCAAGGTGACTTGTGTGAGAATGCTCGTATTAGCCGGCATCATGGCAGTTCTTCTGGTTGCAGGATGTGTCAGCCCTCTCGGCGTGCCATCCCCCGAACAGCAGCCAGGCAAGGTCTGCAGGAACGTTACCGTGCAGAAGCCGGTCGTCAGGGAGGAATGCAGCCAGGTGCAGTCCACCCAGGAGGTCTGCGGGCTGAAGAAGCTTGCTTACGCGGTTTCGGAGCGGCCTAAGGCCGACCTATGCATAATAGACGGGAACTGCGTGGGCCAGCCCCTGTCAGAGTGCCCTGCCTGCACTATAGCCATGACGAGATGCACGCTCACGATAACGAACGGCGACGCGCAGAAATCCGGCACCTGGCGCGTGGGTGCCAACTTCACCCTCACGAACGCAGGCTTTGACAAGGAGCCGATAACCCGGACCATAAAGCCGAACGAGAGCGGGGTATTTGATTTCCAGCAGATATACGGTCCTGGCGACCCGATAAACTCGGCGACGTGCAACATCTTCATAATGGACGAGGCAGTCGTGGAGGACTGCCACCAGGAGACGAGGCCCGGGACCGAGTGCAGGAACGTCACCACCATGACGCCGGTAACCACCCAGGTCTGCAACTGAGCGTTTTTCTTTTTTTACCCCCTTTTTTCCTACGTCATGACCCCACCACCCTGCTTTTTATAGTCCTGTGCAGATAACACTACAGGTGTGCATATGGCAGGAAAACAGATGGAAAAAACGGACTTCCAGGCGCTATTTACCCAGGCCGACTGGTACGGAACGCTGACCGAGCAGGTCAAAAATGCCGACTTCAAGAATCAGTTCGTAGCCTTTATCAGGACCAAGCCGTTCCTGGACAAGATGAATGAAATCGTCAAGACGAAACCCGGAAGGGAGAACCTGGCCAAGGCGTTCAAGGACGACGAGCTCAGGGGCATCCTCCTGAAGGAATACCAGTACTACCCTGTCAGGTGGGCTGTGGGCGACTTGTACAATTCGTCCGATGGCCGGAAGGTCTATCTAGATATGTTCGCGCCCCCCTCCTTATCCACCCCGAAGGCCATCCTTGATATCGTCAAGGCTATGACCGGTACGAAGTTGTCAAGAGAGGAAGCAATCAGGGACTGGAAACACTACAATAAGCCTGAAAAAGAGCTGCACGCTACAAACGCTGACCTTGACCGGTTCAAGGCCGGCCTGGGTTCTGCCGCAGGACTCAAAACGCTGCTTGCAGAGATAAAAACCGACGACGGCAAGGCACGCATGGCCGAGCTTTTAAGGACACAGGAAATCCGGCCTGCGCTTGACGAGGTCCTGAAGACGACCGAGGGCCGGGCCGGGCTTGCACAGCTGCTTAACTCCGGCGAAGGCCGCGGCGTCCTTGGCAAAGCGATGGACCATGCGGAAGGCATAAACGTCGTCGGCTACATCTGGAACATGCCTGACGGCAAGACCATGATGTCCGAGAAAGGAAACGGCATAGGCCCCCTGACCACGGCGCTTATCCTGTACCACCAGACGACATACAACGAGAACAAGGACAAGCTGAAGGGCACGCCTTCACGTCAGTAATGCTATTTTAGCTGGCGTTCGGCCTGCAGCTCGGTGAGGAGCCTGCCAAATGCCGCATTTACGGCAGTTAGGCTCTCCATGGACAGCTCAGATGAGTACTGCGACCAGCACTTCTCTGACTCCACGAACGAGGGGTATTCCATGAGCGTCTTCCGGCCTGAGGCCACGATTTGGTCCAGGTCGGTCTGGTTGAGGCGGAGTTTCCCGTCGCTCCGGTGCCACCCTTTCCTGCTGAACGCGCAGAAGATATCCAGGCGGCAGTGGGCTAAGCCAGTATGCATATCACCGGCCTTGTCATCGCTCGTGCACCCGGCAATTTCCTTCGCAAGCGCAGCATGCGCTGAAACTGCCTTCACTGCCAGTTCCGCCTTTTCAAATGCAAGCACCGGCGTGAAGGGGTTCCATTTCCAGCAGGAGCGCGATATGGCCGCGAGCTGGAACTTCAATGCGGTGAATTTCCCGTCGCCTACTATGCCCCTTATAGCCTGAAGGGCTGCCTCCTCCCTCTTCCGGCCGTCATCTACGATGCGGTCGGCAATCTTCCTGATGCCGGCAACCAGGGAAATCTTCCCGAGCAGCGCATCCAATGCGCGCCCTACCGTAAGCACGACTGCGAGCTGCGGGCCTGTCCTCCAGAGGGAGCCCATGAAGCCCTGTATGCTGCTGAAAATCTGCTGCGGGGTGCCGATTGTCCACGGCTTCAGGACGTAGCCGATTATCTTCTGGTATGCCTCTATGCTTGAATATCTCGCCAGGAACGGCCTTACCTGGCCGTAGGACCTTGCGACACCGTCAGCGGCGATGCCGTACTTCTTCTGGGTCCAGTATTCTATGTAGCATCTTGAGAAATCCGTGATTAGCTCTATGGCGAGCATGGCAGCGCCGAATCCCACTGTCTTCGGGGCCTTGTCAGCGAGTTGTGCTGCGAAGCTCGTGCTGTAGCCGCCTGTGTGCGAAATAATCTGCTCAGGAGAAACGAAAAGCTTGTCAGAGCCGCCCCAGGCGAGCCAGCCCAGTGCACTGTCCCTCATGTGCGGTATCTGCGAGATAAGCGGGCAGACGAAGTACCACATGCCCTGGCCCACGAGGAGTGACGTAACTACGTTCCTCGTGGCCCGCGGGACGTTCGCCTTGGCTTCGGCGACACGCAACTGCTTGCCGAGTTCAATGACGTCCTTCTGCCGGTCCGGCGGCAGGGTTTTCGCGAAATGGTATATGGCGCGTCCCTTCTCGGAGAAATGGAAGTTCATCCAGCGGAACGTGCTCCTGACCGGTTTCGGCACTATCCTTTCGACAGGCCTTCGCTTCTGGATGTTCTGCGGGTTCATTTACATTACCTCACACTATGGTCGGAAGCGCGAGCGCTTCGTGTATCTCATTAAATGCCTGCCCTATCTCGTTGCGGACTGTTCCGATTTCCTTCAATGTCTTCTCAAGCGTTTTTTTCTCGCTTCTGATTCTTTGGAAGAGAAGTGTCGAGAAACCCATTGCAACCGATAACACTGCTACCGAACCGACTATCAGCAAAGCATTTAACACCGAGTGGGACGACCGGGTTAGTAAATGTGGGAGGTATGCTACGGATGCCACGATGGGGGAAACAATCAGTAGCGTGGCACTGCCCCAAGCGTATAATCTATTGAGGAAGCCTATTTGTTTCCCGTTAATCGTTTTGTCTGTGCGCGCAATCGCCAGTTTTCCCTTAAGGCTGTGTTCTGTCGTCTCCAGCACTCCCTCACATCCCTGCTTGATTGGTCCGAGTGCTTCTAACACCACATTCGCTGCCGGCATGTTTTTTTCGCCACGGTCAAACATTGCCCTCAGTTCAGTTAGTCTCGTTACCTTTGAGTATGATACCCGCCCCATGCTCGTTTGCATCTGGTCCAATCTTGAGCTTATGTAAGTCCCGTATATTTCCCGTCTCCTCATAGCAACAGCGTTCATATACACACCTCATCCTGAAGTATTACCTACACCTATACACTAAATGAAACAGTTTAAAAAGAGTATCCCGGTGGCATCATCTCGTCGTGTGCACCCTTTCCAGTTTCACTGCTATGCCCTTCCCCTTTGCCATCGCCTCAAGGCCCATCTGGACGACGCCCACCCCGACGAAGCGCTCGCCGCAGTATATCGCAACCCTCTCCCCCTTTGATACGTCGTCTATCCTCTCTATGCCAGGCACGGTCAGCTGCGCGCCGTTCAGTATCGCGTCCATGGCGCTCTCCTTTATGAACGCCCGCGGCAGGCCAATCAGCGTCTCAGGCGGCCTGAGCATCTTCCTCAGCAGCGAATCGTCGCCTTGGTTCTTCCAAAGCCACATGGCGTCTATCAGGTCGTACATGCCGAAAGCTTCCTTCTCTCCTATGCCGCCGACTGCCGTCCTGCGCAATTCCTCCATCCTCGCCCCGCCGCACTCTTTGCCCATGTCCTCGCACAGCGTGCGGATGTACGTGCCTGCATCCACTTTCGCCTCAAAAAGCGCGAGATTGCCTTTCGCCTCAAGCAGTTTCAGCGAATGGACCGTGCGCTTGCGCGGGACTTTACGCACAGCGCTTATTTTCGGCGGCGTCTGGGTGAGCGTGCCTGTGAATTTCGCGAACAGGCGCACGATGCTCTCCTTCGCCTGCGGCCGCCTGAACCTCATTATGCCGACGTAAGTCTTGTCCTTTCCCGCGACGTACTGGAGCAATTTTGTCGCCCGGCCGAGTGCCACAGGCAAAACCCCGGAAACGTCAGGGTCCAGCGTGCCAGCGTGCCCTGCGCGGGCAGAGCCGGTGATTTTCTTGACGAAAGTAGTTATCTCGTGGCTGGAATGGCCCGGCGGCTTGTTGATGATTATGACGCTGTTTTTAAGAAGTTCTGTTATTTCCATGATACGGCCTCTTTTTGGAATAATCTGCCGCTTATGCTTATAATCCGTAGGCATCCGGCATGGAATACCCCTCCAGCCCCTTGATTTCAAACTTACTAAACCACAACTTCACTTTAACTTTAGTATGACTATTCCTAAACTATAGTTTAACTTTAGTAAGGTCTATTTAAATAACCTTGCTTCCACCTACTTTATCATGTACCTGGAACGGGATATCAAGAATCAGTTCAAGCACGTGGCTTCGGCCTATGGCCTAGTGGCTCTGGTAGGCCCTAGACAGGCAGGAAAAACTACGTTCCTCAGAGTGCAGGCCAGCCAGGAGGATGCGCTCTACCTGATGTTCGATGATCCGGATGTGCTCGGCCTTTTCAATGACGATGTCAAACGATTCGAAAATCAGTATCTGAAAGGCCGGTCGCTTACTGCTCTGGACGAGGTCCAGTATGGGGCCGAAGCCGGGAAAAAACTCAAATATCTTGCCGATTCGGGGTATAAGCTCTGGCTCACTTCTTCATCACAATCCATCCTCGGCAAAGACGTCCTGTCCTGGCTTGTTGGCAGGGTTTCCATCATGCGTCTTTTCCCCTTCTCATTCCCCGAATTCCTCAGGGCCTGGCACCAACAGGAACTGTCGCCGTTCATATCGCGGAGACTGGTCTGGGAGCACCTGCAGTACGGAGGCTATCCGAAGGTGGTCCTTTCGGAAGATGCCGAATTGAAAAAAACCATCCTCAAAGACCTCTACGAAACCATGGTGCTCAAGGATATCGCGAAAGTCTTCTCCATCGACGATATACGCACGCTCGAAACTTTCTCCCGTTACCTTTCGCATTCCATCGGAAATGTCCTGGTGTATGAAAAAGCCTCAGGCACTCTCGGCTTGTCCTTCCAGACCGTTAAGAAATATCTCGACGCCATGGAGACCAGCTACCTGATAGCGCGGGTTCAGCCGTTTTTCTCCAATAAGCTCAGGGAGATAACCAAGCAGCCGAAACTCTATTTTGTCGATACCGGGCTCAGGAATGCGATTGCCAATGATTTTCCTGCCACGGCCGAAAATAACGGCAAACTATTCGAGAACTATGTCTTTTGCGAGCTTCTCAAGATGGATTTGCCGGTAAAATACTGGCAGACCAAGGGAGGCGCCGAAGTGGATTTTGTCCTGGATGTGAGTGATGGCCCCGTCCCCATTGAAGTTAAACTCAGTTCTTCCGTGGGCAGGATCGAAAGGAGTCTCCGCTCTTTCATATCCGCCTACAAGCCAAAACTGGCCGTGGTCGTTTTCTATGAGGGGAGCCCAGGCGAATGCGAGGTTGATGGCTGCAGGGTGGTCTTCACTGATATTCCCGGATTGTCCGCAGTGCTACGTCCTCAAAATCCTAAAGAACTGAAAGGAACATTCAAGACCCGCAAGCGTCTCGCGACTCTTCGGGAGGAAATCGATAAAGGGTCGGATTGAGGTATCCCTGAGCCCTATATCTTCGCCTTTTTGACGTTTATTACCTTCAGCGCCTGCTTCAGCAGCTTTTCCGGCTTGTTCCTGCCGCCGTTGAGGACCGCGTCAAAAATCTTCTCGTCGTCAATGTCTATATTATACAGCTTCTTGTAGCGCTTGCGGTTCTGGTCGTCACGCGCCAGCAGGTGCGCGAGCGCTTCCTTGGTCGTCATGCCGTCGCGCTTCGCTATCCGCTCCGCGCGTATCCTGTCAGCCACCTTCACCTTTATGCGCACGTCCGCGTCCAGCATCCATGGCCCGAGCCACGTCGTCACGACGCAATCGCCGGCAGCCGCCTGCTCTTTCAGCGCCGCGTCAAACTTCCTGTCGATGTCCGGGTCAGCGGCAGCCCTTTGCTGGAATTCCATGAGCGTCACGCCTTCCTTTGCCGCAAGGTCCTTGAACGTCGGGCACACCAGCCTGTAGCCCAGCTTCTTCGCCAACAGTTCGCCGAGCGTGTTCTTCCCGCTTCCGGTCAGGCCGGATATGGCGATTATCATTTTGCGCCCTCCATTCCCGTCCCGGTCGCGTCTTTCTTCTTCTGCAGCTGGCCGAATGCGACCGATATGCCTATGCTGGCCACGAACGATATGAAGACAAACCACCAGTATGCCTGCTGGATGCGCTGGACGTTCAGGATGGGTATGGCCATCGGCAGGTCCACGTAGAAATATGTGCCGTTGTTGAGCAGGGCATTCACGCTGTCAACCGGCTTTTCCGGCCTGGCATAGAGCTTCACGGTCTCGCCCGGCGAGTACCTGCCCTTGTCCGTGCTCACGGCCACCGGCTCGCCCTTCTGCGGCTCGGTGTAGTTGTCGCCGGCATCCCCGCCATAGGCGAACCAGGTGCTGTTCGCGCCGGCTTCGCCGCCCCCACGGTAGGCTTGCGCGGTGAACGTCCATTTGCCGTAGTTGGAATCGTTCAGGGCGTAGCAGGCCGACCAGATGCCGTCGTCGGCAGCCGCATCGCATCCCCTGCCGTCGTCGCTCATGTTGATGGCGATGTCGTCCTTGAGCGACGGGTCCACAAGGCCTATCGCCCATATGAGCCCGAAAAACACGCCCAGTATGATTATCATGGGCTTGAACTGGCCCATCATGACCTTGTTCATCTTGGGCAGGGCGTCCATCTGCTGCTTCATGAGCTCCTGGACGCGTGCGTCGTCCTTCCGCTCCTGGGCCGTCTTCATCTCAGCGCTGATGCGCTTGGATTCGGCCTGTATGGCCTCCATCTCGCTCTTGTCAACGAGCTTGTTCTGGAGGTATCTTGACAGGCCGGCATAGGCTACAGCCAAAAATGCCACTAAGGCCGTGAAAGTCTCAAAAACCATCACTGGGAATTGGTTGGGGAATGATTAAATACCTTTGGCGGCTTCTCTGATATGAAATGGCAGACGACATGGACCCGAAAGCCAAGCTTGACATATATAAGCTCGTCCTGGGCCGGTACAAAGACCTGATAACCGAGAAGGAGTCACGCTCCATATCAGAAATCCGGCAGCGCGTCTCGCCCTACGGCGACTTCATACGCAAGGTGCGGGACTCCTTCGTGTCCGACATGGTCCCCTACGTCTATGACACCCAGTTCTTCACCGCGGCCCAGCGTGCGATGTCCTACGTGCGCGGCATACGGACGTGCGAGTTCGCATTCACCTTCTGGATGGACTTCGCCGAGATGGACTCGCTGAAATTCGGCACCTCCATGGACAAGGCCATACTGCTGGCGGCCCTGCTCCGCTCGCTGGAATCCCCGGACGCGAGGGTGCTCGTGACGAAAAAAGGCGTGCCGTTCGTGCGGTTCGGGTGGAACGGCGCCCAGCACTTCTTCTCCACGGACAGCGGCTCCCTGCTCATGGGCGCGGACGCGATGAAGCTGTTCGCTGACGACCCGGTGGCCTACGCCTTCAACGACCTGGTTTACGAGAATTACGAGGAAATGTAGCAGGTCGCACGAGAGCTACGAGGAACGTCGCTATGGCTTCTTATACCTGAAATGCAGGCAGCCGGCATGGTAGTGGAAATCCCCGAGAAGGACGTGGCGAAGTTCGCCTGCAAACCGCAGTAGCCGGCCATAGCGTGCCGGAAGCGTGGCGCTGTCATTTGGTATTTCGTGTTTCAGCGTGTTATTTTTAAACCGATTGTTGTAATCATTACCCTACAGCTATTGAAACGATGGTGTAATGATGGGCAGTCGGACTGTTGCAGGCGTGATTAAGGCATTCAAAACTGATATGACCGTGAAGACGTTTGAGCGCCACGGCATCACTCTCGGTACGATAACCCGCCGTCTCCCTCTCGTGGATGCCTGCGGTGCCATAGAGCGGTTCAACCGAAGCAAGGGCACGTCGCTCAGGCTGATAAGTCCAGCCGTTGCCGACAGGCTTCTCCTGGACCCTGACGTGTGTATGTTCCTTGGTCCGTCCGGCAGGTTTCTTACCGACAGCATCGTGGCGTATCCTGCGCCAGGGGCGCCGTTGGGGCAAACCGTGCAATTCAAATCGGAAAAAGAAGTCATATTCATGCACAATAAAGTCAGCCTGCCGACGAATACGGCACTCCTGCTTACCGGCCTGGCAGCGGCTGATTTCGTGGTGGACGGGACTACGACAGTGCGTGCGGACAAGCAGCGCCTTTCTGTTATCCGCAAGTTTCCCCAATCGCTCGGTTATTACCGCGCTGAGCGGGAACCCTGGATACCAAATGGCGTTTTCCTCGGCGGGTTGTCTGCGAGCGTGGAGCGGAAAGAAGGCGTGCACCGCATCATCAGGGCGGTGAACCCATCCTATATCGGTCCGATGACGCGCGATGCCCGTCCTGAACAAGGCGACATTACCATAATGATGGCTACGCCGTGGTCAAGCCCATACTCCCTGGTGCTTGAGATTCCGGAGAAGGACGCCGCTAAATTCGCCGGCAGACGCTGATGGCGGCAAATACCTCTCCTGTCTTTCTCCGGATTGAAGCGGGTCCGAACCTCGCAGCGTATTTACAAGCGTTTTAAAAGTGTTTGTTTCATAACTTCTGTGGTGCTACTAATATGCTGCAAAAGAAAATAAGGCCGTCAGTCCGTAAAAGCCGGTCGGCATTGCCGCCGCAGTCGTCCAACCTCCTGATTGATATGCCGTCCTGGCCTTTTTCCAACATGCACCTGCCTGACTTAGGCATATACCGTGGTGCAAGCGGCTTGGGAACGCGCGTAAGCTGGGCTCGCCTGCATGTCCGCACAAAGGATAGCACTATTGACATACGTGCGCTGTGCGGAATCGCGGAACGCCTCTCGCTAACGCGGGGGTCGTCCTCAAATCCAGACGAATTTACCTTCTCCTCTAAGGAATGTGGTTTTCTCCCTGGCAGGATAACGCTTGAAACACGCCCAAGCGGAAATTATTATTCAATAGAACTGAACGACTCTACTGCTGTCCCTGCGGCAGCCAAACGGCTTGCTGTGAAGATAGCCAAGGAACTCTTCGCCCTGAAGGAGAAGAAGTACTTCAACGACGCTTACGCTGGGCTCTTTGAGGTCGAACTCATCGTTTGAGGCTGCACCCATCTGGCATCCTTCTGACGCCCGAACCTCGTCAGCATCTTTATAAACATTTCTTCTCATACCTCTCTCAGTATCCAATTATTTCCGGCGGTTTAGTTTTGCTAAAAATTTTGCCAGGCAAAATTCTGCAAAACACGAACACCTCAGCCACACGCTGAGGTCCCGATGGCAGCAGGGGACCACGTCCCTGAAAGCCCTGCGGGCAACGCAGGCATAAAGGTGCAGCATGACAGACATACGCAGACCCCGCAGAGGGTCTATGGCCCACAGGCCGAGGAAAAGGGCATACAGCCAGAACGCCAGCGTTTACTGGCAGGACCTGTCAGACAAGCGGGTGCTTGGTTTCGCGGGCTACAAGGTCGGCATGACGCACGTGGCGTACGTTGACGACACCGAATCGCCGACGAAAGGCCAGGAGATAGTCAGCCCTGCCACGGTGATAGAAGTCCCGCCGATCATGGTTTACGGGGTCCGCTGCTACCGTGCGAACAACTCCGTCGGCGACATACTCACGACCGAAGACAAGGTGCTCAAGCTCGCCGGGTTCAGCCAGAACCCGAGCGCGAAACAAAAGGGCGCCCGCGCGAAAATAGACGAAACGAGCGTGGAGGACGCGAGGCTGCTCGTGTTCGCGATGCCGTCCAAGACGAGGATAGGCAAGAAGCACATTGAGAAGATGGAACTGGGCGTAGGCGGCAGGGACGCCAGGGAGAAGCTGGAATTCTGCAAGGGACTCATGGGCAGGGAGTTGCGCGTCTCAGAGGTTTTCAAGAGCGGCGAGCACATAGACGTGGTTTCCGTTACGATTGGCAAGGGATGGCAGGGCGCGGTCAAGCGCTTCGGTATCTCCATACAGAGGCGGAAGGCGACCGGCAAGAGAAGGCACGTCGGCACGCTGGGCCAGTGGCATCCGCCATACGTCCTCTACACGGTCCCCCAGGCAGGCCAGACCGGCTATCACCAGAGGACTGAACTCAACAAGAGGATACTCAAGATGGGGCAGAAGCCCGAGGAGATAAACCCGTCCGCCGGGTTCGCAGGCTACGGGTTCGTGAGGAACGACTACGTCGTGCTCAAGGGCTCGGTTCCGGGGCCTGCGAAGCGGCTCGTCAAGCTCAGGCTCGCGGTAAGGTCCGCGGCCGGGGGCAAGGAGCCCCAGGTATCCTATGTGGCCACCAGGCCCACAGGTCAGTAGGTGTTCATATGAAAGCCAGCGTATATTCGGTTGAAGGCAAGGTGCTCAGGCAGATAGACCTTCCCCTGGTGTTCCAGGCCGCCCAGCGTGACGACCTCGTGAAGAGGGCGGTGCTGAGCGAGGAGAGCATGCTATACCAGCCCAAGGGCAGCTACAGGCTCGCGGGCCTGGAGACGAGCGCCCGCTACCGGGGCCGCAAGGAGGACTTCGGCGCGGTGAAGAACAAGGGCATCCCGCACCTGCCGCACGAGGTCCTGCCGAAAGGCGGCCTGGGCAAGGTGAAGCGCGTTCCACACGCGGTAAAAGGCCGCAGGGCGCACCCGCCGAAGCCGGCCAAGAAGATAGTGGAGCTCATCAACCACAAGGAGCGCGAACTCGCGCTCGCAAGCGCGCTTTCCATGAGCGCGGACCGCAAGACGGTCTGCGCCCGCATCCACAGCGAGATAGGCGTGTCGCTCCCGGTCGTGATGGACGCTGCGTTTGAGAAGCTGGTCAAGACGAAGGACGTGGTGAAGGTTCTGGAGGCGCTCAATCTCATGCAGTTCGTGGAGCGGGCGAAGAAGAACGGTACCAAATCAGCGCTCATAGTGGTCTCCGGCGGAAGCATCCGCAAGGCGGCCGCCAACATCCCAGGCGTGGACGTGGTCAGCGTGAAGGACCTTTCGGTAAGGCACCTCGCGCCGGGCACGCACGGCGGCAGGCTGGCGCTGTTCTCGGAAGCTGCGCTTCCGGAGATAGAAAAGAGGTTTTCTGCATGATACTGATAGCGCCGGTGAAGACGGAAAAGGCGATAGGGAAGATAGAGTACGAGAACACCCTCACATTCACCGTGGACGGCCTGGCCACCAAGAAGGCCATAAAGGACGAGGTGGAGAAGCTGTTCGGGGTGAAGGTGGCGTCAGTGCGGACGCTCGTGACCCCCCTCGGCAAGAAGCAGGCGCTGGTGAGGCTGGAGAAAGCCTTCAAGGCCGACGACGTGGCCACTAAGCTGAAGATGATAGCGTGATTGGCGTTGATGGCATGATTGGCGATGATAGCGTGATCAGCGTGATGCGCTTACAGGGGTATATTTATGGGTAAAAGGCTGAAACAGCAGAAAAGGGGCGCGGGATCCCCGAGATACCTTGCGCCAGGCAAGCGCTTCAAGACCGACCTGAGCTACAGGTCTTACGACGACGTGGAGAAGACCGGCGTCCTGAGCGGCAGGGTGATGTCCCTCGTGGACGACCCGGGCCGGACCGCGCTGCTCATGAAGGTCATCTACGAGAACAACGAGAGGGGCTGGCTGCTCGCACCCGAAGGCATAGCCGTGGGCGACAGCGTGGAAGTCGGCTCGCAGGGAAGGCTCACGCTCGGAAGCGTCCTGCCCCTGTACCGCATCCCGGACGGCGCTTACATATTCAACATAGAACGCAATCCCGGAGACGGCGGCAAGATGGTCAAGGCCCCTGGCTCATACGCTAACATAATCGCCAAGGAAGGCAAGATAGTCTATATCAAGCTGCCCAGCAGGGCCACGGTGGTGCTGTCCAACGAGTGCAGGGCACAGCTCGGCGTGGTTTCAGGCGGCGGCAGGCTGGAAAAGCCAATGCTCAAGGCCGGCAACCAATACTACAAGATGTCTGCCAGGAACAGGCTCTGGCCGGTGCCAAGAGGCGTGCACCAGTCGGCCTACAACCACCCGCACGGCGGAAAGCAGCACCACGTCGGCAAGCCGACCACGGTCGCAAGGGGCACCCCGCCCGGAGGCAAGGTGGGACACATCGCCGCGAGGCAGACCGGACGCCGCAAGGGCAAGACCGCAGGCGAGGCAACGGAGGCTGGATGATTATGAAGAAGGATACCTGGAAAGGAGTGGACGACGAGCACATCGCAGCCCTGCCTACGGACGAGTTCCTGAAGAAGACGACCTCCAGGAACAGGCGCACGCTGCTCAGGCTCAAGTTCAATCCGAGGCTGAAGCAGTTCATTGAGACGGTCCGGGCGATAAGGAAGGCGAACCCGAAGAAGCTCATAAAGACGCACATGCGCGAAGCCGTGATACTGCCGGAGTGGGTCGGGTTGGCATTCGGAGTCCACAACGGCAAGGAGTTCAAGCGCGTGGACATAACGCTCAACAAGGTCGGCAGGAGGCTCGGCGACTTTTCGCACAGCACAGGCAGGGTCCTTCACTCGGGCCCGGGTGTGGGAGCGACGAGAGGCTCCAAGTTCGTGCCGCTGAAGTGATGTCTATGAAGGGCTACTCGTCATATCCGGAAGGCGCCGCATGCGCGCGTGCAGAGGGCATCAACGCGTCCTACAAGGACCTCGCCGAGGTGTGCGGCAGGATACGGGGCATGAAGAGCGACAAGGCGCTCTCCTTCCTGGAGAAGGCCTCGCTGAGGCCGGAGAACGGGGGCATCCCGATATTGTTCAAGAGGCACTGCAAGAAGCTCGGCCACAGGCGCGAACTTGGCGGTAAAAAAGGCCGCTATCCCTGGAAGGCCGCGGCAGCAGTGCTCAAGGTCCTCAGGAGCGCCATGGCCAACGGCAGGGTGCTTGGCATGGGCGGGGACTACACGGTGGCAGGCGCGTCAGCCAACAAGAAGATGACGTTCCCGAGGCTGGCGTCCAAGGGCCGGTGGGCCAGGTCCAACCTTGAGACATCCCGCGTGGAGATACTGCTCAAGGGCTCCGGGGTGCCGAAAGGCGTCAGCGTGAAAGCGCCGGCAAAGCCCGAGGCCAGGAAGCCCGAAGCGAAAGCCGAGGCGAAAAAGGAAGAGCAGCCGGTGGTCGGCACGCCGGCAGCGAAGCCGCCCGCGACTGTCCTGAACGACGAGGCGAAGTCGCAGCACGAGCACAAGCACGAGGCAGAGAAGGAGTTTGAGCAGGAGAAGAAGCACGATGAAGGCGAGCCGCACCATCACGGCGAGTACAAGAAAAGGTGATTATGGATGCTTTACCAGGAAAAACTCATAGAGGAGCCGATAAGCAAGTACCAGGTCATGAAGTTCCTTGAGCAGAAGCTTGACCGCGCAGGCCTGGCCAGCGTGGACATCCAGAGGACGCCGCTCGTGACGAGGATAACGCTCGAGGTCACCAACCCGGCCCGCATCATCGGCAAGAGGGGCAAGCTGATAAACGAGCTCACCGAAGTGATAAAGAAGGAGTTCAAGATAGAGAATCCGCAGATAAGCGTGATGGAAGTCCGCAACCCGTTCCTGGAGCCGCGCATGGTGGCCAAGAAGGCCGCGAAATACATAGAGATGGGCAAGAAGGTCCGTGCGGTCCTCCACTTCGTGCTCCGCGAAGTCATAAGGGCCGGCGCGCTGGGCGCTGAAATAAGGGCTGCAGGCAAGATCGGGGGCAAGGGCGCAAAGGCCAAGAGCCTCCGCGTGATGGCCGGCTACATACCATCGGCAGGCGAGCCGGCAAGGCTCGTGCGCGTGGCGCACCTCAACGCCAACACGAAATCCGGCGTAATCGGCGTGATGGTGAGGCTGGTGCCGCCCGGCACCGTTTTCCCGGACAAGCAGAACGTCCAGGTGGTGCTGCCCAAGGTCATAGAGGCCGCGAGCGAGGTGAGCGAGACGCGCGAGCGCCCCGTACCACCCACGCCGGAAGAGAAAGCCGAGGCCGACAAGGCCGCGTTCAGGGGGCCGCCCAGGAGAAGGCGCTGACGCCCTGGAATGAAATCACCGGAATGAAGTGATGATATGGCAATCATAAGGAAATCTGACCTCAAAAGGATGGGCCCTGAGGAAAGGGCGAAGAAGCTCTCGGAACTGCAAAGGGCCATGCTGGAGCTGCGCGGCGAAGGCAGGAAGGACAAGGCGAAGCCCCTGCGCAAGGCAATCGCCAAGCTGCTCACCATGGGAAGCATCGCTGCTGCCCGGGAGTCGGCAAAGGCGCAGAAGGAGCCTGCGAAAGCAGCAAACGCGCCCCACGCGGCGAAGGCCGGGCCTGCCGTGGTTGCATCTGTTGAAAAGCGGAAATAAACGAACATTTATATACCTTGAAAGCGGAATACCTTACAGGTGAATTTGTTGGATAAATGCCAGAAATGCGGAATGCTCAAGGATTTGTGCGTTTGCGAAATCCTTGACAAGCAGGGAGTAGCGAAAATAAAGATATATACGACAAGCAAGAAGTTCAAGAAGATGATCACCGTCGTGGAGGGCATAGACAAGGCCCAGCTTGACCAGACGACCAAGGAGCTGAAGCACAAGCTCGCCTGCGGCGGGTCTGCAAAGGACGGCCAGATAATCCTGCAGGGCAACCACAAGAACAAGGTGACTGCGGCGCTCAAGCAGCTCGGTTACCTGGAAGAGAGCATAGAAATCAGGTAAAGCCCCTTCTTTTGCCCCGTTATCCTATTTTGAATTTACATATGTTTCTTATTGCAGCTTCAGATGTTGCGGGTCCATGCTGGTGTTGTACCTGACCAGCGCGGCAATGTACGCCGGACTCATCACGGTCAGCGAAGCCGCATTCTCCTGGTCCTCAGTGGTGGAATCCACCTCAAAGAGCACGCCTTTCTCTTTGGCGTAGGTTGCAATATGCTGCAGTTCTGTCAATGCGACACCGTCAGACACTTCCGTGAAGCGCTGTAACAGGAGCGTAGCCGCCAACCTTTCCGGCACATAGCCCCTAATAACGAACATGGAGGTTTTGGGCCCTGTCTCATCGGCTAAACGCGCCATCATGTCCACGGCATCAATCAGATTCGTGACACGCCCGGTGCCTTCGGGCTCAAGAAGGTTGTAAATGAAATAGCCCCTGAAGCCAAAACCGGCTTCAGCAGCGTTTCCCGCGGCCTTGAACAGCAGTGAATCCGGCAATCCCTTGCGGATTGTGCGCCTGACACGCGCATACGGGCTTTCAACGCCAATGGCGACGCTTCTGCCGGTGTCAGTTCCGAAGAGGGTGTCAATCCGCCTGCTCACCTGGGCCAACGTCCTGGTTTTGATGGATTCAGCCCTTGATTCAAACACGAGTTCAGCCACTTCAGGTAGCGTTTCATGGATTATATCAAGCATCCCCAGCAACGCCTTCCGGCGTACCGTTTCCGGGTTTAACACGCTGTCGCTGTTGCTGACGAGCGAAACCCTTCCCACCCGCTTCAGGTCCCCGCCTGCTTTTACGAAGGAGCTGATGCTGCCGCGCAATTGTGCGGCAGCTTCATCGTATCGGAGAGGCTTCCCCCCGCCGTCAGTTTTGCCCAGGCCGCAAAACAGGCATTTGCCCCAGGGACAATTCCTGGTATTGAGCGTTATGAACAATTCGCCGCTTTCACGGTCCTGGATACGTGCCGGCCTGAACGAGACTTTATGCGCTTCGTTGCGCGGCGCTGGCTGCCGTTGTTTCATGATGTTATTGTGTTAAAAACAATATATAAATGTGTGTTTTTGACGCTTTTTTGCGTGCGCTCCGCTGTATATTATAATCCCCTTCGTGCATCCATTCCCCATGATAGACCGGAAGAACCTCCTTTTTTCCACTTTCATAGGCCTGGAAGTTGAAATCTCCAATTCCAGCCAGCGGCAGCTCGTCGGCCTGAAGGGAAAAGTCATTGACGAGACCAAGAACCTCATTGTCATAGAGAAGCCGGGCGGTAAGGAGGTCCGGGTGCCGAAGGTTTCCGCTACGTTCCGCTTCACGCTGGACGACGGCGGGAAGATGGACGTGGACGGCGCCGGGATAGCGTTCAGGCCGCACGAACGGGCGAAAAAGGTCTGAGTTTAAATGCCATTCTGAGAAGAAGACGGTATGGAAAAGGATTTTGAGGTCGAAAATATATCTAGGTTCTTTGCAGAACTTTGTGCCTCCGGTCTATACACGCCAGGTCCTTTCGGTATTTATCTCCCCACCAAAAAGGTGCTCATTTTCCATAATCAACAGATAATCGAACACGGAAAAAAGCATGGTCAGGACGATCCATTCGGATTCCGTGACGAAAGCGTACTGGATTACCTTTGTTATAAGCTGAACAATCACAAATACAAGGAGAATGCACGTCTGGATAATGCATTGTATGTTTCTTCCGAAATTCTCTATTATATCGCCTGCCGCCACCCGTTTATTGAAGGCAATAAAAGGACTGCATACATATCTGCAATTGTCATTTTGGGTCTTAATCTTACGATGAGTCAAGACCAGCGCCTAAAAGCAAATTATTCTCTTCGGAAACCACATGACGAAAAAGAATCGCAAATTGCAGGAAAAACCATGGAGATTATCGCAAGCTGGGGGGAAGGAAGTGATACGGCACCGCTCAAAGACCTTCTTCTGCGGCGGGGAGTGATTATCAAATCCTCCCACGAGCCGGATGAGGGCGACGTTAAAAAGTTTATTAAACTGTTCCTGAGAGAATATATTGTAGAAAACGTGTAAATTGGTGTTGATATTGGCCTCCAAAAAATCAGGGAAAAAAGAAGTAAAAAGGCCTGTCTTCGATGCGAGGACCCTAGTCAAGAAAGTGATTGCTGATTACGAAGGCGTCGTTGACTATCTGGCAACCCGGTAGCCGTTACATCAGCAGGAGCGCACGAAAAAGGTCTGATTTAATAGCTTCTCCCACAATATAGCTCCAGGTGGGAAACTGAAACTGGGATTTTCATCCGGACAGCACCGCGCGTCTGCCATGGCCCAAGCTGGCAGAGTATGCAGGTTCCTCGTCGCCGCAGCGGCATTCCTTCCGCTGGCAGCAGGATGCGCCAAGGAGAAACCCTCCACGATCCGCTTTCCGATTACGCAGGAGCTGGCCAAAAAAGGCACGGTCCGAGCTGCGAATGCCCCTGTGGATACGGCCCGGAATGACGCTGCGCGTGCCGATTCAATTTTTTCAGCGGCTATTCTCGAGGCACAGGCATGCGCTGCGGACACGACCAAAAATTACACTGTATGGGTGGCCTCTGCATGGGTGGCCAGATCGCGTCTGTGTAGCCGCCTAGAGGCACTCTTCAGGTACGGCGGCAAGGAGATGTCCAGCCCCCTTATAATTGAAGACCTGAGGAAAATCTTCAGGGCCGGCGGCGAGGCTGCGTTCGCTCCCCTCATGGGCAGGTACACTATGAAACTCTTCGCCAGGTACCCGGATGCGTTCGTCAGGATTGCCGAAGCTGCCGGGGGTGCGACCAGTTCGGCATTTTACACCTTTACCTCTTCGGACATACGCTACCTGTTTGACGACTCTCCGGACAGCGTCGTCGTGCCGTTTGTCGGAATTGCAAATGCGGCCGGACCTGATAAGGAAATCGCATTCACGATAATCCGTGGGCTGGGTGTTCTGTTCGTGCGTAATCCGTACGCGTTCCTCGAGATTGCCCAGGCCGCTGGAAACAGAACCGGGATGGCATTCATAAACCTCGAATATCTCCACGGAAGAAAGCGTTTCATTGAGTACTGCGACAAAAAAATCACGCTCGACCAGTTCATGTCCTCGCTGCACATGTGACGGCCGGAAGCCGCGTGCCGAAAGTGTCCGCCACGTTCCGCCCGCACGAAAGGGCGAAAAAGGTCTGAGTTATGCAGTCTCCCGTGTGTGCTCTTTTTCATACTCCTCAAGCGCTTCCCGGGTTATCTTCCAGTTCCTTCCGAATTTCACGGCGCCTATTTTCCCGCTCCTCGCCAGAAGACCCAGGTACTCTTCGCTGTAGCTGTTTTTGCTCATCCTGGCGGCTTCCGCCAGCGTCATATACTCCTTCTGGGCGGTTCCAAGCGCATCCAGGTATATGTACAGCGACCGCTCGACCGCCTTTGCGATAAAATTCACGAACGGCGTTTCATCGCCGCCAACCTGCCAGTCCATTATCGTCCGTATGTATTTTTTCCTCTCAGCGCGCAAGATAATCACCGGTGGATATCCATTGCGCATCAGGTAGAGGTTCATCAATAGGCGGGCGGTCCTCCCGTTGCCATCAATGAACGGATGGATGTCTACGAACTTTTGATGGATTCTCGCGGCGATTTCTATGGGATCTCCCCGCGTATTCAGAAGTGCATATACCTCCTGCATCAGTTGCGGCACCTTCGCGGCATTCGGGGGAGTGTAATCCGTGCCGCTGATGCGGACTGCCGAGCGCCGGTAGAAGCCGGCGTTTTCCTGGTCTATCCTGTCAAGGATTACCGCATGGAGGTTGAGGACGTCGTTCTCGCCTATCTTAGCCTTATGAACCAGCGTTTCTACGAAGTCTATGGCTTTGCTGTGGTTGGTCGCTTCCAGATGCTCTTTCAGGCTTTTCCCGCCGACGGTTATTCCTTCCTCAAGAACCAGTTTCGTTTCGCTCAGGCTGAGCGAGTTACCTTCTATCGCGTTGGAGTTATACGTCATGGAAACGCGAAAACTCTCCTGGAGACTGAGGAGCGCTCCCTTGTTGAAGGGCCTTAGCCCGTCAAGCTCGTTTTTCTTCTTCAATATCCTTTCGTATGTGCGTTCGTCAATTTGCATGACATTATTGTCTATCGTTTAGTTTATAAAACTATCTATCCGATACTATATCCTCTCCGTTATACTCTTGGTTTCAATATCGGATAGGTCAAATTATAGTCTATCCGATATCAATCCGTGCGGGAGCCCTGAAAAAGTCCGACTATGCCTCTCCTGCCACTCCTTTTATTGTTTTTGCGCCCCTGGCCGCACGAGCGCGCGAAAAAGGTCTAATTTAATAGCTTCTCCCACAATATAGCTCCAGGTGGGAAACTGAAACTGAACTATTCATCAAGGCAACATCCTGCATCCGCCAGTGCCCCGGTTGGCAGGCTATTTACGTTCCTTACCGTTGCCGCTGCCTTCCTGCCGCTTGCAGCCGGATGTGCCAGGGAAAAACCACCTGCGGTCCGTCCGCCTGCCGTGCAGGCTGAAGTCAGGAAGGACAGCACGCAAGCGGCCAACGACAGCGCGGCGGCTGTCGTTTGTGCGCAGCCCAAAGCCGATACCGTGCGGGTCACCGTGAAGGCCGTCCGCCTCAGCCGTTCCATGGCAAGCCTGAAACGCCTTTATGACAGCACAATACATATCCAGAAGGATGAATTCTCCGACAACTATAACTGCTGGCTGTCCACTGCCCTTCAGAAGGCCCTCCCGCCCCTCGTCCTGATGTCGTTTGACACCTTCCTCGGGGATACTGCAGTGCGTTTCGAGCTGGGGTCCTGGTATTCAGATCATTCTATACCATCCGAAAGCGTACTCGGCAAAGGCGTCCTCAATTTCTATGCCTTCAGGAACATCGTGGCGCGGCTGAACGGCACAGTTGCAGAAAGCACGCTCGTATCTCCGGCAATCGTTGAAATCCGCGGTGGCCCAAAACCTGCATTTTCACTGTATTTCCTGCCAGCATTGGATAGATGGGATGGATGGCACCCAAAGCCAATCCCGGCCGGAAAGTACCTGGGCGGCCAGCTCGCCCTCGGTTTAACCTATGATCTCAACAGCAGGTCAGTGCGGTCCGGGGCATATCTGCTGCTGGAGCCAGGCGTTCCCAACCCATTGGAGAACCGGAAACTCAGCTTAGCATCCGCGTATTTCTATCAGCTGCCCTACAGATACCATCCGGCCTACGGTGTTGGTAGTGGATTTACGGCCAGCGAGGGGCTCGTCAATAAGCTCTGCCGCGGGTACCTGATCTTGCAGGGATTGAAATGAGAAGGTCACGAACATGAAGCTGCAATTCTCAAAGGAAACACGCCCATCTGGTGGCAATGCGTCAAATCATAAACGGCACTTCGGCAGGCTGCTCACGTTCTTCGTGGCTGCGGCCGCATTCCTGCCGCTTGCAGCCGGATGTGCCAGGGAAAAACCCCCCGCCATCCGCGCTCCGGTCACGCAGGTGGTGGCCAAAAAAGACACGATACAAGCCACGAAAGCCCCTGCGGATACGACAAAGAAGGACACTGCGCAGGCGGATGTCAAGAAAGAGCCCCGCATGGACACCGTGCGAATCACCGTCAAGGTAGTCCATCTGCATCATTCCATTGAAACCCTGAAGCGGCTTTATACCGGCATTTCTGGTGAAGCCAATGAGTGGTTTCTACGATGTACAATATTCCCACAGAATGTCACCTTGTCCCATACGGCGCAGACGGCCCTGCCCCCGTTAATCAGGATGCCGAGTCAACCCCCGCGTCTGGATACGCCCGGCCTCCGTGGCTCTTACCTCCGCGGGAAGGTACCTCCCGGTGGAAAGCCCTGCGACACGCTATACAGACATGATACGCTATTCGTATATCGGACTAACATGTGGAAAGAGATGGCATCAGGAAGAATCGAATTGAAACGAACTAACCGATACAAAGAGGTAGAACCAGGAATATTCGGATGGAAACGTGTATCCAGAGAAGTCGACGAGGATGGGATGCCCCTGCTCACATTTGAATATGAACTTAAGTCCAAACACGTGGTCCATACAACAATCCCTGCATTCTCATATGATACGGCATGGAAAAGCGGCCCACTGCTGATACGCAAACATGTGCGCTTACGCCCCCGGCACGCGCCTCGTTGGGATGATACTACTTTCGATACGGCTAATGTGAGTTCCAGTGCCGCGCCGTACGCCACGGTGTATAGGCATGATACACTGCCAATATACAAAATCCCGCATAACCCGGATACGATGCGGCTGGTTAAAATAAAGTTTAGGGACCGCGAGTGGGACACTGACGTCAAGTCTTTTTACTCTGCGGATGATACCGCCCGGCCGTTTTCGTTACTCCGGGCCGAGTTTTCCGCGTACTTCCCGCGCGAGCACTGGATGAACGGGGGCGCACTGAATTTTTGTGCCTTCAGGAATATCGTGGCGCAGGTGAGCGGCGTGAAGGCAGAAAACACGTTTATCGAGCCGATCATAGAAATAAATCCTGGCCAGCAGCCGGGCATTTCGCTATACCTCCTGCCGGTCACGTTCAAAAACGGCAAACCAAAGCCGGTCGGAAAATACAATGGCGGGCGGCTTGCCCTTGGTTTCACCTATTCTCCAGGCAGCAATGCACTGGAGCAGGGCACATACCTCCTGCTGGAGCCGGACGCTCCTGACACACTGGAAAGCCGGAAAATCAGGTTCACTGCGGTATATTCATTTGTAAGAACTTACTACAAGGAGCACGAAGATAAGTATGCCGGCACACCGGCTTCTGGTTATGAACCGCATTACGCGCGCGGTTTCATCGAGGAGCAGTGTGCCAAGTACCTGATCTTGCAGGGATTGAAATGAGAAGGTCACGAACATGAAGCTGCAATTCTCAAAGGAACCGCGCCACCTTGCCGGCGGCACTGCGCCAGGTCCCAAGCGCCATTTCGGCAGGCTCGGAGCCGCGCTCCTGGCCTCGGCTGCGCTCATGCTGCCCTTCGGCTGCGCGAACAAGGCCGGGAAGGAGCCGGAAAGAAAGGCGGAGGTCCGCATCGTCCATCTGTCCAAGCCCCTCAGGTCGCTCATCCTTGATGCGATGCGTCACGAGCCCAGGAGATGCGACGGGCTGACATTCGAGGAATACGACCAATGGTCTGGGTCCGGCGAGGGCGGCGCCGAAGAGTATGCCGTATCTGCCAAGGCCAGCACCCTGCGCGTCAAAACGAAAAACGAGCTTACCGGCCGGACAACGAGCGAGGGCGTGAAGCTTGGCCGGGATTTCACCGCATTCATAAGTTTTGCGATGGGTCCGGACGGCCATTTATCCACCACGAACTCCCTTACATATCGCGACTCTATTTACCGCTCCATTGACGGATCTTCCTCCAATCTTCAGCCGGGGCTTTACACTAAGGTCGTCCCGCTTGATACGTTCAATGCCATCCTCGCCCGGGCCACCGGAGAGCGGTCCAAATGCACGTGGCCCATGCGCCTGATATGGGTGCTGGACCATGACGCGCGCGGCGACTGCAACGAAACGTCCGCGTTCGCCATCTCCGTCCGCGACTCGGTCGTAGAAGACGGTAGCCTAGAAGGCAGTAGCCTACTACTCAACAGGGTGGAGGCGGGGAAAAAGGGGAACGACGGCAATCCGATTCCCTTCAAGATCCAGGGGCTGTACAAGGGCGGATATCTGGCCTGCGGGTGGGGCGACCCGTCCGGTCCCAGGTGGGATGCCGTCGTGTTCCTCGTCGAGCCCGGCGTTCCGGTCCCGGACCTGAAGGAACTCGGGGTTAAGACGGTGAGTTTCTATTCCAATGCGCGCGAGCGCGACGCTGCGTATCAGTCCAACCTAGCTGCTGAGCGGGCGCAGAACGAAATGCGGATGCGCATGAGCCGCTCTGCTGGCGGACCGTGGAAGAACTGATGCGGCTGCGCCAGGGAAGCCGTGCGGACAGCCGAAAGTGTGACAAAGCCCGTCCGCACGAAAGGGCGAAAAAGGTCTGAGTTAGCCCTTTCTCAAGAGCTATGTTCCCTTTTTTCTGTAGAGATAATAATATTTCCTGCCCATCCGTTCTTTATTACAATGGCCCAAGTTTTCTAATGAGATGAGGTCTGATCTGGCCGTTTCATAGGTAACTTTATACGTATTCATTATCTCTTTGACTGTGAATGCCTTCATCGGGTGTTTTGCAAAATTCATAACCATTTCGATTTGACGGAAGTTTAATCCCTCGCCATTCACGATTTCTTTGGCCTTTTCAATCTCTTGTGTCTCTCTTGCAACATACTCGAAGAAATCTTTTAGTGCGAAATCCATCTGCTTTAAGTTGAAATATATGAAATAAGTTATGTCAAGATCATCTGTTTCCGCGAAAAGGTATGCGCGCGAATACTGCCCGTGAGCTTTTTTAATCACCCTCGATATGGGCATGAACTCAAATAACCAGTACCCTTTTTTTAACGCATACCAATAGAAAAGCGTGCGGGCAGCCCTGCCATTGCCATTCTCAAAAGGATGGATATACCCGATCATAAAATGCAGGATTATCGCTTTTATGATGGGGTGTAGAAATTCGCCATCTTCTTTATTGGCGAAAGTGCATAGTTCATCGATCAAGCCTTTTACTTCTGTATGCTCCGGTGGCTGATGCAGCACCTCCCCACTGGGATCGGTGACCACAACTTCATCATTATCCCTGAACTTCCCGACGTATTTTTCATCTAGCGTTCCTTCTACTATCCTTGTGTGCAAATTCAATATCAGTTCCGGGGTCAGTGGCAGATCTTTAATTTCACGTACGAATCGAATTGTCCTGTACGCATTGACAATCATCTGCTCGGATTCGTCGCGTGGTTCGATTCCTCTTCGTAACATTTCTTTCGCGACTCTGCGGGTTGTGGCAGCACCTTCAAGTTGAGACGTGGCGATGGCCTCTTCCATCAACGAATTTATCAAGTTCTTCTCATACTGCTCTTTGGAAGGAAAAAATCCAGCCTGCACCTGTATGCCTCCGCCTCCTCTCCGATCCAGACCATGTAAGGTTTTCAAGATCTTATCGGTTATGTTGTATCTCAATTCAATATTCCCGAATTTAATCGTACGGTACTGGGACATTCTATCAAATTTAATTAGTTTCCACAACTGCTCTATTGTCAATCCCTCCAAAGAAGGCGCGAAATGCCTCAATTCGTCCCAATGACGATACTTGTCGTTTTGTTCAAATATGAAAGAGTTTATGCTTGGCTGTCTTCGGACTTTTAACAAGGATATTAGCTCCGCTCTGTCACTGGCATTTGAGATGCTGAACTTAGGCGGTACTTGTGGTTTTGGCATGTTTTGAATATACAATGAATATATTTATAAATACTACCAATTTTCTAAAAATTAGTAATACCTATTATCGCACCGCGACGGCAGCCCTACAGATATTACTAATATTCGCAAAATTAGTATGGGTTAGTAATCGCCCAAAAGCGTTCTCGCCTGATTCTTTATAAATCTTTGTATCCAAATTACCTCTTGCCCGTATTATATTACACTCAATCGGCCCGACATTGGGGCCGGCGGCGCACGAACACCTTTTCCGCAGGGGAGAGATTCGCGCGTTATGGACGTTTGGAAGTATGGGTTTCGTTCGTTCTGCGAGCGAGAGTGCCCTATTGCAATCGGCAGATACAGAGATGGTGATATTGATGGCATCGGAAAAATGCGACGACAAGAAATGCTTCAGGCATGGAGGCCTGAAGCTCAGGGGCGACACCACCACCGGGAGGGTGCTCAGTGCCAAGGCCAGGCACACGGTCATAGTGGCCAGGGACACTACGAGGTTCTTTTCCAAATACCAGAAATGGGCGCGCGGGCATTCGCGCATAGCCGCGCACAACCCGCCGTGCATAGCCGCCAAGGTCGGCGACCTGGTGGACCTGGCCGAGACCAGGAAGCTCAGCAAGACCAAGGCGTGGACCGTGGTCGGCATAGTCAGGGGTGAGGCGAAATGAAGGGGCTTACAAGCAACATCGTGAAGACGCTTACGACGGCTACGATGCTCCCCTGCAGCGACAACAGCGGTGCCAAGATGATTTATGTCATCGGCGCGCTGCGCTACAAAGGGGGCCGCGGCATATACCCGAAGGTCGGCATAGGCGACATCGTCATCGCGTCGGTCCGGAAGGGGAAGCCGGACATGATAAAGAAGGTCGTGAAGGCCCTCATAGTGAGGCAGAAGAAGGAGTTCCGCAGGGCGAACGGGGTCAGGATTTTCTTTGAGGACAACGCCGCCGTGCTCGTCTCCGACGACTTCCTTCCGGTGGGCACCGAAATCAAGGGCGTAGTGGCCAGGGAGATAGCCGAGAGGTTCCCGAAGGTCGCGGCCATATCTGCGGGGGTCGTGTAGATGAAATCCGACACTGAGAGGAAGAAATACTACTCCGAGAAGCTCCACAGGAAGAAGAGCAGGCTTCACGTGCACCTGTCCAAGGATTTGCGCGGCAAGCTCAAGACCAGGAAAAGGGCGATACTCGTCCGCAAGGAAGACCGCGTGAGGGTGATGCGCGGCCCTGGCATGGACAAGGAGGCCCGCGTGGTGCGCGTAAGCACGCTCACCCGCAAGGTTTACGTTGAAGGTGTCGTGTCCAAGAACCGCAAGGGCAAGGAGAACGTGCTCGCGCTCGAGCCGTCCAACCTGCTCCTCATAGGGCTTGAGCCGACCGAGGAGAGGAAGCAGATATTCAGGGAGGAGGCGTTCAGGAAGCACGAGCCGAAACCCGAGGCGAAAAAGGAGCCCGCGGCTCCGGCTGCAGGGCACGAGGGCGCGGCGCACGGGCACGGCGCTGCCGCCCATTCGCACGAACACGCTCACGAGCATTCCGGACAGGAGTCCAGGCACGAGGATGCTGCACATGGGACTGAGCACAAGCACGAGAGTGCGACCCACACGCAGGAGCACAAGCCTGCCGCGGAAACGAAGCCGCCTGCGCACACCGCAGTGAAGCCGGCTACCAGGTGATATTCTTATGGCAAAACTCGGAGGAACCAAGCATCTGAAAAGGATCGCGGCGCCCAAGGCGGTGCCGGTAACCGACAGGAAGGAAACGACCTGGATGATAAGGACGGGCCCGGGCCCGCACCCCCGTAAGCACGCAATACCGCTCACTGTGCTCCTGCGCGACATCATCGGCGCCGTTACCAGCGCCAGGGAAGCCGGAAGGGCGATTTCCAGCAAGCTGGTGAAGGTGGACGGCAAGCCCCGCACCGACGCCAAATACCCGGTCGGCATCATGGACGTCCTGTCCTTCGCGGACAAGAACTACCGCATGGTGGTGGACTGGAAGGGAAGGCTGGTGCCCGTGCAGATAGACGCCGCGCGCGCATCGTCCAAGATACTCAAGGTGGTCGGCAAGCGCACGGTAAAGGGCGGAAAAATCGCGCTGAGCTTCCACGACGGCAGGAACATGGCGGCCGACAACAACATAAAGGTCGGCGACAGCATCGTTGTCTCCCTGCCCGGAGCCGGGATGAAGAGCCACCTCAAGTCGGAGAAGGGCGCGCGCTGCCTCGTTTCGGAAGGCAAGCACGCCGGAAGCGTGGTTACGCTCAAGGAGATAATACAGAGGAAGGGCAGCAAGCCCTCCGAGGCGCTGGTCCAGGGCGACGGCGGCGAGTTCATCACGGTCGCAAAATACCTGATAGTGGTGGACGACGCCTTCAAGATCAAGGGTGCAGCACATGAGTGACGCCATGCGGAAGATACTCATAGAGAAGGTCACGGTCAACATAGGCGTGGGCGCTCCGGGCGACAGGCTGGAGAACGCCAAGGGCCTCATAAGCAGGCTGACCGGGGACAGGAAGCCTGTGGAGACCACGGCCAAGCGGAGGGAGCCGGTGTTCAAGCTGAGGAAAGGCATGCCCATCGGCACGAAAGTGACGTTGCGCGGCGCCGACGCCAGCTCGTTCCTGGAGAAGGCGCTCATAGCCCGCCGCAAGACGCTCAAGGAGTCCAATTTTGACCGGCAGGGCAACTTCGCGTTCGGCGTGCCAGAATACATAGACTTCCCGGGCGCGAAATACGACCCGGCCATAGGCATGTTCGGGTTTGACGTCTGCGTCTCCCTGGTCAGGCCCGGCAGGCGGGTGACGGTCAGGAGACTGAGGGCGGCGTCCATAGGAAAGCGCCACCGCATAGGCCGGGAAGAGGCGATGGAGTTCGTCAAGGGCGCCTTCGGCGTAAAATTTGAGTGATGCTTATGAAACTCTCCATGGAAGAAAGATACCGGGGAAAAGGGAAACGCGTGTGCCGCAACTGCGGAAACTCCAGGGCGTTGATACGCAAGTACAAGCTCTTCGTCTGCCGCAGGTGCTTCAGGGAAATGGCCGAGAGCATCGGTTTCCGGAAATACGGAGGTTGATATGATGGATCATCTTGCTGACGCGCTCAACACGATAAAGACGCACGAGATAGTCGGACAGGAGGTATGCACTGTCAAGGCCACCAGGCTCATAGGCGAGGTGCTCAGGGTGCTCAAGGAGCACAGCTACCTCAGCGAGTACAAGCTGGTGGAGGGCGGCAGGGGCGGCCTCTACGAGGTCAGGCTTGACGGAAGGATAAACGAATGCGGCGTCATAAAGCCGAGGATGCCGGTCAGGAAGACAGGCTGGGCCAGGAAGGAGCAGCAGTTCATCCCGGGCTTCGGGGTCGGCCTGCTCATAGTGTCCACGCCCGAAGGCATAATGACCAACGCAGACGCCGAGAAGAAGCGCGTGGGAGGAAGGCTCCTGGCGTACGTTTACTGAGGTGCCCGCAAATGATACAAATACCAGATGGAGTGACCGTCCGCGTGGAAGGCCACAAGGTCGTGGCCAAGGGCCCTGCGGGCGAGGTGCAGAAAACGTTCAGCAAGGACGCCTCGGTGAAGGCCGGCAGCGGAAAGGTCGAGGTGTCGGCAGGAGACAAGGCGCTCGCCGGAACCGTGGAGGCCGTGATAAAGGCCATGCTGCACGGAGCCAAGGCCGGGTACAAGAAGAATTTCAAGCTATTGTACGCCCACTTCCCGATATCACTGGAAATCAAGGGGACAGACGTCGCCATAAAGAACTTCCTGGGCGAGAAGCAGCCGAGGAAGACCGTGGTGGCCGGCAACACCAGGATAGCGGCCAAGGGCCAGAGCGTCACCATATCCGGGCCGGACAAGGAGGCGGTCGGGCAGACGATAGCCAACCTCCGCATTGCCATGAAGATAAAGGACAAGGATTCGCGTGTGTTCCAGGACGGGATGTACGAGACAGAGGGTGAATGATCATGGAAAACAGGACAGCCGGAAAACGGGCAGGGCGCACAGCCCGCAGGAAGGCGAAAAAGGTGAAGCCGGCGTTCAACGTGCTCAACCTCGGCTTCTTCAAGTCGGTCAAGAGCCGCTGGAGAAAGCCAAGGGGCACGCACAACAAGAAGCGCATGAAGTTTGAGTGGGCCGGCGCGCTGCCCCACATCGGCTACCGCAATCCACCTGAGCTTCGTGGGGTCCACCCATCAGGCAAGCGGGAGGTGCTGGTGCACAACGTAGCCCAGCTTGAGGGGCTCAGCGACGTGGTGCTGCGCATAGCGTCTGCCGTGGGCGCGAAGAAGAGGAAGCTCATGGTGGAGAAGGCGAAGGCGATGAACCTCGTCATACTGAACGCGAGGCAGGACGGCTGGGCCGGCAGGGCCGGGCATGGCGTAAAACCCGGAGTGCCGGGCGCAAGGCCCGGAGCTGCGAAACAGGAAACCGCAAGACCGGAAACAGCGAAACCGGAAGCCGCGAAAGCCCATCACGTCGCCCCGGTACAGAAACAGCAGGCCAGGCGGGCCGCACCCCCGAGGGTGCCAGAGCCGCCGTCGCCGCCTGGGATGAAGAAATAAGGTGTTTGCTCATGGCTATAGCTACCGTAAGAAGGCTCGCGGCGGACATACTCCGCGTCGGAGAGAGCAGGATAAGGATTTCCCCGGACAATCTCAAGGAGATTGAGGGCGCGCTAACCCGCGCTGACGTCAAGGGCCTGATAGGCAAAGGCTTCATAACCCGGAAGACGCTCGCCGGCCGCGCCAGCACGCGGAAAAGGCAGCGCCGCCGCGCGGGCCACACGCGGGGCATCGTAACAGACCCCAAGGCCGCATGGATGATGAAGGTCAGGGCCCAGCGGAGGTTCCTGCGCATGATCCTGGCCGACGCAGCCCTTAAGAAGGGTGCGAAGCGTGCGCTCTACGGCAAGATAAAGAGCGGGATTTTCAGGAACAAGCGGGCCATGCTAATATATCTCAGGGACAGCGGCCTCGTGGCAAAGGACTACGAGCCGAAGAAGGCGGCGTTCGCTAAAAAGGCAGCCGCGGTCCAGGGGCACGCAGCGGCGAAGCCCGTCGGGCAGAAGGGCGTGGAAGCAAAGCCCGAAACAAAGCCCTCTGTCGTTCACGAGCACAGGCACGAGGACGCTGGCGCGAGCGCCCCTCCGCCCGGGTACAAGCCGCAGGTTCGCAGCGAGGGCGCGAAGTCAGGGCACAGTGAACAAAAAAAAGGTGAATCAGGATGACCAAAGCAACAAGTCCCATTTTCAGGGTCGCTTTCAGGAGAAGGCGCGAGGGAAAGACCAACTACGCCAAGAGGCTCGCCCTCGTGAAGAGCGGCAAGCCCCGCATGGTGGTGCGCAGGAGCAACGCGGGCGTCATCGTCCAGTTCGTGGAGTTTGACCCCAAAGGCGACAGGACGCTGCTCACGGTAAGCGGCAGTCAGCTCTCCAAGCTCTACCAGTGGCCGGCCGCCCGCAACGTCTGGACCGCCTATCTCGCCGGCCTCATGGCCGGCAGGCTGGCGCACAAGAAAGGCGTCAGCGAGTTCGTGCTTGACATAGGCATGTATACCCCTTCAAAGGGTTCCCTGCTCTTTGCCGCGCTCAAGGGAGCGGCGGACGCCGGGCTCAAGACCTCTTTTGACAAGGACAAGGTGCCGGAACAGAAGCTTGCGAACCCGCCGGAGAAGATAAAGGCGGCATTCAGCCAGGCCCGGAGCAAGATAGCAGGGTGATTTTCTATGCCTGAAAAAATAAGGACTGTGGACAAGGAATCGTGGACGCCCCGCACGTTGCTGGGCATAAAGACCAAGGCCGGCGAGATAACCACGCTGGAGGAGGTCGTTGAATCCGGCAAGTCCATACTGGAACCGGAAATCGTTGATGTGCTGCTGCCTGGCCTGGAGTCAGAGAACCTGCAGGTGAAAACCACCCAGAGGGTGACCGACTCAGGCAAGAGGACGAAGTTCCGTGTGGTCACGGTCATAGGCGACCGCAAGGGCCACGTGGGCATAGGCGTGGGCAAGAGCGACGAGCTGAAGCCGGCCATGGACTACGCCATCAGGGACGCCAAGAAGCGCATGGTAGCCATAGGGATGGGATGCGGCAGCTGGGAATGCAAGTGCTCTGCCAAACATTCGCTCCCGTCCAAGACCATCGGCAAGGAAGGGAGCACCATAGTTACGCTCAAGCCAGCACCCCGCGGCGTCGGCCTGGCGGCCAACGACGTGGTCAAGAAGGTGCTTGGCATGGCAGGTGTGAAGGACGTATGGAGCTCCATGCAGGGCGGCAAGAACGTGTACAACATGGCCGTGGCGACCATAAAGGCGCTGGACGGCCTGAACACGCTCAAGCCGCGGGCATGAGGATGAGGGTGTTGCTTATGAAAATCGCAATCGTACGCGTGAGGGGCGTAAGGAAGGTCGCCCCAAGGACCAGGAAGACGCTGGAGCTGCTCAGGCTGAACAGGCCCAACCACTGCGTGCTCGTGGAAGACACGCCGCAGAACAAGGGCATGCTCAACGTGGTCAAGGACTACGTGGCATACGGGCCTGTGGACGAGGAGACGATATTCAGGCTCCTGCTGAAGCGCGGCATGAAGGGAGCTGACCTGCTCAGGAAGCTGTCCGGTGAGGGCGACATAAAGAAGGCCGCGAAGGAGATATCCGCCGGCAAGCGGACCGCGGACTACGCCGACCCGGTATTCAGGCTCGCGCCCCCCTCGCGGGGCTACAAGGACATAAAGAGAAGCTATCCCCTGGGCGACCTGGGCAAGAGGGCGGAGATGGACTCGCTCCTCAGGCGCATGATCTGAGGTGCAGGGCTGAGGAAGACGATGCGGAAACGAAGGTGAATGCTCATGGCAAAAAGGAAGGAAAGGCAGAAGAAAGGATATCTCGGCCACAGGTCGCACGGCCGCGGAAATGTGAAGAACAGGCGTGGCAGCGGCAACCGCGGAGGCCGCGGAAAGGGCGGCATGTGCAAGCACAAGTGGAGCTGGGCCGTGAAGAACGTGCGCGGCTGCTACTTCGGCAAGAACGGCTTCACGAGGCCGGTTGGCAAGACCGTCAGGGTGGCGCACCTTTACGATATAAACCAGCAGGCCCTGCTTGGCAAGCTGGAGAAGAAGGAAGGCAGGTACGCCTTTGACTTTGACGGCAAGATACTCGCCAGCGGCAGCGTCACCATGCCGCTTGTCATACGGGCAGCGTCATGGAGCAGGAACGTGGAGGAGAAGCTCAAGGCCGCAGGCGGCGTTATATCCAGGCTGGAACCTGAAGGGACGAAGGCGAAGGCGTCCTGAGACCCGAAATAAGACCAGCCCGGCAAGGCGCTTGAGCTTTTCTGAGTCCCTCTTCCCAACATTTATAAAGATGACAACGATATTAAGCCTGAAAGCAGGCCTGAAAACCGGCCTGGAGACGGGCCCGGAAACAAGGGCAGGTGTGTGCTCCTAATGATAATAGACGCAATACATTCGCTCTCAAGGTTCCTCCCCGAAATCAAGCCCCCGGAGCAGCCGCCAGGCACCAAGGAGCGGCTGATGTGGACCGGCATAGCCCTCATCCTGTTCTTCATGATGTATGAAACGACCTGCCTGGGCGTTCAGTCCAAGATGGCGGGCGTTGATTTCCTCCAGACGATAACCGCAAGCAAGATAGGCAGCCTGCTGACCGCAGGCATCGGCCCCATAGTGCTCGCAAGCATATTCCTGCAGCTTTTCGTGGGCGCCGGCCTGATCAAGCTGAACATCCGTGAAAAGGCCGACAAGCAGAAATTCCTTGAGACACAGAAGGTGCTTGCCATCCTGCTGGCCCTTGCAGAGGGCCTGATATTCGTCATCACGGGCAGGACCATCATAGACCCTCTTTTCCCGGGCCTGGGCGAGAGCGTAATGACGCTCGCGGACGGCTCACAGGTGCTCCACGCACCATTCACCATGCTGCTCGTGGTGCTCCAAATCGCCATGGGCTCCGTGCTGATCCTCTTCCTTGACGAAATCGTGTCCAAATACGGCATAGGGAGCGGCATAAGCCTCTTCATAGCCGCAGGCGTGTCCCTTTCCGTCGTCGTCGGGCTGGTAGCCATAGTCTTCGGCCCCAGCGGCGTGGTCTCAATAATGTCAGGCGGCGATGCCGAGGCCATAAAGAACTCGGTGATGGCCCTGCTGCCCTTCGGCTTCACCATCCTCGTATTCCTTGCCGTCGCCTTTGCCGAATCCGTGAAGGTGGAGATTCCCATCGCGTTTGAGCGCGTCCGCGGCATGGTACCCAAGCTCCCCCTGAAGTTCTTCTACGTCTCCAACATCCCGGTCATATTCGCCAGCGCCCTCATAATCAACGTCCAGCTGCTGGCAGGCTCGGCCCTGGTGGACGTTTACTGGAACAAGGCGACCGGCGCGGAAACTCCTGGTTCCACCAACGGCATATTCCCATACATAGGCTACGTAAGCATGGACGGGCAGCTCCACGACGGCTTCCTCTACTTCCTCACGCCAATCTACGGCATGGGGCGGAGCACTGACCAGCAGTGGACATTCCTTTCCAGCGCAGTCACACCGCTGTTCCGCATCCCCGAATGGGTCCATGCCATCGCATATCTCATCACCCTCTCCGTCGTTTCCGTGCTTTTCGGCATGTTCTGGGTGGAGATAGCGAACATGGACGCCAAGAACGTGGCCAGCCAGCTTTCCGCGTCCGGACTGCAGATACCCGGCTTCAGGCGCGACCCGCGCATGCTTGAGACGATACTCAACAAGCACATATTCCCGCTCACGGTCATGGGCTCGTTCTGCGTCGGCCTTCTCGCGGCCGCGGCAGACCTCACCGGCGCGCTGGGCACCGGCACCGGAATTCTCCTTACAGTCGGCATCCTGCACAGGATGTACGAGCAGCTGGAGCAGATGAACGCGTTTGAAACGTTCCCCGCGCTCCGCAAGCTCGCGGGCGAGTGAGCGCATCCAGGCATCTATTTATCGCAAAAAACAGGAAATAAAATAAAAACAAGGGCTACTGCCTGAGTTTGTCCTGTCACCTCTCCGCCTGCGTGATTTTCACGACGGCGGTGCCTGGCGCAGAACCTTTTTCCACGGTTATGCTCGTGCTTATGGCATACTCGCCGAGCCTGCGCGTCTGGCCGTAATCAAGCCTCCAAGGGTGGACACGATTTAATTCGTCGCTCACGGTCCCGGTCATAACCGCGGTATATAACTTCGCTATGCCCATGACAGCTTCCGAGACGGATGCCACGTTCCCCCCGTTGCTGAATTCAACCCCTTTGGAATCTATCTTGGTAATCTGACCTAACGGATAAAAATCCGTACCGACCCTTGCCTTGACTGTTTTTGTGGCGTATCTTACGGGTGGAACCCCCACAGCGGTTAAAATTACCGTTCCCTCGCCATTTCCTCTCTTGGCGTCTATCCTTATGCTCATCACCATGCTCATTACCGGTCCATACGCTGGATTGGAGATGGGACCGACAGTATCTGCCTTGCCGTATCCGATTCTGCACGGAGGCAACGAGTTGGCAGATGCGTGCTCGCTCATGAACATCTCCATGTTGATGGTGGGAGTTACCTCTATTCCCGCGGCGTCTATTTTCGTGACTTTCCAGCCAGTCGTGAAGCGTCCTGCCATCTCGGCAAAGTATTCCACTTCCATCTGGGCGATGACATCACCTACCTTTACGGCAGTCGGTTTCGATATCTGAGTCACCCGAACCGGATTCAGCGCCGGGGTGACCACGATGACAGTATCTTTTGCAACAACATTCTCCTTGGCCTGCACCGCAGCCTGCATCAGCGCCACCGCAGCACACAGTGGACGCTGCATTGGAGTCATCTTGTTCGCTGTGGTGTCCTTCATTTCTGAATAGCCGCCGGTCCTGGCAGTCTGTGCCACAGAAGGTACTGCTGAAACCAGCGGCATCAATCCCATGGCTGCACTGGCAACGACCGGCAGAATTACCGGATGCCTGCTCCCATGGCCTCTAAACGTTAATTTCATCGTCATATTAACACTCTCACAATACTATATAAATCAAAACACATATATATCCACCAGTTTCATCCGGCTAATGCGTATTTAAACCGTTTTCCGCATCATTTCCACGATGACAGGCTCAAAGGAAGCCAGGGCGCACAGGCGGTGCAAGGTTTTCGTGGAGACCTACGGCTGCACCCTCAACCAGGCCGACAGCGACATACTTCGGGCGCTTCTTAAGGAAAAATACTCGCTGGTTGACGTGCCTGACCTGGCTGACGTAATCGTCCTCAACACCTGCACTGTCAAGGGCCCGACCGAGAACAAGATACTAGAATACGTCCGCCACTTGGTTCTGGAAAACCGGAAATTCGTCGTGGCCGGCTGCCTCACTGCCAACGAAGCTAAACTAAGGAAGTTCGCGTCGCTCGCGCCCATCGTGGGCACGTCGTCGCTGGGCCGGATATGCGATGCGGTCTGGGATGCGCTGGCCGGGCGGGCGACCGCGTACACCGCGCCGGCAAGCAAGGAGGCGCTGCCGAAGCTGATGACTGCACCGATAATGCGCATTCCGATAAACGACGGATGCACCTCGCAGTGCCATTTCTGCCAGACGAAGCTCGCAAGGCCGTTCCTGCGGAGCTACACGCCGAAAACAATCGTGAAATGGATAGACGAGAGCGTGCGCAACGGCGCGCGCGAAATCCAGCTCACAAGCATGGACTCCGGCGCATATGGCCTTGACTTCCGCACCAATCTCGTGGAGTTGATGGAAACGATAGCGAACGACGACAGCAAATCAAAATCATCCTTCCCCTTCCTCGTCCGCGTCGGCATGATAAACCCGAACCACGCGAAGCGCATGCTGGCAGGCATCGTCCGGCTGCTCAAGGGCCCGCGATTCTACAAGTTCCTGCATGTCCCTGTCCAGACCGGCAGCGAGAAGGTGTGCCTGGATATGGGCCGCGACCACACTGTGAAGGACTTCGTGGACATCGTCAGGGCGATACGGAAAGAACTGCCTGAGGCCACGATAGCCACGGACATAATCGCCGGCTATCCCACGGAAACTGAAAAGGACTTTGAGGACACCGTGCGGCTCCTTGAAACCGTCCGCCCGGACATAACCAACGTTTCGCGCTTCAGCCCGCGCCCTGGCACGAAAGCCAGGGAGCTGAAGCAGCTTCCCAATGCCGTCGTCAAGGCGCGCAGCACGAAACTGGCGCGTGTCGTGCGCCGCATCAGCGAGGCGGCAAAGCAGCCTTACGTCGGCACGTCCTGCCGCGTCCTCGTGACGGAGAAGCAGGAGGGGAAGAGGACCGATTTCACGGGCAGGGACATGAACTACCGGCAGGTCGTGGTGAAGGGCTTCAGGGGTGTCCCGGGCGACTTCGTTGACGTGGAAATAACCGGAGCCAACCACGGCTCGCTTTTCGGGAAGCCACTGTTAAAAGAATAAGAAATCAGATGCGCATCCTATGCTTCAGATTGCGTTGCATCCCCGGCTTATTGCGCGCGGGAGGATTCACTGTGCCCTCGGACATCCTGCCGTCGCGGGCAAGCGGGGGTTCCACGTCCTTTTTTGGTTGATTCGGAGCCTCTAGTCCTATTCTTTTATTGTATGTATCATTTGCCTGAGACATCCGGTCCAGCATTATTTTCCTATATTGTTCGTCACCTAACATTTTCCGAAGGTCCCTATCTTCGCTAAAGATGCCCTGTCCGTTCATGGATGTACGCACCGCCTTGTCATGGTATCCTTGCGCGCAAATCCTTTAAAACATGCGCTTTCACACACACAAATGACAAGGTAAATAATTGTTGCGAGCGATAGTAAAACCGCATGGAAAGCCACAGCTCAAGCTGATTCAGGAGGTTTTGGAATGATTATCGTGATGGGAGTCCCAGGCGCGGGGAAGACAAGCGTCCTGCAGGGCCTCAAGACGGACTACAAAGTCGTCAACTACGGCGACCTGATGCTTGAAATAGAGAAGAAGGAGTTCGGCATAAAGGACCGGGACGAGATGCGCAAGCTTCCAATCGCCAAGCAGCAGCGCGCGCAGAAGCTGGCTGCCGAGGAGCTGGCAAGGATGCCCGAAAAGACCATCCTTGACACGCACTGCTCCATCGCCACCCCGCAGGGCTACTACCCTGGCCTGCCATTCAGGTTCCTGAAGCTCTGGAAGGTGGACGCGTTCGCGTACGTCACGGCTGACGTGAAGGCCATAGCCGCAAGGAGGCAGAACGACCCGTCGCGGACAAGGGACGTGGACGACATAGAGCTCCACGACAGGATGAACATTGCATACCTCGCCGCCTACTCGGCCTTCATGGGCTCTCCTGCGGTCATAATCTTCAACGAGCAGGGAAAGCTGGAGCAGGCAGTGGCCAAGCTGCAGGCGCTGCTCAAGTCGTGATGCGATGCTGGACATAAAACTAATCAGGGAATCGCCCGAACTGATACGCAAGTCGCTCGTCGCCCGCAGCGCAGGCGAGGACACGTTCGCCCTGCTTGAGAAGATACTGGCCATGGACAAGGAATGGCGCAGCATAAGGAAGGAGGAGGAAGGCCTGCGTGCCGAGCGCAACAAGCTCAGCCTCACGATAAACGACAGGAAGAAGGCAGGCCAGACGGCCGACGCCGAGGTCAAGCGCGCCGGGGAGATAGCCGCGCGCATAAAGCAGATTTCCGTGGAAACGACCGCGCTTGAGGACCAGACGAAGGCAGAGATGCTCATGCTGCCGAACGTCCCGGACTCCACGGTCCCGGTGGGAAAGGACGAAACGTCCAACCAGGCCGTCCGTGAATGGGGCCAGCCGCAGAAGCAGGCCGGTGACGTCCTTGACCACCACACCCTCGGGGAAAAAAGCGGCCTGATAGACTTTGAAAGGGGCGTCAGGCTGGCAGAGCACCGCTTCGCAGTGCTCTACGGCCCGCTCGCGAAGCTGGAACGCGCGCTCGTAAACTTCATGCTCTCGGTCCAGGCCAGCAATGGCTACAGGGAAGTGGCGCCCCCATACCTGGTCAACACCAGGACCGCGACCGGCACGGGCCAGCTGCCCAAATTCCGGGATGAGCTCTACAAGACCCAGGACGACCTCTGGCTCATACCGACCGCTGAAGTTCCGCTCACCAACCTCTACGCAGGCGAAATAATGGATGAACGGCTCCTTCCGCTGAAGCTTACCGCGTACACGCCGTGCTTCAGGCGCGAGGCAGGCGCATACGGCAAGGACATACGCGGGCTCATACGCCAGCACCAGTTCGACAAGGTGGAGCTCGTGAAGTTCGTGGACCCGCAGACCAGCTTTGACGAGCTCGAGGGCCTGACAAAGGACGCCGAGCGCATCCTCCAGCTCCTTGAGCTGCCCTACCGGGTGGTGGAACTGTGCAGCGGCGACCTTGGGTTCGCCAGCGCCAAGACCTACGACATAGAGGTCTGGATGCCTTCCCAGGGCAGGTACAGGGAGGTATCCTCGTGCTCCAACTGCACTGACTTCCAGGCGCGCAGGGCCAACATACGCTTCCGAGGCAAGGGCGGCGTGCAGTTCGTGCACACGCTCAACGGCAGCGGCCTTGCGGTCGGCAGGACCATGATAGCCATCCTGGAGAACTGCCAGGAGGACAAGAAGGCAGTGGCCATACCGAAAGCCCTGCAGGACTTCATGGGCCAGGACACGATTGAATTTTAGAGACAAAAATCACAAAAACAGAAAATAGGAAAAATAGAAAAAGGAAAAATAAGGAATTCTACTCCATGAAGAACGCTGCCGTGGGCGGGTCTGGCTTCTCGCCTTTGCGCTCGCGTATCTGCCTCACGATCTTGGACACGAGCTCCTTCGGCATCATGTGATAGCCCGCGTATTCCTGGTACCAGATCGCGCGTCCCTGTGTGGCCCCGCGCAATTCGTTCGCAAAGCCGAACATCTCCGCTACCGGCAGCACGGTCGTTATCGCGGCCGTCTCGCCCTCCTGCTCCATGTTCTGCAGCGTCCCTCTCCGGCCGTTGGTCATGTTGATGACCGCGCCGGCATACTCCTGCTGCGTGTTTATGAGCACCTTCTGCTTCGGCTCCTTCAGGCTGACGCCTGCCATGAGCATGGCCGCGTAAATTGACCTCTTTACGGCCGGGAGCATCTGCGCAGGCCCGCGGTGGATGTTGTCCTCGTGGAGGGTGGCGTCGGTGAGCGTGACCTTGACGCCGCTCATCTTCTCCTTGGCGAGCGGGCCCTGGTCAAGCGCCTCCTCAAAGCCCTGTATCAGCAGCTCCTCAACCTCGTTGAGGTACTGGATGCCCTTGGTGGCGTTGATGAACACGCTGGCGTTGTGGATGTCAAAGATGTTCCTCGCCTCGTCGCGCTCCATGCCGAGCTCAATGAGCTTCTCCCAGACCTCCCTGCCCTTGGGGCGGCCTTCGGCTATGGTCCCGTCGTCTATCGCCTTCAGGATTTCAGGCGCGAGCGGCTCCACCATGACCTTCAGCTTGTTGTGCTTGTTCGGCGACTTGCCTTCCACAGGCCCTGCCGAGCCGAGCAGCGCCTCGCGGTAGACGACGATTGGCGGCGACGTTATTATCGGTATCTTTTTCTCCTTCGTTATCTTGTATTCTATGATTTCCAGGTGCAGTTCGCCGTTCCCGCTCACGAGGTGCTCGCCAGTGTCCTGGTTGAGCGATATCTTGATGGTCGGGTCCTCCTTGGATATCCCGCGCAGCGCCTCAATCAGCTTGGGCAGGTCCTTCTGCTCTTTGACCTCTATGGACTTGGTGATGACCGGTTCGGAGTAGTGCTTTATCTGCTCAAACGGCTCCATTGGTTCGGACGATATGGTCTCGCCGACATAGACGTCCTTCAGCCCTACGAAAGCGCCGATGTTGCCGGCCATGACCTTGTTTGCTGCCACGCGGTCCGGGCCCATGTATATGCCCACCTGCTGCACGCGCGCGAACACCTTCTTGGTGGAAACGTAAAGCTCCGTGCTCTTCTCCACGGTGCCGGAGAACAGGCGGACTACAGCCACTTCGCCGGCGTGCTCGTCATAGGCGACGCCGAAGCATACGCCAATCGCCTTGCCCTTGGGGTCGCATGCGAGCATGCTCCTGCCCGCCTCGGTGTTAAGGTCGCCGTGCTTCCACAGGATTGGGATTCGGTACGGCTGCGCCGTCTTCGGGTTTGGCAGGTGCTTGACGAACATCTCCAGGAGCACGTCGTCCAGCGGGCTCCTGTCAACGAGCCAGGCGTGCTCCCCGGCCACGCACTTGTCATAGATGTCCTTGAAGCCGATATTGAATTTCTTCATGGACGAATAGGAAACCGCCCACTTGTTGTACGCAGTTCCGAACGCCACGTTCCCCTTGGCCACGCCGACGCTCCACGCGTCCTTCTTGTCCGCCGGCGCGTTCGTCTCTATTATCTTGTTGACCTGGTTGATTATCTTGACAAACCTCTGCTGCATCTGCTCGGCGTCAAACTTCAGCTCGTTGATGAGCCGGTCTATCTTGTTGACGAAAACCACCGGCTGGGCCCTCTCCTTGAGGGCCTGCCTGAGGTTCGTCTCGGTCTGGGGCATGACGCCCTCCACCGCGTCTATTACCAGGCAGACGCCGTCCACGGCGCGCATGGCGCGGACGACGTGGAAACCGAAGTCCACGTGCCCTGGGGTGTCTATGAGGTTGACGAGGTAGTCCTTGCCCTCGTAGTTGAATCCGAGCGAGATGTTGGCAGACTTGATTGTGATGCCCCTGGCCGCTTCCTGCTCGTCATAGTCCATGACGCGCTGCTGGCCTGCCAGCTCCTTGCTTATGAGGCCGGCCCTTGCCACCAGCGAGTCGGTGAGCGTCGTCTTGCCGTGGTCCACGTGGGCCACGATTGCGACGTTGCGGACGTTCTCCATGTTGTCCATGAGCTTCTGTACTTCCTCTACCACGAATTCCTTCCTTGCCATGCGGATTTCACCATCTACAACCATGCTTGTAACTAGTTGGAACTAGCACAATGAGATCTGGGATTAATCAGCTCGGAAAGGAATATAAATATAAGCCGGGGCCACGTGAGGGGCGCGCCAGTCCGGAGCAATGCCCGCCACGCGCAATTTTCGTGTCAAACCAAGTATTTTTAAGTGGTTTGAGGACTTATACACATCGTATCCATATGGCAACACTTCATGCGGGCAGGCGAAGATTGAGATACTGGTTCGAGACCGACAGGCCTATCAGGAAGCGCAACCTCGTGGTCCTGGACGGCCCGCCGGCCAGGAAAGAAGGCTTCGGTCCGTGGATGGTCGCGTCAGTCCGGCTGGCGGACCGCGTAAAACTGTTTCTCGACCCCAAGTACAGGATGAAACGGGTGGAATTCAGAGAGCGCTATTCCGACCCGGTGTTACCTTACGGTGATGGTTTCGTCATGGGAGACCTGGTTCACGAAGTAAAAAAGCGCTTCAAAACTGAAATTCTGGGCGGCCATGCCGAGTTGTTGATGAAATTCCTGCACATCTACGAGAGTCATCGCAAGAATGCCGCATTCGTGGGATACCTAGTTCCGGATGCGATGGTATTCGCACCGCAGATAGCCGAGACCCTCAAAACAGAATACGCAGGAACTGGTGCATCCGAAACTGCCCGCTTCATCCGCGACGCGGTATCCGAAATGGTCTTGGGCCACCAACTCGTGAACTACTACTGCACGCTTGTAGACGGCGCCAGCAACGGTGCATTCTCCTCCCTTGAGTTCAAATGCGGCGTTTGCGACCAAAAAGCGTCAATCGCGGCAGGGCTGGCGAGCGTGCTGTTTGCCACCAGGATAGTCGGATATGGGGATGTCACAGAACAAGACTGGGAAAAAGCCTGCCAGCTTGATGGAATAGCCGTTACTCCGGATCTTTCCAAGTTCTTTCTTAACCGGCATTACTGGGCTGAAATTCTGGGGAAAGACCGCTGGATTCCGATAAACCTCATGCCGAATGAAGGAAATCATGCAAAAATGTTTGAGCTGCAGAGGCGGCATTTTGGAAAAGTATGCAGCGAATATGTTCTGAACCAGTAGAAGAAATAAGGCAACAAGCCGATATGCTGCGTAACTAAGCTAAAACAGAACGCCCTCGGCGGGATTTGAACCCACCCATCAACCTTGCCCCTTCGAGCCTTTTTATAATCCAGGAAAAACTGCCGTGAAAAAGGCCCGATCCAAAAACCGCCAAAACCCCAACGGGGTTTTGAATCAATCAGTTTTGGGCCGCCTTTTCCTAAAAGGCGGGCCGGAGGGTTGCGTCCTATCTGCCGCGCTCGCCGCCATACATCGGCGCCGTCGCGCGTATCCAGGCTAGACTACGAGGGCTTGAACATACTTACTTCAGGAAGGGAATAAATACGTACTGGCGCTCGGGACTGCCGGTCACAGACCGGCAGTTTTCCATCCCCTCGCGCCCTAATTGAAGAAGCGGCTGATTTTGGTCTGACCTCGGGGGATTCCTTGATTCCTTACATACGCCTTCTTGATTTCGTAGCTTGTATTCCCAGTAGTTTCGCAGAAGTATCCTGGATTCCAAAGACCGCTGCCCCAGAAGAACGCCCTCTTCAGATAAGGAAATTCCCTGAGAAGCAACTTTCCAGACGTACCCTTTAGCGCCTTGGCAAAATCGGCTTCACTGACCTGAGGCCCAAAGTCGGCAAGGAAGTGTACGTGGTTCCTGTCAAAGCCGATTTCTTCGAGTTTGAACGTGCCTTCCTGTGCTTCAACCTGCCGGAAGATTTCTTCGCAACGTTTTTGAACTGCTTTGTCATCAAATATAGTGTGGCAATATTTCACCTTGAAACAGATGTGCAGGTAATGCCTTCCTCGTCTAGAGCTAAAGCTAACATATTCCATGATTTCACGTCCGGTAGCCACCTCTCGTGGAGGTCCTGTGCCGCCTGTGGCGGCGCGCCGGCTACCGACGTGTTTTTTTATGTTCAGGCATAAGTAGATTACGACCACCGGTCACAGACCGGTGGAATTAGGCTTTAAAATCGGATGACCGCGGGTGAAAGGGAGCGGATTTTTTAATTTTGGCGCGGGAGGGAGGTGCAGAGGTGTTTTATGAAAACAGTGAAATATGACGTGACATACGTGGAAAAAGCAGACAGGATGGAAGTCATCATCAGGTTCTTCTGGATGATACCTACCCTGTTTGTGGCAGCAGTCCTCAGCCTGGCCGGCACCGTCGCCTGGGGGCTTCAGTTCCTCCACGTCCTCGTCTTCGCCAAGAGGCACAAGACGCTGCACGACTGGATACTGAAGTACATGGCATACGTCACCAAGGCGGACACATATTTCATGCTCCTGAGCGACGAGCGCAACCCGATAATGCCAGAGGACTGATTTTGGCATGGCCGCGGAAACGCGGCATTTCCTTCTTCTCCAGCGCCACGGCTAAGGACAGGTAAAAAACCGATAAAAAGGAAGAAACATTACCTTGAACTGCGCGCCATGTCCTTGAACGGCGCACCGTTCAAGACAGTCAAGAAGCGCTTAACATGCGCTTCTTGCCATCTTCGGCTATGCCGGAGATGTGCGTGCAGTTCTACCTGGAACTGCGCGCCATGCGCTCGGTCTCGTCGCGCTTCTTCATGGCGTAGCTCGCCTGCAGGTCGCCTTTCGCCGTTGAGAGTATCTCGTTGGCGAGGGCCTGCTCAAGCGGCTTCGGCTTGTTGAATGAGCCCATGAGCGCCGACAGGGCTATGTTCCTGAGGGCCATGTCCAGCCTCCTGGTGGCGGATATGTCCACCGAGACCTGGTAGCTCACCCCTCCGTGCGACACGCGGGTGACGTCCTCGCGGGGTGCGGCGATTTCCACGGCCCTTATGAGGACCTGGACCGGGTTCTCCTTCGTCTGCTCCTCTACGATGCCCATGGCCTTCTCCACGATCCTGAGCGCCTTGAGCTTCTTGCCCTGCATCTGGCCGTGGGTGCGGATGACCTTGCCCGACGTCTTCGCGCCGGTTCCGCCGCGCATGAGCTTGTTTGCCAGCCGTTCTACTACGTTCATGTGCATCTTGCCGAAGGTCCTGCGCGTCTGCCTGCCGAACGTGTGCGGCACGATTATGGGCTGGAGGCACACCACCTGGGCCATGCTTTTGTCCTTTATGACGATGCTGTCAAGAGGATATTTCCCGAAAAGTTTGTCCATACAATTCATCTCTTGGCCTTTTCCTTCTTGCCCTTCCTGAGCATCTGCAGGTCCGTGCCGTTCACGGAGACGACCTTGTACCTGACTCCGGGCATGGAACCCATCTGGCCGCGCTGGGAGCCTCCCAGGCCGGCGATTATGACCTCGTCGTGCTCGTCTATGAAGCTTATTGCCTTGTCCCTGACCGCGTGGGCGCTCACAAGCTTTCCGTTCTTGATGAGCTGGCATTTCACGCATTTGATGAGGCCGGAGTGGGGCTGCTTCTGCTCCAGGACTATCTTCTCCAGCACGATGGCCCTTGCCTGGGGCGCGCCCTCTAGAGGGTCGTGCCTGGATTTCAGCTTGAGCGCCCTCCTCTTCCATCTCTTGGAGAGCCATCTCTGGCCCTTGCGCATGCGCCTCATGTTCATTCCTGCGAATTCTCCGTTACCCATTAATTCACCTGATGGAACAAGACTCCGAATTATCTTCGAAGACCAATCCTAATAAGCTTTAAACGATTTACTGGGAAGGATTTATAAACGTTCACGCGAGGTTTTAGACGATGGTGCTGCTCAAATCGCTTTTCTCGTTCAAGTTCTCGGAAGCCGACCTCCAGCCGCTGATGGATTTCCAGAATATCGTCCGCAACGACGCGGTCCTCCGCAACTTTTACCAGCAGGGGCTGCTCAACGAGACGCTGATGCGCATGATGGAAAGCCGGCAGCGGGCGAGCGTGCTTGCCCTGGCCGTGGGCCCGCCGGTATCCAGGAACCGCCCGGCAGAGCCCCTGCTTTCCACCGGAGGGGCCGAGGCCGTGAAAAAGGCAGAGGCCGCGAAAAGATACGCCCGTTCCGCGGGCGAGGCCGAGGCCACGAAAACCTACATCATCAGCTATTACAATCCCCAGGCCGGGAAGACCGAGGTGCTGGAGACGCGGAGCATCGCGTGCATGAAGGACGACGCCAGGCAGACCGTGGAGGAGACGCTCGGTATGCAGTCCCTCTACCCGCTCTACGTGTTCATAGCCGCGCCAGTCATGAGGCAGGAGATAGTGCCCTGGAGGCTGGAGCAGATACTGGACCAGCGCGAGTATGGCACTCCACCTCCGGCTTCGCCAGGCGGCGGCGTAATCCCGGTCCGGCGCATCGCCCAGACGCAGGCCGAGATAACCGCTGCGAAGAAGGAAGCGGTAACCGTCAAGGCCGCCGTGGCCGAGTGCATGATGCTGAAGGAGAAAGCCGGTCTCGCAGTGGGCGATGAGATAATGGTCCTGGAAGAGACCGTGAAGGCGCTGAGGTCAGGCGAGACCGCGGATAAGGCGCTGGCACGGCTCCCGCCGCTCACGCGGATGCGCTTCACTGCCGCGCTGCACAACAAGCGGCTCGGCACGCAGGCAGTGGTGGAAATACTGCTGTCCGACGCCTCGTTCCTGAAAACCGTGAAGAAGAAGCTGCAGACGTTCGGGTTAGGCGACCTGGCCACCCTGGTCAGGATGCTGCGGGGCCTGCGGAAGAGGAAATAGGCGGAATGGGCTGTTTGGGCGAGCGGAGAACCCGACTTGTAGTGCCTGCCTTTATTCAAATTTTGCCTGTTTCAACGCCGGCATCTATAGCCTCTAATTCCTGGATGCGTTCAATGGTCCCTGCTGATCATGTCTTGAGAACGCCCGGTCGATGACTTGGTGTATCTCCTCTACTGCCTCTTGGTCTATGAGTCCGAGGAGTAAACTGGTGTCCGCCAGCATAAAGTCTCCGATGGTTTCTATCCCCTCGGACTTCAACAAACGCAGTTTTTTCGCATCGATTTCCGGATGTTCCTCCAGTCGTTGTGCCAGCACTGACCGCGGGAACTGATTGAATAAAAGCGCCATATCCCCGCGTACCATTGCATCGGAGCTAAGTTTCGTTTCTCCCATCACTTCCAGTTTCCTAACGTCCTCAATCCTGCCGGTTCGGTCATCGAAAGCACGCAGCCACCGAGGATTCTTTCCTCTCATCCCATCTTTCAGGAGTTCTTTATCCTGTAGAGCATTTTCAATCAGCATGCGAAGATTCGGATAAACTCCCCTCCTTTCCCTACTATCCCAAGCCATCCCATCACCTGTTATGAATTATGGAAGGAGATATATTAAATACTTCCTCCAGTTCGCTGCAAAACGAGTTTGTCTTCTATATCGCTCGCGCTGAACCTGGGAATAACTAAATGTAAGAAGCTATGCCGGCTACTTCTTCGCCCTGATTTCCCTTCTCTTCGGCCTCAGGTAAGGCGAGCCGCATTTTCTGCATTTGTCCCGGTCCTTGCTGTTCCTCGTCTTGCATTTTCTGCAGATGTTTATCTGCGCAAGCCTTAAGTCTGCTTCAGGAAATTTGCCCATTCTTGCACCCTAATTAGCGTTATCATTGTCCGATATGCTGACTAATATGGCCAGCATCGTTTTTAAATTTGTTCTCCATTGCGGATTCGTAGAAATCGCTTCCTTAAGCCGCCAAAACACCAATACTGTGCTAAGTGATGGATTTTAAGGTAATGCTCTCAATAGTACATACACTATCAACGTTTATGGGTGCATCCAATGGTTAAACCGGCTCGTCTGTCTGATGGAAGGTTTATGAGGGCGATGGAAGGTAAGGTCACGCAAGTCAAACTGTTCGGGATTCACGGAAAATTCAACCCGAAGACTGAGACGATAGCCAGCGTGAACGATGTTGATGATGCCATATTCAGAAGCAAAATCTACGCCGAAGCTCTGCCTGTCATGCCCTGGTCCAACCTGGTCAGAGCGCGTGAATACGCTTTTTATAATCGCGATCCAAAAGCCGGGCCGGACCGGGAAATCGTCTGGGTGGAAAACGGCGTTTTTTATAAGCATTCCGTTCCCGACATCCCGGTAGTGTTTCGCGGGAGACAGATAAGCCTTCAAAAAGCCGCTGGCCTGGGTGTGTACGATTCCATAGAGCTTCTGAAGATAGAACAGACCGAGTCTAACGTTTTCACGATTTCAGTGGTTGACCCGTCCGCTATTGCCGGAAGAGTCAGGGTAGTGGACTTCATGAGAGGCAACTGGGCCTTGCCTGACGGGTGTGGGTTTCCGCTGGCAACCCAGCCTGTAAATACCAGTATCAATGGGTATAAACACCGGGTAACTTCCGACCCGGCAGCCAGGCATGGCTCGGTGAGAATTACCTTTTATAACGGGACAACAGGGTGGCACGGTTCTGTTGCCCGGCGCATCTTCAGAAGCGACTGGGACTGGTCGGCTTGCGTCTGCGTCTGCAATGACTGGTCCGAGGAGTCAATGGTGGCGTTTGTCGGCCCTTACGCAAATGCTGCAGCCAAGACCGCGCCCAGTACCTGAAGCGTATAGCAACCGTAGCGGCCGGAGAAATGCATATTAACCTGGAGGCGCTTACCTTCACCATGCCCGTTGAAAAATCCTGCGGCGCCATAGTGTTCAGGGGCGACGGCCAGGAGCGGCGATACCTCGTCCTGCACTACGAGGAGGGCCACTGGGACTTCCCGAAGGGCCACGTGGAGAAAGGCGAGGACGAGAAGGCGACTGCGAGGCGCGAGACGCGCGAGGAAACCGGCACAGGCGACCTGGTTTTCGTCAGCGGGTTCCGCGAGCGAATTGAATACTTCTACAAGAGCGAGGGCAGGACGATGCACAAGGAGGTCTTCTTCTTCCTGGCGCGGACGCTGACGGAAAATGTGACGCTGTCCCACGAACACGTTGGTTTCGCGTGGCTCCCTTATACCAAGGCGCTGGGGAAGCTGACCTACGAGAATGCCAAGGTCGTGCTCAGGAAGGCGCATGACTTCCTTGAGGCCGCTGGTAAAAGTTAATAATCCTCACCGGAAAAGCGGTATCATGAAGACTGAATACAGCGCGGAGAACCTGCTGAAGGGCGTCAGCGTGGATACGGCCAGGTGGAGCCGCATGCCGACGGAAAAGGAACTGGCGGAGACCGTGGACGCGGTTTCCAGGCGCGGCATAAGAGTCATCGTCGTGAAGAACGCGACTGAAGCGCTGGAGAAGCTGAAATCGCTGATTCCAGCCGGTTCCGAGGTCATGAACGGCTCTTCTACGACCCTGGGTGAAATCGGCTACACCGACTACCTCAAGGCAGGCAAGCACGGCTGGAAGAACATGCATCTCACAATTTTCGCGGAGAAGGACCCGCAGAAGCAGGCGGACCTCAGGCGGAAAGCAGAAACGTCCGAATATTTCATCGCCAGCGTCAATGCCATAGCGCGGACCGGCGAACTGGCCGCGTGCGATGCGAGCGGCAGCCGCGTGGGCGCGTTCCCGTTCGCAGCGAAAAACCTCATACTCGTCAGCGGCGTTAACAAGATAGTGCCGGACGTGGCAGCGGCCCTGCAGCGCATACGCGAATACGTCTATCCGCTGGAGAACGCCCGTGCCACCCGGGTATACGGCGGGGGCAGCACCCTGGGCAAGTTCGTGATACTCTCCCACGAGATAGTCCAGGGAAGGACGACCATGATACTCGTGAAGGAACGCCTGGGTTACTGACATGAAGCTCGTGCGCGTGGACGGAGAGGGTTCGGAGCATTTCCGCGACCTGTGGAAGCTGTACGAGTCCGCATTCCCGCCTGACGAACGCAGGGACGGGGAAAGGCAGAAAGCGACCTTCAAAAGGCCTGAATACGCGATGCTCGCCGCGCTGGATGAGAAAAACGCGCTGGTCGGCCTGCTCTCGGTCTGGGAGTTTGGGGGATTCGTCTTCATGGAACACCTGGCCGTGCAGGGGCACCTGCGCGGCAAGGGATTCGGAAGCGAGATACTAAGGAGCTACATGTCCGGCTGCAGCAAAAACGTCGTCCTGGAAGTTGAACTGCCGGGCACTGACGTGCAGAAAAGGCGCATCGCGTTCTACGAGCGGCTGGGCTTCAAGCGCAACCTGCACGGTTACGTCCAGCCGTCCTACGGTCCCGGCAAGAAGCCGGTGCCAATGCTGCTCATGAGCTATCCCGGCACGATAAGCGAAAAGGAATTCCCGCTGCTGAGAAAGGACATCCACGCGGTCGTCTACGGGCTTAATGAGCCGCTGGCCTGAACCTACTTCCCCATTGTCGCCCGTATCCTTCCGGCGTATTTCTCCAGATCTTCCGGCGACGTCTCCTTCTCGTAGGACGGCGGCATGTGCAGCCAGAACCCGTCGCCCCTGTATCTCGGTATGATATGGAGGTGCACGTGGAAGACGTCCTGGCCGGCCTCCGCGCCGTCCGCAAGCAGGTAGTTTATGCCCCTGCACCGCAGCTTGGACTTCCTCAGCGCGTTGCCCAGCCGCTTGGCCGTGGTGAACATGGCCGTGATGGATTCATCCTCCATCTCCGTGAGCAGCTCCCTGTGGACCTTGGGCAGCACAAGCATGTGGCCCTGCGTGATGGGCTTCATGTCCATTATCACGGCGATGTCGTTGTCCTCGTATACCTTCGTTGCGGGTTTCTTTCCCCTGATTATGCTGCAAAAAATACATTCCGACATGGAGTGGAGTATGCCCGGTTCAGTATTTAACCAGAGCGGTGGGTTTTATATCCTGCCTGATTATGGATTTCGGTGAAAACATGAAAGCCACTCTTTCGCACATAGGCGCGGTCTCCCTTGGCAGGCTGCTCGCAATCTGGTCGTTCGTGCTCGGCGTCATCTGCCTTGTCGTCTATGGCCTCATGATGGCGCTTATAGCGCTGCTCGGCGTCGTTTCCGGCAGCACTGACATCGTGCAGACGCTCCTGGCGCTCGGGTTAAGCCTTGTCATCGGCGTCGTCGGCCTTGTCGCCGGAGCCGTAGTGATGTTCATATTCGGATTCCTGAGCGCCGTGGTCTACAACATAATCCTGGGCGTGGGCGGCGGGATAGACATTGACCTGAAGGAGCGGCAGTAATCTGCCTCCGGTTCAAATAGAACATGCAGGGCGCAGGTTCCCCTGACCTGCCCGCGGTCCCGAGCCGCACAACTGCGCAGGCTAAATAAGCTTTGCCTTCAAAGGTAATATGGAAAGAGGTTGATATGATGAAAGGTAAGGTAAAGATGTTTAACGCCGCGCGCAATTTCGGTTTCATAACCGGCGACGACAGTAAGGACGTGTACGTGCACACCTCTGCGATTGAGGGCGGTGCAGTGCTCGCGACAGGAGATACCGTGGAATACGAGGTTGAATCAAGCGACCGCGGACCGCGCGCAAAGAACGTAAAAAAGATCTGATCTCTTTTGCGGCCTTAGGATGACGTTTCCAACCCCCAGCCTCCGGCAAAAAAATTGCAGGGAGCAGGATTTGAACCTGCGCAGGCACTTGGCCCGCATTCCGGTGCCATGCACCGGCGCCGTCATGCGTTAAGCCACAGCGTCCTAAGCGCTGCACATTTGACCGGGCTCTGTCATCCCTGCGAAATTTTCCTTCAGCTTTACTTCGGTTAAAATTTCATCACCCTAAACAGCGAAGGCTGTTTGGGGTTTCTAGCGACCGGCGCACCGGTCGCTGGAATCCAGAGAGCAAAGCTCTCTAGATTAGAGCCCACAGGCTCTAAAAACTTCATGAGGTCTGCCCTCATGACGTTTGGCTGTCTATCTACTTGGAAAGGAGCCGTTTTTCAACCTTTGCGACGGCTGGACCAGCGTTCATATGGAGGTCTTGCTGAAAAGATACGACGCTGCGGCAATCATCACGACAAGCCCTGCCAGTGCGACAGCGAAGTCGGTCCCCAGGCTGAAGCTGCCCGTGCCTATCATGAGGGTGCGCAGGCCGTCCACGGAATAGCTGATGGGATTAATCCGGCTCACGTCCTGCAGCCACACCGGCATCTTGTCCATCGGGAAAAGCGCGTTGGACAGGAATATCAGCGGCATGACGAGCAGGGTCTGGACGAGCTGGAACGTCTCCACCTCCTGCACCACGGACGCAAGCGCTATGCCGAACGCGACCAGCGACGATGACATGACTATCATGAGAAGGAGGATGCCAGCCAGGTTCGCAAGCGGCGGTACCGGCGTCCCTGTGAACGCGAAGCCGAGCACGAGTATGATGAGCCCCTGGATTATCGCGGTGGTCGCGCCTCCGAGCGTGCGCCCTATCACGATTGTCTCCCTGCTCGCAGGCGCTGCAAGCATCTCCTTGAGGAAGCCGAACTCCCGGTCCCAGATTATTGAGACGCCGGCGAACACCGAAGTGAACAGCACGGTCATGGCAAGGATGCCGGGCAGTATGAAGGCCTGGTAGTTGAAGCCAGGCACCAGCGCTGAGAACCCTCCGCCCAGCGCGACCAGGAACAGCAGTGGCATGCCCAGGCTGCTGACCATGCGCGACTTTGAATTAGTGTAGCGTTTGACTTCCCTGAGCCAGACTGCGTATACCTTCGCCAGTTCAATACCCATGCGCTCTCCTTCCCATCATGATGCCGCTCGGCGCGGCCTTCTCTTCCCTGATGCTCGTTCCAGTGTAATGTATGAACACGTCTTCCAGGCTCGGCATGTGGACTTCTATGCTCTCTATCTCTATCTTTGCCTTAAGCGCGGCCTCCATGACCTTCGGCACGAGCTTGGCACCGTCCTTCGCCTCAAACGAGACCGTCATCTCGCTGATGCGCGGCTTCCTGCAGCAGCCCATCCTGGTGACGACTTCCGCGAGCTTCTGCGGCTCGCGCGACTCTATGGAGATTATGTTCCCGCCTATGATCCCCTTGAGGTTCTTCGGGGTGTCAAGCACCTTTATCTCCCCGTGGTCAATTATCGCTATCCTGTCGCAGAGGTAGTCAGCCTCCTCCAGGTAATGCGTCGTGAGTATTATCGTTATGCCCTGCGCTTTCAGCTTGCTTATGTAGCTCCAGATGTGCCTGCGCGTCTGCGGGTCAAGCCCCAGCGTCGGCTCGTCCAGAAACAGTATCTTCGGCGTGTGCATCAGGCCGCGCGCGATTTCCAGGCGCCTCCGCATGCCGCCTGAGAAGGTCTTCACCATCTTGTCCTTCCATTCGGTCAGTTCCACCAGCGCAAGGACCTCGTCTATCCGCTCCTTCCTGTCCTTCCCGTCCATGCCGTACAGCCGGCCGTGGATGTCCAGGTTGTCGTATGCGCTGAGCCGCGTGTCCACGGTCGGGTCCTGGAACACTATGCCTATGGAGCCGCGGACCTCGTCCGGGTGCGCGCGTATGTCAAACCCATTTACGTTCGCCGTGCCGTCGGTAGGCTCCAGGAGCGTGGCCAGCATGTAGATTGTCGTGCTCTTGCCAGCTCCGTTCGGGCCGAGCAGGCCGAACAGCTCGCCCTTGCCCACGCTGAAGCTGATGCCATTCACCGCGGTGAAGCCGTTGAATTTCTTTACCAGCCTGCTTACTTCCATCGCGTACATGGGTGCGCCCGGGTCATCTAAATGAGTGCAGATTTTTATATGCGCCGGCGCGTTACCGCGCTTTCCAGTGCCTTGCATGGCGGTATGCGTCTTCCGCGGATTGCAGGGCTTCGATGGGGTTCTGCCAGGCATACTCCCTGAATTCGCTCACTAATTCCGCCCGCTGGGAAGGAATGATGAACCGCTGGGGCGGCGGGAAATTGAAGAAGTAGCCGACAGAGCACCAGGCTACCGCTGCGGCGATGGCGGATACGGCCGCGAACCTGGCCAGTTTCCTGCCAAGTTTTTCCCTTAGCACGATTTTTGGGAAACTGTCGAATACCGGCACATCGCCGTAAACCGGCCCCATCACGTATGAAACGCCTGATTCACAAGCAATGCCAACATTTTTTTCATACCTCACGATTTTCCTTACCGTCCCGGAAGTCCGTCTTAGCTCGGATCCAAGCGCAGCCCGCACGGTCCGGAGTTTTTCGCATTTCATGCCGCCCAGGGCAGACGACAGGTCGTCCAGTGCGTGCCCAAGGGAATAGTTCCTGTTGCACAGATCCGGGTGATGGATGGCGATGCGGATGGTTTTGCGTATGAGCCTGCCCAGCTCCCTTGTCGAAACGTCGTCATGTGCCATCTCAAGGATTGCCACCGCCTTTTCACGGTAGCTGAATGCGTCGTCCTTCCTGCTGAACCACGCTAATGCCCCGGCCTTCTCCGGCCTTTCAACGTACTTTCCAATCAGGGCGTCAAGGCTTTCAAACACTGATTTTCTGGCTGCGTACAACCCGGCGTTAATCTGCAAGAAGAGGATGGCCTGGCCTAAGACCTGCTGATCATTGATTGTTATGTGGCCGGCAGCCAGCCTGCTGCGCAAAAAGGCGTCTTTGTCACTGGCCGGGTCGGTGCAGGTATTCTCAGGCTTGTTGAAAAATTCCGCGATTCCCGCTGCGGTGACCGGCTCCAGCCCATTCACCATCCGGCATAGCCAGTCCCCTGAAAGCCGCTGGAAATAGAACCTGTGGAGCGCTTCCTTGAAGCGGGCCTCGCCAGCCTTGGTTCGGGATTCATCTGACCTAAAAAGGCTGTCCATGAGCGGTTGGTTGTTCGTCGTAAAAGCGTCGGCCTTCTTCGCCATCGCAGGCCGGCGTGCATCTGGCCGTTGCTGCCCGCCGCTTGCGCCAGGTCCCCCAATCTGTTTCTGAACTGCCAGCCACCCCACCCCATACATGGTCTTTTATAGTGGATTATGGTGCTAAGGGTTTAAAATCCGCGTTATTCGCGCAAAGAACCCTGGCGGTTCTTCTCTTTCCCTATGCTCTCTAGGTACGCCAGCGTCTCGTCAGGCCCTTCCACGAGCTTCTCAAACAGATCCGCGCAGTCAAACAGCGTTATCTTCCCGTTCGTCTTCTTCGTAAGCTCGTCCAGTGCAAGCTCCCTCACAGAAAGGTTCTCCTGCCTGAGGCCGCGTATCTTCTCAAGCCTCGCGCCCAGGCTTTCAACGTTAAGCCGGTTCTCGGTATAGACGCCATCGTACTGGCCTGGTGTCACGTCCGAGCCGCCCAGGCCGGCCTTCAGCGTGCCCTCCAGCTTTATGGAGATTATTGCGCCGGGATGCCCCTTCCGTATCGCCTCCACCTTCTGCCTCACGGCTTCCCGGACTTCCGCCTCGCCGGCGTCCGTGAAGCGCAGCTCCTCGTAGAAGAACGGCCTTGACTCTATCCTCACGAACTCGGCTTTCCTGGCTGCGGTGTCGTACATGAAATAGCCCTTCGGCTCCATCTCGTCCTTCCTGAGCTGGGTTATCACGGTGCTGCCCGGTATCACGAACCTGCCGCCCAGCTTCAGCGACGTGCCGTGCAGGTGGCCGTTGACTATGAGGTCAAACGGGAGGCTCTCAAGGTAGGCCAGCGACAGCTCGTCGTCACCGTTCGCCATGAGCTCCTTTATTGACTGGTGGAGCATGAGTATCCTGAACGCGCCCGGCTCCGGCCTGAACCTTTCCGCCAGCGCCTTCTTCAGCGCGGTTTCGGCGTATTCCTCCGGCACGCTTCCCATGCCGAAGACCTGCACCTTCTCGCCGTTCTTCTCAAAGACCGCGCTTTCGCCGTGGAGTATCCTCAAGCCGGTGCTCGCCGCGAGCAGCTGCGGCGGGTTGACGAGGTCCCTGCTCCTCCTCTCGTGGTTCCCGTGTATGGCGAATATGGGCATGCCGTCCGCTGCCTTCCTGAATATCTCCACAGCCCGGTAGAGCGTTTCCAGCTTCGGTATCTTGGTGTCAAATATGTCGCCGGCGCAGAGCATGAGGTCAGCCTTCCCGGACGCGTCGGCGAGCACCCTGCCTGCCTGCGCGTAGGAATCGCTCTCAAAGCGCGCGTAGCCGAGGTGCGTGTCCGAGAAGATGGCTATCCTCATGAGCTGGTATTGGCATGCGCGGAATAAAAAGCTGCTGAAATCGTTTAAAAAATGAACGGTGAAAATACCCTCTATTTCGGGCCCGTAGCTCAGCCTGAGCTTTTTGACTGCTTTTCGTATCGTCAAAAAACTCCTGGTATGGTGGAGCGTTCGACTGATAATCGAAAGGTCGTGAGTTCAAATCTCGCCGGGCCCAATTTTCCCTTTGTTTACCGTTTCCAGTCCCCAGTTTCGACCTCATGGAAAATTGGGCACGAAGTGAACGAGCCGCGCGAGGTCACAACGGGCCCATTTTCCCTAATTCCTGCCGAGATGGTGCAGCCTTGCCTCATGGAAAAATGGGAACGAAGTGGCAGCAGCCACAACGGGCCCAATTTTGTTTTGCTAATTTTTCCCTTGGGGAAAAATGCAAAACGACCTCATTGTTGCCTGATTGCGACGTGATAGTGCAGCATCGTTTCCCGATAGCTCTAAAACCCTTCGGAAAGAAACACGTGCATGAAACGGCTTGCAGTGCTGCTCGTGATCCTCAGCTTGTTCCTTTATGGCTGCTGCAGCCCCATAACCCCGAAAACGCAGGACTGTTCGGATGGCACCCCCCGCAATTCATGCTCGCCGGACCCGCCGGCGTATTGCAGCAATGGCCAGTTAATCCAGAAAGCGTCGCTGTGCGGCTGCGGAGCCGGTTATGACATGCTTGGTGATTCGTGCATCCCCCACGTTGACAAATGCGACGACGGCACCCTGTACAACCTGTGCGCCAGGGCAAAACCAAAATACTGCGACAACGGCGTCCTTGTGGATAACGCATCCATGTGCGGCTGCCCTACGGGCCAGAGAATAAACGGTTCAACCTGCAGCGTCATACCGCCGGTTAATTATGCCGCGATATTTGAGGACACCGAGCCCTATTATAGCACATTTTGCGGTAAAATCAATCCCTATGACCTGGCTGTCCGTCAAGCCGCTGCCGATGCCATCAGGAACGATTCCGGGGCTTACAGCATCAGCCAGCTTTTTGACATTTACGACTGGGTAAAGAAAAATATAATGTACCAGAACGTCCCCCTGGCCGGAATCCCATATCCGGCTTCAGATACACTGGTGACAAGATCCGGAGATTGCAAGAACCAGGCAGTGCTGATAGCCTCCATGATCCAGGCAATAAGCGGGACAGCCAAAGTTGTCGCAGACCCGGCTTGTAGGCATGCCTATGCGATAGTGCATTTTGGCCCGCTGGGCATGAACATGAGTCCAGTTACGCAGGCAGTTGCCAGGCATTACGGTTCGGATGTCACCATAAACTACATTACCGATGAGAACGGCACGTGGGTGATCTTTGACCCTGCGGGCGGGGTTTACCCCGGGAATACCTTGCCTGACTGTTCTGGAGACCGGACGGTTTTCCTGATGACGAGTTGCCTGGATTGTGCCAACAAATACCCCAATAGCCCGTATACCCTGGGCGATAAATGCTACTCCAAATGCCCGTCCGGGACGATTGCAGCCAACCAGTACGTATGTACGCCTTGCCAGGCAGGGTATCATAGCTGCAACAACCAGTGTTTGCGGTGCCCGGCTGGCAATTACATCAGTACCGACTGTATGTGCTACCAGACCTGCCCGTCCGGGACGGTGGCGACCAATGATTACACCTGCGTATCCTGCCCGGCAGGTTATGAGAGTTGTGGCAATAGGTGCCTGACCTGTCCCCGCGGAAATTATCTTGGCGACGACTGCATGTGCTATCGGTACTAGCTAGTCGTGAGTTCAAATCTCGCCGGGCCCATTTCATCCTTACGCCCTGAGATTTATACCTGTGAAAGTAAGCTCTTTTTGGTATCTTCAAATTCCGCTTCATTTAAGTCAATAAATCTATTGATGTATGAAAATCTTAAACTTTTTATGCTCTCTTTTAGTTCCTCTTTATATCCAGCATCTTCTTTTTTAGGAATGCTTAATTTGCGCCTATTTTTTGTTTGATAAAATAGTAAAACGGCCAAGTATTTCATGTTTGGGAATGGAGGAACAGCTATTGCACCAACAGAAAATTGCATACTTTCAAAAAGCCACTCGCTGGGACTCAAAAATCTATCTTCATAGTTTCCATTAGTACCAAAATCAAAGATGAACTCAGTTGTCCTTTTCTCTAATTGATTTTTTTCAACGAGGTGCATCATCCAAAAATATAAACTCGCTATTTTTTTCCCTAAATCCTCTTTCCAATATGAAACTAGCTTACATTTTGCATCGATTAATTCTTTTTCTGTTCCTACTAGTTCGTAGTATCTAGCATTAAAGTCATATGGCTCATCGTAGTAACACTCCAGCATTTTTGTAAACTGGCTCAACTGCTCCATTAAATAGCGCTCATAAAATGTCGGTTTTCTAAAATAATTGGTCAATGTATTCATGATGATGCGGTTTCCATTGTTTATTGTATTTTTTACTATCTTATGATATGCCATCAATCTATCCACATTCTCTTCTCGTTCAAATTTCTCTAGGAATTGAAACTTGATTTGCTCGCTGATATACAATAAGGCAATTTCGTAACGTTGCATGTACTCCTTATCGGCATTTTCTGAAGCAGTCAATATCCGCATTGTTAAAAAATCCGACAAATCGATTAGTTTATCTATTTTATGGCTATTGAAGTTTACGTTATAAGCTATACCTAGAAAATATTTTAGTATCAAATCCCCACTACTCGAATTGTTAGATCTGATCAAGTTCAAATTATAAAGAATTACGTCTATTAACTCTTGAGATTGATACGCGTTAGTTCTTGATAAAATTTCTTCTAGAAACTTCAAATCTCTCCCTAGTTCCTCCGGTTCAAGTTGACCCGAGTGCATTATGCATGTGATTAAGTCTGATAGCGCCTCAAAAGTGTTTAACCTTACTTTGAATACCTGTCTAAGGCGCACTATGACCTCTTTTCGTTCTTTTTCGTCTTTAATTGTGGACTGCATCTCCAAAATTGCTTCCTGTTTTGAATTTATTGAATTTTTATTTTTAAAAATAATTGATTTGATTTGTTTGGGCCGACCATGCAAAAAAACCTCTAATCCACTATCGTCTATATCTACTAAACCTACCCTGTCGTCAAAAAACTCAGTTTTCAAAAGTGCGTTCTCAAAATGTGTATATACTCCAGGATAGTCACAAGTATAACTAACTTCATTTTTGCCTTTAACCTCGTCATTGAAATATTCAAAACTGATTTTTGAATACCCGGGATTACCCTCTAAAGAATGAACCGAAATCCCCCGAGCATCCGCTATGCTGAACTTAACTGACTTTCCCAGTTCATTGATTTCTTTTACTAGGCGTTCCTCCAGAATTTCTTTGTAAAATCTATCCTTATTAGTGATACTTAAAAATCCTCGAAATAGTAGTAGGGTGGTAACAATTAATGCAACAAATGAAATCATCGCTAGTTTACCATTGAGGTCCATCCAAGTCAGTGTCAGTGTAGCAGGGATATTAAGGGGGTAATAACACATCAGAGTGACTAAAATGATGAGTACGGCCTGGGATACCAGATACCCCCAGGTATCTTTACTTAATAAGAAATATTTGTGGATTATGCCCTGAGGTAGATTCTGATTCAAATTCAGTCCTAATCCCATTACGGCTAAATTAAAACCAAAGATGGTTACCATGCTCGTTATTATTGTTTGGCGTATATCCGAGTTGTTTGAGGCTATACTTTCATTTGAGTTTACACATAATAGATAGACGCCGACTAGAATCAGGGCACCAATGCAAACTAGTATCAGCGTTACAATCTCGAGTTCGCGAGATTTTCCCTTTCGTTTCTCTACCTTTTCCATACTATCCCCTATTTTTAGGTTGTTCGTACCCGGTATATCCTATTTCCGTCTACTACCCTAATCTTGTCCGAATTAAACGTTGTATTTATTTTAAGTAAAAAAAATCGCCCCGACCGCGATTTGAACGCGGACCTCAACCTTGCTGCTGTGTGCTTTTTACTAAAAAGGCGCAACCGCAGGGTTGTGTCTTATCCAGGTTAGACTATCGGGGCTCCTAACGGACACATTTAAATATGTATGGCTTTTAAATTAATCTCTGCTTTCTAGAAGAAATATTTCTTCATTTCCAGAGAGTTTTAGGTGGTATGTTGAAGCGTTGCATAACCTGTGGAAGGAATACGAAAGACTTTGCGGAATTCCCGTGCCCCGACTGTGCGGAGAAAATAGTCCGGTGCCATTACTGCAGGGAGAACCGCAACAAGTATTCCTGCCCGTGCGGCTTCGCCGGCCCGTAGGTGTATGCATGGAATATAACGTCGCGGCCCAGATAAAGATTTACGTTGACAATCCGGCAGCCCTGGCATCGGTCAGGGGCGGCCTGGAGAAGCTCGCCAGGGTCCAGAAAACGTGGGAGGAAGACATCGGCTTCGGCATAAAGGTGCTGAAGGCGACCCTGCTTTTTGACGACTCCAAAGGGGGAATGGACCAGCTTGAAGAGAGGATACGGAAGCTCGGCAACGTCACCGAGGTAGAAGTGGAGACAGTTACCAGGGTGTGATGATGGCAAAGAAGGAAGAAAAACACGATAACAGGGAATCTAAGCGCGAGCGCGAGGCCAAGGCCGAGCACGAAGATAAAGCCGCTGCGCCGGAAGCGAAGCACCACGGAGGCAAGGCCGCGGTCCCGCCGCAGGCAGTCGCCAAGAAGCCCGTCCGCGTGGAAAAGGAGAGCTTCAGGGGCATAGTCCGCATAGCCGGCAAGGACATGAAGGGCGAAGTCCCGCTCAGCCGCGCCCTGATACGGGTGCGCGGCATAAGCCACACGCTTGCGGTTTCGGCGTCCGCCGTGCTCCACCGCGAGCTTTCCATAGACCCGAAAACACGCGTCGGCGATCTCACCGAGGTGCAGATAGAGAGCATAGACCGTGTGCTCCAGGACCTGCCGGCCCACGGGATACCGGCCTACCTGTTCAACAGGCGGGGCGACTACCTTTCCGGCACGGACAGGCACGTAATCATGAATGACCTCATATTTGAGAACACACAGGACGTGGAGCGCGAGAAGAAGCTCTTCACCTGGAAGGGCTACCGCTTCTCGTACGGCCAGAAGGTGCGCGGCCAGCGCACGAGGAACACCGGAAGGACCGGCATGGCAGTCGGAGTGCTCAGGAAGGCGATTATAGCCGCGCAGCAGGCAGCCAAGACAGGTCCTGCCGGAACAGCCGGAGCCCCGGCAGCTGCCGGACCAGCAGCCCCGGCGGCGGCAGCCGGAGCAAAGGCCGCGCCAGCCGCAGCAGCCAAGCCTGCAGCCGCGAAGCCTGCAGAGAAGAAGTGATCACATGGGAGACCCAAGAAGGCTAAGGAACAAGTCCGAGCGGCCCAAGAAGCTGTGGGACGCTGACAGGCTCACCGAGGAGAAGGCGCTCAAGCTGGAATTCGGCCTGAAGAACATGCGCGAGCTCTGGATGGCGACATCGGAACTGAAGAAGTACAGGCGCGAGGCCAGGCGGCTCCTTTCCCTCACGGAGGAGGAGAGGCGCGATGACGCAGGCAAGATCCTGGCCAAGCTGGCCCGGTTCGGCATGCTCCGCGAGGGCGGGACAATAGACGAGGTGCTCTCACTTGAGGTGCGCATGATCCTGGAGAGGCGGCTGCAGACCATCGTCCTTCGCAAGGGCCTTGCAAGGACCATGCCGCAGTCCAGGCAGCTCGTGACGCACGGCTATATCACGGTCAACGGAAGCAGGGTTACAAGGCCCAGCTACCTTGTGAAGCTCAGCGAGGACGTGGCATACGCCAGGCCCATAGACATCAACGTCAAGGCAGGCGCAGAGCCTGAAAAGGCGCCCGAGCCGGAAAAGGCAGTAGCTGCAGAAAAGAAGGAGGCAGCTCCTGCTTGAAGGTGCGCTCCTGCGTGAAGGTGTACTCATGACAGACGAAAAGAAGGCTGAAGAGCCGAAGAAGGAAGAGGCGAAAGCCGAAGCGAAACCGGCTGAGGCCAAACCAGCCGAGGCCAAGCCGGCCGAAGCGAAACCGGGCGAGGTCAAGCCAGGGGCCGAGGTCAAGCCAGAGGAAAAACGGCCGTTTCTGCCGCCAAGGAAGCACAGGATGGCAGTGGTGCACGTATATTCATCCAAGAACGATACCATCATAACCGCCACGGACATGAGCGGCGCCGAGACGCTGGCATGGGCGAGCGGCGGCATGATGGTGAAGGCCCACCGAGAGGAGGGCAGGCCCTACGCAGCCATGCAGGCAGCGTCCAAGGTCGTGGGCACCCTCAGGGAGAAAGGAATCACGCTCGTCCACGTGCGCATACGCGCCCCCGGAGGCACTGGCGCCAAGACGCCTGGCTCCGGCGCGCAGGCCGTGGTCAGGACCATGGCCAGGACAGGCATCCGCATAGGGCGCATAGAGGACGTCACTCCATTGCCGACGGATTCCATGAAAAGGAAGGGCGGCAGAAGGGGAAGAAGGGTATGAAACTCGACAAGAAGCACGAGAACCGGATTGAGTTCGTTGCAGACGTTTCCACGAGCTTCGCCAACATGATACGCAGGTATTCAATGTCCCGCGTGCCTGTGATGGCCATAGACTCGGTGACGTTCTACGACAACACGAGCCCGCTGTGGGACGAATACATCGCCCACCGCCTCGGCCTCATGCCGCTGACCACGCCCGAGAAGACGCCGGCGAGTGCAGAGGTAATCCTCTCGCTGGACGCCGAGGGCCCGAAGACCGTGTATTCCTCGGAGATGACCAGTTCCGACAAGGACATCACCGTGGCGAAGAACATCCCGATAGTGACGCTCGGCCAGGGCCAGCACCTCCGCTTTGAGGCGAAGGCCGTGCAGGGCGTCGGCAGGGGGCACGCCAAGTTCCAGGCCGGCATCGTGAGCTACGGCAAGGAGGGGGAATCGCTGAAGTTCTTCGTGGAGAGCTGCTACCAGATGGAGCCTGCCGAGGTCATAGAGCGCGGCTGCGACATCATAACCGAAGACATTGAGGCCATAGAAGAGGCGCTCGGCAAGAAGCCGGCCAGGAAGGCTAAGAAAGAGAAGAAGGCCAAGAAGGAAAAAGAGGAGAAGGAAGAGAAAAAGGAGAAGAAAGCCGAGGAGAAGGCGGAAAAGGAAGAGAAGAAAAAGAAGAAGGAGAAAGAGGATTAATTTTTATAGATGGTTGGCGGTAATAGTTTGCGCGGGGCGTAGCTGGACGGCGTTTCGTCCATCAAACCCAGCATTCGTTCCACTCATGCAGGGGTGGCAGAGCGGTCAAACGCATGACAGCGCCGATGTATGGCGATGGAATGCGGTCCAAATGCGCCAGCTTGAGGGGCTGGTGGGTTAGTCCCTTCAAGAGTTCAAATCTCTTCCCCTGCACTTCTATCTGCTCAGAGGTCTTACCTTGGGGCTGCACTCAGACCTGGTCTGAGGTTCTCCCCTAGCGCTTTCTGATCTGGTCTGAGTTCAGACCAGCGATGTCCGTCTTGCCGAGTGATGGTCTGAGGAGCAGAGTTTAAAAAGAGAGGTCTGAGAGCAAATCCCAAGTCCGGGGCTCAAAACAAACCATTTATTAGAGATCGATTAAGACTTTGATAAGCGTCGTAGTGCCTCAATTGCAGTAATGAATTCAGTGGGCCCGAGTATAAATTTATTTCCCGTTAGTGACGGATCAACTTTTTCGATTATTGAATATCTAACTTTTGTTTCATTTTTGACATTTTCTCGTTTATCATGCTGAATCAATATGGAAACCGCTCCGATCTTTTCGCTTATTCGTTTTTGAAGTAGATAATTTGGAATATCATCTCTATATGGTCCCATCCAACGTTCCGGGGGGTCGCTTCGTTTAATTTCTACATAGTAGAGTTTAGTTTTATCATCACCAAATACCATCAGGTCGACATCGTTCTTAATGTAATTTATTGGCAATGCCGCTCTGCTCCAGGTATGGAAAGGATCATGTGTGCCTGTATTCACCGTCTTTGATGCGCCCGAGACTGCAAAGTCAGTACCTAAAATTGACTGGATCTTATGACCACAATCAGACAATGGCACTTGCTCTTTATTACATTGAAGACCCCCAGTCACATCCTTGAGGATTATGCCCAGTTCTAGTTTTCCTTCACGAATCAATGGTTGAAAAATCCAGATCAATGGAACAGCTAGTCGTTCGGTTATATCTACAATCGCTTCAAGTTTTTTTCCATTTTTTATTTGGTACGCCTCCCACGGTATATCCGAATTTATCGAAAATCCCAGCAAATTTGAGCTATTATTAATTGTCCACACGAGGAGGTAATCCCCTGGTAGTGACGCGTGATATACCTTTTCTTTAGGGCAAGTTTTTACAAAATAGTCTATAAAGTCTACCACCTCCTAGCATCTGCCAGAAAATTTATAACTACGTAAGGTTTAACGTGTGAACCCCCCTGCTGCTAAGTTCAGGCCAGGTATTTTAATGAAGAACCGCCACGTGAAAGGTGTATTTTAATACCATGCTAAAGAGTATACCGAAGAATACCGAATCGAAAAAAGCGTAGGGGAGCTCATGGGTAATACCAACGAATTAAAAAGAGACGAAATTATTCGAATCTTACGCGATGGTAAATCGTTACCATTAGAAATGAAAGAGGTACTGTTCCCATCTAGAACTCCAAAAGAATATGAACTTATTTATGGTTGCAAGGAGCGTGAAGAGGACATACTGGCAGATACAATGTCAGTCCCATTTCAAAAGGTGAAAACATTCGGACAAAATGGTCACGGCTGGGCAAATAAACTAATCGTTGGAGATAACCTTCAAGCACTTAAGACACTACTGAAAGATAACGAGGTTAAAGGAAAGGTCAAGTTAGTGTATATAGATCCACCGTTTGCTACCAAAAGAGAATTTGTTGGTTCGAGAGACCAGAAGGCATATCAAGATAAAATCGAGGGTGCGCAATTTCTTGAGTTTTTACGAAAACGTCTTGTAATTATAAAAAATTTACTTAGCTCAGACGGTACAATCTTTGTTCATTGTGACTGGCGAATGGGGCATTACATTAAAGTTCTAATGGACGAGATTTTCCCAAATTTCGACTTTGCAGAAATTATATGGGTGTGCGGATTACTCGGTTCTGGAAAATATTTTCCAAAAGCTCACGAAACAATTCTTTGCTATAAACCTCCTTCTGCTCAGTTCAATCCACCAATGCGACTGGGTTATTCAGAACGAATTACCTCAGCGCTTGTAAGAGATAAAGATGGTTGGTACTATACACGCGGAAAAGAAAGCAGCGGGGGTTCTAAATTTTTAAAGACGTATATCTGCAATGACCCCAGGTTAACAAAGGAAGAAGCGATAAAACAAGCAAATATAACCCGCCCCCAGCCAGCTTGGAGCGTCTGGATAGGAAAGGATGAGCTCGCCAGAGAATTCAACGATCAGCCCGTGGGAACATATGCATACACAGAAGTAGAGAACGTGGGATATCCAACTCAGAAACCGGAGGCGTTGTTAAGCAGAATTATCTACTCTTCTACAACAAAAGGAGACCTAGTTCTTGATTGTTTTTCTGGATCGGGTACGACGCTTACAGTTGCCGAAAAATTAGGTCGGCGCTGGATTGGCGTGGATTCTGGAAAACTTGCAATTTATTCAACTCAACGACGCCTTTTAAGTTTAAAAAACAACATCGGTAATACGGGTAAACCACTTAAACCGAAACCGTTCACATTGTATAATGCGGGCCTCTATGATTTCGATGCGGTTGCTAAACTGGGAAGGGAAGAATATACCCAGTTTGCCTTAGATCTATTTCAAGCCGAATCCAGGAAAACTAAAATTGGTGGCTTTGAATTTGAAGGAATTTTGTATAACAATCCAGTTCATGTGTATGTGGGTGAAGGAAAATTAACCGATACATACGTTGATTATTTACATAAATTTGTAGATAGTAAAGCAGAACGGGTGTTCATTATTGCTCCGGCTGGCAAAGTCGTACCTCTCCAAGATTACATCCTAAAAGATGAAACTAGATATTATTTCCTGAGAATTCCCTACTCCGTGATAGATGAGATACACAAAACTAGTTTCAAACGAGCAATTCAGCCAATCAGCGCCGAGGATATCAACGATCCTTTAGAATCTGTTGGTTTTGATTTTGTAATAGCGCCGGAAGTCGAATGCACCTATTATCAGCAAAAAGATACTCAAAAACGCATAGAAGAATTGGTCATTGAGATCAAACATTTTGACCCGATACAGATAACAAAGAAACCTATTGATTTTAGCGACCGTGAAGCCTTAAGTATTGTCATGATAGATAAGGACTACAACGGTGAATTCTTCAACATGACCGACTACTATTTCAGGGACCAAATTGTAAGGGATAAATATAAGGTCAGAATTCCAAGGGATGGTCTTGGAAAAAGAATGATGGTGATCTATTTAGATATACTGGGTAATGAGAAGCGTGAAGTGCTGACGCTAAATGATTTTAAAATAAGGCGAGCGAAATGACAGAAGTGATTAGACTTCACCCCGATGACCTAGTTCTTCATGTTTCCGAAACGGTAAATCCAAAACAAATTGATTTGTTTAAATATGACGATTTTATAGATGAACTTTGTGGAAATAGAGATTTTCAAAAAGAAGCAATCCGAACGGTTATACGTTATTTATTGGGCGGCAGGTATTCTTCTACGAAAGAATTAGCAAAAGAAAATTATGATTCCAATGAAACGCTCCAAGAGTTTTATAAATCATTTAGGGTTCTTGAAGAAAAATTAGAATTTGGAGACCAATTATCCTGTGCTATTGATCTTGCAACTGCCACAGGAAAAAGTTATGTGATGTTTGGAATAGCACAAATTTTATTAAGTGAAGGTGCTGTAGACCAAGTTCTGGTGCTCTGCCCATCGGTTACCATCGAATCAGGTCTAATAGAAAAATTCAAGGGTTTAAGCGGAAACAAACAACTGAAAGCAACCCTTCCTTCGGATGCGGTTATTAAAAATCCCCGCATAATCCAGGGCAATACGACAATCCAAAAAGGGGATATCTGCGTAGAAAATTATCATGCCATCCTAGAGCATGTTAGCTCATCAATTAGTTATAGCTTAGCTGGACTAGGATCTAGGACCTTAATTCTTAACGATGAAGCTCATCACCTAATGAATCCAAAGGCAGAGACGTCGGCAACCGATTCACAAGGAATGAAAAAATGGAAAGAGTTTATTATTAACCCAAAATTTGGATTTAAATTTGTTATAAATTTTACTGGTACGCCCTATATCGGAAACAATTATTTTAGTGATGTTGTTTACCGTTATCCTATTTTGAAAGCGATGGGAGACCATTGGATAAAGAAAATAGAGTACGTAGATGAGAATGAGGCCAAGAACTGGGGGGAAAAAATACAGCAGATATACGATAATCATGTTGGAAATAAAAATAGGTACAAAGAATACAAACCCCTGACCATTCTAGTTACACAAAAAATTGCACTTGCCGAAGATTTAGCAGAAGATATAATCAAATTTCTTGTTATCAAAGAAAAAATTAGTAGGGAGGCTGCTGAAAGAAAGGTTTTGGTAGTCACTTCTTCGTCTAAACACAAAAAAAATGTCGAGCTACTCAAAAAAGTTGATGATAAAGACGATCCAACTGAATGGATAACCTCAGTAAGCATGCTAACGGAAGGCTGGGATGTAAAAAATGTTTTTCAAATCGTCCCTCATGACAAACGTGCATTTAATTCTAAATTATTAATTGCTCAAGTCCTGGGAAGAGGCCTACGGGTACCGGAAAAATGCAGTTATCAACCCACCCTTATCGTGTTTAATCATGAAAAGTGGCGCGAGGATGTCCGAGAGCTGGTATACGAAATAATGGGGTATGAAGAAAAAATTCACAGTTACGTTGTAGATAAAACACCAGATTATAATTTCAATCTCTATAATATAAACTACGAACCAATTGAAAGGGTAGTGCGTGAGAAATCTGAAGTAAAGAGAGTTTCTGTTCCGGGTGAGAAGAACTTAATTAAATTCAGCCAGCAGGATCGGATTATCAAACGACGAAGCAAGTACTTTATTATAGGAGAAGAAAAAGCAGATCGAAAAGTAACTGAAATAGAAGTACCGACCAAACCGATTTTAGAAGTTGCTAATGACATATTCAATAAGTTATACCTAGATGGTAAAGACGACCAGGTAGATTATCTAAAGGGATTAACTCGAAAAAGAATCGAAGCAATCATCAAGAAATCTCTTGAAGCGATAGGAGATACTCTGGGGGTTCTCACAGAAGAAAACGTTTTTCGAGCCCAGACGGCTTTTGGATCTCTAAAGAAAAAAACAAGCAGTGTAGTTATTGTTGATTTCAAATCTAGCAAACCCTTTGAAGTATCAACAAAAAAAATGCCGCATTCAACTGCCCTGTGGGTTGATTTATTAAAGAATAAAACTTTGTTGTTTAACAAAGAATCGGTAGCGAAATCGAAAGACGAAGATGCTAAAATGCTACTAAAAGCGTTCGATAAATTACCTAGGGAAAAGGTTATTGAAGTAGCTAACTCTTACAATTTTAAGTGCCCGCTTAATGCGGTAATTCTTTCCTATGGGAATGAGAAGAAATTTGGTGAGTATCTAACAGACCCCAACTACGCATGTCATATGGACGCATGGATAAAATCAGTTGATAGAGGATTTTACAAAATTCCGTATACCCATAGGAAATACTCCGAGTTAGACGTTAAATATGGGAAAAGAAGTGGCCACCAGCAGGATGCCGAATTCAATCCAGATTTTTTTATGAAACTTGGACATGACATCTTAGTAGTCGAGATCAAAGCGAATGAAGATATAACCGCCGTAAACAAGGCCAAATTAAAATATGCAAAAAAACATTTTGCAGAACTCAATAAGAAACAAAAAAAGCAGAAATATTATTTTTTCTTCTTATCTCCGGAGGATTTTTCGAAGTTCTTTGAAGCAATTAAGAATAAAAGATACCAGAACTACCATTCTAACCTTGAAGTAGACCTTGAAAATGCATGACTCCTTGCTCGGTCTACATAATCAATCTGTTCTCGTTACAGCAATCCCCGCATATTCAAGGTAAGTTATCATCACAGCATCAAATTTTGCATTAATCATAAAATAGCCCAACGAGAAATAACTTCAACCATGGCAAAAACAACCGTGGTTATCGGCGATTCCAGGAATATGGCTGAGATAAAAGACGGCTCAATCCAGCTAATCGTAACCAGCCCCCCTTATTTCAATGTCAAGGATTACGGAACGGAAAACATCGGCTCGATAAACGAATACGAAACCTATCTCCGGGCCATGTACCAGATATTCAGCGAATGCTACCGCGTACTTGACAATGGCCGCTATATCTGCGTGAACATCTCTGACATCATAAGCGGGGAGAAGAAGTATCCTATCCCCTGCCATTTCGTGGGGATCCTCCAGAAAAGCGGCTTTGAATACCGGGAAGACATCCTCTGGAAGAAGCCCACCGGCCTGGGAAGCTCCAAGCGGTTCGGGGTACTCATCCAGCACCCCTATCCGATGTACTACTACCCGAATAACATCTACGAGCACATCCTTGTTTTCAGAAAGGGCAAATTCGACTTCAAAAAGATCACGAAGGAGGAGAGAAACACCTCAAAGATTGACCTGGAATATGCCCGGACTCATTGGGGCAACGATATCTGGGAGATGGTCCCGGAAATCAAGAACCAGTACAACAAAGACGACCATCCGGCCATGTTCCCTATCGCGCTCCCGGAAGCCCTGATCAGATTGTACACCTATGAAGGTGAAAACTGCCTGGACCCCTTCCTTGGCAGCGGAACATCCCTCCGCGCCGCCCGCAACCTGGGCAGGAACTCCATAGGGTACGAGATCAATCCGGCTTATCTGGACGTCATCAAGTCGAAAATCGGATTCCGGAAAGGAAATCCCGAATTCGAGATAATAAACCGAGGTGGTAAGGTTGAATAAGAAATCTCTGGCGATGGCCCTGCTTCTGCTGGGCTTGAGTTTCGCGGATCTGACCATTCCAAGCGATCAGCCTGTTTGCCGACTTTACGGCATGATCCAGGTCTTTGGCACGGTGGCGGGCGTGATCGTGGCTGCATACGCGGGCTTCATCCTGGCAAGCACCCACGAGCTGAGCGAGAGGAATACGGCCAAGGCATTGTTGAGCGGTGTTATAGTCGGCCTGATAATAATCTGGCTGGCTCCCGTGTTGGTCAAAAACCTGGTCAATTCCTCCGGTATCTGCGGGTGGTAAGCTGAGCCTTGACGCCATAGCTGACAGCATCAAGTTGCTGGCTACCCTAGCCGGAATCCTGACTATTGCTTATTCCGGGCTAATGCTCACGATGAGCCAGGATCCGGCATCAAGGCAGCAATGGAAGGACGTAATCCTGGGGGTAATAATCGGCCTTTGCATCATCTACCTGGCTCCGCTAATCGGGTCCATGCTTTCAGGGGGGAATTACTGTGGATAAATCCCTGTTCTTCTTGTTCCTGATGAACTTGGCCTTTGCGATTCCTCAATGCCCAAGCTACCCTTACCACGATTATACGGCAGCCTCGGCATATTCCCCACCGGTCAAGCCGGATGATACGCTTCTCCACTACTGCGACTGGAGCCTGAATCCGATCTGCCTGCTTTCAAACGCGTTCAACACCACCGAAGACAAGAAGCTTTTCATAGCTGAATCCATAGCCAACGATTCTTTCAGCCAGATAGTGCAATGGAATCAGGGAATCCGTTTCGGCAAATACCCGCCGGATACGTCCAAAAGCTCCACGAATATCAAGGATGCCTGGGTAAGCATCGCATATCTGGATCCCTCGGTTTATGACAACGGAACTTATCGGATAAATACGACCACAAAGCCGCTGATTCGGCAGAGTTTTACCTTTGTGGTAGATACAAGTCCGCTGCCCGGAGATTGCGATGACAATTTCAGAATCTGCGGCTACGATTATTCGGTTTCAGTTCAGAACACGAGCTCAAACGTTAGCGCCGTCATGAATGTCTGGAGCGAGTACCTTGTTGATAGATACGAATGGATAACCCATTGCGACCTCACGGGCTGCTGGGTTACATGCGACTATTATACGACGCAGAGCTTCAAGGACGCGATAACCGTTTCAGATTCTAAGAAAACCAATTATACGGCGTTCAAACCAACCTCGAATTACACCATATTGGCGCATTACAACGGTCTGGCCGAGCTCAGCATAAACGCCAACGATTCGAGTGTATTTTTCCAGATGGGAAATTCGAGCTTCTACAAAGCAGATTACGTTTATATGATAAGAAACGAGGCTGGGCCGTATAACGTCCTTGTCAAGGAGCTAATCCCTGCAAACAAGACCTCGACTTATGGCCTAAGCATCCTGGCTAGGAACGGCTCGGTCTTCCATATCCTCGCCCCGTACTCTCCGGTTTGCTTCCTCAGAGCAGCCGACCATTTTAACTCAAATATCACTCGTGGGTGCAACATCTCGAACGCGACCACCCCGTCAATCAAGAAAATCGAGGTTCCCAAACCCTCATTTTTCGATAAACTCTTGGGCGCCGCTCTCCTTGCCCTGGTCATCTATATCCTTTACCTGATCGTCAAAAAGGTGATGTACCGTGCTTAGAAACCTGGTTTTTATCTTGGCCGTGCTTTCGGTAGCCCACAGCGCTTCGATTGACTTCACAATCCAGAACCAATCCTGCCCGGACGATGCTAATTTCCTTCAGGTGCTGTTCAACCTGCCAACCTGCATAGTCGAGAAGTTTTTCAGCTCAATAGTGGACGGCTTCGTTTATTCGGCCAGGGAATTCCTTGACAATTCGCTGAATTTCATCGTAATGGGCCCGAATCTGGACTTATTCTGCTCCCCGTACACGCGAATCATGAAGATTCTCGAGAGTCTTTACACCCTGGCGCTTATGGGCGTCGGCGCGTATTACGTCGCCTCGGCTGCCGATCCAGAGAGAAGGGCAAAGGCCAAGCTGTGGATACAAAACCTGCTTTACCTTATCGTCGTCCTCGCGTTCTCGTTCAGCATTTTCAAGATGATTATCGAGCTGAACCAGTACATAACGGTTTCGATATACGACAACTCGTTTTCCGACCTCCTCAATATCCAGGTGGTTTTCTCTTCCCTGGTGTTCGGCCTGGTTATGTCCTTCAATTTCCTATCTGCCGCCGCGCTAACGTTCTTTACCCTGATAATCCGCTACCTGATGATTCCTTTCCTTTTGTTGCTGTTTCCGATAGCGATTTTCCTCTATTTCCTGCCGTTTTCAAGGGAATGGGGGCTGTTCATGCTGAAATTCATCGTGATAATCATTTTCATGACGAGTATAGACGCTATCCTAATCCTCGGTCAAACATACCTTTTCAGTTCCGGGGATCCGCTCCTCTCCGGCGGGTTCGTGCAGGGAATGGCCCTGATGCTTGGATTCGGGCTTATCGGGTTTGTGAACGTGCTAATCTACCTGATAGCCGTGTTCTCGCTTGTAACGGTTGTTTTGCGCGTCCTGAACGCTGCCGTATCGGTCGGCTGGAAGGTCGCTATGCTGCTGGCTTTGCTGTGATTCTATGGGCTACGACATACCGGACAAAATCAAGTACAAGGAAAAGATATTCCTCAACCTGGACATAAAGCAGCTTGGCTACCTGGTGCTGTTCGTCATAGTGGCGGCATTGGCGTATCGGTTGCCGCTGCCCCAGGAATTCGATACTGGGTTAGCGACCTTATTCGTGCTCATAGGCGTGGGCTTTGCAGTTTTCGACCTTGAAACCAAGCTGCTTATCTGGCTCGGTTTCATGAACAACGTGAGGTTAGGCGGCTACATGGACCGGAAGGTAAGGGACTTCGTGGAGGTCAGGAAAATCGAGAGGGATATGCTATTCCTGAAAAATGGCGAGCTCCGGGCCGTGATACTGGTCAAGCCCGTGAACTTCGAGCTTATGGACGAGTCGAGGAAACGCTCGCTGATCCTCAACTACCGGGAGTTCCTCAACCAGCTAACCTTTCCCATACAGATAATCGTGAGGACGGTCAATTCCATAAAGCCGGATTACAAGACCCAGGACGGACGCATGAAGTCGGCCAACCTCAAGGAGCTGTACGAGGGATTCAGGAAATACGAGAGCGACTTCATAGAAAAGCACGCTATAAAGGAGCGCATTTATTACGTCGTAGTCCCGCTTGAGAACCGGAGCACCCTAGCCAAGCGCATCAAGGAGGAAGACCGGATAAAGGAGCTGAACCTGAGGGCCGAAATCATACAGGAACGGCTCGGTTATTGCGGGTTGATCACCATAAGGCTGAAGGACAGCCAGTTAATCGCCCTGCTTATGTCGTATTTTGACAACTACCTGGAAGTCGGCGACGATTACCTGTCCAGGATAACTGTTTACAGCCTGTTCAACAGCGGCAAAGAGGTGCATTGATGATAAACGACGACGAGCGCTTAGCATACCTTATCACGCCTTCGTACATGGAAGTGCGCAAGGATTTCGTGAAAGTGAACGAGTACTATTACCGCATCATCGAGGTGGCAGGGTACCCGCGAAAGATAGAGGACGGCTGGCTGAGGTCATTCCTGTCCAAGAACGAGAATTACGACATTTCCCTGCACATCGAGCCGTCGGGCATAGACCAGACGGTTGTTTTCCTTTACGACCAGATAAACAAGCAGACAGCCGACCTGTTCATGAGTCGGGAGAAGGGCACGCCCAACCCCGCGCTTGAAATCAAGCTGTCCGACACCCGGCGCCTCCACGAGCTGCTGTACAAGGGCGAGGAAAAGTTGTTCCGGGTATCATTGTACATAAACAATCGTGAGGCCTCGATGGATAAGCTCGACCTGCTCACGGAAAAATGCAAAGCCAACCTGAATGCAATCATGATTATACCGAAAACCGCCAATTTCAGGATGGCTCAGGCGCTGCGCTCCTGCCTCCCCATCGGCACGGACAAGCTGGGGGTGCAGCAGGAGTTCCCGACCAACTCCCTGGCTGCCACGTTTCCGTTCATCTCCCCCGCGAAACCCGACAAGGTGGGCGTGCTTCTCGGGAACGAGCTGGAAACCCTTAACCGGATATGCCTGGACTTCGACAAGTACAGCAACAAACACTTTTTCATCCTCGGCACAAGCGGCTCGGGCAAGAGCTACACTGCCAAGTTCCTGATGGTCCAATCCCTCTTTGCTATGGATGCCGAAATCTTCGTAATTGACCCGAACGCCGAATATGCGGGAACGATAACCTCGCTGGGCGGCCAGAACGTCAGGATTGCGCAGGACTCGGAGGACAGCATCAACCTCTTCGACCTTGGCGATCTAAGCTTTCAGGAGAAAATGCTGGAGCTGATCGCGGCTTTCGACATCATCATCGGCGGCATGACTGAATCCCAGAAAGGCGCGCTCAATCAGCTGCTCCCGCGCGCCTATGAGGAATCGGGCATCCTGCCTCTGGAAGAGAAGACATGGAAGAACCAGCCGCCGACCTTTGGCGACGTATACTCCGAATGCGTCAAGATGCTCAAGGAGAAAAAGAAGGGCTCTCGAGACGTCCCCACGCTCGAAGTACTGGTAAACCGGCTCTCGATGTATGCCAAAAACGGCTTTTTCGGGTTTTTGGACAGGCAGACCAACGTAGAGCTGAAGGCCAAAATTGTGAACTTCGACCTTAGCCGGATACCGGGGCCGCTGAAACCTTTAGCCATGCTCATCATTCTGGGATTCGTTTCCCGCAGGATGAAAATCAACAAGTCGCCAAAGTTCATTTTCATTGACGAGGGCTGGGGGCTTCTGAGGAACAAAAACGCCGAGGAGCATGTCCTAGAGTACATCAAAACAGCCAGGAAATACGGGGTCGGCCTAGGCTTCATCACCCAGGAGATTGAGGACTTTGATAAGGCGGATGCCGGAAAGTCGATACTCAATTTATCGGCTACAAAAATCCTGATGAAGCAAAGTACCAGCAACATCGAGGCCATAAGCGCGTCGCTGAAGCTCAACGCCGAGGAGAAGGATTACCTGATTAAGTGCAACAAGGGAAGCGGCCTGCTGGTGAGCGAGGAGGGGCATTTCAAGTTCCAGATAACCGCCCCGGAAATCATGCATCGGCTCTTTACGACCGACCCGAAGGAAACGGGCGGTCCGGTTGAAGTGGTCGAAAACAAACCCCTTAAACCCATGCCGAAGCGCTTCAACCTGCGCGAGGGCTTTTTCTTTGCCAAAGACCTGACCGAAGACCAGGTAAAGATGTGCAGGGAGCGCGGTTATGTCGAACTGGATACTAACCCGTTTGGCCCTGGCAAGGGACAGAAAACGCTCGTAAAGCCGCCGGACAACCAGAGCCCGGAGCATTACTATTTCTGCCGGATATTGCAGATGGAGATAGAGAAGTATGGACGCACCGCGTTGCTATACAACGCGGTCAAGCCGGACGTGGTTGTTTTCGAGAAGGAGAATACTGCCTTTGAAGTTGAAACAGGCACATGGAAAACCCATCCGAATGCCCTGAAAGCTAAATTTGCTAGGGATAAAGAGGAATTTTCGGATTTCTATATCCTTGTGACGAAGTGGGACCTCAGAGATGAATACAAGCAATACGGGAAGGTTATAAGCCGCAATGAAATCAAGGAAACGCTCGACAGGCTATTCAATAATTCCTCCTAATTTTTCGAGCAAAAACAAGCGAGTTGAGGCCTGGTTCAATTGAAGAATTGCGAATCGCAATTGTCGGAAACGCGAAGAATCAGGCAGGTTTCAGTTTGAAAACGCTTGAATTGGGCTTCAGAACAATTAGAATTGCAATGCCTATATAAATCGTCTAAGCAATCTGGTAAATGGGGCACTACGCCATAAGTTTTAAGTTTATTCGTTATAACAACTTATGAAAAAAAAGCAATTCCGGCATCCAACAAAAGCCGATGTCTTAACTGCACTCAAAACTAAATCAAAACCGGGAAACTTTGAGTCATATACCCTCATTATCGAACATAAAAAGATAAGTCAAAAAATTGGCCTCGTTGTTGTTGAGCTATTGAGTGGAGAAGATCTGGTTGCAATCGGAAAAGCCACTGTTTACCCGCGCGGAGTTAGCGATTTAGACTCATTTAATTGGGAAAACCTTCGAGTTGATGAATCAGAATTCACTTCTTTTGCTCTTGATGCTAAAAAGCAACCAATTTCTCAAATGTTAATCGGAGCGGTGAAAAAAAGCATTAGTGAGGGCAGACTGCCATTTTTAGGATTTAAATAATCGAGTAGGTGCGTTGTTTTGAAGAAAGATGAAAATTTGTTTTGGTTTTACCGGGGCCAAAAAGATGCAGACGAATCCGACGATGCACAGTTGGAGAATAATTTCACAAAAGCCCTCTTTATCGTATTAAAAAACTGCCCAAATTTCAGAGTAGATTTTTTATCAAAATTTTTTAGATTGAAAACGAAATCATCAGACAAGCTTGATTTTGAAATGCAGACTAACAAACCAAAAAAAATAAGACCGGATAAAAAAACCATTCTCTTTATCCTAGCTCCCGAAAAAAGCGGAGTAAATGATAAAAAAAACAAAAATAGATATAGCATACCCGATGGGTGGATTTTTACCAATAAAGGAAATATCCTTGTAGAGGTTAAAATTTCCGGAAACATCTCTGAGGCGCAATTACGTAAACATGAAAGAATAATCGGCAAGAAACTTAAACGTGTATATAGGACTTGGGAGCAATTGGCCAGTTTCTTAAAAGTAAGAAAAACAGAGAATGATTCAGAAATTGAGCGTTTTCTTCTCAGACAGTTTAACCAATTTTTGGAGGTGGAAGGCATGAGTACGTTTTCAGGATTTACAGAAGAGGACTTAAATTTTTTTAATCGAGAACCAGGAAAAGACCAGGAAACGAAACACACCGTCCGTAGAAAGTTTGAGAATTTTCGCAAACTTATCCAAATACACAGAAAGCTACCAAAGAAACTCAAATTCGGAAAAATTGGAGTAATAAAAGAGTATTCTAACAATATCTGGTTTCCTATAGATTTACCAAAAATAAAATATTATAATATTTGTCTAAGTCTAAATCTTGACGAATTGTCGATTGCTCTCGTATCGTCTACCCAGCACACAGAGTATGGAAAGCATTTTGTACAGTCTATTCATGACCGTCAAGATAATTTACTAAAATTTTTTAATAAACATCCAGAGATAATAATCTCAATTTACAAAAGAGAAAAAGGCAGGGATGCGGATCAATGGGTACGCTATGATAAATGGAATGAGGGTCTCTCGATATCTGCCGAATTGTTAAATCGAAAAATCTTAAATTTAGGTCAAATACGCACTATGTTTGAATCATTGGACGGAGAAAAAGATTGTTACGCGGGTATCAAATTGCGGTTTTCTATATCCCGCGCAGAACTACTTGAAAAATCAAGCGAAAAAATAATAGATGAAACAACCGAAAAGATTCAGCTTATTACACAATTATCAAAAAAGATTTCTAACAGCAAACTCCGTCATTAGCCCTTTTTTTATTTGTCGGGCTAATGAAACTATTTGAACTGCATGATGCCCTTTCGCTAGGCATCGTGAGGCAACACCGTAGAACGGCCATTGTTTTTCGCCCGTTTTGCCGCCTCAGTTAGAAGGGTTTTTATCCTGTCGTTCAATGCAGCGTAAAAGCCAACGGAAACCCGCACCCCGTTTTCCCGCAGGAAACGCTTAACTCCTCTTTTCGATATCAGCAACCGCTTACCCATTTTTCCACCCCTTTACCGAGTTGTATGATAGTAGAGCCGTAGTTGTATTTTCCATGGATAAACCGCGTTTCGATTATGCCTTTTTCCTCCAGCGCGTGGAAGTAGTTCCTTATCTGCCGCTTTGTTTTCTCCATCCTGCGGTTTAGCAGGGAATAAAGGCGCGTGGAGCTCATCGGTCCGGCCTCCAGCAGCTCGATAATCGCGATCTCCTCCTTTGAAAGGCCGGTTTCTCCAAGCTCCAGGGTGGCTTTTATGTGGTCAAGCTCTTCCCTCGTTATTCGCTCCAAACCACGCTCCTGGCAGCTTCTGGCGGCCTTCCTGAGCGTGTTTAAGGCAAGACGGGCGTTGCCACCAGCCAATAGCCCGATATCTGCTATTTCGCCAATAATCGAATCGTCATAGCTTCCAGGCCGTAGGGCTTGGGCTGCCCGGTTCCTGATGAATCCGACCATCTCCTCGCGGGTATACGACGCTATCTCAATTCTTGCGAAGCCGAGAATGTCGCGGGTATTCTGGGGCAACCTGGACAGGGCACCCTCGTTATCAGATATGGCGATTACCCGGAAAAGGACGTTTTCCTCCTCCAGGCGGGCGATATTATGGAGAAGGCAGGCGCCATCATGCTGCAAAAGGGGCTCGATTTCATCAAGAACGAGAAGAACGGGCTTTTTCGAGTTTTTCATGATTTCAATAATACGGTCAAATATTTCATCGGAGGCGCGGCCGCGTCGGGAGACCGGTTCCCCCAAAGCGTCCGCGATTTTCGAGTATAATGCCATGGACGTGCCATAACGCCAGCAGTTTGCGTAAATGCATGCCAGGCGGCGGCTTTGCTCCCCAAGATGCCTCAGAGCCCACTTGACAAGCGTTGTTTTGCCCGAACCAGGCGGACCATGGATAAGTATGTTTTCGGCTGCATTGCCCTCCGAAAGCCCCTTTATTGCCGCTAAAATGCGTTCTCCCTCTGCCTTGCGGATCAGCCCGGTATCCTGAGGCAAGTGCGGTAAGAGTGCCTGTTCGTTCAGGAATATGCGGTTTTTATCGGAACCTTCCACAACGCACGACAAAATCACGACCACCTCCTTCCAGTTGTTGTAATGTGTGATTAATTGCGGATTAAGTGGTATAAATACCTACTGCCGTGGAAGTGAGTTTAAAGCATCAAAAGCTGGTGGATTTTTATAGTTTCTGAGTTGTAGAACTCACATGATTGAAATTGATGATTTGGACAAATCAATCCTCGACGTGATTCGTCATAACGCAAAAATGCCAAGCATGGAGATCTCGAAAAAGACCGGCATTCCAGTAGCTACAGTTATCCGTAGGATGAAACGTCTTATCGATACCAAGGTCATAACCGGATTCGATACCAGAATAGATTTTCAAAAACTTGGCTTGAAGACTCAGGCTTATGTCTTCATTAGGTCCATACCCGGAGCTAATCAGAATGATATCATAGGGGCAGCTTTGAAACGCCCCGAGATCGAAGACATTGCCGCTATTGCCGGGCAATTTGATATTATGTTCAAAATACGGGTCAAGGACACTGATGCCTTGAGCGAATTCCTATTCAAGTACGTCAGGAAATTCCCTTCAGTCGCTCAGACAGAGACGTTCCTGGTGCTAAACCTTGATACGTACCAAGAAAGCGTGAATAAGGGTTAGCCTTCTTTCCTGAATAATACCCGGATTCCACGAACCTCTTTCTTCAGCTTCGGCGAATTCTGGATAATCTCGATCAGCTGTAGATATTTCTTCACGGTCTGGTTGTGCAGCTTCGTTTTGCAGACAATCTGGTGGGTGGACGTCGGCGTGGTGCCCAGGTAGTTGAGTATTTTATCCACGATAACGCCCGGGTCCATGCACAAGTTGGACTTGGGGCGCATTAATACCTTCAATAAGACCGTGTGGTTTTCCTTTCCTTATGGGTGCTTCGACGAAGATTAGGGAAATTTTAGGGAAATTGGCAATACTGGGCATTCATTGGGTATAAAGGCAAATACCGAAAAATGCCATGGGATATATAGTTCTTGGACTCAATTAATACGAAGTGATTAACCTGAAATACGACAAAGAAAAATATGAAGTTGCCGAGGTGTTAAAGCCAGGTAATCTGCCTAAAATTCACCCCGTATGGTACATCATACTCTTGGTTGTGGCCTTGTACTTTTTGGTTCGATTTCCAATCTACGTGATAATTATAGTCGGATATGTAATGCTCCATGAACTGATTCATTGGATGACTAGATTCTGCTTAACCGGAGAACACGCAAAATTTGGCATTGTCGGCATAAATCCTTGCGTATACTCAAATGGTTTTACCAGCCGGAACAATGCAATAATCCAGTTGTCAGCTCCGCTAATACTATTCACGCTTGTAATAATCGTAGGTTTGATATTCCGTGTGATTGCTTGGGAAAGTTGGGGTACGCTTCTATTTCTGCTTAACCTAGCCGGGTCAATGACTGACATTCAGATGATTCGTTGGTACCTTCAATACCCGGATACTGTGTTATGCGGAGATGATGGAGAGAATAACTATATTTTACGTCTAAAAAATACAATAAAGATACGGATTGGCAGGTTCGGCAAATCCCTATCGGAGATTCGGATCTAGTCTGCAATCTGCCAGAACGCCATATCTATAAGGCGTGCGTGAGGGATAGGACTGCCTCGTTTTGTTTTTACATAGTTCACATTAAGACGATCAAATCTGCTTTTCCAAGCGGTTTTATACTTGTCTTCAAGTTTCAAAAGAGACTTGAAATAGTCTCCCGGAAGCGGCTTCAGATACTTTCTATACGTTCTCACAAAGTAGCTATCATATGCTGGTGTATGCCCCCAGCATGCCATTAATATCTTCGTAATCATTGTTTCTGTGCTAGAAATACTCTGTTTTTCCAATTCAACACCAAGACGTGTATAGGCGGCCTCAACAACTTTGCGGTTATCTTCGTTCAGTTCATCGAATTTGATGTTAGAAAGTGCCTTTAGGCTCTTCTTTGATTTTATTATTACTTTTGTAAAACATTTTAGGTCTGATTTCGTCAGTGCATTATTGCCTCTTACCATACCAAAACAACAAAGGTAGATGAATAAATGCATGGTTGTTTGTTGCAAATATTTATCATCGAAAATGTCACTCCCACGATTCTCAATGGCGCATTTGTAATCCCAAAATATTTCCCATGCCGCCCCGACCTCGCCATCTTGGTATTTTTTTACTGCTTCGCAAACACGTTTTGCCCCGAGATTCATAGTTAACATCTCTGTTTTCAGAGCCACGTTTATATTCTTGCCTCTTTGGACCGGCAGGTAATGCGGACTAGATTGGATATTTCCGGTGACTCAATACCGGTATAAGAGACGACTGTTTAGGATTCATAATCAGACTGTGAATCTCCACCCGAGATTTGAACTTAGTCTAACGCATCTTCGGTTAGATCTACTTTTATTCTTTAAGTCTCATAGCACTATCGATATTATGCTCGAACCTAAAGTGCCCATTGGCGAGACTGATAAAAACGGAACGCGGCTTGAATTACTTCATTATATTTTTCGAAATCGACTTAAGAAAGCCGAAAGAGCCCACAATCGCATATTCGAGGCAAAATCAGATCCTGTTTATGAAATTTCATGGGTCCTGGGCAAAGATGGCCCTTTGAAATATAATTCCCCCGCAAGGCGGGCGTCGATGGAATTTACTATAATTATGCGCGATTTTATTCTGCCGGACCGTCTTCTCAATCTCGAAAGTATCATTAGTATGATGACAGCACTTTCTTCCTCAGAAGAAGTAGAAAATCAGATTAATAAACTGCAAAATTCATTAGCGGAGGTTGACAAGAATCCTCCAGCCATAGTTCCTTCAGCTTGTGTTCCCAAGGGAGCTAGAGATATCTTTATTGACATCTGTCAGAATGTAATATTCAATAATGACATTGATGCACGTGATTATGTAGAAAAGCTTAATGCTTCAGCCTCAGCTAATGCAGTTTGGAGACACTTTCATGAGTACGGTATGGCAGTTTATACTGCATTAATGGAAGTCGATCAGTTCATTCATAGTGCAAATATATATCCTCGACCACAGCGTACCTGCTTATGTATCTATTGTAAATCGACTAATGCTGAATTCAGGACTGCTGAGCACGTAGCTCCGGAGACTCTTGGAAATGAAAGAAGTATACTGCCCCGTGGTTATGTCTGCACCCCCTGCAATACTACCTTCTCTAAAATCGAAAATACCTTTCTCAATACTCTTCCTATGGAGTTCATTCAGTTTCGGGTCATCAATGTCAATAAAGATGGGCGATTACCCTCGGTACGCTATGAAAAAATACATTATACGAAGACCAGCCCCAACACCGTAACATCAATCAGTTACGCTGGGCCATCATCGTGTCTCATTCCAACTAAACTTTCTGACGGAACATTCAGGATTGATGCACCCGAGATTAAATCAAAGTTTAACCATACTACGTGTGCACGGACATTATTCAAGATGGCACTTGGGGCCATTACAATTGAACAAGGACGTGCAGTTTCTCTCCAAAGTAGATATGACCCAGCGCGAAACTTCGCTCTTAATGGTGGGGCGTTTCCAAATTGGTTGATTGTGGGCAAGAAAATCAATATACACCCAAAAGCATATGTTCAATGGAAACAGATGAAGCCCTTTGGGACTATCTTGTTTACGGAGATATTCGGCGTTCAATTCATAACTGGGCTCGAACCAGTCCCAGCCTCTGCTTCGCCTCCAGACGTACCTAAGGCAGAGGAGTACCTATTTTTTGACTTGCGAACCCCGAATTCAGATATTTGACATTCCAGTGTCAAATTTGGTATTAGCCAATAAGTAGTTGTTCAAACTGAATCCAGTCATGGCGGACACGGATCAGAAAGACTTGGAAAAGCAGCTTCCGATGTGGGCGGTGAAATTGGCGAAATTGCTGGAGCAGGTTCAAAGCAATAAAGATATATGAATTCTTTCCTAATTTTATCAGTTGATTATGGTGCAGTTTGGCCCGATTGGAGAATGTATCTATTGCGGCGACCGTAGTAGCAAACTTAGCAATGAGCATATTATTCCATATGGGCTGGGTGGAAAAGATGTTCTTTTGAAAGCATCCTGCAAAAAATGCCAGGCTATAACAAGTAAATGTGAGTTGACAGTACTTCGTAAAGAGCTCTTTCAAATTCGTACTAAATTAGGTCTACCGAGCCGTAAATCAACGTTTCCCAAAGAACTTCCCCTCGTAGTAAAATTAGGGAAGAACGCTAAGACCTTCCATTTGCCTACTGCAAGGCATCCGACATTCGCAATTTTCCTAGAATACCCGCCCCCCGGTGCACTGGGCGGAGATGTACCTGAAAAGGGCATGAACATTATCGGTTCTCAGTTATGGCATATAGGTGGTCCTCCAATAAAAGAAACCCTGCACTCACTAGGTTCTAAAGAGTTCGAAGTTAGTTATACGTCTTATGGAAATGAATTTGAAAAAATGTTGGCCAAAATTGCATACGGATACGCGATTGCAATCCACGGTCTTGACGCTGTCAGATCATCTCCTTTGAAGCAGATAATTCTTGGCACATCTGAAAGAATAGGGTACTGGATTGGGATGGGAGACCCCACTCCCCAAGTTGGTAAAACTTTTAATCGTGTCAGACTGGAAAAAACGAATGGATGGTTACTGGCAAAAATAATCTTATTCAGTGGTATGCCTGAGTACGTCGTTGTTATCTTGGAAGGTGAGCAAGAAGATAAACCCTCGTCATGTGTTCCTGTGCTTTTGGCAACGAATTTAGGCAATTCGACATATGGAATAACCCTGCATAAGCCATTAGAATCAAAACAGTCATCAACCGTTAGAATTAGAACTACGCCCCGAGTTCCGCAATCCGCTTCATCATAAACCTCTTGAATTCCTCGTCATCCATCAGCCGGTTCATAACATTATCGCTCCTCGCTCGCATCTCATCGATTTTCCCGATTAAACTTTCGTCCAGAGGCAGCCCGCATTTGGTGCAAAAACTCGAAACCGGCGAATTGTGATCCTTGCAGCGCGGGCAAACCCGCACGTTCAGCTTCTCGGATTTCGTCTCCTCGACCTGGACCAGCCCCTGAAGCTTCAATAAGGCGTTATCAACATCGCGCCCGGATAGATGTACGTAGGTAGCGGCCATATCAGAGCCCTGCACCCATCCAAAATGCTCCTTCATCTGGGCTTCGGTCAGTCTTGAAGCCAGGGCGGTAGCCCTCGAATGCCTGAACAGATGAGGAAATATGCGTTTTTTGATTCCTGCCTTGGCGGCATATTCCTTAAGGAGCTGGTAAATGGTACCGTGACTCAGATTTTTCGCCTTTACTTTGCTGTTTCTATAGGTTGACTGCCATAACATCGCTTCAGGATCCTTTCCAGAGGGGTGTAATCCGATCCAGGCGGTCAGCGCTGGTGCCGAGCTGATGATCCTTACCCGTCTGTCGCCAGTCTTGCCATTTACCCGTAGGATAGCCCCATATTGGTCAAATGAGGTGTTTTTGAGCTTCAAAGTGAGCAGTTCGCCTATCCTGCAGCCGGATTCGTACAGGACCAGGATCAGCGCCTTGTCCCTCACGCTTCCGGCTGTTTCGGCCAGCTTCAGTACTTCTTCTTCAGTCAGCAGTTCCTCGGGCAGTTTGTGGCTCTCGTTCTTTATCTTCGGCTTTAGCCAGCTTATCTTGGGCGGCATCAGCTCGTCATTGCCTTCCAGCCACTTGTAGAACATCTTCAGGACGATTTTCAGGTCATATTTCGTGTATTCGGACAGCTTCTGGTCTTCTAGATCGCCCAGGGCCATGATGAGCTCGTCTTTGGTCGCTGCCCTGAACGGTTTTCCCACCCATCTGGCCCAGCTAGTCATGCAATAGACTACCTTGGCCACCCGGCCATGAGACGACCCCTTCGCAAGCCGGATCTTGGAAAAAGAGACTATGTCCCGCTTGTTGTCCGGGCATATCTTCGGGTCCTTGTTCAGCTTATCCAGCGAGCTTTTCAGCCGCTTCGGATAGTTGTACAAATCTATGTCCGCCATGCCATCACTTCCGGCCGACGGACTATTTTATGATTGATGTCAAATTTGACATCACACTGCTAAGGAAAGGTCAGACCTCAGAGCTGTGCAGTGGACCCTTCCCCTGCATGAATTTTTAACTTCGGTTTATTTCTTAGAACGAGGTAAATGCACTACTATTTTATCCTTCTTTTACCCTGAAAGGTGGCTTCCCGCTCCCATAAGGACGTGCTTCATGCCCCGTCCTGCCCTCTTGCGGCCCTGTCCGAGCTGGCCATCGCCCCCATAAAACGTATAAACATTGAGCGTGCAGAACGGTCAGGTGATGGCATGGAATTTAGCAAAGACGAGGCGGAGCTGATTGTTCTGGGAATGCTGGCGTTGGAAAACCATCCATGCATAACCTTTTTTGAACGGGTTGCTGCCGTGAAACGCCTCAAACGGAAAGTGCAGCGATACACGCCGAGAATAAAATGAGGCGCAGGCCACCGCCTTCCGATAACATAACCGCAGGGCAATAGCGTATCGCTCGACAAGGTTCAGCGTGTCCTCGTCTTCGGGAAACTTATCGAGGTGGAAACCGAGAAGGCGAAGGAACGGCAGAAGCAGGGTAAGGAAAAACTTCCTTACCCTAAAGAGGCAGGACAAGCCCGCGACCTCGCCGCCCGAAAACTCGGATTGACGGGCAGGGCGATGTTTATTTCGTTTTACTTCTTACCTGGATTTTTTGTAATTGTTTTTCTACATCGATTAGTTCCGAATGTAACCTGGGAATTGAAATTACAAAAATTAAAAGACTAAGAACAACATTATCGACGGTTATTATACTAAATTGAAAAGTAATGACTAATAGAGGGAAGGCTTTTGAAGCTAAAATTGCTAAACAAATCCCGACTGTCATTTGGACATAGCAAATTAGGCGGTTATGTTTTAGTTTTAAAGATTCTTCAAGAGCGGTCATAGAAATTCAACGCCAGTCCCGCAGCTATAAGGAGAAGTCCTATTTGTTGGTATGTAAGAGTAAAAAACGGGCTTTGAGTAGTTGTGGAAATAAACAGTGCTCCAATTATTGCTAAAATTATTCCCGCTTGTTTTATCTGTTTTGCAGTGACCACAAAATAGACTTTTTCAACGTTCTTTTTAATATTACCTCTAACGTCCATTTTATCACCTTATTTGGATTCCGAATACACCGCCCCTCGCTCAACAAACTCCCGCTTCTTCTGGGGCGGTATCTGCGTGTAGTATTTGTAGATGGTCGCAGGAGAGTCGCCAGTGTTATCGGCCACAATGCTCACGGGTGTTGCTGCAATGACGCTGCACGTGACATAGGTATGGCGGACGCAGTGCCATGACTTGCGCTTGCCCAGTAGCTTCTCGCTCCAATAATGGAGCTTGTTCTGGACGGTCTTGGCCGAGAACTCAAAGACCTTCTCCTGCTTGCCTCCATCGGCATTCTGCCATAGCTTGAGCGTGCTGAGTGTGTAGGCATCGGGCATCACTCGCCGACTGCGGTTCTTCTTCTCGTCCCAGATGGTTATCATGCCCTCGTTCCAGTCCACCGCCGTCCAGGGGATGTTCACTATCTCGCTGACCCTCATGCCGGTGTTGAAGCCCAAGATGAAGAGCGTGCGGTCTTCAAGCTGGGTGGTGCTGTTGATGAGCGCAGCAACCTCTTCTTTGGTGAGCGGGTCGTTGGAGTTGCGTTTCCTTTTCTTGGGCGGTTTAGGAATTTGCACGGTTCCAGACCCCATTTCCGCAGCATTATCCGGCATTTCAATCACCTGTTTGTCCTAATCCGAATGGAATAGGAAGTTCCGAGCAGCCGAGGCGACGGGCAAGTTCACGATAGCCCTTCGAGGCGGTCTCGCCGGATTTGGGTGTGTGTTTTTGGTCTTTTGTAACTTGCGTATCGGTGCGCAAGTTACCGTTTTCCAGTTTTTCCAACATCGCTTTCACGACGGGGCGATATTCGGAAACCTTCATTTCAGCAGACCCGCCAGCCGCAGGACGTTCAGGACGTCCGTCAGGTTGGGATTAAGCGATGCCCCGACAACCAAGCCAAGAGCAAACGCTCCGAGCATTGCAATGATACCTATAATCCATTCGACAATTCCCATTTCAATCACCTCATCCTGTTAGCCGGAGACCCGCAGGGGGTGGTTGCCCTGCGGGCGAGACGGTCATTCAATCAATCCGCCTCTGATTCGGCCTGCTCTTCCACCTTGGCCTTTTCTGCGTCGGTCAGGATGACCTTCTCCTCGTCTTCGGGGAGTTCCTTGGCCTTCGCCGCTCCCACCCTTCTGGGAGGCAGCCGGTCGAAGCGGGCGCTGCGCCTGCACGCAGAGGTTTCTACTTCCCTGCTGTGTTCGCAGACCTCGCTAAGTCCGGCTCTCGTTCGCCTTTTCCACCCATCCGGCGAAGACACCTCCCCAGACGGTCTATGTTGGCGAACCCGCGTTTTTCTTTTCATGGCTTTCACCTTTTTGCTGTCATGACACTTTTGCGCCATGAGTATGACGTTCTGATGTTGCTCCATGTTCACGACCTCCGTTTTCTCCATAGGCCCGCCCTGAGAAACTGCAACGTTCCCCAGTCCACGGCCCGCACGAATGTATCCGTGCCGCAGTTAGGGCACACTAAATCTCCGCCCAGGGTATTCCCTGATACCTCAAATCCGACCCTCAGGCAACCCTCGCAGATGTAGTGGCGGCTCATCTGGGGTCATCCTCCTGTTGCATTTCCAGCGCCTGGGCTAGTCTGTTAATTGCCTGAGCAAGCGCCCGCTCGGATGTAATAGACAAACGTGCGGCGTGGCTGAGGGACTGGCATCTCGCACACAGTGGCGATACTGCATAGGTGGCTATCGGATGGTTGCAAATATCGCACAGCCTGGGCTGCTCATCCATTGGTATCACCCTTCGTTTGCATCCCACGACCCTTCGCCCAGTTAGGATTGCCTTTCCGTTTGTTATTGGAATAGATATTGCGAGTTAGGATTGCGTTTTTCTGGGCATCGCTCAGGGTTGGATACCCATGAGTGGATTCGAGGGCTTCTACGGTTAGTATTCCCTTATTTTTCGTTATTGTCGGCCTGAAACTGTAAAGGGGGCAGCGTGTGCATGTGCATCTGGCAATCTCGGCCCGATTGAATCCTAAACATTGGAGACAGTTCAGCTTGACGGCTTCACGATAGAGCAGACGGACTAACATCAGACCCGCCCCCTCGCTGTGCTGCGGTATGCCTCTATCGCTGTGACGAGCGGAAACCACCGGCCAGTTCCTTTTGACGGTCGTGACTCGACCATGACCGTGACCTTCTGGCCGATGTAAGGTTCAAGGGTGGCTGGCGTCAGGACGCCACCCGAAGGCTCGAATCCGCTTAACACCTGCCAGATTTTACCCGACATTAAGTGCCGGTGTGCGTGACGTGATGCAACCGTGCCAGCCAAGAACTCTCGCCCACCATGCGTGAAAAAGAAAAGATACCGCACGACGTCCCTATCGTGCCAGGCCTGAGGCATTTCACGGATGCCCCAGAAGGTAGCTATGAACTGGCCCGTTGGAATATCCTGGCTATTAGGGAAGAGGTTGCGAGCGGCGATATACGGCTCGTCGGTCGGCTCGGTTATCTTCCTCTGTTTCTTGTCGTTGCTCACGTCGATGTGCATGGCATCACCCTTTCCACCCTGTGTTTTCTCCGCCGCTCTGCTCGCCAGCCCTGCGGCGACTTTGCAATTTAAGAGGATGAGACCCTTCGGGTCTCCCTCTTGAAGAACTCCACAGCTCGGCGGCATCGTCCGGCCAGCTCGACCCGCCCTGCGCAACCACCGCCTGGCAAGTATGAGGCGGGGCGACGCCGCCCCGTCCTGAACCCAACACAGAAGGGGAGGACGTAAACCTTGCCTGCCGGTTAGGGTGTCAGCGCGAAATTTTCCCAGATACTGAAAAAGCATGTGTAGATGGTGAAATCGGTGAACTACTGACGTGAAAACCACTTCACTTTTCGGTGAAGTGAACTCTGGGCTGGTGAAGTGAGGCTTGGTAGCGGTGAAATCGGTGAAGTGAAAGTGAAGAAGAAGTGAAGAAGAATTATCGTCGTAGAGTGCCATTTTATTCACCGATTTCACTTGATACACCAGCCTTTTCCAAAATCTGCCGAAGGTGTTCGAGCTTCTCCTTTGTCAGAACGACGTTGCCACTGGCGTCAAAGAACTGGAGCGTGGGCGGCAGGACCTGGCGAACGCGGTCAAGCTTGAACCTACCCTCAATTTTGCTCCAGTAGGTATATGTCCCAAATTGTTTTTCCCGTATGGAGAGGGGTATCTGTTCGAATGTCGCTGCCAACGTTTGATGTGAAAGAGTGCCGACCGGTGAACGGGCAACCGCCACTAGGATGGCCGTGAGGTATGCGGGCAAGACCTTTATCTGCCGCGCAATGAAGTCTATGTCCTGGGCATATAGTTCATTAAGTTCTAGGACGGCTTGCCATGACCGAAAATTGATGTTTATCAACACGGTCAGGGCTTCTTCTGCGTCCTCCATCAATGCGTCTTCGTTCAACTGACCGTTCAAGATGGCGTGGGCGTTGTCGATTATCGCTTCCGCAAGCGCATGGCCACGCATGTGCCGATATGCGTCCTTCTGCCCTTGCAATGCCTGGCGAACCTTGTGGTCGGTGCAGTTCTTTCTCAGCGCATCAAGCACATCATCGTATCGCGGGATGGGGCGGTTCAGCCAGTCCTCATGCTCCCAGTATAGCCGTGTTGCATCTGTGCGTAGCGTGCTGCGTATGGACTCGGCGGTTGCGTCTATGAAGGCGCACAGTTCGGGATTGTCTATGGCGGTCTGGCTATTGACCGGTTGCACGTCATCAGCAAACAAGAAGTATGCAAATCGTGAAAAAGTTGGCTGGATGCTATCGGTAAGCTCGCCCAGGATGCGGTTGAATAGCTCTATCATCATGGAGTTTGAACCGCATCCGCTTTCGTCGAGGTCGTTGGGGTTCGAAGTAAACACACAGCGAGCGCAGCCCCTTGACCGAATGGTTTTGCCCGCCTTGACGGTGGATAGTTCACCAGTTTGAAGATAGCCGAAGATGGGCATCAGGATTCGTTTGTAGCTACTTTTACCAAACTCATCAAAATTTACCGTGCCGTAAGCCTCATGGAGCGGCGAGAACGTGGTTGAATCTTTTTCTGCGGTCGCATAGCCCTCCAAACTTTTCAGCGAAATTGTGGTGCAATTAGTGCCGATGCGAATTGAAATGGTCGTTATGCCCGACGATGTGTTCTTGATGATGATAGCATGGCCGATGTATTTCGCCAGCTTATATGTGGTCGGCGCAGGGTCATGAATAATCAGCCCCGCTTTCATGCATCTGTAAACCCGTGGGTCGATTGCGCAACCGTGATGGAGATGCTGGTTCAGTATAAACTCGACGTCCCCCTTCGTGAGTTTCTTTAATGCGCCGATGCCCACTGGCAACGTCGCTACATAGGTTTGAATACCTAAATCCCGACACGCATGAGCGAAGATGGCAGTTTCATCCGGCGGGTCGCCCTCGAATTTCCTGGCCGCGTATGCTTTACGCTCACAGTTTAGCCCTCGGTCGTATTCTTTTTTCAGGATGGGGTCGCCTTCGATTGCCGCTTCCCGTTGTCGTATGTCAAAGACTGGCGGGTTCTCCGTCAGCGACCACTCGGCCTCTGGGTCTCGTCCTTTCAACAGCACGACCTCCTGATACCCTTCAGAAAGTTTCTGCCTTGCATAAAGGAAATGCGGGACGGTGTTATGCCCTAACTTGCAGAAGTAAACGTTAGCCAAGGATTCGCGGAGGGTCAGGTTCTCCTCGTTGGCTTCAAGTATCTCGTAAAGATGTGCATAAATGTTTACCATCGTTTTCCGCCGTGGTTGAATTTTATCCATCAAGACGCGGATGCGTTTTATTGTCTCTTTTTTGTTACGTGTCGCGTCTTCGGGACTGATAACGATCTGCTCCGGCAGTTGGTGCGGTGCGCCGCCAAGTTCAAATGCGTCTGTAATTTTCATGCTTACGTCCTCCTTACTATTTTTTCACTTCATGAGTTCCGCTGCCTCACTCTCGCTGATTATACCATCCTTGACGCAGCCTTCGAGGAACGCAGCGTCTACCGTGCCTGGGAACAGACGCTTATTTTCTCGCAGAACCTCGAACGCCGTCGGCATGTCAGTCTGCCTCCGCCGGTGACGGCGTGTATTCCATGAGCATCACGACGTTGCCGACTGTTTTCAGCCGCACCTCCTGCCTGGCTTCGAGGATTCGCAACCATTTTGCGCAAGTGCTGCGGCACAGTCCGCTTGCTTGTTCCACCTCGCCGATGCTTGCGGGTTTTGAAATCTTCGGGAGTGCTGCTCTCAAAATCCGAACTTTTTCTCCCACCATATTTACCACATCCTTGCGTTTTGGCTTCCTATGCCCGGCGGGTGTTTCACTAATAAATATATAATACTATGCACCGCACCCGTTTGTTCGAGCCAACTGCCCAAAACTGGAACTGGTTCCACTCGGCAGTTTTAAAAAGTCGATGTTGGCAGAAAACGTGATTTCTTTTTAAAGGTCTTTTTAAAGCTCACGTCGATGTTTTATGAAAGATATGGCAGAAAGTGGACTGTGGCGAGTTTCGTTTACAAAAATCGTGCTGGCGCTCCTGCTATTTAGTCGCCTTCGCTTTTGCATTGGCGGCCATGGCGACCCTCTTCACGGCGACCTGACCGAGACGGTTTTCCAACTCGGTAAGGCGTTCCTGCATCGAGAGCATATCAGTCTTTGCCTTCGCCTTGTCGAAACTCAGGCCGCAATAAGCGCACATCTCGGCATCGTGCATATTGACCTTCTCGCAGCGCTTGCACTTCTTCGGCTCAACGTAGCTCTTCTCATGCAGTTCTACAACGGGCTTGTCGTGCTTCTTGGCAACTCCGCTGTCCGTGTCCTTGCCGGACATTTGAACATAGACCGCCGCCATTGTGCTGTCCTGCGTCCATCCCATGTAATACCGTAGCTGCGCCTCTGAAAAGAATTTTGCGTTTATGGTCGCTGCCGTGTGCCGGAAATCATAGGTCTTGATTTTTCGGGTTAGCCCTGCCTTCTTTGCAGTATTCTGTATTACCTGGTTCAAATTCTCAACGCACATCTGCCTGAAGTTTCCATGCCCGTGTTCGGACGGGAAAAGGAGAGCGTCCTGCTTTCGTATCGGGTGCGCATTAAGCCAATTCGCAAGCGCTGGCTCTGCGGAACCACCTGCAAGAATATCCCGTGCGCCTGTCTTTGTGCCTTCGGGAACATGAACCCGCACGCCTTCCTTCACAAAGTCCAGGTCGTTCTTCTTGAGCGCAAGCAGCTCGCTCGGTCTTAATCCTGTTTCATAAAGGAGCTGGAGAATTGCCCGTTCTCGCACGGCGGAAACTACAAGCATCTTTTTCAGGTCGTCTTCGCTTATCAGCTTCGGGTGCTTCATGTCCTTGCGTGGCACGCCTATCTTAATCCAATGAACCTCCCTCGCCCTGTCCTCTCTTTGGTATCCGTGGGCCACCTTCCAGAGCAATTTAAGCATAAGCCGAAGGTCGCTTTGTGTGTTCGGCGTGTATTTAGAGGCTGTAATCTTCTCGGCAAGCTTATGGACGTCGTCCATGCTTTTGAGGACGCTATCTACCGGCTTCCCTGCCAGCTTTTCGAGCGTGCGTGTGTTTGTCCGCATCTTCATTATGCGCCGCTCCCCTATCGTCCCCCTCTTTTCCGCCAGAAGCTTATCGAGTGAATTTGTCATAGTGCATTTACGTCGGTAGTATTAATAAACCCAAGTTAAAGGTTAATGCTCTTCCCCTGCACTTCTATCTGCTCTGAGGTCTTACCTCGGTAGGACCTCAGATCTGCTCCGAGGTCCCTTCCCTGTATATAACTTTTTGTTATAGTCTTGGAGAAAATTGGCGAGAAAGGCCTGGATAAGACGTTCTTTTGACTTGTTTGACCCGGTGGCCCCCACTCTCCTCCTTCCGGGCAGATGCTTCGCCCGAAAGAACGATTAGTCGTAAATCCCCACTTCAAGTATCTAAGCTACGGTGGTAATATCATAGTGAAGTTGTAGCGTGACCGATTCCTCGAATTCCCTAGTTATACTTGCATTTATAAGCGCAACATTTATATCACTATTTATAGATAATAGCACTATAAAGTGATATGTATGAAAACAACAAGTAAGGAAACATACAAAATAATCCGCGCCATCCTACTACTGAAAAAGTTCAAACAGTCCCAAATAAGCAAGAAAGAGCATATTACATTCAGCCTTGTTAATCGTGTGGTTAACTGGCTGGTTAATCAGTATTATGTTGCAAAACGCACCGGCTACTACGAGGTATTGGCGCCTAGTGCGATATTTAGCCTCTTTCCGTTGAATAGGAAAATGAAACCTTATGTTACTTTTGACGTTAATTTACCTAGGGATGAAATTCTTGAACTGATAAACGGCGACGGCGCTCTCTGTCTTACCTCCGCTCTTTCTTATTATGATAGCTACTACCGAGACACGGCCATTTATGCTTACCTTAAGGATGAGAAGTTAATTCAAGAGCTTAAGTCCTTACCGAGAGGGTATACCCACATAGAAATTTACAAGGAGGATCTGAACGGGGATGATTTTGTAACTATAAAAGGGCGGAAGATAACCACCAAATTAAGAACAATAATCGACCTTTTCTGCGCTAACAAGACATACGTCGCCGAGCGCCTGATAAAAAAAGAGTGGATTTGAATGAAAGAACTCTATTCAAACACAATCACTGATCCAAGCCTTAAGGAATTGAGAGAATTCGCCAGTTGGTATAACGAAAAGATTGGGAACTACCCTATAATCGTTGGTGGTTGGGCGGTTTACTGCTACACGAAGGGTCTTGGTTCAAAGGATATCGATGTAGTGTTCCTGGGTGATGTGACCAAGCATACAACGTTATTCGATTATTTCCGGGCGCATAGCTATACTGAAAGAAGACGGACCTTTTTCGATAAGGAATTTGTAAAATTGGTGAAGACTAGCGGCCTTAAGGTGGAGATCATAATAGACGCAGTATCTTCAAATAGAACCATAATCTTCGAACGAAAAAAAGCAAGACTCCCTTGGAGTTGGGCTGTTAAGCACAGCAGTTTACACGACCTCGGCGATGCCAAAATATATATTCCAGACATCGAACTTCTTCTGGTCTACAAGCTTGGCGCTATTTTTGGAAGGAATATGGAACTTAAGACTGGTCTAGAGTTTGATTATTATCGATCCAAAATCTGGAAAGATGTTTATGATGTCATCTGCCTTTCCAAGCTGAAGATAAATGAAAAGAGTACGAACACATTTCTGGCAAAAGCTGGATTAGACGAGTATGTAGGTGAGATTTTAACAATAATCGAAGATAATTTTGATGATGAACTCCGTTCGTTGTCTCAAGAGCAATCGTTATCAAAAATCAGAAAAATTCTGACCGGGAGCGGCGATGATCCGATTACAACTAATACTCGCGGAGTCTATCGTCCTACCTATTAGGGGGCGGTGGAAGAAGTCCTTCGTCAAGCTAAAAAGCATCAGACTCTAGATTCCCTCTAGCCCTGCTTCCCCCGCACTTATCCTCCTTCCGAGCCCAAAACCTGGCTTCAAACCGGAAAAGGAAAATATTAGAAAAAGGGAAGGGCGTTTCCTCCAAAGCCCCGTGACGCGGATTCAGGACTCGGACTTCTTCCTGTCGAGGATGGCGACCGTGATCGCGCCTATGGCCGCGCCGAGTCCGGCTGCCAGAAGGAGCGCCTTTTCAGGGTCCGTTCTCACGTGTTCCATCGCCTTTCTTTCAGCGGCGACGTACTTGACCTTCATCTTCCTGATTTCCGCCTGCGCTTTCTTTATCGTGTTCTTGTTCGGCATTTTCATATTCTCAAGCCTCCTGGTTTTCGTTCCTGCCGTTCCCCTTCCTGTTCATAAGGTAATATGCGAGCAGAAGGCCGGCGGCCACGAGAAGGTAGGCCGCGGAATCTGTGAGCTTTAGGTATTCCAGCAGGAATGAATGGATGCCCAGGACGATGAAGATTCCGGCCAGCACGAGTGTTATGAACGAGAACAGCCTTTCGAGCAAGCGCTCCTGCATCTGGTAGCCCTTCTTCTCGACAGTTCCCAGGATGAGCCGGAGTTCCTCGTTGATTTTTCCGAACACGTTTTCCATCACGTATTTTGAGGCTGTAGACACGACCGTCCTGACCAAATCGGCCTCGTTGCTTTCCTGGGGTTTTTTTGCCACTTCACTCCCTCTCCAGAACTGAATGCCCCGGATAGCCATTTAAATCTTCCCACCGCCGGCTGCGTCGTTGGGGAGATCCGCACAATCAGCGCGGCAATCCGGCGGAACCCTTCCGTGGCAGGCCACCACGCCGCCGCTCACGTGAAAATCAGCAGTTCGCCGAGCCGGTCCTTCAGGTCGCCGTGGCAGTATTCCATGCCACCGATGAGGGACGTTACCCAGGCCGGATTGAACTCGCCCCTCTCGTAGGTGCAGGTCATGTTCCTGCCCTCAAGGAAGCCCTTCATCGCCTGGCTCTCGTTCGCGCCCAGGCTCACAAGCGTCTTGGTGAAGACGCAGTATTCCGATGACGAGTAGGCGAACGTTCCAACATCCCCGATGAGCGTGAGGTTCATGTCTTCGCAGTCGTTGGCGGCTTCGATGAAGCAGCCAGCGTCGCTGCACGTCACGTTAGGCTGTGGCACGGGCGTGGGAGCCGGTCCAGGCTGCGGGAAGATGTTGCAGCAGCCGGAAACTGCCAGCACGGCGAGCATGCCTGCCGTAAGAACCGCAAGGCGCCAGCTTCCGGCCATCGTCAGTTTTCCCATGCCATCCCTCAATGTATTGTGACCGTGTTAACCGCTGTGTTCCCTGACGTGAAAAACGCGAAGAGATTGATGCCCTCGGTGTCCTTGTCGGCTTTTTGCCCGGCGACGTCAATGCCATAGACGCTCTGCACCGCGTCCCCGTCAATGCCCACCTGCCGCACCAGGTAGCTGTTCTGGGTGGTCGGCAGCTCGGCCTCGCCCATGCTGGCCGCGATGTTGCTCCTCACCTCGTTCCGCGTGCTGACCGCGACGTTCTTGTTGCTGAGCGCAGCATTGATGTACTGGACGTACGCATCTATCTTCCCCTGGCTCTTGCTTAGCTGGGCCATGTCCCAGTTCGCGTAGAAATTATCTGGGTCCTTGGCGAGGATTGCGGCGTACTCGCCCTCGGTTTTCGGCTCCAGGGTGCTGAGCTTCTGCGTCTCGTCTGCTATCCATTGGTTCTCCAGCGTTATCATCCCGGCCATCGCGCTATTGCGGGAGTAGGCGAATACGAATTCCTGCTGCCTGTCCCTCAGTTCGCGCAGTTCCAGCACCTTGTTGAGGTCGGTGCGGGCTGCGGAAAGCTCAGCAGCCACGCTCTGGCCGGATGGCGGCGGTGGCGGCGGTATCAGCGGCGCCGGCGGCTGGGGGCATCCGGCTCTGTTCACGCCGTTCAGCCTGGTAGAGCCGCTGCATTCCTGGTACGGGCCGCTGTAATCCCAGGTGTACCTGGCCGCGAACGCGGTGCAGTCCGCGGTGAAGAAAACGTCATAGGCTGACAGGTCCGAGGAGCCCGGCGGGTCCGCCACGGTCCTGGAACTGACGTGGAGGATGTTAGGGGATACGAACGTGCCGCCCACGGCCGCGTGGCCCATGTTGCCCAGCACCGCGCTGCCGCCCCTGAACTGTATCGTCACGTCCGAATACCTGTTTGTGTAACCCCCGCCCCCGCAGTCGCTGTCGTCCTCGATGGCTGTCACGTCCCACCTGGTCGTGCCGGTGTAGTTGCTCCAGTTCCACGGCTGGGTCGTCTGGGCGCTGGCCACTGGCAGCAAAGGCAGCAAAAAGACGAGCGTGACCAGTGCGATGGCGATCCTGCGCATGGGGTGATTTATTCCTCCTGCCTTTATAATCCCCGTCGGCCTCCTTCGCCATCTTCTCAGCTATTTCCGCCGGCCGGGCGGTAATTTAAACCTTTACGGGATTGACACTCCGATGGCAGGCGCTAAAAAGGAAGCTGGGCCCTGGCTGGGAAAGGGCAGGCTGGAAGCCCTCAGCGACGGCATATTCGCATTCGCCATGACCCTGCTCGTCCTCAACATAGAGGTCCCGCAGGACGCGCCGGCCGGCACAATCGCCGCGGACCCTGTGCAGGCGCTGCTCGCGAAGCTCTATCCTGACTTCACCCACTACTTCCTGGCCTTCCTGATGCTCGCGGCGTTCTGGGTGATACATCATTCCTTCATGTCGCACGTCCGCGCCCTCAACCAGAAGCTCATGTGGCTGAACATACTGAGCCTGATGTTCATCGCAACCATCCCCTTCTCCACAAACCTTGCGGACACCTACGTCCATTACCCCCTCTCGGCGCTTGTCTTTGAGCTGAACGTCTTCGTAGTGGGCGCGCTGTTCTGGCTCCAGTGGTCGCACGCCTCCTCAGGCCGGCGCCTGATAACGCCCGAAGCGTCCGACCGGGACGTCTCCAACCTGAACAGGATAATCCTCATAATGCCCGCGGTTTCCCTGGTCGCCATGGCCGCTGCGCTCATGGGCGTGACCTGGAGCGTCCTGGTCTATATTTCCCTGCCGCTTGTTTATGCGCTGTGGCCGCGGCAGACAGATTAGAGGTAGCCCCACATGAGCAGCCTGTCGCTGTCCTTGGCCCAGCGCTCGCCGATGTCCGTGCGGTAGAACATGTTCGGTATCATGATGTTCCTTATCCTGTTGTACGCGACCGTGCGGGACTCGTCAACCGTGGTGCCCGAACCGGTGACCACCAGCGCGTAGCCGCTGTTGCCGGCCAGCCTCCAGTCGTTCTCCATCAGCTTGACGTCGCCCAGGTGCATGCCCTCGTAGCTCGGCTTCTTGAATATTATGGCAGCGCCCTCGGAATAGCGCTCAAACGCGCGCGGGTCGTTGAACGGGAACGGCGGGACTGCGACCACGACGCCGACCTGGAAGCCGCGCTTGGTCCTCAGTTCGGGCTTCTGCCTCTTCGCGATGCCCTCCAGGAAATGGCCCCATTCGCTCAGCACGCCTTCCATCGCTATGCTTATGTGCGGGTAGCCGAAGCGGGTGGTGAATTCAAGCGGGTAGATGCCGCGCGAGTTCGCTATGCAGTTTATGTCAACGTATCCGACGTAGCCGGACGCCGCGAGCCTGTCCTTCATCTTCGCCAGCGTGGCCTCAAATATCGGGCTCCTCGTGCTCCAGAACATCAGCGTGCCCATCTCGCCGGTGCTGGGGCCTATCTCGCCCGGGAACATCCTCTTGTGCTCAAAATTGACGTTTATGGGGTAGATGAAGTCCTCGCCGTTGAAGAACGCGCCGGCTGCCACCTCCACCCCTGATATGTATTTCTGCAGCTGGAAGACCTTTATCTGCTTCCCCCAGTTCTTCTTGTAGCGCTGGAGCATCTCAAGTATGTCCAGGCCGTCCTCCTCCTGGCCCACGAAAAGCAGCTCCTTCTCGTTCTGCGCGAGGCCGCTGGGCTTTATCACGTAGCGGTCGGGGTTCTTCTTGATGAACTCCACCGCGTCGTCAAAGCTGGTGAAGTTCCACCGCGGGATGATGGGTATGCCGGCTGCCTTCATCTCGGCCTGGCCGAACTCGCGGTCCAGCTCCAGATTGTCCGCATAGACGCTTCCGCCCACGACGGCCTTGCCGGCCTTCCTCAGGGCCTCGGCCTCATGGCCGAATCCCACGTCGTCAAAGACTATGACGTCCGCCCAGTCAGTGAGCGCCTTCCAGTCGTCGGCCTTGTCCAGGAAGCCGTCGCACACGTCCCTCTGGTCCTCGTCCCGGATGGCATACTTCACGTCATGGCCTTCCTTCTTCACCGCGACGGCAAGGTCACCGATAAGGGCCTCTATGGACACGAAAAGGAATTTCAGTTTCCGCTTCTGCTCACCATTGGGCATGGACAATATTCCGTGAAAACATTTATTTGCCTTCGGTTATTTTTGAAAACCCGCGAAGCGGCGTTTCAGTAAAAAATAATGCAGGAATCAGAAGAAAAATCAGTACGGTCTTACGCAACAGCGTGCATCGGACCCTCAGCCCAAGGCCCTTTGACAAAATCCGATTTGCACAATGTAACAGCGATGTGAAGCCCACAATAGCATCCGATAGGCTTGCGTGTCTTCGAGTTGATCCGCTTGCGTGTCTTCGAGTCGATCCAGTGGCTTGGAATGAGCTGCGAGTGGACTTTTATCTTGCGCCTGGACAGATCCAGATTCCTGACCAGCGTTCCGGTCCTGTCAGCAATATCTTCGAATGAGACTGGGGACAAACCCACAGCTCTAATTACCTGCCCGGTAAGCGCAACCCTGTCAAACCCGGCTCCCACGAATGCATTCATTATCAGAGATGCCCGCGTTATTCCGAATGCTCCGGCTCCCTGGTGGCGCATAGGCGATTCTGGTCTCTTTCTAATCTGTAGCGATTGCATCATTTTCACCTGTTTTACATATGCACCAAAGTATTTATAAACATGCGGACTTACTTTCTACCACCACTCGCTCGCCCGCCTTGCAAAACCCGTGAAAACAACCTTTTTATCGCTTGACATGGCATTACAACCCCATGATTACAGACCTGAGGCGCATCGCGACCCGCAGATTCAGCGGCGATACGAGAGTCGGCCCCAGGTACGACATCCTCATCAGCGAGCTGAGAAAACGGAGCTGCGCCATAGCGATAGACTGCTACGGCAACCTGTGGGTGGAGCACGGCTCAGGCAGGAAGACGATCCTCATCTCGTCGCACATGGACGTGGACCCGCGCGTCCGCAAGATGTCCTTCAGGAGCTACATCCGGGGCAGGAAGCACATCGTTGAGGGCGTGCTGGACAATGCGGTCGGCTGCTATATCAACCTCCTTCTGGCTTCCAGGCCGCAGGAAGGCGTGCGCGTCATCCACGTCTTCACGGCATCCGAGGAAATTGAGCGGAACAACTCGCGCAGGTTCTGCAGAAGCGCGCGGGAAGTCGTCAAGGAGATGCGCAGGCGCAAGATAACCCCTGACCTGTGCATTGTCCTGGACGCCACCTTCCCGGCAATCATACACCCTGAAGGCAGGCTGGACTGGCGGAAGGAGTATTCCAAGCTGTTTGACGTGGAGGACCGGACGCACTGCTTCGTGGAAGGTTATGTCCGCAGGAAAACCGCCCGGCTCGCCAACCGGTTCGTCCGCCGCTTCAGGGACCCGCACGTGGTCCTGAGGGACCTGTCCAGGTATGACGAGGCGTTCGTCTACGGCAAGATGGCTCCGTCATTCTCCATAGGCCCGGTCATCTACGGCCACATGGAACGCCCGGACCAGAAGATGCCGGTTTCCCATATCCGGACGACTGCCCGGTTCGTCAGGATGGTGCTGGCATCCTATGGCAGGAAAAGGCGGCACGGCAAAAAAGCATAGGTTTATATAGTCCTGATGCGGTAAATATACCAGGTAGACTTGTTCTATGAACAGAGCTATCAAATGAAGCCCGTGAGAGCGGGTGAAAAAATAGGTGAAATTGAATGGCATATGAAGGTGGCGACAGGCCGATGTTTGATGCTGTATGCAGCAAATGTGGTCAGCCGTGTCAGGTCCCCTTTAAACCGACCGAAGGAAGGCCGGTTTACTGCAGGAACTGCTACAAACCGAAATCGAGATTCTAGAATCTTCAGTGATTCCTGAATCGCATTAAATTCTTTGTTTTGTTTCTTTCCTCACTTTTCTCCTTACGTTTTCCTAAGCTTTCCCAAACGCGCATATCACTTCCACAGAGGCAGCCCTGGCTATGGAGTCCCGTAACGCGGCTGCGTCAGGAACGCCTTTAAGCAGGCTGAACGCCTTCAGCTTGACGTCCTGGAGTGCCGGCTCCCCCCTGTATCTGCGGTGGAGCGACAGGTATTCTTCAAGGAGCCCGAACCGTCCGGCGGGGCCTTCCGGCGTCCGGTCCCCGAACAGCATGGGGTTCGCCATCGCGCTGCGCCCCACCATGAACGAGTCGCAATAGCCGTTTTTGACGAGTTCGCGGCCTTCAGCCGCGGTCCTTATGTCGCCGTTGCCTACGAGGGGGACCGACAGGTGCCGGTGCACCGAGCGGACAACTCCCCAGTCAGCTTTTCCTGAATATCCCTGGCCCGGCGTCCGGGCGTGGAGGATTATGAAGTCAGCGCCAGCGCGCTCAAGCCGCCTGCACAACTCCGCGGTCTTCGCCGCGCAGTCTTTTATGCGGAGCTTCACGCTCACTGGCACGGCGGAGTGCTTTTTCATCGCAGACAAGAGCTTCACAGCCAGTGCCGGGCGCTTCATGAGCGCGCTTCCGCCGCCGCATTCCACTGTCCGCACCATCGGGCAGCCGCAGTTGAGGTTGAGCCAGGATACGAATGGCATGGCGTCGGTTATGGCCCTCGCAGCCTTGCCGACGTCCTCAGGTTTGTTTCCCACGAGCTGGACGCCTGCGTTACGCTCGTCAGGGTGGGCGTCTACAAGCGACAGCTTCCTGGGATCCCTTGCTATTGCCGCAGTATTCACCAGAGGCACGCATGCGGCATCAGCCCCGTAGTTCCCACAGAGAAGCCTGAACGGCAGGTCCGTGTAGGCGTCTATGGGTGCAAGGAAACTCCTGTAAACCATGGGAAAAACATGCCTGAAAGGGATTAAAAGAACCGGACATTCCCCTGCTAAAAGAGACGGGAGGCGGCATTTCCGCCCCCCCCAGCAGTTCAGACCGGGACGTGCCTGAAAAACAGCGGCTTCTCGAGATAGGGCTGGAGATGCCTCAGGTCAAGCTCGCGGAACAACGGGCCGACCGACAGCACTTCAACATTGATATTGCCGGCGGCCTCCTTCTTCACGCCCCGCCCCAATTCTCCCATCACACCCCTGATACGGCGAACCATGCTCACCGGATCACCTCCCTTCACTCCCTTCGTCTCGCTTGATATTATGGGTGCAGGATGTATTTATATCTTTTCAAGGATTTATTGTGCAAAATACAGTAAATTAATAGAATTCCTGTGAAAAAAAGCACGCTTGATAAATTTTCATGATAAAAGGGACATTAATCGGACATTTCATCCCCGTTACGGTCCATTACGGTCTTTTACCGTACATTTTCACCTTGGATGATGCTATTTTAATCATTAGCTGGCTTATTCTGTCATGGCAAAGAAGGTAATCGTCTATTCTGCCGAATGGTGCCCGTGGTGCCACAGGGCGATTGACTTCCTGAAGCAGAACAAGATTGAATTTGAAGTGCGGGACGTTGAGCAGGGAAATTACGGCGAAGAGGCCATGAAGAAGAGCGGCCAGGCAGGCATACCTGTCATAGACATAGACGGCAAGATAGTGACCGGCTTCGACGTGGAAAAGCTGAAAGCGATTCTCAAGATAAAGTAGGCGCGCTTCGGGAGATTACGCGCGTGCCTTTCTCGGCTCCCCGTCATGCCTATTTTTCACGCTTGCCGGAGACCTTACAGTGCCTGTTGACAGCGTGCCATCCTGGGCAAGCGGTTGCACCTGGCTGCCAGCACGCAGCTCGGCCTTGGCGGCATTTTGCAGGGCCGCAGGCCCGCTTTGCGCGTAGTGGAGAAGCGAGTCATACCTGGAGGTTTCCACAAAGTGCTTGACCAGCCGCCTGGCCGCGTGATCCCTGACCTCCTGGACCTGTCCGTTGTCAGCCAGGATGTAGAGCGTATCCCACTGGCTGCTCCGGAGGCGTAATTCCACTATCCTTTCGGCTGCGATTTTTTTCGCGGTTGTCAGGGATGCGAATCGGTATTCTATCAGCGATATGAGGGCACTATTCTCATCAGGCGTTTCGGCGCATAATTCTATTGCCTTCATTGCTGCCGGTTCTATGGCACTGTCGGCTGCCTTATTCACGGCTTCCGGCAAATCCTTCCTGCTTCCCAGGCTGCAAAGGGAAGCATAGTCCCCCTTTTCGGCATACCGTCTGATTAGCTCCATGTAGGCGGCTTCCCTGTCCCGCCCACTGGGACCATGCTCTGCAACAATCCGCAATTCATCAATGCTCAACTGATTGTCCGCCTGGTTTTTTCCATCTTCGTCCATAAGCCCCTCTCTGACAAGGGGCTATATGCGGAAATATGCTTAAAAATAGGTCTTTTGACACAATGAACTGCTAGGATGCGCGTGGTCAGTCCCTGTGCTGCGGCCTGTGGTGCGGGCGCTGACCTTGGTGCGGGCCATGGCCCCCGTGCGATTCGTGCCCGTGGTGCGGTTCGCTCGGATGGTGTGCGCCTTCCCCCTGGACGTGCTGAGGCGCGCCCTGCTGGTGGCCATATCCTGGCGCTCCATGCCCTTCATGCGGCCTTCCGTGGCCCTCGTGCGGCCTGCCGTGCGGAGCCCCGTATCCGCCACGCTCCCCGCCTTCGAACCGCGGCCTTCCGTGAGGCGCGCCATAGCCGCTTCCGCGCCCCGGCCTCCCGAAGCCGCCCGAGCCAGGCCGCCCATGCGGCGGCCCGCGGCGGAACGGCCTTTGCTCGCGGCCCTCCCCGCTCCTGTAAGCGTCCAATCCGCCCTTCATCCATGCGAAGTCCGGGTGGTCGTGGCTCATGCGCTCGTCCAGCGTCTCCTTCCTCTGGACGAAGTTTATCGCCTTGCCTTCCGCGCCCATCCTTCCGGTGCGGCCCACGCGGTGCAGGTGCATCTCCTCGCTCTGCGCCCGGTCGTAATTGACGATGAGGCCGAGGTCGTCTATCTGCAGGCCCCTGGCTGCCACGTTGGTCGCCACGAGCACGCTGATGCGGCCCTCGCGGAAATCCGCCAGCGTCGCGGTGCGGCTGGCCTGGCTCATGTCGCCCTGGAGAAGGCCGGCACGCACGCCGCGGTCGCGGAGCCTGAACTGGAGCCGCTCGGCCCCAAGCTTTGTCTCCCTGAATATCAGGGTCTTCACGCCCTGGTGCGAACGGAGGGCGTCAAGAAGCCTGGAGAACTTCTCCCTCGCGGTGGTCTCAACGTGCTCCTCGGTTATCGTGGAAACCACTTCAATCTCGCCTACCTCTATGGTCTTCGCGTGCGGCACGTAGGTCGCCGCGATTGAAAGTATGCTCTCGTCCAGCGTCGCTGATACGAGGAGGGTGAGCCTCTCCTTGGGCAGCTGGTCCACTATGCCCAGGACCTCGTCCCTGAAGCCCATGTCCAGCATCTGGTCTGCCTCGTCCAGGACAGCGGCGTCAAAATCGCCTATGCGGACCACGCCGCGCCTGCTCAGGTCAAGCAGCCTGCCGGGCGTGGCCACCAGTATGTCAACGCCGTGGCGGAGCGCTTCCGCCTGCACGTTTATGCTCTGGCCGCCGTATGCGACATGCACCCTCAGGCCGTGGTCCTGGCCTATGGCGCGTATCTCCTTGCACACCTGCGCGGCCAGCTCGCGCGTGGGCGTTAGTATGAGCACCCTGTGCGATGTGCCGGAAACCACCCTCTCTATGAGGCCTATGCCGAAGGCTGCGGTCTTGCCTGTGCCGGTCTGGCTCCGTACGAGCAGGTTGTGCCCCGCGATTATCTCGGGTATGGTCTTCTCCTGCACTTCGGTAGGCACGGTATATCCGAGCTTTGCGAGCGCAGTCAGTGTCTTTTCGCTTATTTTCAGGTCCCTGAATTCCATTGGCTCACTTTCCTAACGTATCTGAAAACGAGTACGTTATCCGTGTTTTTTATTGACACTGGCGTCAATAACGATATATTTCTTGTGGAGGATGGAATTTTTAATACTGGCGCATGCCTAGTGCGACCAGGAAACGTTGTCCAGATGCCCCTCCTTTACTGGGAATTGGTGGTGGATTTTTGTTTTGGGTATGGTATAAGATATTCTCTCGTTGGCCAAGGAAGACCTGTGTGGCTCGATTCGATCATTAAGCGGTCAAGCTGCTTGTTAGAACTGATGTTGGGCTGCTTGTTCGTAAGCATGTCAGCTCCTACTTTATAGGCTCGTCCCAGCGCTTCCTCAATTGGAACATGGCGCCTAACCAATACTGCAAGATTCGGGTCTTCGGTTCTCTCTCTTTTTGGATTCTGTCGAGTGGCAACATTCATAGCTACACCTTAATCAATGGTAAATATATTGTGTACTAACATACTTAAAAACCTACCTATTCACACATCTCCAGTATAGTTACACCTGCATTTACCGATAGAATAGATGCATTATGTCCCTTTCTTCTTCGTCTTCAAATTACAGGCGAACCATAATATATTCTACTGCGCATGAGAAAAGCGATGCTAAAGCAGGCTGAAGCTCCGGGGAAAATCCAGTCAAGCATAGGTTCAGCTCTAGCAGTGATACCTCTCACGCCCAACCAGTGGACGATGCTGTCCGTCGTCGCTGCGCTTGCCGCAGGCGTCGTGGTTGCAGCGCGCCAGGACCTCGTCCTTGGCCTCGCCCTTTTCGCAGTCGCTGCATTGCTTGACCTGGTTGACGGCGCGGTCGCCCGCGCGCGCAGTGAAACGAGCGCGCTGGGCGGCTTCCTTGACGGCGTCGCTGACCGTTTCGTGGAGGCTGTTTTCCTCTTCTCGTTCATGTTCTACCCCCTCCCAGTGGTCGTCATAGACCCGAAAATCTGGCTCGCGGCGCTCGTGTTCCTCGGGACGTGCATGCCGTCGTTCATCCGTGCATACGCCGACCACAAGGGCGTGATAGCGAGGGAAAGGGCGCTGGCGCTCGGAGGCGTATGCGAGAGGAGCGAGAGGCTGGGGCTGGTCATCATCGGCCTGGCGGCCGGCATGCTTATTGGCATGGACTGGTTCGTCTATGCAGTCATTCTCGCGTCGGCGCTTTCGCTGATTACAATAATACAACGGCTGGCTGGCATCGCCCGCGCTCAGCAGAAGGGGTAGGTCAGCCGAATGTGTAGGCATAAACGCGCACCGGGCCCTGGAAGACGACCGCCAGTTCCCGTTCGCCGTATTTCCCGTTTTTGTCCGTGAAGACGTTGTAGAGCTTCGGCCGGTCTATTTCCAGCGCTGCAGTCCTCTTCCCGTCTATGAAAACCCAGGCCTCCACGCTGCCCTTCACCGGAGCCAGGACCATGTTCGCCTCGCGGGCGTTGAACCTGTATGCGAGCCTGCCCGGCGCTTCCTGCAGCTCGAGAAATCCACTTTCCTGCACCCAGCGGCCGTGCGGATAAATCGTGTTCATCGCGTGTTCGTCCGGGTCTATGTACGTGCTGCAGCCCTTGGCGTCGCACGCCAGCCCTGAGCCGAGGCCAGGGTTCCTGGAGAAACCGGCATACGTCTCAGGGCTCTGGTCAAACAGGTAGGCCGGCTGCTTCTCCTTCGCGATTTTCTTCCCAATGCCCTTCTTAATGCCGAGCTGCCTGCATACGGCCTCCTCGGTCTCGGAATGGCTGCCCTCGCCGAAATTGACGTAGGCTATGTACCCGTCCTTGTCTATCAGGTACTGGGCCGGCCAGTAGCGGTTGTCGTATGCGTTCCACGTGCGCATATCGGCGTCCAGGGCGACCGGATATCTTATGCCGGCGTCCCGCACCGCCTCCTTTACGTTCGCAGCCTCCCTCTCAAACGCGAATTCAGGTGAATGCACGCCTATCACCACCAGCCCCCTGCCAGAGTATTCGTCGTGGAGCCTTTTGAGCGCCGGGAGCGTCCTGATGCAGTTTACGCAGGTGTAGGCCCAGAAGTCCAGCAGCACGACCCTGCCCCTGAGGCCCGCGATGGTGAGCGGCTTGCTGTTGAACCAGGCAGTTATGCCCTGCAGCTCAGGTGCGATTATCCTGCCCTGCAACATACCATCAAGCATGCCAGGAAACGGACCGGAACAGGATTTAAACATATTCACAACGAGCCGTGAGCCGTGGCGCCGGCGTCCGTGGTCATGCGTGCGCCAGATTGCGATTGCGCCAGAGCACGACGAGGCAAGCCACCAGCGCCAGTGCGCTTATGACAGCCACGGCCAGGGGCATGCGAAGGTCAGGTTCCGGTGACGCATGCTCGTCCTCCGGGGCGGAAGCGGCAACCGCCAGGGTGGACAACGGCTTTTCGCTGCAATTGCCGGGTTCGCCGGGCGTATCGCCAGTGCAGTTGCGCGCTCCAGCTGATGCGGGCATGGCTGTAACGGAGTCCCACTCAGCCTTTTTCGCACCGTCGCTGTATTGCGGCGCCGCATTGGCCTGCGCCCCGCCCATAGAGCCGTCCGGCTGCATCACGTAGAACAGCGACATGACAGACATCAAAAGCGCAACCGTTGAGATGGAAAGAAGTATCCACACCTTCAGTTCCTTCGGCGCGACGACGTCGCCACCCTTCTTCGTCAGGTCGTAGTACTTCCATTTGTGGCCGTCGTCCGTCTTCCGGACGAGTTCGGCCCGCTCCAGGACCTGCAGGTGCTCCTTCACGCCGGAAACCGACATCCCAATCTCCCCGGCGAGCTCGGAAAGCGTCTTCCTGCGCTGGCGGAGCGACTTGAGTATCCTCACGCGCGTCTCCACCGCCAGCGCCTCAAAGCTCTTCCTGTCAAGCACTATGCCCTCGTCCATGAGGGCGTTTCCCGACCGTTTTATTTATATCTTGGCTTATGTTTCGGCTGCGGCCGCGCGTTTTTGTCGCGTTTTTCGCCGTAAGCTTTATAAATCCCTGTATCGCATATATGTGCTGCCGCTTTTGCGCAACATTTAAATTGCGTCATTGAGGTTTTTGCGAACCCAGAGGCGGCGTCGTCTCGCGTGTGCGGGACATCTGTGGAAATCTATTGCTGATAGATTTGACTCACGCTTCAAGAGACAAATCCATGCAAGTGTCAATTCCGATGAGGAATATGTACTTCGTATTCGTTTCAGCAGATCAACTCCAGTTGATCCTGCTGGAGGGTACTGCTATCAGACTTCGATTAAGCCATGCAAGTCAGCTCACTTACTTGGGTGGGCGGCGTACGGCTGAGTAACACGTGGTCAATCTGCCCTAAGGACGTGGATATCCTCGGGAAACTGAGGTTAACCCGCGATGGGCGCCCTATGCTGGAAGGCTTGGGCGTTTAAACGGCTGGTGAATTGGAGCCAGTCCGCCTTAGGATGAGACTGCGGCGGATTATGGTAGTTGGTGGGGTAATGGCCCACCAAGCCGATAATCTGTAGGGGCCATGGGAGTGGTGGCCCCCAGAAGGGTACTGAGACAAGGACCCTAGTCCTACGGGATGCAGCAGGCGCGAAACCTCTGCAATGCGCGAAAGCGTGACAGGGGAAGTCTGAGTGGCGGAAACTTAGTTTCCGTCTTTTGCCAAGTGTAAACAGCTTGGAGAATAAGGGTGTGGGCAAACACACCCTTAACGGTGTCTAACAGTCGTTAGGGAGTGGCCTATGACTGGTGGCAGCCGCCGCGGTAACACCAGCGCCTCGAGTGGTACCCACGAATATTGGGCCTAAAGCGTCCGTAGCCGGACCGTTAAGTTCACTGTGAAATGTTGGGGCTCAACCCTAACGCGTGCAGTGGATACTGTCGGTCTTGGGAACGGGGGAGGGTCGGAGTACTTCCGGGGTAGGGGTAAAATCCGTTGAGCCCGGAAGGACTACCAGTGGCGAATCGCATGACAGCGCCGATGTATGGCGATGGAATGCGAGCTAAGGCGCCGATCCAAAACGTGTCCGACGGTGAGGGACGAAAGCTGGGGGAGCGAACGGGATTAGATACCCCGGT